>NZ_QMEV01000050.1 GCF_003284935.1 Mycobacterium colombiense
CACGGAAGCGGACAGGGCCGAAACGGCCACGCCCGACGCTGCGAGAACTACTGCTGGACTAAGGATACAAACGATGTGACGTGCCATCATGGCGTCCAAAATGCCCATGCAAGCCCCTCCCAAACTGTCAACTTGCCAACCATTTCGTGATGATTTCCTGTATACCGGGGCGCTGCGATTGACGGTGGATAGCGGCAGCGTCGCCGCGATCGGACCGACCCCGTAGCGCAGTCGGGTTGCCTACAAAAAACACTTTAAGGCGTCGTTTGATGTTGTCCATTCCGGGTAGCCCGAAACCGCGAGTACCGGATTCGGCACTCATTGTCTGAAAGGTGGCGACATGGCAACGGGTGAAACAGGTTTCAACGACGTGACCTTCGATCTTATTTCCGTTCAATACCACTCGCTGAAGGCCGGGCATGATTACGGCCAGTATGTGCGCGACGCGAAGAACGCCGGTTTGGATGAAGTCGCGTCTTTCTTCAGCGACGTGATGGCTCAAGACTCCGAGCGCGCTCAGCGGTGCCACGAATTCCTGGGCCAACTGCAGGCAACGGCTGCCGCTGGACCGGCCACAAGATAAGAACTCGGGTGCCCGCCAGGGTTTTCGCGCGGAGCTAAATCGGTGGCGCAGCTCGACGCCGGTCGCCTCCTCGGCGTTGCCGGCGGGGCGTTTCCGCAGGTGACGGCGCGGAGGCCGGGTCTGATAGACCCATCGATGAGTTACCGCACGTGTGTCAGCAAGGTCACATACTGGCAAAGCTCGGATGCGCGCGGCGTGGCGTCCTATTAGAGTTGCGTATCTTAGGGAAAGCTTATGATTCGTTAAGTATGCAAACAGGTAGCACGGAGCAAGGCTGTGGACACGGACCGTTTCGACGCGATCATCGTCGGTGCAGGCTTCGGCGGCATCGGCGCCGCTATTCAGCTCAAGCGCCTCGGGTTTGAGAACATCGTCATCCTCGAGCGCGAGGACGACTTGGGGGGCACCTGGCACGTCAACCACTACCCCGGTATCGCCGTCGACATCCCGTCGACCACGTACTCGTACTGGTTCGAACCCAAGCCGGACTGGTCACGGCTGTTCGCGCCGGGCGCCGAGGTCAAGCAATACGCGGGGGACGTAGCCGACAAATACGACGTGCGCCGCCACATGCGGTTCAACACGACCGTGGAAGGCGCCCAGTGGGATGAGGACGCCCAGGTGTGGCGGGTGGCGCTGGCCGGCGGCGAAACGCTGACGACCCGGATCCTGATCACCGCCACCGGTTTCCTCTCCCAGCCCCGCATGCCGGACATCCCGGGCATTGCGCGCTTCCAAGGCAAGGTGGTGCACACCACCGCGTGGGACCACGGCTACAGCTACCAGGGGCGGCGCATCGCCGTCATCGGGACCGGGGCATCCGCCGTGCAGGTGGTTCCGGAGCTGGCCAAAGAGGCCAAAGAGCTGACCGTCTACCAGCGCACCGCGACCCACGTGATACCCAAGGTCGACTTCGAGTTCTCCCCCGCCGTGCGGCGCCTGTTTGCGCGAGTGCCCGCGGCCCAGCGGGCGCTGCGGTGGGTGACCGACATCATCCTCGAGATCATTATGGTCGTGGGGGCGTTGCACTTTCGCGAGTCGCGAGGCCGCGGGAACATCTCCGCATCCGACCTGGCGAAGATCAATCGGTTCCGGTGGATCCGGGACAAGGACCTGCGCGCCAAGCTGACGCCGGACTACGACCTCGGCTGCAAGCGTCCCACTTTCTCCAATACCTTCTACCGGGCGTTCACCAAGCCGCACGTGCGGCTGGAGACCAACTCGATCGCGCGGATCGAGGCCGACGGCATCGTCACCACCGACGGGCGCAAGACGGTCATCGACACCCTGGTCCTGGCGACCGGCTTCGATCTGTGGGAGGCCAACTTCCCGGCCATCGAGGTGGTCGGCCGCAAGGGCCGCAACCTGGGTAAGTGGTGGCGAGAGACCAGGTTCCAGGCCTACCAGGGCGTGTCCATGCCCTACTTCCCGAACTACCTGGGACTGGCAAGCCCGTTCGCCTTCTCCGGACTCTCCTTCTTCCACACCATCGAATACCAGATGCGACACATGGACAGGTTGCTCGGCGAGGTCAAGCGTCGCGGTGCGACGACCTTCGAGGTAACCGAAGACGCCACCGACCGGTTCATGGAACGGATGACAAAGCGGCTGGACAATTCGGTGTTTTACGCCGGCAACTGCGCGACGTCGCGTTCGTACTACTTCAGCCCCAGCGGTGAGGCATCGCTGCTGCGGCCGACATCGACACTCAACTCGGTGCGCGAAGCCCGGGAATTCCCGCTCAGCGACTACGTGATCGCCTAGCCCTCAGTGCCGCGCGGATCCGGTCAACGGTTGTCCGTTGGCGGATTGCAACAGGCAGATGACGGTGCTCGGGGTGGGGTTGGCGCCGGTGCGGTCCTGATTCGAGTCGATGAGATAGGTGATCGAAAACCGGCTGCCAGCAACGGGTTGGCCGGTGTACGGGGCGAACCCGGCGGCGCAATCGCGATTGGCGACGGTGGCGATGGCGGCGTCGACGGCCATCGGAGCCCGCAGATAAACCTCGGCTAAATGCGCTGTCGCACAGTCGACGACCGTGACGTTGACGCGACTTCCGTCGGCCGGCGGCAGGTCGGTGACGCACTCGCCGGCCCGCAGGTCGATCCACTTCTCGGTATGGGCGCCCGGTTGCAAAGGGGCGGCGGTGGCCATCGCGCAGGAACCGAACATGGCCGCGGCGATCAGCCCGAACACCGTGTGCAGGCGTGAAATCCGCATCGCGGCCTCCTTTGCCCCTTAGCGGTGAAGTTTAGGCGGTGTGGGTCAGCGCCGGGTCCGGTTTTTCCGACGACATCGACAGGAATCCGCGCAGGCAACGCGCGGCCAGCCACCAGTTCGCGGGCTTCTTCATGTCGAGCCCACCGAGCAGCTGTTTGATCATGGTCAGTGTGTCGAAGTAAATGCGTTCGCAGACAAGCGTTTCCGTGTCGTCGAAAACGAAGTACGCGGTCATGCGGACCCGGAACCTGCTGCCCGTGGGCGGGACCTTGCCCAGATAACCCCGGTGCGTGCCCATCAGCCAGAACTCGACGATCACCGCATCGGCGCTGTGGCGCAGCGCGATGATTTCATGGTCCTGATCGGGGAATGCGGTCCGCGTGTAGGCGTAGTAGTCGCGCACCGCCGCATCGCCGTCGTGCACGAGCATCTGCGGGATCAACTCGTAACGCGGATGGGGGAAGGTCGACAAGACGTCATCCCAGGCGTGGCGGACCTCGTCGTGGAAGTGGTCGAGCACGAGTTTCTGGCGGGCGGCCAGCACCTCAGCGGCGGGAAACGCGGGAATGGTCACGCCGATCAGCGTAGGCCCGAAACCGATAGCGCATGCCCTATCGGCCTGGAGCAGGCGATATTGCCTTGATACAGAGGCTAACTGGGATGCGCCTACCGCGGCGGTGTCCAGGCCACCGGCAGTGATTTGATGCCGTGGATGAACTGCGACAGCAGTCGCGCGGGCTCGTCCGTCGCGACGATGTCTGGTATCTCGCGGCGCAATTCGTCGAAGACGACCCTGATCTCACGTCGAGCCAGGTTGGCGCCCAGGCAGAAATGGGCGCCGCCACCGCCGAAGCCGAAGTGCGGATTGGGGGTGCGTGCCACGTCGAAGACCCAGGGATTCTCGAACGTCGACTCGTCGCGATTGGCCGAGTTGTACCACAGCGTGGCCTTGTCGCCGGCCTTCATCTTGGTGCCGCTGAGTTTGAAATCGCGGGTCAGGGTGCGTCGCATGTACACCACCGGGGAGGCCCACCGCACGATCTCCTCGACCGCGGTGGGGGTCAGGCGATCGAAGTTCGACCACCACTTCTGCCGCTCGGCGGGATAGCGCGACAACGCCAGCACGCCGTGGCTGATCGCGTTGCGCGTGGTCTCGTTGCCGGCCACCACCAGCAGGATGAAAAACGACGCGATCTCCGTGGAGGACAGGCGTTCCCCGTCGACCTCGGCTTCCACCAGGGCGGTGGTCAGATCGTCGTGGTGATTGGACCGCCGGTCTTCGGCCAGCGCGCTGGCGTAGGCGCCGATGTCCATCGAAACCTGAAGGAATTCCTCGAAATCCGTGGCCAGGTCGGGGTCGCCGAACCCGAGAATCACGTTGGTCCAGTGGAATATGCGTTGATGGTCCTCTTCGGGGATGCCCATCATGTCGCAGATGACCTGCAACGGCAGCGGGCCGGCGAGCTCACTGACCAGCTCGGCCTCCCCGTCGGGATGGTTGGCGACCAGCGACGCGACCAGCCGACGGGCCCGCTCCCGCACCGAGGCCTCGATGCGGGCCACCACCTTCGGGGTGAACGCGCGGCTGACGATCGAGCGCAGCCGCTGGTGTCGGGGATCGTCGAGCACGATCATCGAGCCGAAGTATTCGCTGATCTCCGGGGTGTTGTCGTTGATCGTGATGTTGGGGCTGGAGCTGAAAATGTCCGGGTGGCGGCTCGCGAAATGCACGTCGTCGTGTTTGGTCAGCGCCCAATGCCCGTCGCCCGGTTCGAAGCCCTCGTACTCGACCGCGGGCCAGAACGAGATCGGCGCCTCGCGGCGCAGCGTGGCGAAGGCGCCGTCGCGGAAGTCGTCGTCCAACTCCCAGAAGGCCAGCGACTCCAGATGGATGTCGGCGAGCGCAATGTCGGGCGGGGGCGTCCCGTTCGTCCGCGGCGCCAAGCCCTTCTTGGGACCCGTCTTGAGGCTCACCTAGACCTCCTTCGTCGTGAAAGGGGGAGCGCTGGGTCAGTGCGTACAGATGGTCCGGGCGGGCGTGCCCGTGGTTGCCGTCGCGGCGCTCACCACGTTGCCGTCGAGCAGGATCTTGCAGGAGATGGGGCCCGGTCCCTGAGCGCTGACGGTGAACACCTCGCCGCCATAGCCGGTGAACTCCGTCGACCAGGGCAGCGGCGCATTCACCTGGTGCAACTGGCCGTTGTCGGTTTGGTAGTAGATGAACTCGGCGACCGCCGGCCCGTTGATCTCGTAGCGGACCTTCGGCATCTGGGGGAGGGCGTCGGCCACGCCGCATGCGTTCGCGAATCCGAAACCGACGGCCAACAGGACCGAAGGTCCGGCGAGGTGCTTCGTCATGAATTGCATCGTGTCACCACGAGCGGCGGTAGGGAAGCTTATGGTGAAGCCCGAAGCGGGGGCCGGTGAGGCGGAAAGGTGGCGTCAAAGCATGGCGGAACACGGCTCGAAGCGTGTGGTGGTCTACGGAACCGGCTTCGTCGGCAAGATGGTGATCGTTGAGATCGTCAAGCATCCGTTGTTCGAGTTGGTGGGCGTCGGCGTGAGCAACCCGGCCAAGGTCGGGCGCGATGTCGGCGAGATCTGCGGGTTACCCGAACCCGTCGGCATCGCCGCGACCGACGACGTCGAGGCCCTGATCGCCCTGAAACCCGACGCGCTGGTCCACTACGGCCCGACGGCGATGCACGCCAAGGAGAACATCTCGCTGATCACCCGGTTCCTGCGCGCCGGCATCGACGTGTGTTCGACGGCGATGACGCCGTGGGTATGGCCGACCATGCACCTCAACCCGCCGAACTGGATCCAGCCGATCACCGAGGCGTGCGAGCTGGGGGAGTCGTCCTGCTTCACCACCGGCATCGATCCGGGATTCGCCAACGACCTGTTCCCGATGACGTTGATGGGCCTGTGTTCCGAGGTGCGGCGGGTCCGCGCGTCGGAGCTGCTGGACTACACCAACTACGAGGGCGACTACGAATTCGAGATGGGCATCGGCCGCGAGCCCGAATTCAAGCCGATGCTGGAAGACCGCGACATGCTGATCTTCGCGTGGGGCGCCACCGTCCCGATGATCGCGCACGCCGCCGGCATCATGCTCGACGAAATCACCACCACCTGGGACAAGTGGGTGACCCCGACGGAGCGCAACTCGGCGAGGGGCGTCATCAAGCCAGGGCACGTGGCCGCGGTCCGGTTCACCATCAACGGTGTCTACCAGGGCGAGACCCGAATTCAGCTCGAACACGTCAACCGCATCGGCTTGGACGCGGCCCCGGACTGGCCGACGGGTCACGACAATGACGTCTACCGGGTGGACATCGAGGGGACCCCGAGCATCTTTCAGGAGACCGCGTTTCGGTTCACCGACGGTTCGGGCCGCGACGCGGCCGCTGCCGGCTGCCTGGCGACCGGGCTGCGGGCGCTCAACGCCGTGCCGGCGGTCAACGATTTGCGACCCGGCTGGGTCACCCCGCTCGACCTGCCGCTCATCGCCGGCGAAGGCAACATCCGGTGACCGGCGCACAGCGGGCGCATAGCCGCCGCAGACCCGCAATACAGGTTGGGGCGGCACAATAACGGCTAGCCGGATGCGAGTCGGTGCTGCGGATACGGGGATTTCCAATGGGTGATGGAGTCGGGACCGCGCTGGGCTTATCGATCGGCGCCACCAACCTGGCAGCGGTGACCTCCGACAACGCCATCACCCGCAAACCCGTCCTGACGTTGTATCCGGATCGTCTCGCCGAGATCGGCGTCCCCGCGGAAAATCCCAGACTGCAGGGGCCCGGAGTGGTGATCACCGGCTTCGTCAACCGCGTCGGCGACCCGCGACCCGTCGTGGCGGTCGACGGCTCGGTGCACCGCAGCGAGATGTTGGTGGCCGATGGGCTGCGCGCGCTCGCCTACGCCGCCACCGGGGGCCGGCCCCTGCCGGACAACATCGCGGTCACCTATCCGGCGCACTGGGAGTCGCACGCGGTGGACGCCCTTGGCGCCGCGCTGGGTGAGACTCCGGAATGGTCGCAACGAGCGCGTCCCATCCTGCTGATTCCCGACGCCGCCGCCACACTGCTCGCCGTGCGGACCAACCCGGGCATTCCGCCGAGCGGGACCGTCGCGGTCTGCGATTTCGGCGGTAGTGGCACCAACATCACGCTGCTGCGCGCCGACGGTGACTACCACGCGTTGGCACCGACCGTTCGGCACCGCGACTTCTCCGGCGACCTGATGGATCAGGCACTGCTGAGCGTCGTTATCGCCAACATGCCGACCACCGGGGCGTTCCCCACGGGCAGCGCGGCGATCGGCTCCCTGAGCCGGCTGCGCAGCGCATGCCGTTCCGCCAAGGAACAGCTGTCCTCGCGCACGACGGCCACGCTGACCGACGGGCTGACCGGAACGCGCGGCGAAATCCGGATCAGCCGACACGAACTCGACGACGCCATCCGGCCCTCCCTGAGCGGCATGATCGCGCTGTTGGACGAAACGTTGACGCACAACGGGATTCGTGACCTCGTCGCCATCGTCTCGACGGGTGGCGGGGCGAACCTGCCGACCGTGACCACCACGCTATCGCGGCACTTCCGCGTTCCCGTCGCCACCACGCCGCGCCCTCAACTGGCGGCCGCCGTGGGGGCCGCGCTGCGGATGGCGCAGGGCCCCGGTGATGCCGGCGCCACACTCTCGGCGCCCGCCATATCCGCCGCCACGGCCCGGGCGGCGGTGCGCCCGGACCCGCGCCCGGAAGCGACCGCCACCTCGCAAGCGCCGCCGCCCGACCCGACGCAGGCGGAGATGGCACGCGCCTGGTCGGCGACCGGTCACAACTCGCGGGTCAGCGCCGCCGCCGTGACTGGGTATCCGACGGCTGGCCCACCGGCGTTGGCGCCCGACCCCGCACCCGAGACGCCCAAGCGCAAAGGGCTGTTGTTCCGGTGGCATCTGCTGCCGGCGGCCGCGATCGTCATCACCGTCGCGGCCGTGCTGCTGGTGGGCACCGCCGTGGCGATCGGACTGAGCTCGCACAACAAGGCGGCGACCTCTCCGGCGCCGGCCGTGAGCTCGACACCGGTGGCCCCGCCGCCGGCTCCCAAGAGCGCCACCGCAGAGCCGGCACCGCCGCCACCGGACGTCCCGGTGCCGTCCACCTCGGACACCGCCCCGCCGGCCGAGACCGAGACCCCGACGACCACCACGCCGCGGGCGACACCGCAGGCCGCGCCTCCACCGGCGCGTCCGGCGACCCCGCACCGGGTGGCGGCCCCGCCGGTGGTGCCACCCATTCCGGGCGTCGACGCGCCTATTCCCGGCCTGGACCGGGTCAACCAGATCCTTCAGGAGATCGAGGGCAACCTGGGCATCACGGCGCTAGGGCCCATCCCCGCTCACTGAGCCGGTCGGAACCGGGAATTCCGGCTCAGCTCAACCCTTTTCGCCCTTGTTCTCTTCCTGGGCGGCTTCTTTGAGCTTCTCGTTGAGGGCCTTGTCCTTTTCGATCTGGTCCTTCAGTTCCTGTTCGTCGCGCCCCTCGTCGGCCTCGGTCTCGGCCTGCGAGCCCTCGCCCGAACCCCCGCCCTCGGGCTCTTCGTGCTTGGGATTGCCATCCTCGTCGAGCCACTCGTTGACCGCCGTGCCGGATACGCTTCCGCCGGTGCCGGGCAACACGATCGTGGGTTTGTCCTCGTAGGCCTCCATCATCTTGGCGGCCTCTTGTTTGTCGTCCTCGTCAGGCTCCGGCTTCTCGGTCAGCCGCTGCTCGTCGTCTTGATCAGCCGATTTATCGTCCTGCACGCTCATGCGTCTACCCCCTTGCAGTCGCAGGTTCGACGATTGCAGGGGGTTACCCGCTGCGTGGTTATGCCGAAACTCTCATGGGCGCGAGGCGTCGCGCTTGACCAGCACGACCAAGGCCTGCGGGATCCGCATCGGCTCGGGTGCGCTTGACAGGCGATCGGCCACGGCGCGCTCCAGCTGCTCGGCGAAGCGGGTGGCCCGCTCGTCGCGGATCCCGCCGTCGAGTGCGGTCAGCAGCGATCCGAACAGCGCGGACCGGGCGAAGGCCGCCCACTGCGCGCCGAAAGCCTCGGCGTCGTGATCCAACTGGTAGCGAGCCCAGAATCGATCCTCGGCGTTGAACATCTCGAGGTGCTCGATCATCAGGCCTTCGAACCGCCCCTTCGGCGCAAACGGGGCGCGGAAGTCCTTTTCGGCCCGGGCGACCGTGGGAATCGTCATGCGCCGCACCTCATCCGAGCGCAGCAGACCGTCGCGCACCTGATCGGCCAGCGCCGCGACGATGGCATCGAGCAGCGGGGCGAAGCCCGCCGTCCCGTCCTCGTCGGCGGCCAGCGTCAACGCCACCAGCCGGCCCTCGGGAGCCAGCTCGCGTCCGCGGAACGCGACGAAGTTATGCCAATCCAGCGCGGCCTGATCGGCGTACGCCGCCTGCACCGCGTCGTCCTTGGTGCGCGAGACGTGCACGTGATCGTGCACCTCGCACGGTGTCCGGCGCAGCCAGTGGGTCGCCCACGACGTCCAGCCCAGGTTGACCGTCTTGGACGGCACGATCTGGTCGTAGAACGACCGGCCGACCGCCGAGGTGAACGTCGCCGTGTCGGAGTGCAGGTAGCTCTCCGGGTCGTCGGCCACCGTCTCGAACAGCGCCGCGAAGTCGTTGCCCGGTACATCGGTGTGCGCCACCAGGATTGCGTGGTCGTGTCGCGTGCGCCGGCGCAGCACCGCGATGCCCGCCGACAACGGCCGCAGCGAATTGTGGCCGTTGGCGGCGCCGTAGTCGGCGATGACGATCGGTTGCGGCGGCTTGGGCAGCGCCACCTGTTCGGCGGCCCGCTCGAACACCGCGATCGCCTGCGCCAAACCGGCGGCCCGCAGCCGCGACGCCTCGGTGTAGGACGGCTCGGGCCGCACCACAATGCTCGATTCGGGCATCCGGGGTTCGGGCGGCATGGATCAACGATAGTGGCCGCGCCGGTGGTCAGCTCGGCAGCGGATCAGTGGCCGCGGGCCACCCATTCTTCGTAGTGCACGATTTCGTCGCCGATGGTGGTGCTGTCGCCATGGCCGGTGTGCACGACGGTGTCGCCGGGCAGCGTGCCGAGCCGACCGGAAATCGACTGCAGGATGGTTCCGAAGTCCGAATAGGAGCGCCCGGTCGCGCCGGGGCCGCCGGAGAACAGGGTGTCCCCGCTGAAGACGACCCCCAGTTCCGGGGCATACCAGCACACCGATCCGGGGGAGTGGCCGGGCGTGTGCAGCGCCAGCAGCTCGGTGCCGGCGACATCGAGCGTGTCGCCGTCGGCGATCAGCCGGAAGTCCTTGTCCGGGTGCGTCATTCGCCACAGCACGTCGTCGGCGGGGTGCAGCAGCACCGGGGCGTCGAGGGCGGCGCCCAGTTCGGGCGCCACGGTGACGTGGTCGTTGTGGCCGTGGGTGCACACCACCGCGACCACATTGCGCTTACCGACGGCCGCCAGGATCGGCTCGGCGGAATGCGCGGCGTCGAACACCACGACGTCGGAGTCGTCGCCGACGATCCAGATGTTGTTGTCGACTTCCCAACTGCCGCCGTCGAGTTCGAAGGTGCCGTGGGTGACCAACCGTTCGATGCCCGCCATCAGAGCACCACCACCGAGCGCAGCACCTCGCCGCCGTGCATCTTCTCGAATGCTTCCTCGATGCCCTCTAGCCCGATGCGCTCGGAGACGAACTGCTCCAGCGGCAGCCGGCCCTGCAGATACAGGTCGATCAACGTGGGGAAGTCGCGCTCGGGCAGGCAGTCGCCGTACCACGACGACTTCAATGCCCCGCCGTGGCTGAAGAAGTCCACCAGCGGCATGTCCAGGCGCATGTCGGGTGTCGGAACCCCAACCAGCACAACGGTTCCGGCGAGGTCGCGCGCGTAGAAGGCCTGCTTCCAGGTTTCGGGCCGGCCCACCGCGTCGATCACCACGTTGGCGCCGAACCCGTCGGTGAGGTCCTGGATGGTTTTGACCACGTCCAGCTCGCGGGCGTTGACGGTGTGTGTGGCGCCGAACTTGCGGGCCCAGTCCAGTTTGGTGTTGTCGGTGTCCACGGCGATGATCCGCCGCGCACCCACCAGCGCCGCGCCGGCGATCGCGGCGTCGCCCACACCGCCGCAACCGATTACCGCGACGGTGTCGTCGCGGGTGATGGCGCCGGTGTTGATCGCCGCGCCCAGGCCGGCCATCACACCGCAGCCCAGCAGGCCCGCGACCGCGGGGTCGGCCTCGGGATTGACCTTGGTGCACTGCCCGGCCGCCACCAGCGTCTTGTCGGCGAACGCGCCGATGCCCAGCGCGGGTGTGAGCTCGGTGCCGTCGGTCAGCGTCATCTTCTGGGTGGCGTTGAAGGTGTCGAAGCACAGGTGCGGGCGGCCGCGCTTGCAGGCCCGGCACTGCCCACACACCGCGCGCCAGTTCAGGATCACGAAGTCGCCCGGCGCAACGGCGGTCACGTCCGGCCCGACGGCCTCCACCCGGCCGGCCGCTTCGTGGCCGAGCAGGAACGGGTACTCGTCGTTGATGCCGCCCTCGCGGTAGGTCAGGTCGGTGTGGCACACCCCGCAGGCGATGACGTCGACCAGAGCCTCACCGGGACCGGGGTCCGGGACCACGATGTCGACCAACTCGACCGGCTCGCCCTTCTTGCGTGAAATCACGCCGCGCACTGTCTGACTCATGAGCTCCAACTTAGGGGTTCGCCGCCATACATCTTTCGGCGGGCTGTCCACCCATGAACGGGTGTAGCGTCCGTGGGCGTGACGGCTTTGGAAAGCACCGAAGAATTCACCGAAAGAATAACCGCGGCAATCGACGGCGCCAGCCTGACGTTGTTGCTCAGCATCGGGCATCAGACCGGTCTGCTGGACACGATGGCCGGGCTGGCGCCGGCCACCAGTACGCAGATCGCCGAGGCCGCCGGGCTCAACGAACGTTACGTCCGAGAGTGGCTGGCCGGCATGACGACCGGACGCGTCGTCGACTACGACCCCGACGCCGCCACCTACTCGTTGCCCGCGCAGCGCGCCGCCGTGCTGACCCGCGCGGCTGGACCGGACAACCTGGCCCTGGTGACCCTGCTCGTCCCGGTGCTCGCCGAGGTCGAACAGAAGATCATCGGGTGCTTCCGCGCCGGCGGCGGGCTGCCGTACAGCGAGTTTCCCCGCTTCCACGCGTTGATGGCCGAGCAGAGCGGCGTGGTCTACGACACCGCGTTGGTCGACGTGGTGCTGCCGTTGGTGGACGGACTCGTGCAGCGGCTGCAGTCCGGCGCCGACGTGGCGGATTTCGGCTGCGGCAGCGGACACGCCATCAACGTGATGGCACAAGCGTTTCCGGCCAGCCGCTTCACCGGCATCGACTTTTCCGAGCAGGCCATCGCCACCGGCGTTCGGGAGGCCGCCGAGCGGGGGCTGTCCAACGCGGCCTTCGAAAGCCACAATCTCGCCGAGCTGGACAAGGCGGAGGCCTACGACGTCATCACGGTCTTCGACGCCATCCACGATCAGGCGCAGCCGGCGCAAGTCCTGCGCAACATCTACCGGGCGCTGCGGCCCGGGGGTGTGCTGCTGATGGCCGACATCAAGGCGTCGAGCCGGCTCGAGGAGAACATCGGCGTGCCGATGAGCACCTACCTCTACACCACGTCGCTGATGCACTGCATGACGGTGTCGCTGGCGCTGGACGGCGCCGGACTGGGTACCGCCTGGGGCACGCAACTGGCCGTCTCGATGCTGGGCGACGCCGGATTCGACGACGTGCGGGTGGCCGAGATCGAGTCGGACCCGATCAACAACTACTACATCGCCCGGAAGTGATGGCGGCCCTCGATGCCCTGAACGACTGGCCGGTCGGGGCCGCCGCCGCGGCGGTGGTGGGGCCGGGCGGCGTGCTGGCCAGCCACGGCGACACCGCGCGGGTGTTCGAGCTGGCCTCGGTGACCAAGCCGCTGGCGGCCCGGGCCGTGCAGGTCGCCGTCGAGGAGGGCGCGCTCGACCTCGACACGCCGGCCGGCCCGCCCGGCGCGACCGTCCGTCATCTGCTGGCCCACACCTCGGGCCTGTCGATGCACGACGACCGGGTGCTGGCCGCGCCCGGCGCCCGCCGGATCTACTCCAACCAGGGCTTCACCGTGCTGGGCCAGAGCGTGGAGCGGGAGACCGGCATCGAGTTCGCTCGCTACCTGACCGAGGCGGTGTGCGAACCGCTCGGCATGGCGGCCACGCGCTTGGAAGGCGGCGCGGTGGCCGCCGGTTTCGGGGCGCGGTCGACGGTGGCGGATCTGGCGGTGTTCGCGGGGGACCTGCTGCGGCCGGTGACGGTCTCAGAAGCCCTGCATACCCAGGCGACGACGGTGCAATTTCCCGGTCTGGACGGGGTGCTACCCGGTTACGGGGTGCAGCGGCCCAACGATTGGGGTCTGGGTTTTGAGCTCCGAGACGGCAAAACTCCGCACTGGACGGGCGCGCGCAACTCGGCGCGAACGTACGGCCATTTCGGCCAGGCGGGCGGCTTCATCTGGGCAGATCCCGAAAAAGAGCTGGCCCTGGTGGTCCTGACGGACCGCGATTTCGGGGAGTGGGCGCTGCGGCCGTGGCCGGCGATTTCCGACGCCGTGATAGCCGATTACAGCTAGTGGGAAATGCACACTAGCGCAACAGGGGTATCACAAGGCACAATAGACACGCACGACACAGAAAAAATGAAGATTTTGAGCTAGCTGCCCTGTTTGTCGGGTCCGCAGGTCGTTGGGGAAGACGTCCCTCGTGGAACCGAAGGAGCAGGAAATGCGAGCGTCGAATCAATTCGCCGACGTGACGACAGGCGTGGTGTACGTGCACGCTTCGCCCGCGGCGGTTTGCCCGCATGTCGAGTGGGCGTTGTCGTCGACCCTGGGTGCCAAGGCGAATCTGACCTGGACGCCCCAGCCGGCGATGCCCGGTCAGCTGCGCGCGGTCACCAACTGGGTCGGGCCCGTGGGCACCGGCGCCAAGCTGGCCAACGCGCTGCGGTCCTGGTCCGTGCTGCGCTTCGAGGTCACCGAGGATCCCAGCCCCGGCGTGGACGGCCACCGGTTCAGCCACACCCCACAGCTCGGCCTGTGGAGCGGGGCGATGAGCGCCAACGGCGACGTCATGGTCGGCGAGATGCGGCTGCGGTCGATGATGGCCCAGGGCGCCGACACCCTGGCCGCCGAACTCGACTCGGTGCTGGGCACCGCCTGGGATGAGGCGCTCGAGGCCTACCGCGACGGCGGCGACGTCGGCGAGGTGACCTGGCTCAGCCGGGGGGTCGGTTAGCCGATCGGCAGCGTGGTCGCGCCTCTCTGGAAGCAGCGGACGACTCTGGAAAGCGCTAGCACATCCGCTAGCGCTTTCGAGTGCGCGATCATGGTCCTCAGAGACCGGCCCTATCGTTTGGCCGGGCGCAGGATCTGCACCGCGCCCGGCACCACCGAGATCTCGGCCGGTAGCGCGCAGGCGAAGTCGCCGTCGGCGTAGACATTGATCCCGGGGCACTCGACCCGAATGGACGTGGCCCGAGCCGTGCTCACCTCGTCGAGCGTGACGTGAGTCCCCTTCATCACGGTGGGAAACAGGCGGACCAATTTGGTCCGCGACGCCTCGTGCACCATCGTGATGTCCAGCAGGCCGTCGGTGTAATCGGCGCCGGGGCAGATCTGCATCCCACCGCCGTAGCTGCGGGTGTTGCCGAAGGCGGCCAGCGTGATATCGGCGTCGACCTCCTTGGTGCCGTCGAGCACCAAGCGAAATGGCAAGAGCCGCAATTGGGACAGCTCGGCGAGCATCGCGACGTAGTACCGCAACCGCCCGTGCGGCCAGCTCATCCGGTTGGCGCGATCGGTGACCAGCGAGTCGAAGCCGGTGGCCGCCACGGTGCCGAACCACTTCTCGCCGCCGCCGTCATCCCGAATCAGGCCCAGGTCAATGGATTCCGCGCACCCGTCGATGACGATGTCCGCGGCGGCCTCGGGGTCCTTGGTGGGGATGCCGAATTCACGGGCGTGATCGTTCCCGGTGCCGGCCGGAATCAGGCCCAACGGAATGTCGGTGCCCGCCAGCACCTGCAGGGCATTGGAAACGACGCCGTCGCCCCCGGTCACCATCACCGCGTCGGTGCCCTTCTCGATGGCCGCTCCGACCAGATGGCGCGCGTCTTGCGCATCGTCGCCGATGATTTCGACGACCTCCACACCCCGGCGGTGTAGCCGGGCGATCGCGAGCTGGGCGGCGCGTACCGCGGCGCCGTGCCCCGACACCGGGTTGGTCAGCGCGATCACCTTGCCGATTTCTCGGCGACGCAGCGGTGTCACGGAATTAGCTTGCCGGGATTGAGAATTCCGGCCGGATCCAATGTCGCCTTGACCGCGCGTAGCACCTGCACTCCCAGCTCGCCTATCTCGTCGCGCATCCACGGTCGATGGTCGACGCCGACCGCGTGGTGGTGGGTGATCGTCCCGCCGGTGGCCATGATGGCATCCGACGCGGCCTTTTTGGCGGCTTTCCATTGTTCGATCGGATTGCCCCGCTGGCCGGCGACGACGGTGAAGTACAACGAGGCGCCGGTGGGGTAGACGTGCGAGATGTGGCACATCACCAGAGCGGGCGTGCCGGTCGCGGCGAGCGCGTCGGTAAGTGCTTGGGTCACAGCGGTTTTCAGGGCGGGGATGTTCGACCAGTCGGTGGCGGTCTCTAGCGTTTCGCACAGCGCGCCGGCCGCGAGCAGTGAATCGCGCAGGTAGGGCGCGCCGAAGCGCCCGCGCTCCCAGGCCCGCGCCGGACCTTCGCCCAGCGAGGTTCCGCCCTGGGCCGCCAGCAGTGCGCTCGTTTCGGCGTGCCGGCTCTGGACGTGGTCGTCGGTGCCCTCGAACACGGTGATGGCCAGGCATCCGCCGGTGATCTGGGATTCGCCGATCGACTCGGTGGTGGCCAGGTTGACGCCGGTCTCGGCCTCGTCGGAGAGCCGAATGACCGTGGGGCCGGTGGCATTCTGGGTGACGGCGCGCAGCGCCGCGGCCCCGGTCTGGAAATCGGGAAACGACCACGCCTCGTAGCGGACGGTTTCCGGGGCGCGGTGCACCCGCAGCCGCACCTGGGTGATCACGCCCAGAGTGCCCTCAGAGCCGATCAACAGCTGACGCAGGTCGGGTCCGGCGGCCGATTCCGGTGCGCGACCCAGGTCCATGGTGCCCACCGGCGTGACCACGCGTAGGCCCCGCACCATGTCGTTGAACCGGCCGTAGCCCGCCGAGTCCTGCCCCGAGGAGCGGGTCGCGGCAAAGCCGCCGATGGTGGCGTACTCGAAGCTCTGCGGAAAATGACCGAGCGAAAAGCCTTGCGCACCAAGGAGTCGTTCGGCGTCCGGTCCGGTGACTCCCGCCCCGAAGACCGCCTGACCGGACACCTCGTCCAGCGTGATCAATCGATCGAAACGGCGCAGGTCCAGCGAGACGACGGCGGAGAACTCCGCGCGGACGGGATCGAGCCCACCGACCACGCTGGTTCCTCCGCCGAAGGGGACGACGGCGATGCGGTGTTCCGAGCAGTAGCGCAGGACGCGGGCCACGGCGTCGTCATCGCCGGGAAGCAGCACGGCGTCGGGCGCATCCTGCGGGCCGCGATCCGCGCGGTTGAGCAGGTCGATGGTGGACTTGCCGCCCGCGTGCAGCAACCGATCGGCATCGGCGGTGCGGCAATGCTCGGCGCCGACGATGGCAGCCAGCGCTTGCCGATCTGCCGCCGACAACGACGACGGCCGCAGTTCCACCTCCTCGGAGCGCAGTTCGGCCGTGCGGGACCCCTCGACCCCCACGGCGTGCTGCAGCAATGACCGGATCCCCTCCGAGAGCGGCTTGGCCGCGGCGGGATCGCCCCACGCGTTCCACTTCATCGGCGGGCGGAGCCCCTGGGGATGCGTCATGCGTTACAGTATTACACATGTTGTCAATCCGTAACGACGAGCTGGATACCGGAGAACGCATCCTCGCGGCCGCGGCCAGCTGCGTGGTGGATTTCGGCGTGGAGCGGGTGACCCTCGCCGAGATAGCCCGGCGAGCGGGGGTCAGCAGGCCGACCGTCTACCGGCGATGGCCGGACACGCAGTCGATCGTGGCGGCGCTACTGACCCAGCACGTCACCGAGGTGATGCGTGACGCGCCGTTGTTGGGAGACGACCGTGAATCGCTTGTGCGACAGATAGTTGCGGCGGCCGACTTGTTGCGTGCCGACCGATTGGTGATGTCGGTGCTGCACTCGGACCTCGCGTCGACGTACATCACCGAACGCCTGGGGACCAGCCAGCGCATGCTGATCGACGCCCTTGCCGCGCGGCTGCGGGTGGCCCAGCGCCACGGCAGCGTCCGGCTCGGGGACCCGGTCCAGATGGCGACCATGGTGCTGCTGATCGCGCAGTCGACCATCCAGTCGGCCCGGATCGTCGAGCCGATGCTCGACGGCGACGCGCTAACCACCGAGCTCGCCTACTCGCTGAACGGATACCTGTCGTGATACCTGATCCGACCGCCCTGAACGCCGCGCGCCGCGCCGCCGACCTGACCGCACTCGCCGACGGTGAGCCAGTGGACGTCGTGGTGATCGGCGGTGGCATCACCGGCGCCGGGATCGCGCTGGATGCCGCCGCGCGCGGGCTGCGGGTGGCGCTGGTGGAGAAACGCGATCTGGCCTTCGGTACCAGCCGCTGGAGCTCCAAGCTCGTCCACGGTGGACTGCGCTATCTGGCGACGGGCAACGTGGGCATCGCCCGGCGCAGCGCCATCGAGCGCGGAATCCTGATGACGCGCAACGCGCCTCACCTGGTTCATGCGATGCCGCAGTTGGTGCCGTTGCTGCCGTCGATGAGTCGAGGCAAGCGGGCCCTGGTGCGCGGCGGCTTCCTGGCCGGCGACGCGCTGCGGTTCCTGGCCGGCACCCCCGCCTCGACACTGCCGCGCTCGCGGCGCATTTCGGCACAGCGCGTCGTGGAGATGGCGCCGACCGTGCGCCGTGACGGATTGGACGGGGGCTTTCTGGCCTACGACGGTCAATTGATCGACGACGCTCGTTTGGTCACCGCCGTCGCCCGCACCGCGGCGCAGCACGGCGCGCGAATCTTGACCCATGTGTCGGCGTCGCGGGCCACCGGCACCTCCGTGCGGCTGACCGACATGCGCGGCGGTGAGTCGTTCGACATCTCGGCGGGCGCGGTCATCAACGCGGCCGGGGTGTGGGCGGGTGAGGTCGACGGCTCGTTGCGGCTGCGGCCCAGTCGCGGCACGCATCTGGTCTTCGACGCTGAGGCCTTCGGCAATCCGGCTGCGGCGCTGACCATTCCGATCCCCGGGGAGCTCAACCGCTTCGTGTTCGCGATGCCCGAACAACTGGGCCGGGTCTATCTGGGGCTGACCGACGAGGCGGCTCCCGGTCCCGTCCCGGATGTGCCCGAACCGTCGGTCGACGAGATCGCGTTCCTGCTCGACACCGTCAACACCGCAGTGGGGACCGCGCTCACCGCCACCGACGTGATCGGCGCGTACGCCGGATTGCGGCCACTGATCGACACCGGCGAGGGTCGCACCGCCGACGTCTCGCGCGAACACGCCGTCGTCGAATCGGCGTCCGGGGTGATCAGCGTGATCGGCGGCAAGCTGACCGAATACCGTTACATGGCGCAGGACGTGCTGGATCGCGCCGTCCGGGTCCGGCGACTGCGCGCCGCGAAGTGCCGAACCCGCAACCTGCCACTGATCGGAGCGCCGGCCAATCCCGGCGTGATCGCGGCATCCGCCGCCGGGGTGCCGGATTCACTGGTGCAGCGCTTCGGCGCCGAGGCGCCCAAGGTGGTTGCCACCGCGGCCTGCGAGCGACCGACCGCGCCGGTTGCGGACGAAATCGACGTCAGCAGAGCTGAATTCGAATACGCGATAACGCACGAGGGCGCACTCGATGTCTCCGACATCCTGGATCGGCGCACGCGGATCGGGTTGGTGGCCCGGGACCGGGAGCGAGTGGTCGCCGTGGCCGAGGAGTTTCTGGCGCGCTTCGGCTAGGCCCGAGGCCTCGCTCTCGCCCGCCCAGTATTGATAGTTAGTATCTTATGATAGAGACTGTCAGTTTATGGTGTGGTGGTGGAGGGAGGTCCGATGGTTACTCGAGTCCCGGTACTGATCGTGGGCGCCGGCGTCGGCGGACTGGCCACGTCGGCGCTGCTGGCGCAGCACGGCGTCCGCGCGCTGCTGGTCGAGAAACGACCGGAGTTCTTCCTGTATCCCAAGGCCCGCAACCTGAGTTTCCGAACCTCGGAGATCCTGCGCGGACTCGGTCTGCGGGACGAGGTGCGCGCGGTCGCCGAGCACGTCTCGGCGCTGGTGGTCAGGTCCACGCTCAACAGCGCCGTGCAAGAGCCGGCGCTCGACGTCGAGGCGATCTTCGCGGGCCTGGACACGCTCAGCCCCGAGCCGGCGGCGCAGTATTGCCCGCAGAGCCGGCTCGAGCCGATCCTGATCGGGGCGGCGCGGCGCGGCGGCAACGAGGTGCGCTACGGCACCCAGTTGTCCTCGTTCGAGCTGGACGACGCGGGGGTGACCGCGGTGGTGCGCGACGCGGAGTCGGGGGAGTCGCAGACCGTCCGCGCCGACTATCTCGTCGGCGCCGACGGCGTGCACAGCCCGATCCGTAAATCCCTGGGCATCAGCACATCCGGCTACGGCGCGCTGCCGATCTACGTGGTGTTCATCTACTTCCGAGCGCCGTGGCGCCGCTTCATCCCGGAGCTGCACGATGGCGATGGCGTGCAGGTCCGAAACGACGACGTGGACGGCATATTCCTGGTCGCCGAGGGCGACCTCGGCATGTTCATCACCACCTACTTTCCCGGCGAGGGTGAGACGGCCGAACAGTTCACCCCGCAGCGCTGCCGCCAGGTGCTCACCAAGGCGGTCGGGGAGCCGATCGACATCGACATCATCGAGGTCGCGGCGTGGCAGCCCTACGAGCAAGTGGCAGATCAATTCGATTGCGGGCGAGCCTTTCTCGTCGGCGATTCGTCGCACACCATGCCGCCGTTCAAGGCCGGGGGAGCCAACACCGCGATTCAGAGCGCACACAACCTGGCCTGGAAACTCGCCGCCGTCCTACACGGCACGGCCGCACCGGATCTATTGGCGACCTATCACGCCGAGCGTCATCCGGTGGGCCGCTTCGCCGCCCGCCAATCGCTCACCGGGCCGTCGGCGGCCCTGCTGCGGGCGGGTGGTGACGCCCCGCAACTGCCGGCCGGCGAAGAGTGCTCGATGTTCGACCTGCTCATCGGATACCGGTACCGCTCGCCCGCGATCGTGGCCAGCGACGCGGACGGCGGCGGCTTGGTGCACGAATTGCGCGCGCAACCGGGCACGCGGGTGCCGCACGTCTGGGTGCGCCCGGGGGTCTCGACACTCGATCTGTTGGGGCCCGAATTCACCGTGCTGTCCGGAGACGAGCGATGGTGTGCGGCAGCGGCTTCGGCCTCGCTGGCGACGCATCGCTTCTACAGCGACGAATGGGCGGAGACCACCGGCCTCGCACCGGATGGGGCACTGCTGATCCGCCCGGACGATTTCGTCGGGTGGCGCGCCGAGCAACTTCCCGCCGACCCCGAAGCGGAGCTGCGGCAAGCGCTTTCGAGAATTCTCGGGAGACCGCGAGCGTAACCGCACTGCGAATTTCAGCGCGAAATTCCGCAGTGCGGTTACGCTCGCGGGAGCAGCCGAATTACAGCGGGATGTTCTTGTGGCGGCCGCGGCGCGCGGGCGCCTGGGCCAGCGCCTCGGTGAGCTTGCTGCGGGTGTGGGAAGGGTCGATCTTCTCGTCGACCACGCCGATCTCGATGGCGCTGTCCACGCCGCCCGCGATCCGCTCGTGCTCGGCGGCCAGCTGATCGTGCAGCGCTTCGCGCTCGTCGTCGGCGGCGGCCGCCAGCTTCTTCTTGTGCAGGATGCCGACGGCGGCCTTGGCGCCCATCACCGCGACCTCGGCGTCCGGCCACGCGTACACCTTGGTGGCATTCAGCGACCGGGAGTTCATCGCAATGTAGGCCCCGCCGTACGTCTTTCGGGTGACCAGCGTGACACGCGGCACCGTGCACTCACCGAATGCGTGCAACAGCTTGGCGCCGCGGCGCACCACGCCGCCCCACTCCTGGTCGACGCCGGGCAGGTAACCGGGCACATCGACGATCACCACCAGCGGAATACCGAACGCATCGCACAGGCGCACGAAACGCGCTGCCTTCTCGGCGCTTTCGGAGTTCAGACAACCGCCCAGGCGCAACGGGTTGTTGGCCAGCACGCCGACCGTGCGGCCGGACAGCCGGCCCAGCCCGATCACCATCGACGGCGCCCAGTTGGCTTGGAACTCGTCGAACGGCGTCTCGTCGTCGAGGATCGCGGTCACGATCGGGCGCACATCGTAGGCCCGTCGCGCCGACTCGGGCAGCAGCGCGTGGATGTCGGTGTCGCCGGCCTCGGCCTTGTTGCGGTCGAAATGCCCCTGCTGGCAGAACAACCCGACCAACCGGCGACCACGCTCGTAGGCGTCGAGCTCGTCGTCGGCGACGATGTGGCACACCCCGGACTTCTTGTGGTGGGTCTCGGGACCACCCAGCGAGCACATGTCCACGTCCTCGCCGGTGACGCTGCGCACCACGTCGGGCCCGGTGACGAACACCCGGCTATCCGGTGCCATCACGATGACGTCGGTCAGGGCCGGCCCGTAGGCGGCGCCGCCGGCCGCGAAGCCGACGACCACCGAGATCTGCGGGATGTAGCCCGACGCCCGGATCATCGCCTCGAACACCAGGCCCACCGCGTGCAGTGCCTTCACGCCCTCGGCCAGCCGGGCACCACCGGAGTGCCAGATACCCACGATCGGGCTCTGCTCCTCAATGGCGGTGTCGTAGGCGTTGACGATGTGCGTGCAACCCTCGATGCCCATGGCACCGCCCATCACGGTGCCGTCGGTGCAGAACGCGATGGTGCGCACACCGTTCACGGTTCCCGCGGCGGCCAGCACGCCGGACCGGTCCCGCTCGTGTAACAGCTCGACGGTGTCGTCGTCGAAGAAATTGCTCAAGCGCAACAGCGGGTCGCGAGGGTCGAGCGACTCGCCAACCGTCTCGGGGGCCGTGATAGTCATCGCAGGTCTCCTGATATTCGGTGTTGCTCGGGTTCAGTACCGCCCGAAGACGATGGACACGTTGTGTCCGCCGAAGCCGAACGAGTTGTTGATGGCGTACTCGTAGTTGCCCGGGCGTGGTTTGCCGGCCACGACGTCCAGGTCGATCTCGGGGTCGAGGTTTTCCAGGTTGAGCGTGGGCGGGACGACCTGGTCGCGCAGAGCGAGCACGGTCAGGATGGATTCCACCGCGCCGACCGCGCCCACCGAGTGGCCCAGGGCGGCCTTGGGGGCGTAGACGGCGGCGTTGCCGCCGTGCGGGCCCAGGGCGTTGTTGATCGCCTTGCCCTCGGCGACGTCACCGACGGAGGTGCCGGTGGCGTGGGCGTTGACGTGATGGATGTCGGACGGGCTCAGGCCGGCGAGCTGGATGGCGCGGCTCATGGCGTGCCCGGCGCGTTCGCCGTTGGGGTCCGGGGCGACCATGTGGTAGCCGTCGGAAGTGATGCTGGCGCCCATGATGCGGGCCAAGATATTGGCGCCGCGGGCCTTGGCGTGTTCCTCGGTCTCGATCACCATCAGCGCGCCGGCCTCACCGAACACGAACCCGGTGCGGTCGCGGTCGAACGGTCGGCAGGCCCCCACCGGGTCGTCGTTCTTGGTCGACATCACGATGCGCATCTGGGCGAACGCCGCGATCGGCACCGCCTCGATCCTGGTCTCGACGCCGCCGCAGATGGCGATGTCGGCCTCGCCGAACACGATGTTGCGCCAGGCCTGCGCCACCCCCTCCGAGCCCGACGCGCACGCCGAAATCGGGGTGATCACACCGGCCTTCGCCTGACGCTCCAGGCCCACCGCGGCGGAGGCGCCGTTGGGCATGTACTTCTGCACGCCGAGCGGAGAGACGGCCTTCATGCCACGAGCGCGCATGTCGTCGTAGCTGAAGACCATCTCTTCCGACGAACCCAAACCGGTGCCGATCGACACCATCAGCCGATTGCTGTCGACCTCGGGGGAGCCGGCGTTCTCCCAGACCCGCCGGCCCAACACGGTCGACATCCGCTGCAGGTAGCCCGTGCGACGCAACTCCACGCGGGTCAACTGGCTGTCGAAGTCCTCCAGCAGATGCCCGCCGATGCGCACCGGCAGGTCGAACTCCTCGACGAACGGATCCTCGAGTTTGCGGATACCACTTTGGCTGTCCAGCAACAGCTTCCAGGTGGTGTCGGCATCAGTAGCCAACGCGGTCGTCATGGCTACGCCAGTGACGACCACGTTCGGGAGCGATTTCCCGGTAACCAGCTCTGTCATGGGTCTTGCGAACGTTCCTTCCATGTTGTCCGGCTCCTCCTCGGGCCCGTGGGGACCCGAGTCGTCGCCGGACGCCGTACTCAGTACCGCCCGAAGGCGAGTGCCACGTTGTGGCCGCCGAACCCGAATGAGTTGTTGATCGCGTAACGGAAATCGCCGTAGCGAGGTTCGCCCGCGACAACATCCAAGTCGATCTCGGGATCCGGTGTTTCGTAGTTGAGTGTTGGCGGTATCACGCCGTCCCGAAGGCTCAATACCGTGAGAACAGATTCCAAAGCCCCGACCGCACCGATGGAGTGCCCCAGAGCCGACTTCGGTGCGTACACCGCCGCTTCCTGGCAACCGGCGACCCGGATTGCGTTGGCCTCGGCCGTGTCACCGATCGGCGTCGCGGTGCCGTGCGCGTTGACGTGGTCGATGTCCTTGGGGGACAACCCCGCCAACTCGAGCGACCTCGTCATCGCCCGGCCCGCACGCACGCCGTCCGCCGCCGGTGCCACCATGTGGAACGCGTCCGAGGTGATGCCGGCACCCATCAACCGGGCCAGCGGCTTGGCGCCGCGGGCCTTGGCGTGCTCTTCGGTCTCGATGATCATCAGGGCCCCAGCCTCGCCGAACACGAAGCCGTCGCGGTCCTTGTCGAACGGCCGAGACGCACGCTCGGGCTCGTCGTTGCGAGTGGACATGGCCCGCATCATCGAGAACGCCGCGATCGGCAGCGCCTCGATGGGGCCCTCGACCCCGCCGCAGACGGCGAAATCGGCGTCACCCATTGCGATCTGGCGCCACGCGTGCGCGATCGCCTCCGAGCCGGACGAGCACGCCGACACCGGGGTGATGACCCCGGCGCGGGCGCCCAGCTGCAGGCCCACCACCGCCGCGGCGCCGTTGGGCATAATCATCTGAACGGCGAGCGGCGACACCTTGCGGGGCCCGCCCTCGTTCATCAGGTCGTAGCTCTCCACGATCCTCTCGGCGCCGCCGAGACCGGTGCCGACCACGACCGAGAACCGGTCGGGGTCGACCTCCGGGCTGCCGGCGGACTCCCAGAGCTGAGTGCTGAGCAACTTCGCCAGCCGCTGGACGTACGACATGCGCCGCAAGTCGAGCCTGCTCATGTGCTCGTCGATGGGCTCCTTGAGGTGGCCACCGATCTGGACGGGCAGGTCCCACTTGGTGATGAACTCGTCTTCGAGAACGTGGATGCCGCTTTCGCCGGCCAACAAACCCTTCCACGTGCTCTCGATGTCCGGCGCGATCGAGGTCGTCGCCGCGACGGCGGTTACCACAACGTTGGGGTAACCGCCATTAGCAGTGGAAGGCTTGCTCACTTGCTGTCCGCTTCCAGCCTCGACTTGACGTTGGCGACCGCCTCGGGGTTCTCGGTCTCCAGCTTGGCGCGCAGCGCCTCGGCAGCCTCGGGGTTCTCTTCCTCGAGCTTCTGGATGTAGGAGACGACGTCACCAACGGTGCGCAGACCGGCGAGGTCCTCGTCGGGGATCTTGACGCCGTACTTGTCCTCGGTCTGCACGGCGATCTCAACCATCGACAGCGAGTCGATGTCCAGGTCGTCGACGAACGACTTCTCCGGGGTGACCTCGGAGGGCTCGATACCGGTCACCTCTTCGATGATCTCGGCGATACCGGCGATGATTTCTTCCTGGCTGACGGCCACAGCTTTCTTCCCTTCGTAATGTGTTGCGTGTTAGTCGAATTGACGTGATATGCGGTTGTACTGGTTATGCAACTGGTCGAGCTGGCTTTAGAGCTCGGCCAAAGCGTCCAGGTCTGCGGGCGACTTGACGGCGCGAGCCGTAACCCCCCGAAGTTCTCGTTTGGCGATACCGGTGAGAGTCCCCGCGGGCGGGAACTCCACGGCCGCAGTGACTTCCAGGTCACGCAGCGTCGCGGTGCACAGGTCCCAGCGCACCGGCTGGGTGAGCTGAGCGACCAGCGCCTCCATCGCCGCGGCCGCCGAGGCGACCGGCTTGCCGTCGCGGTTCGACAGCAGCGTGGCGGTGGGCTCGGACGTCTGGACGGCGGCCGCCGCGGCGGCATAACCGTCGAGCGCCGACGCCATGTATTTGGTGTGGAACGCGCCGGCCACGCCAAGCGCGCGCACCCGGGCCTTCTCCGGCGGGTCTTCGGCCAGCTTCTCCAGCGCGGTCAGCGCGCCGGCGGCGACGATCTGCCCGGCGGCGTTGCGGTTGGCGGGGAACAGGTCGAGCTGCTCGAGGCGGGCCAGCACATCGGCCTCGTCGCCACCGAGCACCGCGGACATGCCGGTCGGCTCGACGGCGCACGCCTTGGCCATCTCGGCGCCGCGGGTGGCGGCCAGCGCGACGGCGTCGTCGGCGGCGATCACGCCGGCGATCGCGTAGGCGGCGATCTCACCGACGGAGTGGCCGGCCACGACCAGTTCGGCGTCCGACAGCAGTCCGCGCTTGGTCAGCTCCTGGTGGGCTAGCAGCGTGGCGGCCACGACCAGCGGCTGGGTGACCGCGGTGTCGGTGATCTCTTCGGTCGATGCGGTGGTGCCCAGGCGCACGAGGTCGAGGCCACTGGCCTTGGACCACAGCGCCAACTGGTCAGCGGCGCCGGCGAGCTCCAGCCATGGCGAGAGCATCCCCTCGGTCTGCGAACCCTGTCCGGGCGCAAGCAATGCAATCACGTGTTTAAGAGAACACTGTGGAAACGGTTTTGGCGGGTGTAACAGATTATGAACCTCGTCTTAGGTTTTTGTGTACTCCCTACAAAACGGCTCCGTAAGCTACGGGTTTGATATCGTGCCGCGATCTGTTGCCTGGGTCACTATCCGCCGAATTGCCCCCCAACGGCCCCTTTGACCGGCAGCGGAACAGCGGGCATGGCGTTGTTGACTGCGCTTGGCGGGTTGGTCGGGTAGTTGAGTTGGCCGACCGTCGCCGCCACGCGCAGCACATATGCATCACGTGGCTGCATGGGATCGCGGCCGGTGAAGTCGGTGATCCGCCGGAGTCGGTAGCGCACGGTGTTTGGATGAACGAACAACTTTCTGGCACAAGCCTCAATGGCGCCGCCACAATCTAAGTAAGCGTCGAGGGTCTCGATCAGCGTCGGACCCGCGTCGGCCAACGGGCCCATCACGTCGGTGTGCAGCGCCACGATCGCCGACGCATCGCCCATCAGGGCGCGTTCGGGCAGTAGTTCGCGCGCCGGCACGGGACGAGGCGCTCCGCGCCAGCCGCCCACGGCGTTCATGCCGGATATCGCCTCACTGGCGCTGTGATAGGCCGCCGTCAGCATCGGTGCGGTGGGCCCGACGACCACGGGGCCGTCGGCGAACGCCGCCAGCAGATCGCCCAGGAATTTGTCGGTGGGCGACAATTGGCCGGACACGATCGCGACCAGCCAGGTGCCGTGCACGTCGGTGAGGGCCGCGCGCCCGTGCTGCGCGGCGATGTCGCGGACGTGCTGGCTCGCGCGTTCGCTGTCGTCGGGACCGGTGGACCCGTCGCGCCCGGGCGCCGGGGTCCCGACGACCACCGTCGCCGGGGCGGTGGTGTCCCAGTTCAGTGCCGCGGCGCGGGACAGCAGCTCGGGGCCCGTGTCGCCGCGGACCACCGCGTCGACGACGCTGGCCTCCATCCGGCTGTCCCAGGTCCCGCGCGCCTCGGCCGCGTTCGCGTAGGCGGTGGCGGCGGTGAACGCCAGGTCGCGGCTGTACTTCAGGATGCCCACCGTCAGCGCCGTCAGCTGCTCTTCGGAGCGGGCCAGCAGCGGGACGACTTCCTCGAAGAAGTCCATGGTCACGCGCGCCATGTCGACGCTGTGGCGCAACGCGATGCGGCGGGCGAGGTCCTGGGGCACCAGTTCGAAGGCCTGCGCGGTGTGGCTGACGTTGCTGTGCGGGTCTTGCATCCACTCGGCGAAGTTGTTGATGGCCGTCTGCACCACCAGCGCCATGCTGGCCCGCTGCGACGCCTCCAGGTCGGCGAAGAACGGCAACCGATCACCCATGACCGAGACCGCCTCGGTGGCCAGGCGGCCGGAGTACTGCTTCAGCCGCCGCAGCACGGACTCCGGCACGGTGTCCAGCAGCTCCAGCGGCGATCGGGGTTGCTTGGCGAACGGACCGGCGAAGGGGTTGTCATTCACCCCTAAAAGCTACGCGCTTTTTCTGGAAGTTTCCGCCAAAGGCGGCGCGTGGCGTTCTTAAGAAGCGGGGCCCCTGGCGGCTCGCGGGACATGCCGGGCGCCCGCCACGCCCTGTT
The DNA here is from genome assembly GCF_003284935.1 of Mycobacterium colombiense. Taxonomy (GTDB): domain Bacteria; phylum Actinomycetota; class Actinomycetes; order Mycobacteriales; family Mycobacteriaceae; genus Mycobacterium; species Mycobacterium arosiense_A. The sequence goes on from NZ_QMEV01000050.1 coordinate 27,599, forward strand.
CCGGCGCCGAACGTGAAACTAGCTTCACGCTCGGCGCCCAGCGTGAAACTAACTTCACGCTCGGCGGGCGGAGTCGGTCCTGCGCCGAGCCGGGCCGCGGCCTGACGTCAGGCGACCCCGGGGTCGGACGTCTGCTCCGGGGCGGCCTGCACGTCGTCGATCTTGTACTGGCGGGCGGCGGCGACCGGCACCGAGGGGTCGATCTCCCCGTCGCGCGCCAGCGCCTCGAGCACCGCGACCACCTGCGACTCGGCGTCGGTGTTGAAGTACCGCCGCGCCGCCGGCCGGGTGTCGGAGAAGCCGAACCCGTCGGTGCCCAGGGTGACGAAGGTGCCCGGCACCCAGGGCCGGATCTGCTCGGGGACGGCGCGCATCCAGTCGGAGACGGCGACGACGGGGCCGACGGCGTTCGACAGGGCCTGGGTGACGTAAGGGACACCGGCCGGCCGGTCCGGGTGGCGCAGCCTCGCCCTGTCGACGGCCACGCCGTCGCGGTTCAACTCGCCCCAGCTGGTCACCGACCACACGTCGGCGGCGACGTCCCACTCCGCGGCCAGCATCTCGGCCGCCTGCAGCGCCGACGGCATCGCGACCCCCGAGGCCAGGATCTGCGCCTTGTTGGCCCGCTGTTCGGTGGCCACGTGGTAGCGGTAGAGGCCACGCAGCACGCCCTCGGGGTCGAAGTTCTGCGGCTCGGGCGGCTGCACGTACGGCTCGTTGTAGATGGTGATGTAGAAGAACACGTCCTCGGGGTTCTCCCCGAACATCCGGGCCAGCCCGCTTTCCACGATGTAGGCGATCTCGTAGGCGAACGCCGGGTCGTAGGCGACCACCGCCGGGTTGGTGCTGGCCAACAGCAACGAGTGGCCGTCGGCGTGTTGCAGCCCCTCGCCGGTCAGCGTCGTGCGCCCCGCGGTGGCGCCGAGCAGGAAGCCCCGCGTCATCTGGTCCGCGGCGGCCCACAAGCCGTCACCGGTGCGCTGGAAGCCGAACATCGAATAGAAGATGTAGATCGGGATCATCGGCTCGTTGTGCGTGGCGTACGACGTGCCCGCCGCGATGAACGACCCCACCGACCCGGCCTCGTTGATGCCCTCGTGCAGGATGTGCCCGGCTTCGCTTTCCTTGTAGGCCAGCATCAGCTCGGCGTCGACGGCGGTGTACAGCTGGCCGTTGCGGTTGTAGATCTTCAGCGACGGGAACCACGAGTCCATGCCGAAGGTGCGCGCCTCGTCGGGAATGATCGGCACGATGCGCGGACCAACTTCTTTGTCCCGCAACACTTCCTTGAAGGTCCGGACTGTCGCCATGGTGGTGGCGACCTCCTGGGTTCCCGATCCCTTCTTCAGCGCGGCGTAGGTCTCGCGGCCGGGCAGCCGCAACGCCTTGGCCTTCGTCCGCCGCTCGGGCAAGAAGCCGCCGAGGGTGCGCCGGCGGTCGACCATGTAGCGGATCTCCTCGGCGTCCGAGCCGGGGTGGTAGTAGGGCGGCAGGTAGGGATCCTCCTCCAGCTGCGCGTCGCTGATCGGGATCCGGATCGCGTCACGGAAGTCCTTAAGGTCTTGCAGCGCAAGCTTTTTCATCTGGTGCGTGGCGTTGCGGCCCTGGAAATGCGCACCCAGCGAATAGCCCTTGATCGTCTTGGCCAGGATCACCGTGGGCTGGCCCTTGTGGTCGACGGCCGCGCGGTAGGCGGCATAGACCTTGCGATAGTCGTGGCCACCGCGCTTGAGGTTCCAGATTTCGGAATCGGTCATATTCTCCACGAGCGCTTTGGTGCGCGGATCCCGGCCGAAGAAGTGGTCGCGCACGTAGGCGCCGTCGTTGGCCTTGTACGTCTGGTAGTCCCCGTCCGGGGTGGTGTTCATCAGGTTCACCAGCGCGCCGTCGCGGTCGGCGTGCAGCAGGGCGTCCCATTCGCGGCCCCAGACCACCTTGATGACGTTCCAGCCGGCGCCGCGGAAGAACGACTCCAGCTCCTGGATGATCTTGCCGTTGCCACGCACCGGACCGTCGAGGCGCTGCAGGTTGCAGTTGACCACGAACGTCAGGTTGTCCAGGCCCTCCAGCGCCGCGACGTGCGCGAGGCCGCGGCTTTCGGGCTCGTCCATCTCGCCGTCGCCCAAAAAGCACCACACGTGCTGGTCGGAGGTGTCCTTGATGCCGCGGTCGTGCAGGTAGTGGTTGAAGCGCGCCTGGTAGATGGCGTTGAGCGGGCCCAGACCCATCGACACCGTGGGGAATTCCCAGAAGTCGGGCATCAGCCGCGGGTGCGGGTAGGAGGGCAGGCCGCCGCCGGCGTGGCTGTGCTCCTGGCGGAAGCCGTCCATCCGGTCGGCGGTCAGCCGGCCCTCCAGGAATGCGCGGGCGTAGATGCCCGGGGAGGCGTGGCCCTGGATGAACACCTGGTCGCCGCCGCCGGGGTGCGACTTGCCGCGGAAGAAGTGGTTGAAGCCGACCTCGTAGAGCGCCGCGGACGACGCGTAGGTCGAAATGTGGCCGCCCACACCGACTCCCGGGCGCTGGGCGCGGTGCACCATGATGGCGGCGTTCCACCGGATCCACGCGCGGTAGCGGCGTTCGACGTCCTCGTCGCCGGGGAACCACGGCTCCAGCTCGGTCGGGATGGTGTTGACGTAGTCGGTGGAGGTCAGCGACGGGATCGCGACGCGCTGTTCGCCCGCGCGTTCCAGCAATCGCAGCATGAGATAGCGCGCCCGCGACGGGCCGGAGCGCTCCAGCAGTTGATCGAAGGACTCCAGCCACTCCGACGTCTCGTCGGGATCGATGTCGGGAAGGTAGGAGGCCACCCCCTCGCGGATCACCCGGACGCGGTCGGGTTCGGTTGCGCCGTTGGGGTTTGTGGCCAGATCGTGGCGCACGAACTCAGTTGTCAACGCACTACTCCTGTTGTTGGCGGAATGTGTGCCGTAACGGGTGGGTCGCACCCTGCCCACCATCGTGCCGCACCGCCGTTGGGCGCGGATAGCCGACGTCGGGTAGCGGGCCGAGCGTCGGCCGGCGAACATCAACTCGGCGGGTCTGGGGCAAGCACAGGGGCCACCCGGTAACGTCAGGCTTGTGCTCATCCGGTGGCGTGCCGTCCCTCAGACGCAGGTGGGGGACTTCTCCCGGCGCTGGGCGTTGGCCCTCGGTTGTCTCGCCGTGGCGCTGATGGGCATCGTGGGGTGCACCTCCGTCACCAACGGCACGGCAACGCCCGACACCAAGGTGGCTCCGGCCTACCGGCAGTCGGTGTCGGCGTCGGTGTCCGCGTCGTCGGCGACGTCGAGCATCCGGGAATCGCAGCGGCAGCAATCGCTGACCACCAAGGCGGTGCGCACCGCCTGCGCCACGCTGATCACCACCAGCAAGAACGCGATCGACAAGACCAACGAGTTCGTCAAGGCGTTCAACGCCGGTCGCGGCACCGGGCCGACTGAGGGCCCGGCCATCGACGCCCTCAACGACAGCGCCACCACGGTGGGCAACAGCTTCAGCGACGCGATGTCACAGCAGATCAAGGACGCGTTCAACGCCTACATCGACGCCGCCCGGGCCGTGGCCAACGCCATTGGCACGCACGCGGGGACGTCGGAATTCAACAAACGGGTCGATCAACTCAACGACACGAAAAAGAACGCGGTAAAACTCTGCCTGGCAACCTGATGATGCGGAAGTATGGACCGAGTTCTTGCTGTGCGACGATAATCCCGAATCGCACAGCGCTCGGACGTTGAAGGAGGCTCCACGGTGGTCGCGGCGGATCACGCCCCGAGTTACGCTCGCAAACTGGGCATCCAACCCGACCAGGTTGTGCAGGAGTGGGGCTGGGACGAAGACACCGATGACGAGATCCGCGCCGCGGTCGAGGAAGCCTGCGGCAGTGACTTACTCGACGAGGACACCGACGAGGTAGTCGACGTCGTGCTGCTGTGGTGGCGAGACGGTGACGGCGACCTGGTGGACACCCTGATGGACGCGATCACTGCGCTGGCCGAAGACGGGGTGATCTGGGTGTTGACGCCCAAGACCGGCAAGCCCGGCCACGTTCTGCCGGCCGAAATCGCCGAGGCCGCACCGACCGCCGGTTTGATGCCGACCTCGTCGGTGAACCTGGGCGACTGGAGCGCCAGCCAGTTGGTACAGCCCAAATCCCGGGCCGGGAAGCGTTGATGCTGTCGGTCGGCACCCCCGCCCCGGATTTCACTTTGCGCGACCAGAACCAACAGCGAGTCACGCTGAGCTCCTACCGGAACGCCAAGAACGTGCTGCTGGTCTTCTTCCCCCTGGCGTTCACCGGGATCTGCCAGGGCGAGCTGGACCTGTTGCGGGACCACCTGCCCGATTTCGAGAACGACGACAGCGCGACGCTGGCCATCTCGGTGGGTCCGCCGCCCACACACCGGGCCTGGTCGCTGGACAGCGGCTTCACGTTCCCGGTGCTGTCAGACTTTTGGCCACACGGCGCGGTCAGCCAGGCCTACGGCGTGTTCAACGAGGACGCCGGCTACCCCAACCGCGGAACGTTCGTGGTGGACCGGTCCGGCATCATCCGCTTCGCCGAGATGAAACAGCCAGGCGAGTCGCGCGACCAGCGGCTCTGGACCGACGCGCTGGCGGCCTTGCGGGCCTGAGCGGGTCTGATTTTGGGGACTTGGCCGTCGGGCGGGTAGCCTGCCCGCAGCGACGGGCGCGTAGCTCAGTGGTAGAGCTCTGGTTTTACACACCAGCGGTCGGCGGTTCGATACCGTCCGCGCCCACCAGGATTGGCCGGCGCGACGGCTTCGTCAGGCCCGTGCGCCGCGGACCTTGGTGACGAACGCGGCCCCGAACGCCTTGGCCGAGTACGGGTCTTGGCCGGTGATCAGTTCGCGATCCTCGACGACCTTGCTGCCCATCGGGAGGGTCGTCTGTTCGACGTTGGCCCCGCGAGACCTCAACAGTTCGGTCGGGTCATCCTTCAGGCGTCCCCTGAAGCGGCGCGCCAACGGGACCGTGGACAGCATCGTGTCGACGCCGGTCTTGAAGCAGGTCATCCGGTACCCCTCATACGTCCACTGGCCCTCGAGGGTGGGAGCCGCGGCGAGCGCGGCGGGAGCGTGACAGATCAGGCCGGTCGGTCGTCGGGCGTCGTGGAAGTGACGGACCAGCGCGCCGAAGTCATCGTTGAGCGCGTCGTCGGCAAAAGCGTCGCGGTGCAGCAGGTCGACCAGGGGCGCGTGACCGCCCGGCACGAACACGGCGTCAAACCCGTCCAGGCGCTGGGCGTCATGGCCGATCTCTTCGAGTTTGGCCGGCGCGGCCAGACCGAGCTCGAGAAGCTCCCGATAGCTGCTCAACGCGGCGTCACGCCTTCTGCGCGAGCCGGCGAAGTACATCAGGCTGCATGAGGTGCCGTCGATGACGGGAGCCCGCGCGCCCGGGGTGGCGAAGGCAAGCTCGAACCCGGCCTGGCGCATCGCGTCGGTCGGTTCGATCAGCTCACCGAGGTAAGTGCCGGTCAGCTCGCTGCGGCCGTTCCGTAGCGGAATCCGGTCGGCCGCGGAGACCACCACCAGAACGCGCGGCGCCGTCGTTGTCATCGGGGAATCCCCTCACTGTTGCCATCGGTGTTCTCGCGCCTTGGCAGCGATACCCGCCAGCGGGGTGCGGCAATCGGCGCCGGGCGGCGGGGAAGACCCCGCGCGCCGCCGGTGCCCGCCCCGGCGGCACTATGAACGCGTGAAGCCGTTCCGCATCGACGTTTCCGACGAGGTTCTCGACGACCTGCGAGCGCGGCTGGCCCGCACGCGGTGGCCCGAGGCCGAATGCGTGGCCGACTGGAGCCAGGGCGTGCCGCTGGCCTACACCCGCGAGCTGGCCGACTACTGGGCGACCGACTACGACTGGCGCTCGCGGGAGGCCGCGCTCAACCGCTTCGATCAGTTCACCACCGAAATCGACGGCCTGGATATCCATTTCGTCCACCAGCGCTCGCCGCACGCCGATGCCTTCCCGCTGGTGATCACGCACGGCTGGCCGGGCTCAATTGTGGAGTTCCACAAGGTGATCGAGCCGTTGACCAACCCCGCGTCCGGCCGGGCCGAGGACGCCTTCCATGTCGTGTGTCCGTCGTTGCCCGGCTACGGCTTCTCCGGAAAACCCACGGCCACCGGCTGGGGCGTGGAAAAGATCGCGGACGCCTGGGAAACGCTGATGCTGCGGTTGGGCTACGAGCGCTACGGCGCCCAGGGCGGCGACTGGGGTGCCGCGGTCACCACCCAGATCGGCCGCAACGTCGGCCACTGCGTGGCCATCCACCTGAACATGCCGATCGGTAGGCCCACCAAGGAGTCGCTGGCGAATCCCACCGAGGAGGAACAACGCGCGCTCGCCGCGCTGGCCAACCACCGCAAGTGGGGCACCGGTTATTCCAAGCAGCAGTCCACCCGTCCCCAGACCCTGGGCTACGGCCTGGCCGATTCACCCGTGGGACAGCTGGCCTGGATCGTCGAAAAGTTCTGGGACTGGGCGGATTGCGACGGGCACCCCGAGAACGCGCTCAGCCGCGACGAACTGCTCGACAACGTGATGGTCTACTGGGTGACCAATACCGCCACGTCCTCGGCCCGCCTGTACTGGGAGAGCTTCGCGGGCTTCGGCGGCGGGGACCGCGTCGAATTGCCCACGGGCGTCGCGGCTTTCCCCGAGGAACTGCTCAAGGCGCCGCGCGCCTGGTGCGAACCCGTCTACAACATCGCCCACTGGACGGACATGCCACACGGCGGGCATTTCGCGGCGTTCGAACAACCGGAGCTGTTCGTCGAGGATGTGCGCGCGTTCTTCGCGACGGTGCGCTGAGCCGATCAGCCAGGCGGCGCGAAGAACTCGAGCGCGATGCCGTCAGGGTCGCGAAAACTCAACCCCGAGCCGTAGGGCGCATCCACGATGCCGCCGTGCTCGATGCCCAGTTCGCCCAGCCGGTCCACCCAGCCCTGTAATTCGGCGCGGCTCGCGCACCCGAAGCCGACGTGGTCGAGCCCGACGCGGTGCTCGCTGAACGTTTCGTCGGGCGCCGGGCGGTCGTGCTGGTGAATGCCGAACACGGTGCCGCCGTCGAGCATCCACACCTGGTGGTGAAATCCGGCGTCAGTGTGCTCGTCGAGGATCGGGTCGGTGCCGAGCAGGCTGCGATACCACGGGCCGCTGATCGCGATGTCGCGCACCGTGACCGCGACGTGGTTGAGCGCTGGAAAGGTCATGGGCCGACGCTAGTCCGCTTTGCGGCGTTTGCCGACCATCGGCCGCTTCATCGTGGACTTGGCTCGACGGCCTCATGGGTTCCGGTATGAGACGCTGCCGGGGTGGTTGCGACGAGGACCCGGATCGCGGGCGTGGCGATCGGCTACCTCGCCGACCGCGCGCTCGGCGACCCGCGGTGGGGCCATCCGGTCGCGCTGTTCGGTCGAGCCGCCGCCGCGCTGGAGAGCGTGAGCTACCGCGACAGCCGGTTCGCCGGCGCGGTCCATGTCGGCGCGCTGGTCGCGGCGGTGGGCCCGCTCGGGCTGGTGGTGCAACGCGCCGCCGATCGGCGCGGCCGGGCGTGGTCGATCGCGGCGATCGCGGCCGCCACCTGGGTGTCGCTGGGGGGAACCTCGTTGGCGCGCACCGGCCTGCGGATGTCGGAACTGCTGGAACGCGGTGACGTCGACGCCGCGCGCGGGCTGCTGCCGTCGCTGTGTGGGCGCGATCCGGCGTCGTTGGACACCGCCGGCCTGACCCGCGCGTCGCTGGAATCGATCGCCGAGAACACCTCCGATGCCCAGGTGGCGCCGCTGCTGTGCGCGGCGGCCGGTGGCGTGCCCGCGGTGCTGGCGTATCGCGGGATCAACACCCTGGACTCGATGATCGGATATCGTTCGCCGCGCTACCTCCGATTCGGTTGGGCCGCAGCGAGATTGGATGATGTAGCCAATTACGTTGCCGCGCGGGTGACCGCGTCGCTGGCGGTGCTGCTGGCGCCGCTGGCCGGTGGATCACCGTCCGGCGCGGCGCGGGCCTGGCGCCGCGATGCCGCCCGTCACCCCAGCCCCAACGCCGGTGTCGTCGAGGCGGCCTTCGCCGGGGCGCTGGGCGTGCGCCTGGGCGGTCCTACGCAATACCGCCATGAGCTGCAGATCCGGCCCACGCTCGGCGACGGCCGGCCGCCGGCGGTGACCGACCTGCGGCGCGCGGTGCTGCTGTCGTCGCTGGTGCAGGCGGGCGCCGCGGTGCTGGCCGGGCTGGCGCTTTACCTGACGGGTTACCGCCGCCGCCCGTAGCGGTCGGCGAGTTTGGCTTCGACCGTCTGCGGTGCGTCCGGGGTGGGCGCCGTCTCGCCGGCCGTGGCCGGACGCTGTTGCTTCTCCTGGCGGCGGGCCCGGATCTCGGAGTAGGCGAAGTAGCCCAACCCGATCGGGGCGAGGATGCCGAACGCGATCCACTGGATGCCGTAGGACAAAAACGGGCCGGCGTCCAGCGCGGGCACGCCGACCACGCCGAGCCCGCCGGGCTGGCCGTCGACCAGCTGCAGGTAGGACCCGGCCAGCGGGACCTTGGTGAGCACCGCGACTTGTTCGGTGTCGATCGAATACACCTGCTGCACACCGTCTCCCACGAACGGATCCTTGTTCACCGCGGCGGCCTCGGAGTTGCGCAACCGCGCCGTGATGGTCACCGGCTGGGCGGGTGGGCGCGGGATCGGCGGGACGTGCGAGCCTTCCAATGGGCGCACATAGCCGCGGTCGACCAGCACGGTGGGCCCGCCGTCGACGACGAACGGCGCCAGCACCTCGAACGCCGGCTTCGAGTCGATCACCCGCAGGCGGGCCAGCACCTGCACGTCGGGCAGGTAGCGCCCGGTCGCGGTGACCTGGCGCCACTGCGCACCGGGAGCCGCCGAATTCTGCTGCGGCAGCAGGGTTTTCAGCGGAACTGGTGGGGTGTTCAGCGAGGATTCGATCTGGTGGTTCTCCTGCGAGGTCCTGTTGTGCTTGCCCAGCTGCCAGGGGGCGAGCACGGTGAAGCACAGGTAGGCGAAGGCGACCACCACCACCGCCAGCGCTATCCAGCCGGGGCGCAGCAGAAAGGCCAGCCGGCGCATCAAGGCGATCCGTTCTGCGCGAGCCGTTCGTCGACCCAGTCATGCAGGCCCGGCAGCGCGGCCTCGATGACGGTGTAGGTGCGTTCGAAGTCTTTCGCGTCGCCGTAGTAGGGATCGTCGACGTCGGGGGTGTGGGCACCGGTGCGCGGATCGAAGGACCGCAGCATCCGGACGCGGTCGTCGTCGGCGCCCAGGTGCCGCAGCATCCGGGCGTGGTTGCGGTCCAGGGCCACCACCAGGTCCGCGCCCAGGTGCTCGGCGTCGACCTGCGCGGCGCGGTGCTCGCAGGCGTAGCCGTGGGCGCGCAGCACGTCGACGGCGCGCTCGTCGGCGCACTCGCCGACATGCCAGTTGCCGGTGCCGGCGCTGCTGACCCGCACCGCGTCGGCCAGCCCGCGCCGGCGCAGTTGGTCGGCGAACATCTTCTCGGCCATCACCGAACGGCAGATGTTGCCGGTGCACACGAACGTCACGTGCAGCCGCTCACGCTCAGACACCCAGCGCCCTCCGTAGTTCGTCGATGGTCGAGGCGTGCGTCACGCCGGACTCGGCCGCGCTTCCGGCGGCGCGGTCGGGAAAGTCGGCCTTGCCGTAGCCCCAGCCGACGACCACGGTGTCGATGCCGTGTGCGGCCGCGCCGTGCACGTCGTGGCTGCGGTCACCGACCATCAGGACCCGCTCGGGCAGCGGCTCGAGCTGCGACAGGGCGTGCGCGAGCACCTCGACTTTGGCCTTGCGCGCGCCGTCGGGACTCGCGCCGGCGATGACCTCGAAATGCTGGTCGAGCCCGAAATGGGCGAGGATGCGCCGCGCCGTCGTCTCCAGCTTGGAGGTGGCCACCGCCAGCCGGACGCCGGCGGCGCGCAGATCCACCAGCAGCGCCTCGATCCCGTCGAACAGCGCGTTCATCGCCCAGCCGCGGGCGCCGTACTCGGCGCGAAAGGCCGCGATCGCCTTCTCGGCGTCGTCGCCGAGGTCCATGGCCCGGAAGGTGTCGTCCATCGGCGGGCCGACGATCTGCGCGACGAGGTCGCCGGGCGGCACGGGAGCGCCGATGTGGTCGAGCGCATGCAGGAAGCTGGCGACGATCCCCTCCGCGGAGTCGGTCAGGGTGCCGTCGAGATCGAAGATCACCAGCTGCGCCGCCGCGGGGGCGGTGGCGTTCGGGGCCTGCCGATCGGCTGACGTTGTGCCTGTCACCTCACCATTGTCCTCGATGGGTGCGGCCGGGTGTGACGGTGTTGCTCCGGCCGGCCCGCGGGGCGCACTAGTGTTTCACGGATGGCGAGTCTGAACCTGAGCCCGCCTGCGGCGCGCTACCACGGCGATCAGGCCGTCGCGCCGGGGATGCTCGATTTCGCCGTCAACGTCCGGCACGGCCAACCGCCGCAGTGGCTGCTGCGCCGGCTGGCCGAGCGGCTGCCCGATCTGGCGCG
>NZ_QMEV01000051.1 GCF_003284935.1 Mycobacterium colombiense
CGCCCGAGCCCGAGCCCGCCGCGGCTCCGCCGCCGTCGCCCGAATCAGCCTCCGCGCCAGGGGAACTCAACACCGCCGCGGTGCGCAGCATGTGGCCGACGGTGCGTGAAAAGGTGCGTCAGCGCAGCCGCACCACCGAGGTGATGCTGGCCGGTGCGACCGTGCGGGCCATCGAGGGCAACATGCTGGTGCTGAGCCATGAATCGGCGCCGCTGGCCAAGCGGCTCTGCGAACAGCGCAACGCCGACGTGATCGCCGAGGCGCTCAAGGACGCGCTCGGCGTGAACTGGCGCGTGCGGTGTGAGGCCGGCGCACCGGCATCGGCGCCGACGGTCCCGCCCGCCGCCGGGGGGAGCGCGCCCGCCGTCCCGAGCGCGGAGGAGCCGGCACCCGACGCGGACTCCGCGCGGCGCGACGAAGAGGAACACATGCTCGCCGAAGCGGTCCGCGACGAGCCGTCGGCGCCGCGCCGAGACCCCGAAGAGGTCGCGCTGGAACTGCTACAGAATGAGCTGGGCGCCCGTCGCATCGACAACGGCTAGACGGGGCGGCAGGGTCACGGCGTCCACCACGGCCGCAGCGGCAGGTCGTCGTCGCCGCGCGGGTCGACGTTGGCCGCCAGAACGTGATGCAGCTGAAGGTTGTTCTGCTCGAACGCAACCCGTGACGCCGCCATGTACAGGCCCCACACCTTGGCGGTCGGCAAGCCGACCTCGGCGACGGCCACGTCCCAGTGTTCGACCAGGTTGTGGCACCAGTCGCGCAGCGTCATCGCGTAGTGATGGCGGAAGTTCTCCGCGTGCAGCACCTCCAGGCCCGCGTCCTGGATGTCGCTGGTGATGCGGCCCGAGCCGGTCAGCTCGCCGTCCGGGAAGACGTAGCGATCGGTGAACCCCCCGGCGAACGAGGTCGAGGTGTTGTCGTGGCGGGTGATGCAGTGGTTGAGCAGCAGCCCGCCGGTGCGCAGCTTCGACTTGAGGAAGCCGAAGTAGGCGGGGTAGTTCTTGACGCCGATGTGCTCGGTCAGCCCGATGGAGGAGACGGCGTCGAACTGCGTCTCACCGACGTCGCGGTAGTCGGTGTGCCGGACCTCGGCCAGCTCGGTGAGGCCTTCGTCGGCGATCGCCCGCTGCGCCCACTTCGCCTGCTCGGCCGACAGGGTGGCGCCGATGGCCCGCACGCCGTGGCGCGCGGCGTACCGCACCATGCCGCCCCAGCCGCACCCGACGTCGAGCAGCCGGTCGCCCGGCCGCAGCCGCAACTTCTCGAAAATCAGCCGGTACTTGTTCTGCTGCGCGTCCTCCAGCGTCGCCTGAGCGTCGGGATACACCGCGCACGTATACGTCATCGACGGACCCAGCACCAGTTCGTAGAAGGTGTTGGAGACGTCGTAGTGGTGGTGGATGGCCTCGGCGTCACGGGTCTTGGTGTGCATCAGCCCGTCGGCGACCCGGCGCCACCTGGGCGGGGTTTCCTGCGGCGGCGGCGCGACCGGCAGCAACCGCTCGAAGCCCAGCGAACGCACGACGTTGGCCAGCACCCGCGCCGGCGGGCGCTTGAACTGCACCCGGTCGGTCAGCGTCTTGAGCAACTGGTACGGATCACCCGGGTGCACGCCGTAGGCCTGCAGGTCGCCCGCCACGTAGGCGCGGGCCAGGCCGAGCTCGCCCGGCGCGGTGGCCAGGTAGGTGGCGCCGCGCGGGGTGCGAAGGTCCAGGCCCAGTTCGGCGTCTTCGCTGCCGGCGGTGCTGCCGTCATAGGCGGTGAACTTCAGCGGATGTCGCCCGGTCGCGGCGAAGACCTCCAGGATCTCGGCCATGCTGAGTTTGCCCGTCGACGAGCGGTGCGGTTCTTTGGTCGTCGTCATCGCCGTTGTACCGCCTTTGCGTAGAGGTCGAGTAAACGAGAATCGGGGTCATAGGTTTTCTTGACGGTGTTGTAGGCCTCGCCGCCGTACAACTCGTCGAAGTCCTCGCGGGAGTAGTACGAGTCCGAGTACAGCGACTTGTGCCCGTCGAGCTCGCCCACCTTGGCTTCGATCATCCGGTTGGTGGCGCCCTCGGTGGGGCCGGCCGGGACCGACGACCAGAAGCCGATGTTGACGTAGGTGTGATCCGGCCGCATCGGGTACAGCGGCCAGCCCTCGTGGTCGCGTAGACGCAACGGGCACAACCAGATTGGCGTGATGGGAACGCTATCGAGGAACCATTCCAGGAAGTCGCAGGTCCGTTCGACCGGCACCTCGACGTCTTGCACCACCCGTTCGCGCGGTGGCCGGCCGTGGCGCTTCTCGATCCGGTCGGCGATGCCGAACCGCCGATCCATCGCGATGAGCTTCGAGTAGAAACTGCTGCGCCGGTAGCGGCGCGGCCACCAGCGCCGCAGCCGCGGGTCCTGCACGCCGAAGGCGCGCGAGCACCAGAACCAGTCGGTGTCCCAGCGCCAGAAGTAATCGTTCATGGTCAGCCGGTCATCCTTGGTGGCCTCGACGCCCGCCGAGTCGTGCCGGATGGACTGGTAGTAGATGTTGCGGCCGGTGTAGTCGCTGACCGGGCCGGGGGTGGTGGTTCGTCGGCCCACGCACAGGTAGCTTTCGTCGGCGCTGAACACCACCCCGTCGAGGTAGTCCACCGGCGTCCCGCCCTGCCCGCCGGTGTCGATGATGCGTTCCATCGCCGCGACCAGATCGGGCAGCGAGCGGAACCGGACGTGCCGCAGCGCCACGAACGGCGCGATGGGTTCCAGCTCGATCCGAAGACGCGTCGAATAGCCAAGCGTCCCATAGGAATTCGGGAAGGCGCGGAAGAGGTCGGGATGCTGGGTGCGCGAGGTGGTGAGCAAATCGCCAGCGCCGGTGAGGATGTCCATCTCCAGCACCGATTCGTGCGGCAGGCCGTTGCGAAACGACGACGACTCGATACCCAGTCCGCTCACCGCGCCACCGAGGGTGATGGTCTTGAGCTGGGGGACGACCAGCGGTGAAAGGCCGTACGGCAGTGTGGCGGCGACCAGGTCCGCGTACGTGCACATGCCGGCGACGTCGGCCGTGCGGGTTTCGGGGTCCACGCTCAAAACGCCGGTCAGCCCGGACGTGTCCAGGCCGGGCGCATCGCGTTTGGTCCGGGCGCGGAACAGATTTGACGTCGGCTTGGCCAGCCGGACGACCGAGGTTGCCGGGATGGATCGATAACTTGCCAGCATCCGGTCTACGCCGGACTTGTGGGCCGAGAGTGCAGATCCAAGGACAGGCACCAGATATACCCTAGTCTTCGACAACAGCCCGTGCACCCGTCGCGAGCGGGCGGCACCGGGGAAATCATCGTGAGGAGGGATCGCCTTGGGACAGGTGAGCGCAGAGAGCACCATCTTGGTCAACGCGGAGCCCGCGGCAACCCTTGCCGCCGTCGCGGACTACCAGAATGTCCGCCCGAAGATCCTGTCCCCGCAGTACAGCGACTACCAGGTGCTGCAGGGCGGTCAGGGCGCGGGCACGGTCGCCAAGTGGAAGCTGCAGGCCACCAAGTCACGCGTGCGCGACGTGCAGGTCAACGTCGACGTGGCCGGGCACACCGTCATCGAGAAGGACGCGAACTCGTCCATGATCATCAACTGGACGGTGGCCCCCGCCGGGCCCGGCTCCAGCGTCACCGTGAAGACCACCTGGACGGGCGCGGGCGGTGTGAAGGGCTTCTTCGAAAAGACCTTTGCGCCGTTGGGGCTGAAGAGGATTCAGGGCGAGGTGCTGGCCAACCTGAAAAAAGAGCTGGAGAGCTGAGCTAGCGGGCCTGGCCCTGCGAGGCCAGGAACCCCGCGACTCCGCGGACCAGCGCGTCGGCGTACTTCTGCCGGCCCTCGGCGGATTCCATCAGCGCCGAGTCGGCGGGATTCTTCATGTTGCCGCACTCGACCAGGATCGACGGGTACTGCGCCAGGTTCAGGCCGGTCAGATCCGAGCGGCCGTAGAGACCGTTCTGGCCGATGTAGTTGGCCGGCGGGATCCCCGCGCCCTGCATCTGGTCGCGCATGATCCGCGCGTACTGCACCGACGGGCCCGCCTGCACCTGGTTGAGCGGCGGCGCCGAGTAGTTGACGTGGAATCCCCGGCCGGACGGCGGACCGCCGTCGGCGTGGATGGACAGCACCGCGTTGGGATGCAGCGCGTTGGCCGCGTTCGCGCGTTCGTCGACGCACGGCCCCAGGCCGCTGTCGTTGGCGCGGGACAGCGCGGTCCGCACTCCCAGGGCGCTCAGCTCGGCGCGCACGCGCAGCGCGGTGTCCCAGGTGAAGGTGTGCTCCATGTAGCCGCTGTTGGTGGCCGTTCCGCTGGTCTGGCAATCCTTGGTGCCGCCGCGGCCGGTGGGCACCTGACGGTTGATGGAGCCGTCGTTCGAGCCGTTATGGCCCGGATCGATGAAAACCACCATGCCGGCGATGTTGGACGGGACCGCTGTCGCGGTCGGCATGATCGCCGTCGAAGCGGCGACGAGCACACCGACCGCCACTTTGATCCCGACACGTCTGCTCAGTCGTAGGTCCACGGCGCAAAGCTAACGCCGCGCGGTCTACGCTGGGGGTTTCGAATCGCCGGAGACTCACGAGCGAAACCAACTCGAGACCAAGATGCGAGGGGATTGTCATGCAACCCGGAGGCGACATGTCGGCGCTGCTCGCCCAGGCGCAGCAGATGCAGCAAAAGCTCATGGAGGCCCAGCAACAACTGGCGAACGCCGAGGTGCATGGTCAGGCCGGCGGGGGTTTGGTCGAGGTCGTCGTCAAGGGCAGCGGCGAGGTGATCGCGGTGAAGATCGACCCGTCCGTCGTCGACCCGTCAGACATCGAGACCCTGCAGGACTTGATCGTCGGCGCCATGGGGGACGCGTCCAAGCAGGTCACCCGGATGGCCCAGGAGCGATTGGGGTCGCTGGCCGGCGGCTTCGGCCCCCCGCCGGGGCAACCGCCCGCGCCGGCGCAGGGGCTTTAGGCTCTCGCCACCGTCATGTTCGAAGGACCCGTCCAGGATTTGATCGACGAGCTCGGCAAGCTGCCGGGCATCGGGCCCAAAAGCGCGCAACGCATCGCCTTTCACCTGTTGTCGGTCGAACCGCCGGACATCGACCGGCTGACCGCGGTGCTGGCGAAGGTCCGCGACGGCGTGCGGTTCTGTGCCGTGTGCGGCAACGTCTCCGACAACGAGCGATGCCGGATCTGCGCGGATCCCCGCCGGGACGGCTCGCAGGTGTGCGTCGTCGAGGAACCCAAGGACGTCCAGGCCGTCGAGCGCACCCGCGAATTCCGCGGCCGCTACCACGTGCTGGGCGGTGCGCTCGATCCGTTGTCCGGGGTGGGGCCCGATCAGCTGCGGATCCGCGAGCTGTTGAGCCGGATCGGTGAGCGGGTCGACGACGTCGACATCACCGAGGTGATCATCGCCACCGACCCGAACACGGAGGGCGAGGCGACCGCCACTTACCTGGTGCGGATGCTGCGCGACATCCCGGGCCTGACGGTGACCCGGATCGCGTCGGGGCTGCCGATGGGCGGGGACCTGGAGTTCGCCGACGAGTTGACGCTCGGTCGTGCCCTAGCCGGGCGCCGGGCCATGGTCTGAGGTCTGTTCAGCCCTTAGTCAGTTGGAACGCTCTGGTGACGGTCGTGCCCGGCGCCCCGCCGCACCCGTCCGCTAGCGTCGTCCGGCCCTCGCCGGCAAGCGACACCGCGTCGAAGCTGTAGTCGACGGTCGCGGGGACCGAAGCGCCGTTCGCGCACGGCGCCTGGGCGGGGCCGCTGTGGCTCCACCGCCCGTCCGCGAGGTGGAACTCCCAACTGATGACGAACGTCCCGCCGCCCTGCGAGGTCGCCAGCGTGCAGTCGGACCCGCATGGGACGAACACCCACGCGGTCGCATTGTCGCTGTCGGTGTAGAGCACGGTGTATCGGCCCATGGGGACCTCGGGGTTGGCGCGCGCCGGCGGCGGCGACGCGAGGAACGCGGCGGTCAACGCGGCACCGGCGGCGAGTCTGTGGCTGATCTTCGTCATCTCGTTTCTTCCTAGCGCGCCGCTAACCGTTCGCGGCGCAGCAAGTCCACCTCCGGCATGGGCAGCGGCGGCAGCTCACCGACCACCGTGCCGAGCAGCAGGTCGGCCAGTTGCGGGTTGCGGGCCAGGCATGGCCCGTGCATGTAGGTCGCGATCACGCTGCCCTGCACCGCGCCGTCGAAGCCGTCGCCGGACCTGTTGCCCGCGCCCTTGACCACGGCGCCCAGCGGAGAGGCCGCCGGTCCCAGGACGGTGCCGCCGCGGTGGTTCTCGAAACCGGTGAGGCGCTCGGTCAGGCCCGCCAGCAGCGGATTGGTCGCCAGCTCGCCGATGGTGCGCGCCTGTTGCGGCGACGTCGTCGCGTCCAGCATGCCCACGCCGTCGACGCGTTCCCCGGCCGACGTTTCATACCAGTGCCCGAGCATCTGAACGGCCGCGCAGATGGCCAGCACCGGAGCGCCCCGCTCCGCGGCGCGCTGCAGGCCGGGGTATTTGATCAGGTGCCGGGTGGCCAGGCGCTGCGCGTAGTCCTCCGCGCCGCCCAGCGTGTAGAGGTCCAGCGACTCGGGCACCGGGTCGGCCAGCGTGATCTCGACGATCTCGGCGGCGAGGCCGCGCAGCCGGAGCCGCTGCCGCAGCACCAGCGCGTTGCCGCCGTCGCCGTAGGTGCCCATCACGTCGGGCAGCACCAGGCCGATCCGCACCACCGAGTCAGCCATGGCGCGCCAACGCTCGTTGCAGCTGGAGGAAGGCGGTGTAGTTGGCGACGACCTCCACCCGACCGGGCGGGCACGACGCGATCGCGGCCACGGTGTCGTGCACCAAGGTGTGCTCGACGCCCGCATAGCCCAGCCGAACCGCCAGGTCGGTGCCGCGCTCACCGGCCGCCACCACGTCCGTCTCCTCGAAGTGCTCGAACCGCACGTCCCACAGCCAGGACAGGTCTTCCCCGTCGGGCACCTGGCCGTTGACCGAGATGACCACCCCGGCCGCGTGCTTGTCCACCATCGACAGCGCCTCCTGCCAGCCGGCGGGGTTTTTGGCCAGCAGGATGCGCACCTCGTGCGCGCCGACGCGCACGGTCCGATACCGCCCCGCCACCTCGTCGACCGCCGAGACGGCCGCCACCGCCGACGCCGGATCCGCGCCCAACGCGACCGCGGCCGCGACGGCCTGGGCGGCGTTGCCCCGGTTGACCGCGCCCGGCAGCGCCAGCCGCATCGGCAGCGACAGGCCGTCGGGCCCGTAGAGGGTGTCGTCGTCGAACCACCACTGCGGGCTGGGCCGTTTGAAGTCCGCGCCCGTGGAGTACCAGTGGCCCCGGTCGCGGACGATGACCTCGCCGCTGCGCGGGCAGCTGACCGAGTCGTTCGACCACGACCCACCCGCGGCCACCCACACGACGTTCGGGCAGTCGTAGGCGGCCGACGTCATCAGCACGTCGTCGCAATTGGCCACGACGACCGCCCCGGGATGCCGGGCCAGGCCCGCGCGCAGGGTGCGCTCGATGACGTTGATCTCGCCGACCCGGTCCAGCTGGTCGCGCGACAGGTTGAGCAGCACCACGACGCTGGGGTCGACGGCGTCGGACACGTGCGGGACGTGCATTTCGTCGACTTCCAGGGCCGCCAGCGGCGCATCCCGGTCGGCGGCCAGCGCGGCGACCAGCCCGGCGTCCATGTTGGCGCCCTCGGCGTTGGTGGCCACCGCGCCCAGCGTCGCCAGCGCGGCCGACGTCATCCGGGTGGTGGTGGACTTGCCGTTGGTGCCGGTGACGATGACGGTGCGCCGTCCCGCGCCGAGTTGCCCGAGCACCGAGCGGTCCAGCGTCATCGCGATCAGGCCGCCGATCATCGCCCCGGCCCCGCGTCCGGTCACCCGCGACGCCCAGCGCGCGCTCGCTCCTGCGGCGAGGGCCAGACGGGCACGGGTGGTAACCACCCGGGAAGTTTAAGGGCGATCGCAAGCGCGGCGCTTGGCGCCGGGCGCGGCGGGTCGCCCTCGTCGAGTCCAAGGGTGATCGCAAGCGCGGCGCTTGGCGCCGGGCGCGGCGGGTCGCCCTCATCGATTTTCGAGCCGACACGGCGCGCAACGACCAGGTGATGTCGGTCGACCGTGCCATCCTCAGTGCATGAGCGGGGTGTCCTGGGGTCGGCCGGCCAGCGAGCCGGACGCGGGCTGGGCCGTCGTCGACGTCGAGACCTCGGGCTTCCGGCCGGGCCAGGCGCGGATCATCAGCGTGGCGGCGCTAGGCCTGGACGCCGACGGGAACGTCGAGCAATCGGTGGTGAGCCTGCTTAACCCCGGGGTGGACCCGGGCCCCACCCACGTGCACGGCCTGACCGCCGCCATGCTGGAAGACCAGCCGCAATTCGCCGACATCGTCGGCGACGTCGCCGAGGTGTTGCGTGGGCGCACCCTGGTGGCCCACAACGTGGCGTTCGACTATGCGTTCCTGACCGCCGAAGCCGAACTGGCCGAGACCGAGCTGCCCGTCGACAGCGTCATGTGCACGGTCGAGCTGGCCCGGCGATTGGACCTCGGGATCGACAACCTGCGGCTCGAGACGCTAGCGGCGCACTGGGGGGTCACGCAGGAGCGGCCGCATGACGCCTTCGACGACGCGTTGGTGCTGACGGGCGTGCTGTCCTCGGCGCTCAAGCTCGCCCGTGCGGGCGACATCTGGTTGCCGATCCATCCGGTGACCCGGCGCCGCTGGCCGAACGGCCGCGTCACCCATGATGAGCTGCGCCCGCTGAAGGTGCTGGCGTCCCGGATGCCCTGCCCGTACCTGAACCCGGGCCCCTACGTCGGCGGCCGACCGCTGGTGCAGGGCATGCGGGTGGCGCTGGCCGCCGAGGTCGGCCGCACCCACGAGGAACTCGTGGAACGGATCCTGCATGCCGGGCTGGCCTACAGCGACGCCGTCGACCGCGAGACCTCGCTGGTGGTCTGCAACGACCCCACCCCCGAGCAGGGCAAGGGCTACCTCGCCCGGCAGTTGGGGGTGCCGGTGCTCTCCGACGCGCAGTTCATGGCCTGCCTCGGCGCCGTGATCGGCGGCGCCAGCATGGACGAATTCACCGACGTCCGCGCCCTGGACCAGCAGCTCGCGCTGTTCTGATCAGCCGCGGGCGGCGCGGTTGACCGCGGACACGACCGCGCGTAGCGACGCCGAGGTGATCGACGGCGCGATGCCGACGCCCCACACCGTCTTCCCGTCGACCGATGCCTCCACGTACGCGGCGGCCTGCGCGTCGTCACCCGAACTCATGGCGTGCTCGGAGTAGTCCAGGACGGCCACGTCGAAGCCGACATCGCCCAGCGCGTGAACGAACGCGGCGAGCGGGCCGTTGCCCTGCCCGCTGATCTCGGTCTCCACCCCGTTGATCTTGACGACCGCGGTGATGCGGGTGACGCCGCTGTCGTCCTCCGACGCGTCGACGCGCTGCTTGATCCGCTCGAGCGGCAGGACGGGCGCCAGATACTCCTCGGAGAAGGCGTCCCACATCTCCTTCGGGCTGACCTCGCCGCCTTCCCCTTCGCTGATCTTCTGCACCACCTGGGAGAACTCGATCTGCAGCCGCCGCGGCAGGGCCAGGCCGTGGTCGGCCTTCATGATGTAGGCCACCCCGCCCTTGCCCGACTGCGAGTTGACCCTGATCACCGCCTCGTAGGTGCGTCCGACGTCCTTGGGGTCGATCGGCAGATAGGGCACCTGCCAGAGCATGTCCTCGACATCGGTGTCCGCGGCATCCGCGTCGACCTTCATCTGATCCAGCCCCTTGTTGATGGCGTCCTGGTGGCTGCCGGAGAACGCGGTGTAGACCAGGTCACCGCCGTAGGGGTGCCGTTCGTGCACGGGCAGCTGGTTGCAGTACTCGACGGTCCGGCGGATCTCGTCGATGTTGGAGAAGTCGATCTGCGGGTCCACGCCGCGGGAGAACAGGTTCAGCCCCAGCGTCACCAGGCACACGTTCCCGGTGCGCTCGCCGTTGCCGAACAGGCAGCCCTCGATGCGGTCGGCGCCGGCCTGGTAGCCCAATTCTGCTGCGGCGACGGCGGTTCCGCGGTCGTTGTGCGGGTGCAGGCTCAGGATGACCGACTCCCGGTTGGCCAGGTTGCGGCTCATCCACTCGATCGAATCGGCGTAGACGTTGGGGGTGGCCATTTCCACGGTCGCGGGCAGGTTGAAGATGATCGGATTGTCCGGGGTCGGCGCGATGATCTCGCCGACGGCGTCGCACACCTGTTTGGCGTATTCCAGCTCGGTGCCGGTGTAGGACTCCGGCGAGTACTCGAACCGCCACCGCGTGCCGGGATGCTTGGCGGCCTCCTCGACGCACTTGCGGGCGCCTTCGGTCGCGATGGCCTGCACCGCGGCGCGGTCGGCGCGAAACACGACGCGGCGCTGCAGGATTGACGTCGAGTTGTAGAAGTGCACGATGGCCTGCGGCGCGCCGTCGCACGCTTCGAAGGTGCGCTCGATCAGTTCCGGGCGGCACTGGGTGAGCACCTGGATGGTGACGTCGTCGGGGATGGCGCCCTCGGTGATGATCTCGCGGACGAAGTCGAAGTCGGTCTGGCTGGCCGACGGGAATCCCACTTCGATTTCCTTGTAGCCCATGCGAACCAGCAGATCGAACATGCGGCGCTTGCGCGCCGGGCTCATCGGGTCGATCAGCGCCTGGTTGCCGTCACGCAGGTCCACCGCGCACCACAGCGGCGCGCTGCTGGTGACCCGGTCCGGCCAGGTGCGGTCGGGCAGCCGGATGGACTCGACCTCGTCGGCGAAGGGCCGGTACCGGTTGATCGGCATCGACGACCCGCGCTGCGGGTTCCAGGCGGGTTGCCCGGGTGCGGGTGGGCCCGCGGGCTGGACGATGGTGCGTGCCGAGCTGAATGCGTCGGGATTGGAAGTCACGGTGATTGCTCCGGGGTATCAGAAGGGGAACTTCAGACCGGCGCATCGCGAACACCCGCGACGGGAAGCCGGTCTGGATCAGACCCCGTCGCGGCGTCCGAGGAGGAGCACCCGCTGCACGTCGGCAACTTTACCGCGATTGGCGCTCGGGTGAAAATTGCGCCGAGACCGCGGCGAAAGCGCAGGCCGGGGCGCTCGGTATCGCGACGTAAATCACCATGCGGTGGCACGTATTCTGTTGTGGACTTATACCCGAAATTTTCAAATGCCCAGGGCCGGAGAGGCGGGAAAACCGTGGCGCTCGTCGTGCAGAAGTACGGCGGATCCTCAGTGGCGAACGCCGATCGGATCCGCCGCGTGGCCGAGCGCATCGTCGCGACCAAGAAGCAGGGCAACGACGTGGTGGTCGTCGTCTCCGCGATGGGCGACACCACTGACGACCTGATGGATCTGGCCCAACAGGTGTGTCCGGCGCCGCCGCCGCGCGAACTCGACATGCTGCTGACCGCCGGCGAGCGCATCTCGAATGCCCTGGTCGCGATGGCGATCGAATCGCTGGGTGCGCAGGCGCGCTCGTTCACCGGTTCGCAGGCCGGCGTGATCACCACCGGCACGCACGGCAACGCGAAGATCATCGACGTCACGCCGGGACGGCTGCAGGCCGCGCTCGACGAGGGGCGCATCGTGCTGGTGGCCGGCTTCCAGGGCGTCAGCCAGGACACCCGGGACGTGACCACCCTGGGCCGCGGCGGTTCGGACACCACCGCGGTGGCGCTGGCCGCGGCGCTGCGCGCCGACGTGTGCGAGATCTACACCGACGTCGACGGCATCTTCAGCGCCGACCCGAGGATCGTGCACAACGCCCGCAAGCTGGACACGGTCACCTTCGAAGAGATGCTCGAGATGGCGGCTTGCGGCGCCAAGGTTTTGATGCTGCGCTGCGTCGAATACGCGCGCCGCTACAACATTCCGGTGCACGTCCGATCCTCGTATTCGGAAAACCCGGGCACCATCGTCGTCGGATCGATCAAGGACATAGCCATGGAAGACCCCATCCTGACCGGAGTCGCGCACGACCGTAGCGAGGCCAAGGTGACCGTTGTCGGCATTCCCGACATCCCCGGATACGCCGCTCGCGTCTTCCGGGCGCTCGCCGACGCGGACGTCAACATCGACATGGTGTTGCAGAACGTCTCCAAGGTCGAGGACGGCAAGACCGACATCACCTTCACCTGCTCGCGGGACAGCGGGCCCACCGCCGTGGCCAAACTCGATGCGCTCAAGGACGAGATCGGGTTCAGCCAGCTGCTTTACGACGACCACATCGGGAAGGTGTCGCTGATCGGGGCGGGCATGCGCAGCCACCCGGGCGTCACCGCCACCTTCTGTGAGGCGCTGGCCGAGGTCGGCGTCAACATCGAGCTCATCTCCACCTCGGAGATCCGGATCTCGGTGCTGTGCCGCGACACCGAACTAGACAAGGCCGTCGTGGCGTTGCACGAGGCGTTCGGGCTCGGCGGCGAGGAGTCGGCCACGGTGTATGCGGGGACGGGTAGATAAATGGTTGCCATCGGAGTTGTGGGCGCCACCGGCCAGGTCGGCCAGGTGATGCGCCGGTTGCTCGACGAGCGGGACTTCCCCGCGACGTCGGTGCGGTTCTTCGCGTCGGCGCGCTCGCAGGGCCGCAAGCTGGAATTCCGCGGCCAGGAGATCGAGGTCGAGGACGCCGCGACGGCGGACCCGAGCGGCCTGGACATCGCGCTGTTCTCCGCCGGTAAGACGATGTCGCTGGTGCAGGCGCCGCGGTTCGCCGCGGCCGGGGTGACGGTGATCGACAACTCGTCGGCGTGGCGCAAGGACCCGGACGTGCCGCTGGTGGTGTCCGAGGTGAACTTTGCGCGGGACGTCCGGGACGCGCGCTCGTTGGCCAAGGGCATCATCGCCAACCCGAACTGCACGACGATGGCGGCCATGCCGGTGCTCAAGGTGCTGCACGAGGAGGCCGGGCTGCAACGGCTGGTGGTGTCGAGCTATCAGGCGGTGTCCGGCAGCGGGATCGCCGGGGTCGAGGAGCTGGCCGGCCAGGCGCGCGCCGTCATCGACGGCGCCGAGCAGCTGGTGCACGACGGCAACGCCGTGGCGTTCCCGGCGCCCGAGACCTACGTCGCGCCGATCGCCTTCAACGTGATCCCGTTGGCCGGCTCCCTGGTCGACGACGGCTCCGGCGAGACCGACGAGGACCAGAAGCTGCGCCACGAGAGCCGCAAGATCCTCGGCATCCCGGAGCTGGCGGTCAGCGGCACCTGCGTGCGGGTACCGGTGTTCACCGGGCACTCGCTGTCGATCAACGCCGAGTTCGAACGACCGCTGTCGCCGGAGCGGGCGCGCGAAATGCTCGACGGTGCGCCCGGCGTCAAGGTGGTCGACGTGCCGACTCCGTTGGCGGCCGCCGGTGTCGACGAATCGCTGGTCGGCCGGATCCGGCGCGACCCCGGGGTGCCCGACGGCCGCGGCCTGGCGCTGTTCATCTCCGGTGACAACCTGCGCAAGGGGGCGGCGCTGAACACCATCCAGATCGCCGAGTTACTCGCCGCCGAGTTGTGAATCCGCGGGTGAGTTCCGCGACGCGGTTCTCGCTACTTGTGGCATCTTTGCTTGTGCCGCAATGCTTTTGGATAGCGCATGCCGATCCACCCGCTCCGGCACCCGAACCGGTGCTGCAGCCGCTGGCGCCCGGCCAGGTGCTGCGGATCGGCCCCACGGCCGGAACCGGCACGCCCACCGGGGATTACGGCATCGGCGCGACCGACCTGTGTGAGTTCGTCGAGTTCCCCGCCGAACTGCTCCAAGTGTGCGGCGACAGCTTCGCCGGGCAGGGCGTCGGCTTTGGTGGGTGGTACGCACCGGTCGCGTTGCGCGTCGACACGTCCTCCGTCGACGACCCCGGCGGCGTGCGCTACACCGGGGTCACCGGCATCAGCAACCCGCTGCTGGCCGACCCCGCGCCGCCGGGGGCCTCGCAGCTGCCCGCCGGGGTGGTGCAGATCAACCGGCGCAACTACCTGATGGTGACGACGACGAAAAACCTCGAACCGCAGAGCTCGCGGCTGGTGGCGGCCGAGCCGGCCCGCGCGGGCTGGCAGACGATCCCCGGGTCCAAGCGGCCCGCGTCGTATCAGGGTGGTGCGCAGACGCAGATCAGCGGCTACTACGACCCGATCCCCACCACGGATTCACCGACCGGGTGGGTGTACATCGTCGCCGACAGTTTCACCCGCCGGGACCCGGTCGTGCTCTACCGGGCCACGCCGCAAACGTTCACCGACCGGTCCCGCTGGCAGGGGTGGGCGGCCGGTCCGCAGGGCGGCTGGGGCAAATCGCCGACGCCAATGTGGCCCGACGCGGTGGGCGAGATGTCCATCCGGCAGATCGACGGCAAGGCGGTGCTGTCCTATTTCAACGCCGTCACCGGCAACATGGAGGTCCGGGTCGCGGACGACCCCACCGGCCTGGGCGACGCGCCGGTCACCACGGTGGTGCAACACGATGAGTGGCCGGACCCGGCGGAAAGCCTGCCGCCGCCCTACGACAACCGCCTCGCGCAACCGTACGGCGGCTACATCTCACCCGGCTCGACGCTCGACGAGCTGCGGATCTTCGTCAGCCAGTGGGACACCCGCGCCCGGGTGGCCGCGCCATACCGGGTGATCCAGTTCGCGGTCAATCCGCTGCGACCCGAATAGCGGGTTTTCGCCCGCTGACCGGGGGCTTTAGTTCACAGCTGCTACATAAGTAGCGCATAGCCGCCACTACTGTTAACGGCTTCATCATTTGTCTCATGAGTGAAACATCTGAATCCCCCACCGTGCGGCACTCCACCGCCACTGCACCGGTCGCCGCGGAAGCGGCGGCGGCCTACCGGGCCCCGCGGGTCTTCCAACTCGCCGCGTGGGTCGCCATCGTCGCCGGCATCGTGTTCATCGTCGCGGTCATCTTCTTCACCGGCTTCATCCTCGGCCACCGCGGCGGCCATCACGGGCACCACCACCACAAGCACCACCACGCGATGGTGCACCACCGCGGCCCCGGCGGCCCCGGCAACTTCGGTGGACCGGGCGCACCGGGCGGCCAGGGTGGCCAGGGTGGCCAAGGTGGCCAGAACGGTCCGGGTGCTACCAGCACTGCGCCGGCTCCGTCGGGCGTGCGTCCCAGCGGCATGGCCCCGGGCCAGCTCCCGCCGTCGGTCCTGCACTCGGCGGCCGCGCTGGGACAGACCCCGAGCGTCATCATGCTGACCAACTGAAAAACCTTTGCCAACCAGTGGCCCGGCGCTCCACTCGAGCGCCGGGCCACCTGTCTTTTGCGGTAACCGGCGCCTAACCGGCGCATCTCGATTCGCCACATTTTTCTCGCCGGGGCCTGTTAGGGACGGGGTGCGCGGGGCAATATGGCAAGGCATGAGCGAGACACCCGAAGAACGAGTTGAGCCGAAAGCCGAGCCGTCGGCAGCCGCACCCGTCACTGCGCCACCGCCGCCACCCCCGCACCGGGTGCAGCCGCCGCGGCTCTACACGGCGGCCGCCTGGGTGGTGATCGTCGCCGGCATCGTGTTCATCCTCACGTCGCTGTTCTTCGTCGGTGCCTTCATCTGGAAGCACCACTACCACTGCCAGCACCACCACCACGGCATGTTCCACCCCGGCGGCCCCGGACCGGGCAACGGGCCCTGGGGCCCCGGTGGTTCCGGGCCGGGCAACGGGCCAGGGCAGTACGGCGGCTACGGGCCGTGGTACGGCGGACCAGGCGGGCCGGGCGGACCCGACAACGGGCCGTGGGGATACGGGCCCGGGGGTCCCGGCTTGATCGTTCCGATGCCTCCCGGCGGTCCGGGCGGTCCGGGCGGACCGGTTGCCGGCCCCGGCGTCAGCGGCCCCGGTCAACCGCCGGCCGTCAGCCCGCCCCCCGGTGCGCCCGCACCGCGCCCCTGACGGCACCCGCTCCAAGTCACGGCCTTAAGTCCGGCCCCGAATGGGTACTGACCCGTAGTGGGCGACCGACGGTGTTGCCCGCTATTTCTTGACCAAATCAAGATAAGGGGAATACTCGAGTGCAGGCCGGACGGCCCGGGCCACACACAGCCACGCTGAAAGTGCTTGATGACTAGGCGAATTCGTTGCTGTGTGCGATCTGACGCCCTGCGGCCGGCGGCCGGGTGACGAGGAGAGGGTAATGACGGAGCGTTTCACGACCAACGACGCCGGTATCGCTGCGCCGAGCGACGATCAGTCGCTGACGATCGGCCCGGACGGGCCGATTCTGCTGCAGGACCATTACCTGATCGAGCAGATGGCGATGTTCAACCGGGAGCGCATCCCGGAGCGCCAGCCACACGCCAAAGGCGGTGGTGCGTTTGGTCATTTCGAGGTGACCAACGACGTCAGCAAGTACACCAGGGCCGCGGTGTTCCAACCCGGCACCAAAACGGACATGCTGGCCCGGTTTTCGACGGTCGCCGGCGAGCGGGGCAGCCCAGACACCTGGCGGGACCCGCGTGGCTTCGCGCTGAAGTTCTACACCACCGAGGGCAACTTCGACCTCGTCGGCAACAACACGCCGGTGTTCTTCATGCGCGACCCGTTGAAGTTCCAGCACTTCATCCGGTCCCAGAAACGCTTGCAGGCAAGCAATGTGCGCGACCACAACATGCAGTGGGACTTTTGGAGCCTGTCCCCGGAATCGGCGCACCAGGTGACCTGGCTGATGGGCGACCGGGGGATCCCCAAGACCTGGCGGAACATGAACGGCTACAGCAGCCACACCTACAGCTGGATCAACGCCGCCGGCGAGATCTTCTGGGTGAAGTACCACTTCATCACCGATCAGGGCATCGAGTTCCTGACCCAGGAGGACGCCGACCGGTTGGCCGGTGAGGACGGCGATTACCACCAGCGGGACCTGTTCGAGTCGATCGAGCGCGGGGACTACCCCAGCTGGACGCTGAAGATGCAGATCATGCCGTACGAGGAAGCCAAGGACTATCGGTTCAACCCGTTCGATCTGACCAAGGTGTGGCCGCACGGCGACTACCCGTTGATCGACGTCGGCAAGATGACGCTGAACCGCAACGTCACCGACTACCACGCCGAGATCGAGCAAGCGGCCTTCGAGCCGAACAACACCGTGCCGGGCACGGGGTTGAGCCCGGACAAAATGCTGCAGGCGCGGGGCTTTTCGTACTCGGACGCGCATCGCGCCCGACTGGGGACCAACTACCGGCAGATCCCGGTGAACACCCCCAGGGTCGAGGTGAACAGCTACTCCAAAGACGGCGCCATGCGCATCAACAACGTCTCCGACCCCGTCTATGCGCCCAACTCCTACGGTGGTCCGCACGCCGACCCGGCCCGCGCCGCCGAGGTGCGCTGGCATTCCGACGGCGACATGGTCCGCTCGGCGTACACGCTGCACGCCGAGGACGACGACTGGGGGCAGGCCGGCACCATGGTCCGCGAGGTTCTCGACGACGCGGCCCGGGAACGCCTGGCGCACAACATCATTGGTCACGTTTCCCAAGGCGTGAAGGAGCCGGTGCTGTCGCGGGTGTTCGAGTACTGGCGCAATGTCGATCCCGACCTCGGCAAGAAGGTCGAGGAAGGCGTGCGCGGCAACGGGGGCTGACCGCTCGTCGGTGCGCCTGGCATGATCGCTGCATGACCACGCGGGTTACGCACGTTGCCCAGATGCGCGGGGCCGCGGTCGTCGTCGGCTTGGCCTTGGCGGGCACCATCGCAGTTCCGGTCGCGGCCGCGCACCCGTCGGAGCCCGGCGTCGTGAATTACGCCGTCCTGGGCAAGGGGTCGGTCGGCAACATCGTCGGCGGACCCATGGGGTGGGAGTCGGTGTTCACCCAGCCCGGGCAAGGCGACTGGGTGGACCTTCCCGAGTGCAACAACTGGGCCGACATCGGCTTGCCGGAGGTGTACAACGATCCCGACCTGGCGTCGTTCAACGGGGCCGTCACCCAGACGTCGGCCACCGACCAGACCCATCTGGTCAAGCAGGCCGTCGGGGTGTTCGCCACCAATGACGCCGCGGGCCGCGCGTTCCATCGCGTGGTGGATCGAACCGTGGGTTGTTCGGGGCAGACGACCGCGATCCACTTGGACAACGGCAGCACGCAGGTGTGGTCGTTCGACGGCGGGCCGGCCGGCCCGGCCGACGAGAACTGGACCAAGCAGGAGGCGGGCACCGATCGCCGGTGCTTCGATCAAACCAGGCTGCGCGAAAACGTGTTGCTGCAGGCGAAAGTGTGCCAATCCGGCAATGCCGGACCCGCGGTCAACGTGCTAGCTGGGGCGATGCAGAACGCGCTGGGTCAATAATCGAGCGATTGGGTGACCGTCATCCCCGAGCACCGAGAAGTGCGCGGAAGGGAATATGTCGGGGGCGTCTGATAGATGAAGCACTAGACGAAGTAGTGCCGATTATCGTTCGATTAGCTGCGCAGGAAAGCGGTCCGCAGGCGCACGTTCAGGCTTGCGGGGTGCCCGAAGGGATCGTGATATGACGTTCGCGCCGATCACTGCCGCGGCTGCGCAATCGGAGGCGCGGGTGGCCGGTGCCGACTCGGCCCCGGAGCCGGCCGACTCGGCGACCGTCGCGCAATACATCGCCGAAGGGTGTCTGGTGGACGCCCCGCTGGGCCGGGTGGGTCTGGAATTGGAGGCCCACTGCCACGACCCGGCCGACGCGCACCGCAGGCCGAGCTGGGACGAAATCGCCGACGTGCTCGCCGCGATGCCCGCGATGCCGGGCGGCAGCAGGATAACCGTGGAACCGGGCGGCGCCGTCGAACTGTCCGGGCCGCCGGCCGACGGCGTGGCACCCGCCATCGAGGCCATGCGCCGGGACCAGGCCGTGCTGCAGCCGGCGTTCGCCGAAGCCGGGCTGGGCTTGGTCTTCCTCGGCGCGGACCCGCTGCGGCCGCCCAAGCGCATCAATCCCGGCGCCCGGTACCGCGCCATGGAACAGTTCTTCGCGACCAGCCACTCCGGGGAGGCGGGCGCGGCGATGATGACGTCCACCGCCTCCATCCAGGTCAATGTGGATGCCGGGCCGCGGGATGGCTGGGCGGCGCGGGTGCGCCTGGCGCACGCGTTGGGGCCCACCATGATCGCGATCACGGCCAACTCGCCGATGCTGGCGGGCGACTTCACCGGCTGGGTGTCCAGCCGCCAGCGGGTGTGGGGCCGGATGGATTCGGCGCGCTGCGGGCCCATCCTGGGGGCCAGCGGCGACGACCCGGGCACCGACTGGGCGCGCTATGCCCTCAAGGCCCCGGTGATGCTGGTGCACACCCCCGACGCCGAGGCCGTCACGCATTGGGTGCCCTTTGCCGACTGGGTCGACGGCCGGGTGCTGCTCGGGGGCCGCCGCCCCACCCTGGCCGACCTGGACTACCACCTCACCACGCTGTTCCCGCCCGTGCGGCCCAGGCAGTGGCTGGAGATCCGCTACCTGGACAGCGTGCCGGACGCGTTGTGGCCCGCCGTGGCGTTCACCCTGGTGGCCCTGCTCGACGACCCGGTCGCCGCCGACATCGCCGCCGAGGCCGTCGAGCCGGTGGCGACCGCCTGGGACACCGCGGCCCGGGTGGGCCTGCGGGATCGACGGCTGTACCGGGCGGCCAACGCCTGCGTGGCCCTCGCCGCCGCGAAAGCGCCGACGGAGCTCGTCGAGTCGATGCAGCGGTTGGTCCGCCTGGTCGAGCAGGGCCGCTGTCCGGGCGACGATTTCGCCGACCAGGTGATCGAGCACGGCCTGACCCCTACGGTCGGGCGCCTGGCGCAAGGGGAGCTGTGACGTCACGACAGGCCATCGCCGACGACTTGGCGCGGACGCGGCAGCGGACGTTGCGCCTGGTCGAGTTCGACGACGCCGAACTCTGCCGGCAGTACGACCCGCTGATGAGCCCGCTGGTGTGGGATCTGGCGCACATCGGCCAGCAAGAAGAGCTGTGGCTGCTGCGGGGTGGTGACCCCGCGCGACCGGGGATGCTGCCGCCCGCCGTCGAGGGGCTCTACGACGCCTTCGTGCATTCGCGCGCCAGCCGGGTCGATCTGCCGCTGCTGTCGCCGGACAAAGCGCGGGCCTACTGCCGCACCGTGCGCTCGGCCGTGCTCGACGCGCTGGATGTGCTGCCCGACGACCCCGCCGGTGACGAGGCGGCCTTCGTCTACGCGATGGTGGTCAGCCACGAAAACCAGCACGACGAGACCATGCTGCAGGCGTTGAACTTGCGCACCGGCGCACCGCTGCTGCGGGAGGCGTCGACGCTGCCGGCGGGTCGCCCGGGGCTGGCCGGCGCATCGGTGCTGGTGCCCGGCGGTGAGTTCGTCCTCGGCGTGGACGCCGCAAGCGAACCGTACGCGCTGGACAACGAGCGCCCCGCCCACGTCGTCGACGTGCCCACGTTCCGGATCGGCCGGGTCCCGGTCACCAACGGCGAATGGCGCCAGTTCGTCGACGACGGCGGTTACGACCAGCCGCGCTGGTGGTCCGAGCGCGGCTGGCAGCACCGCCAGGGGGCGGGCCTGACCGCCCCGCAGTTCTGGAATTCCGACGGCGCCACCCGCACCCGGTTCGGCCATGTCGAAGACATCCCCGCCGATGAACCCGTCCAGCACGTCAGCTATTTCGAGGCCGAGGCCTACGCGGCCTGGGCCGGTGCCCGGCTGCCCACGGAGATGGAATGGGAGAAGGCCTGCACCTGGGATCCGTCCACCAGCACCCGGCGCCGCTACCCCTGGGGCGAGCGCACACCGGACGAGACGCTGGCGAACCTGGGCGGCGCGGCGTTGCGGCCCGCGCCGGTGGGCGCGTATCCCGCCGGCGGCTCCGCGTACGGGGCCGAGCAGCTCCTCGGCGACGTCTGGGAGTGGACCAGCTCGCCGCTGCGGCCGTGGCCGGGGTTCGTCCCGATGCTCTACGAACGCTATTCGCAGCCGTTCTTCGACGGCGACTACCGGGTGCTGCGCGGCGGCTCGTGGGCGGTCGAGCCGGGCATCATGCGGCCGAGCTTTCGCAACTGGGATCACCCGTACCGGCGCCAGATCTTCTCCGGTGTCCGGTTGGCGTGGGACGTCCCCGACGCCGGGGGCCCCGCCTGATGTGCCGGCACCTGGGCTGGCTGGGGGCCGACGTCACCGTTTCCTCGTTGGTGCTCGACCCGCCGTTCGGGCTGCGGGTGCAGTCCTATGCGCCGCGCCGGCAAAAGCACTGCCTGCTCAACGCCGACGGTTGGGGCGTCGGGTTTTTCGACGGTGACGTGGCGCGCCGTTGGCGCAGCCAGGCGCCGCTGTGGGGCGATGTGTCCTTCGATTCCATCGCGCCCGCCCTGCACAGCCACTGCGTCGTGGCCGCCGTGCGCTCGGCGACGGTCGGCATGCCGATCGAGGCCAGCGCGTGCGCGCCGTTCACCGACGGGCGGTGGCTGTTGTCGCACAACGGAATCGTCGACCGGTCCGTGCTGCCGACGACGTCGCGGGCCGAATCGGTCTGTGACAGCGCCATATTGGCGGCGATGATCTTCGAGCGCGGCCTGCACGCGCTCGGGCAGACCGTCGTCGAGATTGCGCAGGCCGACCCGACCGCCCGGCTGAACATCCTGGCCGCCAACGGCTCTCGCATGGTAGCGACGGCCTGGGGTGACACGCTGTCCATCCTGCGCCGCGCCGACGGTGTGGTGCTGGCCAGCGAACCCTATGACAACGACTCCGACTGGGAGGACGTGCCGGACCGCCACCTTGTCGAAGTCACCGCCGACGGTGTCCAGATGACGCCGCTGGATCAGTCGAGAGGATCTTGATGACGCTGTCGCTGTCCAACCACCTGGCCGCCGACTCGGCGTACCACGCGCTGCGCCGCGATGTGCTCGATGGCCTACGGAAGACACCGAAGTCGTTGCCGCCCAAATGGTTCTACGACTCGGTGGGCAGCGAGCTGTTCGACCAGATCACCCGATTGCCCGAGTATTACCCCACCCGCGCCGAGGCCGAGATCCTGCGCGCGCGGGCGGCCGAAGTGGCCTCGGCCAGCGAGGCCGACACGCTGGTGGAACTGGGCAGCGGGACGTCGGAGAAGACCCGGCTGTTGCTCGACGCCCTGCGCGAGCGTGGTTCGCTGCGCAGGTTCGTCCCGTTCGACGTCGACGCCAGCATCCTGTCGACGGCCGCCGCGGCCATTGCGCAGGAATACGCCGGGATCGAAATCAAGGCGGTCTGCGGCGATTTCGAAGAGCACCTGTCGAAGATCCCCGATGGTGGGCGGCGGCTGTTCGTGTTCCTGGGGTCGACGATCGGCAATCTCACGCCCGGCCCGCGCGCGGAGTTCCTTGCCGCGCTGTCCGCGCAGATGCGCGCCGGCGACAGCCTGCTGCTGGGCACGGACCTGGTCAAGGACACCGAGCGGCTCGTGCGGGCCTACGACGACGCCGCCGGCGTGACGGCGGCGTTCAACCGCAATGTGCTCGCCGTGGTCAATCGGGAACTCGACGCGGATTTCGACGTCGACGCCTACCGGCATGTGGCCCGGTGGAACGCGACCGAGGAACGCATCGAGATGTGGCTGCGCTCCGATCGTCGCCAGCGGGTGCGGATCGACGCGCTCGACCTGACCGTCGACTTCGAGGCCGGCGAGGAGATGCTCACCGAGGTGTCGTGTAAGTTCCACTCCGACAAGGTGACTGACGAACTGGCCGCCGCGGGGTTGCGCCGCACCCGATGGTGGTTCGACGAGGCGGGCGACTTCGGGTTGTCGCTGGCCGTGAAGTGACCGGCAGCGACGCGCTGGCCGACCGGTGGCGGTCGGCCCGCCCGCCGATGGCCGGGCTGCACCTCGACAACGCGGCCTGTTCTCGGCAGAGCCTGGCGGTGATCGAGGCCACCGCACAGCATGCCCGCAACGAATCCGAAGTCGGCGGCTATGTCGCGGCGGAGGCCGCCACACCGGTGCTCGATGCCGGGCGCGCCGCATTCGCCGCGCTGGCCGGAATGCCCGATGCCGAAGTGGTTTTCACCACCGGCTCGCTCAACGCCCTCGATCTGCTGCTGGGCAGCTGGCCGGCGCGAACGACGGACCGAAAAAGGGTGGCGTGCCTGCCCGGCGAATACGGGCCGAACCTCGCCCTGATGTCCGCCCACGGATTCGACCGGCAGCTGTTGCCGACGCTGGAAGACGGCCGGGTCGCGCTCGACGACGCGGCGCTGGCCCTGGACAGCGACCCGCCGGACCTGGTGCATCTGACCGCGGTGGCCAGCCATCGCGGTGTGGTGCAACCGGTTTCGATGGTCGCCCAACTGTGCCGGGAATTGGGGCTGCCCCTCGTCGTCGACGCGGCTCAGGCCCTGGGCCAGGTGGACTGCGCGGTGGGCGCCGACGCGACCTACTCCTCGTCGCGCAAGTGGCTCGCCGGTCCGCGCGGGGTGGGGATCCTCGGGGTGCGCCGCGAGCTGATGGAACGCCTGCACCCCAGGCTGGCCGCGCCGCAGTGGGTCAGCAAGGACGGCGCACCGACGGTGGCTAAACAATTGGAATTCGGCGAGGCGAATATCGCCGCGCGCGTGGGGTTTTCGCTGGCGCTGGGCGAGCACCTGGCGTACGGGCCGCGGGCGGTGCGCGCGCGGCTGGCCGAGCTGGGCGCCCTGAGCCGCACGGTTCTGTCCGATGTCGGCGGGTGGACGGTGTTCGAAGAGGTCGAAGAGCCCAGTGCCATCACCACTTTGGCGCCGAGCGAGGGCGCCGACCCGCAGGCGGTGCGGGCGTGGCTGCTGGCCGAGCGACGGATCCTGACCACCTTCGCCGGGGTGCAGCGGGCGCCGCTGGAGCTCACCGAACCGGTGTTGCGGATCTCACCACACCTGGACACCACGGCCGCCGACCTGGAGACGTTCGCCGAGGCGCTCATCGCCGCCACCGCGGCGACCGCAACCGGCTAGCCGGCTTTATGCGCGGTCAGCAGGTAGGCCGGCATCTTGAGCCGGCCCTTCTCGTCGCGGTCGTGCTGCGGAAATTCGAAGGGCGCGTTGGGGATGTTGACGACGTTGGACAGGATGAAGGCCGGGCGGATCTCGTCGATCTCCCAGTACTTGCTCACCGCGGCGCGCAGTTCGTCCTCGTCGACCTCGTTGGGCTTCGTTTCCAACTCGGCCGGGAAAGCGCCCTTGGCGAACACCAGGACGAACAGGCTCGCCCCCGGAGCGGCGGCCCGGTGTACCGACCTCAGGTAGCCGTCGCGGCCCTCCACCGGAAGTGAATGGAACAGCGTGCTGTCCACCACCGTGGAGAACCGTCCGTCGTAGCCGGAGAACGACGTGATGTCGGCCTGCACGAAGCTGGCCGTGGTCAGACCGCGCTCCTGGGCGGCCTTGGTGGCCGCCGCGACGGCGGTGGGCGTGAGGTCGACACCGACCACCGTGTATCCCTGTGCGGCCAGCGCCAGTGACAGCTCGGCGACTCCGCAGCCGGCATCGAGCACGTCGCTGCGGAATTTGCCGGCCGCGACCAGCGCCACCAGTTCGGGTTGCGGCTCACCGATGTTCCACGGCGGCGGACCCTCGAAGTGGGCCTGCTCGCGGTAGGCGCTGTCCCAGTCCATCACGTGATCAGACGACATGGGTTCGAAACTACTCCCAGGTGTGCACCGGCTCGTTGGCGTGCATGTGTTCGCAGTACCGGCGCAGCATCTCGGCCAGCGCCGCCGGCCTGCTCATGCCGCCGTCCTGCAGCGCTCGCACGGTGGACACCTGCCAGCTGGCACCGTTGCGCCCCGCTCGCGCCCGGCCCTCGATCACGCCGAGGAACCGGTCGCGCACCTCGGCGTCGACGCCCCAGCGCTGTAGTCCCTGCTCCGCGATCGGCAGCAGATTGTCGAGCACCAGGTCACGGGCGCTCACCTCGCCCACGCCGGGCCAGTGCAGCCGCGCGTCGATGCCGTAGCGCGCCGACGCCAGGAAATTGGCTTCTGCCACACCGAAATCCATGTGGTGCCACAACGGGTCGTCCGCTTCGGACAGGCCGCGCAGCACCCCGTAGAAGAAGGCCGAGTTCGCCAGCATGTCGACGACGGTCGGCCCGGCCGGCAACACCCGATTCTCCAGCCGCAGATGCGGGCGGCCGTCGACCACGTCGTACACCGGGCGGTTCCACCGGTAAACGGTGCCGTTGTGTAAGCGCAGTTCGGCTAGCTGCGGCATGCGCCCGGCGGCCAGTTCGGCCACCGGATCCTCGTCGGATACCTCGGGCAGCAGGGACGGGAAGTAGCGGATGTTCTCTTGGTAGAGGTCCAGGACCGAGCCGATCCACTGTTCGCCGAACCACACTCGCGGGCGCACACCTTGGGTTTTCAGCTCCTCGGGCCTGGTGTCGGTGGACTGGGTGAACAGCTCGATGCGGGTTTCCGCCCACAGCAGGTGCCCGAAGAAGAACGGTGAGTTGGCGCCCAGCGCCAGCTGCGGACCGGCGACGATCTGCGCCGCATTCCAGTTGGCGGCGAACGCCTCCGGCGCCAGCTGCAGATGCAATTGCATGCTGGTACAGGCTGATTCGGGAGCGATCGTGGCCGTCTGCCAGCTCAGCGGTTCCGGGCCGGAAATGTCGATGGGAATGTCTTCACCGCGGGCGGTGAAGATCGATTCGTTCAGCGCGGCGTATCGCTTCGATTCGCTCATCCAGTCGTGGTCGAGGTGTTCGGGCATCAGCGTGGGCAGGATGCCGATCATCACGATGTGGGCCCCGCCCGCGGCGCCGGCCTTGGACTGGGCGTCGTTGAGGCTGGCCCGCACCTCCGCCTCGAGATCGAGCCCGGAGTGCCCGGGCAGCGCGTGCGGCGGGACGTTGAATTCGATGTTGTAGGCACCCAATTCGGTCTGATAGGCGGGATCACCGATGGCGTCGAGCACATTGCGATTCGACATGGCCGGCTGGTAATCGGCGTCGACGAGGTTGCACTCGATCTCCATGCCCGTCAGTGGCTGCTCGGATTCGAAACATGACCGGGCGAGCATCGTCTCGAAGACATCCACGCACAGCTGCACCTTGCGCCGGTATTCCCGTCGTTGTGCGCTGTCGTACGTGGTGCGCTTGACCTCTTCGCCCACACCGCAGATGCAACAGGGTTACCGCCCGTAACGCAAGCTCCCACGAGTCGCGGTTGCGGTCTCGTTCGCTCGGCGGGTAGACCATGATGGACGTCGACGCAACAGTGTTCCGGGCACGGGTGGAGGAGAGCAGTTGGCCGAGTTCGCCGAATTCGTCGCCGCGATCGACCAGGGGACCACCAGCACTCGCTGCATGATCTTCGATCACGAGGGTGCCGAGGTGGCTCGCCATCAACTCGAGCACGAACAGATTCTGCCCCGCGCCGGCTGGGTGGAGCACGACCCGGTGGAGATCTGGGAGCGCACCTCATCGGTGCTGACGTCGGTGTTGAACCGGGCCAACCTGAGTACGAAAAACATTGCGGCATTGGGTATCACGAATCAACGCGAGACGACGCTGGTGTGGAACCGCAAGACCGGGCGGCCCTATTACAACGCGATCGTCTGGCAGGACACCCGCACCGACCGGATCGCGTCGGCGCTGGAACGCGACGGTCGCGGCGACGTCATCCGCCGCAAGGCCGGCCTGCCCCCGGCCACCTACTTCTCCGGCGCCAAGCTGCAATGGATTCTGGACAACGTCGACGGGGTGCGCGAGGCCGCCGAAAGCGGCGACGCGCTGTTCGGGACCGCCGACACCTGGGTGTTGTGGAACCTGACCGGCGGTCCGCGCGGCGGCGTGCACGCCACCGACGTGACCAACGCCAGCCGGACCATGCTGATGAACCTGGAGACCCTGGACTGGGACGACGAGCTGCTGTCGTTCTGCTCCGTGCCGCGGGCGATGTTGCCCACGATCGGGCCGTCGTCGTCGCCGCAGCCCTACGGCGTGACGATCGAGACCGGGCCGGCCGGCGGTGAGGTGCCGATCGCCGGGATGCTCGGCGATCAGCACGCGGCGATGGTGGGCCAGGTGTGCCTGTCCGAAGGCGAAGCCAAAAACACCTACGGCACGGGGAATTTCCTGCTGCTCAACACCGGTGAGACGATCGTGCGGTCCGACAACGGGCTGCTGACCACGGTCTGCTATCAGTTCGGCGACGCCAAACCCGTGTACGCGCTTGAGGGTTCGATCGCGGTCACCGGGGCGGCCGTCCAGTGGCTGCGCGATCAGCTGGGCATCATCAGCGGTGCCGCCCAAAGCGAATCGCTGGCACGCCAGGTCGACGACAACGGCGGCGTCTATTTCGTGCCCGCCTTTTCCGGGTTGTTCGCGCCGTACTGGCGATCCGACGCGCGCGGCGCGATCGTCGGGCTGTCGCGGTTCAACACCAACGCACACCTGGCGCGCGCCACCCTGGAGGCGATCTGCTACCAGAGTCGCGACGTGGTCGATGCCATGGCCGCGGATTCCGGTGTGCACCTTGAGGTTTTAAAGGTCGACGGCGGGATCACCGGCAACGATCTGTGCATGCAGATTCAGGCCGACGTGCTGGGGGTGGACGTGGTACGGCCGGTGGTCGCCGAGACCACCGCGCTCGGCGCCGCCTACGCCGCCGGTTTGGCGGTGGGGTTCTGGGCCGACCCGGCCGACCTGCGGGCCAACTGGCAAGAGGGCAGGCGGTGGGAGCCGGCGTGGAACGACGAGCAGCGCGCCGCGGGTTATGCGGGCTGGCGCAAGGCGGTGCAGCGGACCCTGGATTGGGTCGACGTGACGTAGTGGGTCACGTGAGATGACCCGATCCAGGGCCCGCTCAGCGGCGCTCAGTCTTCGCCGAGGATGCCGTAGATCTCCCGCCGCGCATTGTTGAGGATCTCGACGATGCGCTGCTGCTGCTCGGCGGATGCGGTGTGGGCGGACTGCCCGACCGCGCCGAACAACTGGCCTACGGCCGCCCGCAGATTCATGTGGCCCGGGTCGGCGCCTTCGGTGATCTCGTCCCACGGCGGGGTCTCGATCTTTTCGGCCGCCGCGCGGCCCGGTTCGGTCAGCTCGAAAAGCTTCTTGCTGCCTTCGCTTTCGCTGGCGGTGATCAGGCCTTCGTCGTCGAGCAGCTGCAGCGTCGGATACACCGAACCGGGGCTCGGCTTCCACAGTCCGTTGCTGCGCTCGGCGATCAGCTGAATCATTTCGTAGCCGTGCATCGGCCGTTCGGTCAGCAGCGTCAGGATGGCGGCGCGCACGTCACCGCGCTTGCCGCGACCGGGACCGCCACGGCGCCATGCGCCGCGCCGGCCGCCCGGGCCGCCGAAGCCGAAGCCCGGACCGAAACCGGGACCGAAACCCGGGCCGAAGCCCGGACCGAAGCCGAGCGGGCCGTCGGGGCCGCCGGCGTGGTCGCGCAGGTGCTCGCGGAAGTCCCGGCGGGCCTGGCGCCGCGCTTCGTGCAGGGCGCGCCGGTCGACCGGGCCGGAGCCAAAGCCGAATCCGAAGCCGGGCCGGCCGGCGAAGGGACCGTCGGGGGGAGTGAAGGGGTTGCTCATTGTGTGTCCTTACGTGTGTGGGTCGCGCAGGATTGCGCGCTTCGAAGCATCACGATATATCGAAAACTATCGGCGATGCAACCGGATATGTTGAAACTCGCGCCCGTTTGCGCGCTGAGCTGGGCAGATCGGCCAAATACCCGGATGCGACTGCGGCGCGATGCGGTTTGCATGCGGCAGACGCGGGTACCAGCTATCGGGATGGACGCCAACAACAACCTCACGGTGGGCAGCGCGGGCCCGGCCGCGGGCGGCCGACCCGACGGCCCGCCGCGCCGGAACGCCCGGCCGTGGGTCAATTGGGGTTTGGCTCTGGCGACGGTGCCCGGCGCCGCGCTGGTGATGCTCTTCGCGCTCGGCGCTGTCATGAGCACCGATGGCTGCAGCGACCGCAGCTGTCCGAACCTGGGCCACGGCGGGATCAATTTCGGCGTGGCGTTCTACGGCGCACCAGCGGTCGCCGTCCTCACCATCATCGTCTCGATCTTCACCGCCAAACGCCGCTG
This sequence comes from Mycobacterium colombiense, assembly GCF_003284935.1. Lineage (GTDB taxonomy): Bacteria > Actinomycetota > Actinomycetes > Mycobacteriales > Mycobacteriaceae > Mycobacterium > Mycobacterium arosiense_A. Next base: position 29,048 of record NZ_QMEV01000051.1, read on the forward strand.
GGGCATCGCGGTTCCGCTGTGCGGATGGGCATTGCTGATCGCCGACGTCGCCCTGATGGCGGCGAGTGTGGCCGGCTAGTGCGGCAGTGAGAAACCACCCGGCGCCCCCGAATCTCCCGGGGCGGGGCGATTCGCGTGCGGGTCGGGCCATCCGGCGACTTGTTGCGGCGGCGGGGTAGCCCAGCCCCGGGGGCCGTGGTACGGGGGGCCCGCCGGTGGCCAGGGCCCCATCTGTCCCGGTGGGGGCATGGCCGGCCGCAGCCGGGCCAGCTCGCGGCGGTGCCGCTCGGCAAGGACCGCGGCGAGCACGAGTTCCGGCGGGGCGCCGGGCGGGGGCGGCGGCGCGATGCGGGCCACCACGTCACCGGCGATCCGGTACGCCATCTGCAAGCGCAGCTGACGATCGAGCTGTGTTGCCCGGGAAAGGAATTGGCGCGCAACCTCGACCTGACCGACGGGTAGCCCCGACAGCTGCAGCGACGACGCCCACCACGCCAGTGACGGCGGCATCATGGGCGGGGGGCCGAGGCGGGGCCCGCGTTCGTTGACCACCACCGTGCCCGCGAAGATATCGCCGATCCGTTTGGCCTTGGGGGACAGGATGCTGCAGATCACGGCCGGGCTCCCGAACAGCATCCAGATTTCCACCAGCGCCGCCAGGGCGCGAAACAGGGCCTGGCGGAAGCGTTCCGGGCCCCCGTCGTCGGACACCACCCGCAGACCCATCGCGATCTTGCCCACCGAGCGTCCCCGCGTCGCCGTTTCGAGGACCAAGGGATAGCCCACAATTACCAGCACCGTAAAAGTCAGCAGGATCGCGTTGCTCAGTGCGGTATCGAATTGAGTCAGGGTGGCGGCCCACAACATCAGGCCGAGCAGGTAACCGATGACCATCACCGTGATGTCGATCAGTGCGCTCAACGTCCGCACCGGCAGCTGGGCGATCTGCACATCGAGCACCACAGCGTCTCCGGTCACCACCTCCGACATAACTTCGAACGGTACAGGCTGGGCCCGCGCGCCCGGCCGCCCTTTGCCATGCCGGCGGTGCGATTAGGCTGCCCAGGGTGGATGTCGACGCGTTCGTGCTGGCCCATCGCCCTACTTGGGACCGCCTCGACCGATTGATCGGGAGGCGCCGGTCGTTGTCCGGTGCGGAAATCGACGAACTCGTCGAGCTGTATCAGCGGGTCTCGACGCACCTGTCGATGCTGCGCTCGGCCTCCTCGGATTCCGTGCTGATCGGTCGGCTCTCCAGCCTGGTGGCGCGGGCCCGTTCGGCGGTGACGGGCGCCCACGCGCCACTGAGCAGCGCGTTCACCCGGTTCTGGACGGTGTCCTTCCCGGTCGTGGCGTACCGCACCTGGCGGTGGTGGCTGGCCACGGCGGCGGCGTTCTTCGCCGTGGTCGTGATCGTCGCGCTATGGGTCGCCGGCAGCCCCGACGTCCAGTCCGCCCTCGGAACCCCCACCGATATCCAGCAATTGGTCAACCACGATGTCGAGTCCTATTACAGCGAACACCCCGCCGCCGCGTTCGCGTTGCAGATCTGGGTGAACAATTCCTGGGTTTCGGCCCAGTGCATCGCGCTGTCCGTGGTGTTGGGACTGCCGATCCCCTTCGTGCTGTTCGAGAACGCCGCCAATCTGGGCGTCATTGCGGGACTGATGTTTCCGGCCGGCAAGGGTGGGCTGCTGCTGGGCCTGCTTGCCCCGCACGGGCTGCTCGAGCTGACGGCCGTCTTCCTCTCGGGGGCAACGGGAATGCGGCTGGGGTGGTCGGTGATCGCCCCCGGCGACCGGCCCCGGGGGCAGGTGCTCGCCGAGCAGGGGCGCGCCGTCGTCTCGGTGGCCGTGGGTTTGGTTGCGGTGCTTCTGGTTTCCGGGTTGATCGAGGCGCTGGTGACACCGTCGCCGTTGCCGACGTTCATGCGGGTCGGCATCGGCGTCCTCGCCGAGGTGGCCTTCCTGTCCTACATCGTCTACTTCGGCCGCCGCGGGGTGCGGGCCGGGGAAAGCGGCGATATGGAGGACGCGCCCGACGTCGTGCCCACCGGTTGACCCCTCAGAGCCGCCCGGTCGCCTTCATCGCCAGATAGTGATCTGCCAGCGCCGGTGCCAGTTCGGCGGGCGGCGCATCGACGACTTCCACCCCGCCGCGGCGCAGCCGCGTGGCGATCGCGCCGCGGTCGTTGCGGGATCGTTCGGCGGCCGCCGCGTCGTAGACCGCCGCCGCGTCCGAACGCCCGGCGGCCATGTGCTCGACGCGCGGGTCGGAGACCGCGGCCAGCAGCAGACGATGCTTGGCCGACAGCTGCGGCAGCACGGGTAGCAGGCCCTCGTCGAGGGCGGGCGCGTTGAGGTCGGTCAGTAGCACCACCAGGGAACGCCGGCGCGCGCGCAAGGCTATGGCGGAAGCCACTGCCCGCCAATCGGATTCGACAAGAGCCGGTTGCAGGGGCGCCATCGCGTCGACCAGCTGGGCGAGCAGTTCGGTGCGCGAGGCGCCGAATACACCGGCCCGGCTCACCCGGTCGTGGGCGAGGAAGTCGACATGGTCCCCGGCCCGCGAGGCCAGGGCCGCCAAGAGCAGCGCGGCGTCCATCGACCAATCCAGCCGCGGCCACCCCGCCGGGTCGGACGCTGTCGGATCAATACCGACCCGCCCCGCGGCGGTACGGCCGGTGTCGAGCACGATCACCACCCGCCGGTCGCGTTCGGGCCGCCAGGTGCGCACGACGACGTCGGCGCGGCGGGCGGTGGCGCGCCAGTCGATCGAGCGGACGTCGTCACCGACGACATACTCTCGCAGCGAATCGAATTCGGTTCCCTGCCCGCGCACCAGCGTGGGCAGCAGGCCGTCGATCTCGCGCAGCTTGGCGAGCCGCGACGGCAGGTGCTTGCGCGCCAGGAACGGGGGCAGCACCCGCAGCTGGCCCGGCACCGGCCGCGAACGTTGCCGTCCCGCGAGGCCCAGCGGGCCGATCGATCGGGCGGTCACCACGGTCGCGCGCTGATCGCCACGGCGGACCGGCTGCAGCCGGGTCGCGACGTGGTGGTCCTGCCCGGCCGGAATGTCGAGTGGCTGGATGCGCGGGCGCGCCTGGGCGCTGGGCGGCCAGGCGTCGCGGATCTGGCCGCGGAACCGGCGTGGGCCGTCGTTGTGGATCAACAGCCCGCACTCCAGCTGCTGCCCGAGCCGCGCGGAGCGATCCGGGGAACGGACGTAGCGCAGCTTGGCGGGGCTGGCAGCCAACACGATGTCGACGATCACGACGATCGTCAGCGCTATCAGCAGGGCGGCGAAAGTCGTTGCCGGCCAAGGGGACAGCGCGATGGGCAGGACGCAGATCAGCGCGACCAGCCCGGTGCGTCCGGTCAGGACCACTAGCGGGGCACCGGAACCGACGCCAGAATCCCGTCGAGCACACCGTCGGGTGTGGCCCCTTCGAGTTCGGCCTCGGGCCGCAGCATCACCCGGTGCCGCAGCGTCGGACGGGCCATGGCCTTCACGTCGTCGGGAGTGACGTAGTTGCGGCCGGACAGCCAGGACCAGGAGCGCGCCGTCGCCAGCAGGGCGGTCGCCCCGCGGGGGGACACGCCCAGTTGCAGCGCGGGCGAGGAGCGGGTGGCCCCGACGATGTCGACGATGTAACCGAGCACCTCGTCGCCGACCAGCACCCGCTGGACGGCGTCGCGGCCGGCCGCCAGGTCGGCGGGTCCGGCCACCGGGTTGATCGCCGACAGGTCGCGCGGATCGAAGCCGTGCGCGTGCCGGTGCAGGATGGCGATCTCGGCGTCTCGCGGCGGCAGCGTCACGTTCAGTTTGAGCAAAAAGCGGTCCAGCTGGGCCTCCGGCAGCTGGTAGGTGCCCTCGTACTCGACCGGGTTCTGCGTCGCGGCCACGATGAAAGGGTCGGGCAGCGGCTGCGGTTGGCCATCGACGCTGACCTGCCGCTCTTCCATCGACTCGAGCAGCGCGGCCTGGGTCTTGGGTGGCGTCCGGTTGATCTCGTCGGCCAGGAGCAGGTTGGTGAACACCGGGCCGGGCCGGAACACGAACGCGGCGGTGCGCGCGTCGTACACCAGGGAACCGGTCACGTCGCCGGGCATCAGGTCGGGCGTGAACTGCACCCGCTTGAATTCCAGCTGCAGCGCCGCGGACAGCGCCCGGACCAGCAGCGTCTTCGCCACCCCCGGAACGCCTTCCAGCAGCACGTGGCCGCGGCACAGCAGCGCGATCACCAGGCCACTGACCACGCCCTCCTGCCCGACGACGGCCTTGGCGAGCTCGCCGCGCAACGCCAGCAGCGCCTCGCGTGCCGATTCAGCGGTGGGGGATTGGGCGGTAGAGGGTTGTGTCACGGGCGTGCGACCTGCCTTTCGATGTCGTCGAGCGCACGGGCAAGTTGTAACAGGTCGTTGTCGGTCGTCGGGGGCGGACCGAACAGATGGTAGGAGACGAACGCCGGATCCGATCCGATGCGTTGGGCCGCGG
>NZ_QMEV01000052.1 GCF_003284935.1 Mycobacterium colombiense
ACGGTGGCAGTGAGCCTTGCATGCAACACTCCTACGGGAAAGGTGTTGCATCCATCCCTTGGACTCAAGCCGCCGCGGGCCGCAACGGTTTAAGTCTCGGTGAATACCGGGGCCCTTGTGCCGCGCAAAAAGAGAAAGTAATGTCACTTTCAGTTTTCCGGTCCTGATCGCCAGCCCGCTGGTCGCCCGTCGGAGGAGCCGTCCATGGAATCCTTTGTCCACCTACGCAAAGGCAGAACACCGCGCCGCCTGCACGCCGACCTCGAGGGCCTCAAGGACGACGAGTTGGGCCGGGGCGGATTCACCGGCCGCACCGCCAATCTCTACCGGCGCCACGACCCCACCGCCTACCGGTCGGTCGGCCCGCTGCGGCCCATCGACGTGCTGTCCAGCGAGCTCAAGCCCAGCGATGCCACCGACGCCGACGGTGGGCCGCTGCTGATGTTCAGCAACGACGACTGCCGAATCCTGTTGAGCCGACGCCTCGAGCCGATGCCGTTCTTCGTCCGCCATGTCGACGGGGACCTGCTGTGCTTCGTCCACGAGGGCAGCGGCCTGGTCGAGACCGAGTTCGGGCCGCTGCGCTATCGGGAGGGCGACTGGCTCTACATCCCGAAGGCGTGCACCTGGCGCCAGCTCCCCGACAGCGCGACCACGATGCTGATGATCGAGGCCACCGACGAGTTCAGGGTGCCACCGCCCGGAGCGCTGGGCCGACACTTCCCGTTCGACCCGTCACAGGTCGTCATCCCCGAGCCGGCGCCGGCCGACGAGGGCGCAACCGGCGGCGAATTCGAGGTCCGGTTGATCCACCAGGGCGGCCCGACAACGCTGTTCTACCAACACAATCCGCTCGACGTCGAGGGCTGGCGTGGGGACAACTTCGCGTTCACCTTCAACATCGCCGACTACAACGTGGTCACCTCCGACAGCGTCCACCTCCCCCCGACCGTGCACCTGTTCATGCAGGCCACCGGCGTCTACGTGATGAACTTCCTGCCCAAGCCCGCCGAAGGGATCCCGGGCACCGAACGCACCCCGTGGTATCACCGCAACGTCGACTACGACGAGATCGCCTTCTTCCACGGCGGCTCGCTGTATGGCATCCCGATGCCGCCGGGCTTGATTTCGCATGCGCCACAAGGCGTTCACCACGGCGCGCCGGAAAAGGCCCGGGAACGCGCGCGGCGCAAATTCGACGACTACTCCCGCGTCGACTGGCAGGTGATCGCCATCGACACCCGCCGCCGGCTGACCCCGTCGGCCGAAGTACTGGCCCATGACCTAGGACAACATTGATGAAACACGAGTACGACCGGATCCCCTATCTCGTTGCGTTCCAGAACAATTCCGGGGTACGCGACGTCTACGGCGGCCTGGCCGAGATCACCGTGCTGGAGAGCTATCTACTCAAGCCGAAGGACAAGCCGTCGGACACGGTGCTGGTGTTCATGCATCCGATCGGTGGCGGCGCCTACCTACCGATGATCAATGCGCTGGCCCGAGCCGGCCACCACGTCATCTACTGCAACAGCCGCTTCCGTGGCACCGACTCGGCGCTGCTGATGGAGAAGGTGGTCGAGGATCTCGGCGAGTGCATCAAGGACGCCAAAAAGCGACTGGGCTACTCCAAGGTGGTGCTGGCCGGATGGAGCGGCGGCGGCTCGCTGTCGGTGTTCTACCAGCAGCAGGCGCAGAATCCGACCATCACGTCCAGCCCGACCGGTGACGGCCCCGACCTGACCAAGCTCGACCTGCCCGCCGCCGACGGCATCATGCTGCTCGCGGCGCACATCAGCCGGCACGGCACGCTGACCGAATGGCTGGACGCGTCGATCCTCGACGAATCCGACCCCACCAAGCGCGATCCCGAGCTGGACCTGTACAACCCCGACAACCCCAATCAGCCGCCCTACAGCCAAGAATTCCTGGATCGCTACCGGCAGGCGCAAATCGACCGCAACCGCCGCATCACCGCATGGGTCAAGGACAAGCTGGCCGAGCTGAAAGCGTCGGGGCGCCCCGACGCCGATGTTGCCGAGTTCTGCTTCGTCGTGCACGGCACCATGGCCGACCCGCGCTGGCTGGACCCGGCCGTCGATGCCAACGAACGGGCCCCGGGCACCTGCTACCTGGGGGATCCTCAGGTGGTGAACATGAGCCCCGTCGGGCTGGCCCGGTTCTCCACCCTGCGCGGCTGGCTGTCGCAGTGGAGCTATGACGACGCGCGCGGCGACGCGGTGGCCTGCGGGCCCGACATCGCGATCCCGGCGCTGGTGATCGGTAATCTTGCCGATGACGCCTGTACGCCCAGCCACACCCGGCGGCTGTTCCAGGCGATCGGACACGAGGACAAGGAAATGCACGAAATCCCCGGTGCCACACACTATTACGCCGGGCCCGACCAGCGCGACGCGCTGCGGGCCGCGGTCACCATCGTCACCGACTGGCTGGTGCGGCACGACTTCGCGAGCGCCGGATGACGGTGACCGGGCCCCTGGACGGCATTCGGGTGCTCGAGCTGGGCACCCTGATCGCCGGCCCCTTCGCCGGCCGGCTGCTCGGCGACCTGGGCGCCGACGTGATCAAGGTGGAACTGCCCAACGCCCCGGACCCGCTGCGCACCTGGGGCCAGGCCGAACTCGACGGCCAACACGTCTTCTGGACGGTGCACGCGCGCAACAAGAAGGCGATCACCCTGGACCTGCGCCACCCCCGTGGCCGGGAGCTGTTCTGCGACCTCGTCGAAAAGTCCGACATCGTGGTGGAAAACTTCCGACCGGGCACCCTGGAAAAATGGAACCTGGGCTACGAGGTGCTGAGCGAACGCAATCCGGGCATCATCCTGGTGCGGGTGTCCGGCTACGGGCAGACCGGACCCGACGCCGCCAAGGCCGGCTACGCCTCGGTCGCCGAAGCGGCCAGCGGACTGCGGCACCTCAACGGTTTCCCCGGCGGGCCGCCGCCGCGGCTGGCGCTCTCGCTCGGTGACAGCCTGGCGGGGATGTTCGGCGCGCAGGGCGCGCTGGCCGCGCTGTATCGACGCAGCGTCACAGGACGCGGCCAGGTGGTCGACGTCGCCTTGACCGAATCATGTTTGGCCGTCCAGGAATCCACCATTCCCGACTACGACGTCGGCGGTGTGGTGCGCGGACCGTCGGGCACCCGGCTCGACGGCATCGCGCCCTCGAACATCTACCGCAGCGCCGACGGCTCGTGGGTGGTGATCGCCGCCAACCAGGACACCGTGTTCGCGCGGCTGTGCAAGGCGATGGGCCGTCCGGAGCTGGCCACCGACGAGCGATTCGCCACACACGGGGCGCGCGGCCGCAACCAGGACGAACTCGACCACATCATCGGCAGCTGGGCGGCCGAACGCCAGCCCGGTGACATCATCGAAACCCTTTCCGCCGCAGGGGTGATCGCCGGCCCGATCAACACCGTCGCCGAGGTGGTCAACGACCCGCAGCTGCGCGCCCGCGACATGCTGATCGAGCACTACGACGAGCGGCTGCAGCGCAACGTGCTGGGCCCGGGCATCGTGCCGGTGCTCTCGGAATCGCCGGGCCGCCTGCGCAACGCCGGCCCCGCGCGACCGGGCCAGCACAACGACGAGGTCTTCACCGGGCTGCTGGGCATGACGGCCGAGGAGCTCGAGAAGCTGCGCTCGGAGGAGGTGCTGTGACACACGTCGACATTCGCGAGGTGGCGCTGCGCGACGGTCTGCAGATCGAAAGGCCAATCCCGTTGTCGGCCAAGCTGGAACTGCTGGCCGCGGTGGCGGCCACCGGGGTCCGCGAGGTCGAGGTCACCGCGTTCGTCTCCCCGACGAAGGTGCCGTCGATGGCCGACGCCGCCGAACTGGCCACACATCTGCACGACTACCCCGACATCGAATTCTCGGCCCTGGTGGCCAGTCCCAACGGCGCCAAGCGGGCCGTCGCCGCGGGCTTGCGCTCCGTCGAGTATGTGGTCGCCGCCGATGACACCTTCAGCAAGGCCAACGTCGGACGCACCAGCGCCGAGGCCACCGCGGCGATCGACGAGATCGTCGCGATCGCGCACGACAGCAACGTCACTGTCGAAGTCGTGATCGCCACTGCCTGGGATTCACCCTTCGAAGGTCCCACCCCGCCCCAGCGGGTGCTCGAGATAGCGGCGGCCGCCCGCGAGCGTGGCGCCGACCGCCTGTCCATCGCCGACACCATCGGCACCGTCACCCCGGGTCGGGTGAGTTCGCTTATCGCGCAATTACTTCCGGTGATCGGCGATCTCCCCCTGGGCGGGCATTTCCACAACACCCGCGGCTCCGGACTGGCCAGCGCCTATGCCGCGGTCAGCTCCGGTGTGACCCGGCTGGACGCCTCGGTGGGCGGGCTGGGTGGCTGCCCCTTCGCCCCGGGTGCGACCGGCAACATCGCCACCGAGGATCTGGTGTACCTGTTGGGCGACAGCGGCATCGACGTCGACATCGACCTGCAGGCCGCCATCGCCGCCGCCGATGTGGCGAGATCGCTGGTCGGCCACGACCTGCCGAGCGCCCTGTTGCGCGCCGGCGACCGGATTCGAGACTAGATGTCAGCCCCGGAGGCAGCCCGCGAGCTGACCGCCAAAGGTCGCCAAACCAGGCAGGCCATCGAACAGGCCGCCCGGAAATTGTTTGCCGAACGGGGTTTTCACGGCACCACCCTGGCCGACATCACGTCGGCCGCGGGGAAATCGCCGGCGGTGTTCTACCGATACTTCACCGACAAGGAGGACCTGCTTGCCGGTCTCGCGGAGTCATTCCTGCACGAGGTGGTGACGCCGTCGGGGCTGAGCGTTCACCTTCCGGACTCTCCGGACGACGACGCCTTCTTCGCCTCGGTGGTCACCGGCTACTGGAACATGTTCAAGCAGAACATCGGGATCATGATCGCCGTGGCCCAGCTGGCCGCCACCCAACAGCGGTTTGCCGCCGTGCAGAACGAGTTTCGCCGCTTCGGCATGGACATCGTGGCGGCATCGGTTCGGCGCGCGCAGGAGCAGGGTTACGGCGCCGAGCTCAACCCGCAGCACACGGCGGCGGCCATCGCGCTGCTGTTCGAGAACTTCACCACCGTCTTCGTCGGGCAGTCGGGTCTCGGAATCCAGATCAGCGACGAGGATGCCATCGCGACGCTGTCGACGGTGTGGAAGAAGACTCTCTATGGCGCGTAACGCGAGAATCGCGAGGAGATAACCGTGGATTTCACCCTGCCAGAACACCTGCCGGGCGTGCTCGCCGAGATGGACGAGTTCATCGAGACCGAGATCAAGCCGCTGGAACGGGAAAACATCCAGTACTTCGACCAGCGCCGCGAACACGCACGCACCGATTGGGACAACGACGGAATCCCGACGCGCGAGTGGGAGGACCTGCTCTCCGAGATGCGCCGCCGCGCCGACAAGGCGGGCTGGCTGCGCTACGGACTGCCGGCATCGCTGGGCGGTCGCGACGGCAGCAACGTCGACATGGCCGTCATCCGGGAGCACTTGGCGCACAAGGGCCTTGGCCTGCACAACGACCTGCAGAAATAGTCGTCGATCGTCGGCAACTTTCCGCAGGTGATCATGATGGAACGGTTCGGCACCGAGGAACAGCGCAAGGTGTGGTCGGAGGCGTTGATCACCGGGGAACGGTCCATGGCTTTCGGGCTGACCGAGCCCAAGCACGGATCGGATGCCACCTGGCTGGAAACGCACGCCGAACGCGACGGCGACAGCTGGGTGATCAACGGCTCCAAGCGGTTCAACACGGGCGTGCACCGCGCGACCCACGATCTGGTCTTCGCCCGCACCTCCGGGGAGCCCGGCAGCGCGCGGGGCATCACCGCGTTCCTGGTGCCGACAGACACGCCCGGGTTCACCGTGCCCTACTACTGGTGGACGTTCAACATGCCGACCGACCACGGCGAGGTCGAGCTCACCGATGTGCGGATTCCCGCCGATGCGGTGCTCGGCGAGGTGGACCGCGGGCTGGAAGTCGCGCAAACGTTCCTGCACGAGAATCGAATTCGGCAAGCCGCCAGCAGCCTGGGCGCGGCGCAGTACTGCATCGACCGTGCCGCCGAATACGCCGGCACCCGAACGGTGTTCGGCAAGCCGCTGTCGGTCAACCAGGCCGTCCAGTGGCCGCTGGCCGAGTTGGCCACCGAAGCGCAGATGGTGCGGCTGCTGGTGCATTACGCCGCCTGGCATCTCGATCGCGACCACCATATGGAGGTCTCGGACAAGGTGTCGATGGCGAACTACCGCGCCAACCGGCTGGTGTGCGACGCCGCCGACCGCGCCATGCAGATCTTCGGCGGCCTCGGTTACAGCCGCCACGAGCCGTTCGAACACATCTACCGCCACCACCGTCGCTATCGCATCACCGAGGGCGCCGAGGAAATTCAGATCCGCCGGGTGGCGCAGCGGCTGTTCAAATTCGGCACGAAGTGATGGACAGCGTGGAGCCGGCGGAGCTGGGCACCAAGCTGGCCGGGGTGCTCACGGCGGCCCTCGGCGCCGACACCGCGGTGGAGAACCTGCGCGCGTTGACCGGTGGCGCCAGCAGGACGACCTGGGCGTTCGAGGCCGTGACGGGCGCGCAGCGTCGTGCGCTGATCCTGCGCACCGGCCCACCCGACGACGTGCATGCCGGCATGGAGTTGGAAGCCAGGACGCAGGCCGCCGCGTGCGCCGCGGGCGCGCCCGTCCCCCACGTGTTGATCGCCGACAATTCCCCTGCCGCGCTGGGCAATCCGTTTCTGATCTGTGACGAGATCAAGGGCGAGACCATCGTGCCGCGCATCCAGCGCCAGCTCGACGACGACAAGCGCATGCGATTGCTGCAGCAGTGCGCGCAGGCCGTGGCCGCCATCCACCGCGCCGACCCGGACGTTCCGGACCTGACCCACGAGGACCAGCTCGCCGAGTGGCGGCAGCGTCTCGATGAGATGGGTGACACCACCGCAACCTTCGAATGGGGGTTTCGTTGGCTGGCCGCCCACCGTCCGCCACCGTCGCCGGCGGTGTTGGTGCACGGCGATTTTCGGATGGGCAACCTCATCGTGGACGGGGCTGACCTTGCGGCGGTGCTGGACTGGGAACTCGTGCACGTCGGGCAGGCGTACGAAGACCTGGCCTGGTTCTGCATCCGGGCCTGGCGATTCGGCGCCCCGGCCGGTCTCGGCGCCGGCGGCCTGGGCAGCATCGAAAGTTTCGTGCGGGCCTACGAGCAGGCCAGCGGGACTACCGTCGACCGGGTGGCGTTTCACTGGTGGCTCGTGCTGGCCACCTTGCGCTGGGGCGTCATCTGCCGCTTCCAGGCCGAACGGCACCTGAGCGGGCAGCACCGCTCGGTCGAGTTGGCCACCATCGGGCGTCGAGTCTGCGAAACCGAGTGGGACCTGCTCAACCTGCTCGCGCCCGCCGACGATGCGCGCCGCGCCGCGGCGCGAGGAGGAGGCGGGCAATCGGGGCCGGGCGCGGCCGTGACCGGCGCGTACGGCCGCCCGTTGGCCGTCGAACTCGTCGCCGCGGTCGCCGAATTCCTGGAAAGCGACGTGCGTGGGGCGACCGAAGGACAGGTCAACTTCCACGCCCGCGTCGCCGCCAATGCGCTGCGCATCGTCGAACGGGAACTGCTCGACGACAGTGACGCGGAGTCCCGCGCGGCGCTGGCCGGCCTGGGCTTCGCCGACGAGGAACAGCTGGCCGCCGCGATACGGTCGGGCGAGCTGGACGGGCAGGCGGACCAGGTCACCGCCTGCCTGCGCACCCTGGTACGACGCCGATTGGCCGTCGCCCATCCGGGATACGACACCGAGTAGCCCGGCGATCGAGAGAGGAGCCCGACATGTCCGCTTCCGGCACCGCGACGGTCATCGAGACGGCCAACCGCCTGTTCGCCGCGATCGAACGCAGCGACACCGCCGCGGTCGACGCGATGTGGAGCAAGGACATCGCGGTGTGGCGCTCCGACTCGCGCCGCGACCCAGTCACCACAGACGACAAGGCTCGTGCGATGCGGGTCATCGATTGGTTCGTCGGCGCGACCACGCAGCGCCGCTACGAAATCCTCGACCGGCAGTTTTTCGACGACGGCGCCGTGCGGGGCTTCGTCCAGCAGCACATCTTGCACGCCACCGGGCATGCCGGACAGTCGATCTCGCTGCGGGTCTGCATCGTGATCAGGGTGGATACCGACGGCCTGATCGAGCGCATCGAAGAATATTTCGATCCCGCAGGGATCGCGCCGTTGCTCAACTAGCGCTAGATTCGCCACGACGCATTGGGGGTGACGATGACGACTTTGGAGACACTGCTTCACGATCCCGACATGGCCGGCGCGTGGAACCTGGTTCGGGATCGCTCGGCCATCACGTTCAAGATCCACAACATGTGGGGCCTGCTGAACGTCAAGGGCCGCTTCACCGACTTCACCGGCGACGGCCAACTGACCGGCACGGGAGCGGTTTTCGGCCGCGTCGACATTCGGGCCGCCTCGCTGGACACCGGCATCGGGCGTCGCGACACGCACCTGCGCTCGGCCGACTTCTTCGACGTCGACCGCTTCGGGGAGATCAGCGTCGTCGTGACAGCGGTGCACCCGACGAAAGGCAAGGCCGCCGACCTGCGGACCACCTTCACCATCAAAGGCGTCACCGAGGAGGTAACGCTGCCGGTCACGATCTTTGAGCTCGAGGACGGCTCGATCCGAATCACCGGCGAGACCAAGCTCGATCGCGACCGGTTCAACCTGGGTTGGAACCGGCTCGGCATGATGAGCTCCACGGCGACGGTCGCCGCGGACGCCCACTTCGTGCGGGTATCGCAATGAGGATTTCCGCGGGCACCCCGCTTCACGCGGGTCGACACCAGTAGCATCTGCACCGTGCCCGACTCCACCCCCCAATCCAGCGTCGCCCTGCGGATCCTCGTCTACAGCAGCAACGTCCAAACCCGCGAGCGGGTGATGCGGGCGCTGGGCAAGCAGCTGCATCCCGATCTGCCCGAACTGAGCTATGTCGAGGTGGCAACCGGGCCCATGGTGGTGGCGACGATGGACAAGGGCGGCATCGACTTGGCCATCCTGGACGGCGAGGCCACCCCGACCGGTGGAATGGGAATCGCAAAGCAGCTCAAAGACGAACTCGAGAACTGCCCGCCCCTGGTCGTCTTGACGGGGCGGCCCGACGATGCCTGGCTGGCCGCCTGGTCGCGCGCCGAGGGCGCGGTGCCGCACCCCATTGACCCCATCGTGCTGGGGCGCACGGTGCTCAACCTGCTCCGGGCACCCGTTCGCTGACTCATCGCACTTTGCTGCGACCACTCCTAGCGGGACATCGGATGAGGGGCTGTCGGCCCTGGCGACGCCGTTGATCTCTACCGCCGCACCGATCTGCACAGCAGCGCCTTTGCTGGTGCTGCCCGCGTAGCCGACGCGGCGGATCACGTCCGGCGACGGGCGTTGCTTTCACCGCCTATCGAGTTTGCGCAGCACAGCGCTGCATGGCGCCGCCGATCCCGCCCAACGCCCACCCCGGGCAAGCACGCCGCGCGCCGCGACGCTATGTTGTAAATCACTGTGGCGGGCTTGCGACCCAGTTCGTCACAGCAGCCCGGTTACCGCCTGGCCGCTGCAGGCGGCTCGTACGACGGATCATGGAGCGAGTTGAACGTCTACATACCCATCCTGGTGCTAGGCGCCATCGCCACCGCCTTCGCCGTGGGCTCGGTGGCGATCGCGAGCCTGGCCGGCCCGTCACGTTTCAACAAGTCGAAGATGTCGGCCTACGAGTGCGGAATCGAACCCACCGAGACCTCGGTGAGCGGCCCGCATGCGACGGCCGGGCAGCGCTTTCCGGTGAAGTACTACCTCACCGCGATGCTCTTCATCGTCTTCGACATCGAAATCGTGTTCCTGTACCCGTGGGCGGTCAGCTACGACGCGCTGGGCACCTTCGCTCTGGTCGAAATGGTCATTTTCATGCTGACGGTTTTCGTGGCCTACGCCTACGTGTGGCGCCGCGGCGGCCTGACGTGGGATTGAGGTAAGACGTGGGTCTTGAGGAACAGCTGCCCGGCGGGATTCTGCTGTCCACGGTCGAGAAGGTCGCGGGCTACGTCCGCAAGAACTCACTGTGGCCGGCGACATTCGGGTTGGCCTGCTGCGCCATCGAGATGATGGCAACGGCCGGGCCAAGATTCGACATCGCCCGGTTCGGCATGGAGCGCTTCTCGGCCACCCCGCGGCAGGCCGATCTGATGATCGTCGCCGGGCGGGTCAGCCAGAAGATGGCCCCCGTGCTGCGGCAGATCTATGACCAGATGGCCGAACCGAAATGGGTGCTGGCCATGGGCGTCTGCGCATCATCCGGCGGAATGTTCAACAACTACGCGGTGGTGCAGGGCGTCGACCACGTGGTCCCGGTGGACATCTACCTGCCCGGCTGCCCGCCGCGGCCGGAGATGCTGTTGTACGCAATCCTGAAGCTGCACGAGAAGATTCAGGAGATGCCGCTGGGCGTCAACCGGGAGACCGCTATCGCCGAGGCCGAGCAGGCGGCCTTGTCGGCCCGGCCCACGATCGAGATGCGCGGACTGCTGCGATGAGCACACCGGACCAAGATCCCCAGGAAGCAATCAGCCGCGCCGACGAAGAGGTAATCGACGTGCGCCGCGGCATGTTCGGCGCCAAGGGCACGGGTGACACGTCCGGTTACGGACGGCTGGTGCGCGAGGTCCTGCTGCCGGGCAGCAGCCCGCGGCCCTACGGCGGCTATTTCGACGAGGTGGTCGACGGCCTGGCCGCGGCGCTGAACCGGGACGACGTCGAATTCACCGAGGCCATCGAAAAAGTCGTGGTGTACCGCGACGAGCTGACCCTGCACGTCCGCCGCGACGCGTTGGTGCAGGTCGCTCATCGGCTGCGTGACGACCCGCAACTGCGTTTCGAAATGTGCCTGGGCGTCAGCGGGGTGCACTACCCGCACGAGACGGGTCGCGAACTGCACGCCGTGTACCCACTGCAGTCGATCACGCACAATCGCCGTATCCGCCTGGAAGTGTCTGCGCCCGACAGTGATCCACACATCCCCTCGCTGTTCGGGATCTATCCGACCACCGACTGGCACGAGCGGGAGACCTACGACTTCTTCGGCATCATCTTCGATGGGCACCCGTCGCTGACCCGCATCGAGATGCCCGACGACTGGCACGGACACCCCCAGCGCAAGGACTACCCCCTCGGCGGCATTCCCGTCGAATACAAAGGCGCACAAATACCCCCGCCCGACGAGCGGAGAGCGTACAACTGATGAGCACTACCACCGAAGCGACGCACGACGGCGCCGGCGAGAGGTTCGTGGTCGCCGGCGGCCAGGACTGGGACAAGGTCGTCGAAGCCGCCCGCGGCGCCGATCCCGGCGAACGCATCATCGTCAACATGGGTCCCCAGCACCCGTCCACCCACGGCGTGCTGCGCCTGATCCTGGAAATCGAGGGCGAGACGGTGACCGACGCCCGTTGCGGCATCGGCTATCTGCACACCGGCATCGAGAAGAACCTCGAATACCGCTACTGGACCCAAGGCGTCACGTTCGTGACCCGGATGGATTACCTCGCACCATTTTTCAACGAGACGGCGTACTGCCTGGGCGTGGAGAAGCTGCTCGGCATCACCGATCAGATACCGGAGCGGGTCAACGTCATCCGGGTGATGATGATGGAGCTCAACCGGATCTCGTCGCACCTGGTCGCCCTGGCCACCGGCGGCATGGAATTGGGCGCCATGACCCCGATGTTCGTCGGCTTCCGGGGACGCGAGATCGTGCTGACCCTGTTCGAATCGATCACCGGCCTGCGGATGAACAGCGCCTACGTCCGGCCCGGCGGTGTGGCGCAGGACTTGCCGCCCAACGCGGAAACCGAGATCGTCGAGGGCCTCAAGGGGCTCCGGCAGGTGCTGCGCGAAATGAGCGGTCTGCTCAACGAGAACGCCATCTGGAAAGCCCGCACCCAGGGCGTCGGTTACCTGGATCTGACCGGGTGCATGGCGCTGGGCATCACCGGACCCATCCTGCGCGCCACCGGGTTGCCGCACGATCTGCGCAAGAGCGAACCGTACTGCGGATATGAAAACTACGAATTCGACGTAATCACCGAAGACACGTGTGATGCTTACGGGCGCTACATGATTCGCGTCAACGAGATGTGGGAGTCGATCAAGATCGTCGAGCAGTGTCTGGACAAGCTGAAGCCCGGCCCGATCATGGTCGAGGACCGCAAGATCGCCTGGCCGGCCGACCTGAAGGTGGGGCCCGACGGCATGGGCAACTCACAGGAGCACATCGCCAAGATCATGGGCGGCTCGATGGAGGCGTTGATCCACCACTTCAAACTGGTCACCGAGGGCATCAGGGTGCCGGCCGGCCAGGTGTACACGGCGGTCGAATCGCCGCGCGGGGAGCTGGGCGTCCACATGGTCAGCGACGGCGGCACCCGGCCTTACCGGGTGCATTATCGAGACCCCTCGTTCACCAATCTGCAGTCGGTGGCGGCGATGTGCGAAGGCGGCATGGTCGCCGATCTGATCACCGCCGTCGCCAGCATCGACCCGGTCATGGGCGGGGTGGACCGGTGACCGGGCCGCAGGGACAGCCGGTCTTCCTCCGGCTCGGCCCGCCGCCGGACGAGCCCAACGCGTTCGTCGTCGAGGGTGCGCCCAAGACGTACCCGCCCGAGGTGCGGGCCCGGCTGGAGGTCAACGCCAAGGAGATCATCGGCCGCTACCCCAGCAAGCGGTCGGCGCTGTTGCCGCTGCTGCACCTGGTGCAGGCGGAGGATTCCTACCTGACGCCGGCGGGGCTGGAGTTCTGCGGTGAGCAACTGGGCCTCACCGGGGCGGAAGTGTCCGCGGTGGCGAGCTTTTACACCATGTATCGGCGCGGTCCCACCGGTGATTATCTGGTGGGTGTCTGCACAAACACGTTGTGCGCCATCATGGGTGGCGACGCCATCTTCGATGCGTTGAAAGAACACCTGGGCGTCGGCAACGACGAGACCACCGCCGACGGGTCGGTCACCTTGCAACACATCGAATGCAACGCCGCCTGCGATTACGCACCGGTGGTGATGGTGAACTGGGAGTTCTTCGACAACCAGACGCCGGACTCGGCGCGCGAACTCGTCGACTCGCTGCGCGCCGGCGAGCCCAAGCCGCCCACCCGCGGCGCTCCCCTGTGCGCCTTCCGCGAGACGTCGCGCATCCTGGCCGGGCTGCCCGACGAGCGCCCCGACCAGGGGCAGGGTGGCGCCGGCGCCGCCACGCTGGCCGGCCTGAAGGTCGCCAAGGAACACGGCATGGAAGCGCCCAGCGCGCCGGAAGGCCAGTAATGACAACGACTTCTGATACCTCGCAGGCGACGCCGCTCACGCCGGTCATCAGCCGCTTCTGGGACGATCCCGAATCCTGGACCCTGCAGACCTATCACCGCCACGGTGGTTACGAGGCGATGAAGAAGGCCCTGGCGATGGCGCCCGACGACGTGATCGGGCTGGTGAAGGACTCCGGGTTACGCGGGCGCGGCGGCGCGGGCTTCTCGACCGGCACGAAGTGGTCGTTCATCCCGCAGGGCGACACCGGCGCGGCGGCCAAGCCGCATTACCTGGTGGTCAACGCCGACGAGTCGGAACCCGGGACGTGCAAAGACATTCCGCTGATGCTGGCGACACCGCACGTCCTCGTCGAGGGCGTCATCATCGCCGCCTACGCGATCCGGGCCAGCCACGCGTTCATCTATGTGCGCGGAGAGGTGCTGCCGGTCCTGCGCCGCCTGCAGAACGCGGTGGCCGAGGCCTACGCCGCAGGCTACCTGGGCCGCGACATCAACGGCTCCGGCTTCGATCTCGAGCTGGTGGTGCACGCCGGCGCCGGCGCCTACATCTGCGGCGAGGAGACCGCGCTGCTGGACTCTCTGGAGGGCCGGCGCGGCCAGCCCCGGTTGCGCCCGCCGTTCCCCGCCGTGGCCGGCCTGTACGGCTGCCCCACCGTGATCAACAACGTCGAGACCATCGCGAGCGTGCCGTCGATCATCGGCAACGGTGTGGACTGGTTCCGTTCGATGGGCAGCGAGAAGTCCCCAGGCTTCACGCTGTATTCGCTGTCCGGTCACGTCACCCGCCCCGGCCAGTACGAGGCGCCGCTGGGAATCACGTTGCGCGAGTTGCTCGCCTACGCCGGCGGGGTCCGGGCCGGACACCGGCTGAAGTTCTGGACACCCGGGGGCTCGTCGACGCCGCTGCTCACCGACGAGCACCTCGACGTGCCGCTGGACTACGAGGGCGTAGGCGGGGTCGGCTCGATGCTGGGCACCAAGGCGCTGGAGATCTTCGACGAGACCACCTGCGTGGTGCGTGCCGTGCGGCGCTGGACGTACTTCTACAAGCACGAATCCTGCGGAAAATGCACACCGTGCCGCGAGGGCACCTTCTGGCTGGACCAGATCTACGAGCGGCTGGAGACCGGCAAGGGCACCAGCGAGGACATCGGCAAGCTGCTCGACATCTCCGACACCATTCTTGGAAAGTCGTTCTGCGCCTTGGGGGATGGTGCGGCAAGCCCGGTGATGTCGTCGATCAAGTTCTTCCGCGACGAGTACGTCGCGCACGTCGAGGGCGGCGGATGCCCCTTCGACCCCCGAGATTCCATGCTGACGCCGGAGCGCAACGGCGCGAAAGGTTAGGGCTCGATGACCAGCGACGCGACGATGCAGCGGGGGCACCACCCGCTTGCGGGGGACGAAGCGATGCGGGGGTCCCTCCCGCTTGCGGGGGGAGAGGAGCGGCGCTCATGACTAGTGCGGCCAAGACCGAGACCGGTGACGAGGTCCGTCCGCCGGACATGGTGACGCTGACCATCGACGGCAACGAGATCAGCGTTCCCAAGGGAACTTTGGTGATCCGCGCTGCGGAACTGATGGGCATCCAGATCCCGCGGTTCTGCGACCACCCGCTGCTCGAGCCGGTCGGCGCGTGCCGGCAGTGTCTGGTCGAGGTCGAGGGGCAGCGTAAGCCGATGGCGTCGTGCACCACGGCCGCCACCGACGACATGGTGGTGCGCACCCAGCTCACGTCGGAGGCCGCCGACAAGGCCCAGCACGGCGTGATGGAGCTGCTGCTGATCAACCACCCGCTGGACTGCCCGATGTGCGACAAGGGCGGCGAATGCCCGCTGCAGAACCAGGCAATGTCCAACGGCCGCACCGATTCTCGTTTCACCGACGTCAAGCGCACCTTCGCCAAGCCGATCAACATCTCCTCGCAGGTCCTGCTGGACCGCGAGCGCTGCATCCTGTGCGCGCGCTGCACGCGATTCTCCGAGCAGATCGCCGGCGACATCTTCATCGACATGCAGGAACGGGGCGCCCTGCAGCAGGTCGGCATCTACGCCAACGAACCGTTCGAGTCCTACTTCTCGGGCAACACCGTGCAAATCTGCCCGGTAGGCGCGCTCACCGGAACCTCGTACCGGTTCCGGGCCCGTCCCTTCGACTTGGTTTCCAGTCCCAGCGTCTGCGAGCACTGCGCATCCGGGTGCGCCCAGCGCACCGACCACCGCCGCGGCAAGGTGCTGCGCCGGCTGGCCGGCGACGATCCCGAAGTCAACGAGGAGTGGAACTGCGACAAGGGCCGGTGGGCGTTCACCTACGCAACCCAGGCCGACGTGCTCACCACTCCCCTGATCCGCGACGCCGACGGCTCGCTGCAACCAGCCTCCTGGTCGCACGCGATCGCCGTCGCGACGAAGGGCCTCGAGGCCGCGCGCGGCCGCACGGGAGTGCTGGTGGGCGGCAGGGCGACGTTGGAAGACGCCTACGCCTACTCCAAGTTCGCGCGAATCGTGCTGGATACCAACGATATCGACTTCCGCGCCCGCCCGAGTTCGGCCGAGGAGGCCGACTTCCTGGCCGCCCGGATCGCCGGGACGCCGATCACCGTCAGCTACGCCGAACTGGAATCGGCGCCGGTCGTCGTGCTGGCCGGCTTCGAGCCCGAAGACGAATCACCCATCGTGTTCCTGCGGTTGCGCAAGGCGGCCCGCAAGCACGGCCTGCCGGTGTACGCGATCGCGCCGTTCGCCACCCGCGCGCTGACCAAGATGTCCGGCCGCTTGATCAAAACCGTTCCGGGCGCCGAGGCTTCGGCGCTGGACGGGTTGGCCACCGGTGAGGTGGGCGACCTGCTCTCCACCCCGGGCGCGGTCATCATGGTCGGCGAACGGCTTGCCTCGGTGCCGGGCGGATTGTCGGCCGCTGCCCGGCTCGCCGACACCACCGGCGCCCGCCTGGCCTGGGTGCCGCGCCGCGCCGGTGAGCGGGGCGCGCTGGAGGCCGGGGCGCTGCCGGGGCTGTTACCCGGTGGCCGCCCGGTCGACGACGAGACCGCCCGGGCCCAGGTTGCCCAGGCATGGAACGTGTCCGAATTGCCCTCCGGCACTGGACGTGACGCGGACGCGATGCTGGCCGCCGCCGCCGACGGAACGCTGGGCGCGTTGCTGGTCGGCGGTGTCGAGCCCGACGACTTCACCGATCCCGCAGCGGTGCTGGCGGCGCTGGACGGCGTCGACTTCGTGGTCAGTTTGGAGCTGCGGCACAGCGCCGTCACCGCACGCGCCGACGTGGTCTTCCCGGTCGCGCCGACGACGCAGAAGGCGGGCGCATTCGTCAACTGGGAGGGCCGCTTCCGGCCGTTCGCAGCGGCGCTGCGCAACACTCAGGACGCCAGCCAATCCGACCACCAGGTGCTCGACACGCTCGCCGACGAAATGGGCGTCTATCTGGGAATGTCCAGCCTCGAGACGGCCCGCGAAGAACTTGCCGCCCTGCGGAACTGGGACGGCAAGCGCACCGCGAACCCGGACGTCGCCGCCCCGCAGCCCGCCCAGCCCGCCGCGGGTGAGGCGGTATTGGCCGGCTGGCGGGCGTTGCTGGACAACGGCCGAATGCAGGACGGCGAGCCGCATCTGGCGGGCACCGCGCGCAAGCCCGTGGCTCGGCTGTCGGCCGACACGGCCGCCGAGATCGGCGCCGCAGACGGCGACGCGGTCACGGTCAGCACGTCACACGGGTCCGTCAGCCTGCCGCTGGTGATCACCGACATGCCCGACCGGGTGGTGTGGCTGCCGGTGAACTCGCCCGGCTCGGCGGTGCACCGCCAACTCGGCGTATCGGTCGGCAGCACAGTCAAGATCGGAGTTGGCTCATGACCGGGTTGACCGCATTCGGGCACGACACCTGGTGGCTGGTGCTCGGCAAGGCACTGGCGATCTTCGTGTTCCTCATGCTCAACGTGCTGGTGGCGATCCTGCTCGAACGCAAGATCCTGGGCTGGATGCAGCTGCGGCCCGGCCCCAACCGGGCGGGGCCGTGGGGGGTGCTGCAGAGCCTGGCCGACGGAATCAAGTTGGCGCTCAAGGAGACCATCACCCCGGGTGGGGTCGACAAGTTCGTCTACTTCGCGGCGCCGGTCATCTCCACGATCCCGGCGTTCACCGCTTTCGCGTTCATCCCGTTCGGTCCGGTGGTGTCGGTGTTCGGCCACCGCACGCCGCTTCAGCTGACCGACCTGCCCGTCGCGGTGCTGTTCATCCTCGGTCTGTCGGCGATCGGCGTGTACGGAATCGTCTTGGGCGGTTGGGCTTCCGGGTCCACCTACCCGCTGCTGGGCGGGGTGCGCTCCACCGCCCAGGTCATCTCCTACGAGGTGGCGATGGGCCTGTCGTTCGCGGCGGTCTTCCTCTACGCGGGCTCCATGTCGACGTCACAGATCGTCGCCGGGCAGGACCGGGTCTGGTACGTGTTCCTGCTGCTGCCGTCGTTCGTGATCTACCTGATCTCGATGGTCGGTGAAACCAACCGGGCGCCTTTCGATTTGCCCGAGGCCGAGGGTGAACTGGTCGCCGGCTTCCACACCGAGTACTCGTCGCTGAAGTTCGCGATGTTCATGCTCGCCGAGTACGTCAACATGATGACGGTCTCGTCGCTGGCCACCGTCCTGTTCTTCGGTGGCTGGCACGCGCCGTGGCCGTTGAACATGTGGGCCGGCGCCAACGCCGGATGGTGGCCGGTGCTGTGGTTCACCGCGAAGATGTGGACCTTCCTGTTCGTCTATTTCTGGCTGCGGGCCTCGTTGCCCCGGCTGCGCTACGACCAGTTCATGGGGCTGGGCTGGAAGCTGCTGATCCCCGCTTCGCTGGTGTGGGTGCTGATCGCCGCCGTGATCCGCACGCTGCAGAACCAGGGCTACGCGCACTGGACCCCGATACTGGTGGCCAGCAGCGTCGTGTTCGCCACGGCGCTCGTGCTGTTGCTGCGAAAACCGTTCAGCGCGCCGGGTATTCGCGCGCTGGAGAAACAGCTGCGCCGCGAGGCGAAGAAACTGCCATCCGCAGCGATCCCCGCACCGGTATTCCCGACACCGCCGCTGCCGGGGCAAACCCAGAAGTCCCTGGCGGCTGCGAGCAAGGAGGAAGCACGTGGCTAAATTCTTGGACGCCGTGGCCGGATTCGGCGTGACGTTCGGATCGATGTTCAAAAAGAATGTCACCGAGGAGTACCCGGAGAAACCGGGCCCCGTCGCGCCGCGCTATCACGGCCGCCACCAGCTCAACCGCTACCCCGACGGCCTGGAGAAGTGCATCGGGTGCGAACTGTGCGCCTGGGCCTGCCCGGCCGACGCGATCTACGTCGAGGGCGCGGACAACACCGAGGAACTCAGGTATTCGCCCGGCGAACGCTACGGCCGGGTCTACCAGATCAACTATCTGCGGTGCATCGGCTGCGGCCTGTGCATCGAGGCCTGCCCGACACGGGCGCTGACGATGACCAACGACTATGAGATGGCCGACGACAACCGCGCCGACCTGATCTACGAGAAGGACCGGCTGCTGGCGCCGCTGCTGCAGGACATGCTCGCGCCGCCCCACCCGAGGACCGCCGGCGCCACCGACAAGGACTACTACCAGGGCAATGTGACCGCCCACGGGTTGCGTGAGACCGAGCAGGCCGGAGACTCGCGGTGAGCGGATTGACCGGCCACGCCGTCGCCGTAGCGTCCAGTTTTGCCAACGACACCATCGTGCGAACCTCCACCGGCGAAGCGGTCGCCTTCTGGGTGCTGGGCGTCCTGGCCGTGCTCGGCGCGATCGGGGTGGTCACCGCCGTCAACGCCGTGTACTCGGCCATGTTCTTGGCGATGACCATGATCATCCTGGCGGTCTTCTACATGATCCAGGACGCCCTGTTCCTGGGTGTGGTTCAAGTCGTGGTTTACACCGGCGCGGTGATGATGCTGTTCCTATTCGTACTGATGCTCATCGGTGTGGATTCCGCGGAGTCGCTCAAGGAGACGCTGCGCGGTCAGCGCGTCGCCGGAGTGGCGGCCGGTATCGGGTTCGGCATCCTGCTCATCGCCACCATCGGCAACATCGCGACCGGCAGTTTCGCCGGCCTGACCACTGCGAATGCCAACGGCAACGTGGAAGGGCTGGCGGCGCTGATCTTTTCGCGGTACCTGTGGGCGTTCGAGTTGACCAGCGCGCTGCTGATCACCGCGGCCGTCGGCGCCATGGTGCTGGCGCACCGCGAGCGCTTCGAGCGCCGCAAGACGCAGCGCGAGCTGTCCCAGGAACGGTTCCGGCCGGGTGGACATCCCACGCCGATGCCGAGCCCCGGCGTCTACGCCCGCCACAACGCGGTCGACGTGGCCGCGATGCTGCCGGACGGGTCGTACTCGAAGCTTTCGGTGTCGCCGATACTGCAAAGCCGCGGCGCCGACGGCAAGAAGACCCCGTCCACCGAGCCGAGCCCGAGTCTCTCCCAAGGCGGTACGTCGTGAATCCGGCCAATTACCTGTATCTTTCGGCCCTGCTGTTCACCATCGGCGCCTCCGGCGTGCTGTTGCGCCGCAACGCCATCGTGATGTTCATGTGCGTGGAGCTGATGCTCAACGCGGTCAATCTCGCGTTCGTCACGTTCGCGCGAATGCACGGCCACCTGGACGGGCAGATGATCGCGTTCTTCACGATGGTGGTCGCCGCCTGCGAAGTGGTTATCGGCCTGGCCATCATCATGACCATCTTCCGTACCCGCAAATCGGCGTCCGTCGACGACGCGAATCTACTCAAAGGCTGAAGACGCCAACATGACTCAATACACTCCGCTGCTGGTGGCGCTGCCATTGGCGGGCGCCGCAATCCTGCTCTTCGGCGGGCGACGCACCGACCGGTGGGGTCATTGGTTGGGCTGCGCCACCGCCCTCGCGGCATTCGGGGTGGGCCTGAGCCTGCTGAGCGAGCTGCTCGGCCGCGCCGCCGACGACCGCGTCATCCACCAGAAGGTGTTCAGCTGGATCCCCGTCGGCGGACTCCAGGTGGACCTCGGGCTGCAAATCGACCAGCTGTCGGTGTGTTTCGTCCTGTTGATTTCCGGCGTCGGCTCACTGATTCACATTTATTCGGTGGCCTACATGGCCGAAGACACCGACCGCCGAAGGTTTTTCGGCTACCTCAACCTGTTTCTGGCGTCGATGCTGCTGCTGGTCGTCGCCGACAACTACGTGGTGCTCTATGTCGGCTGGGAAGGCGTCGGCCTTGCGTCCTACCTGCTGATCGGGTTCTGGTACCACAAGCCGACGGCGGCCACCGCGGCCAAGAAGGCGTTCGTGATGAACCGGGTCGGCGACGCCGGGCTGGCCCTGGGAATGTTCTTGATGTTCAGCACTTTCGGCACGCTGTCCTACGCCGGGGTCTTCGCCGGCGCGCCGGGGGCCAGCCGCGGTGCGCTGACAGCCATGGGATTGCTGTTGCTGCTGGGCGCCTGCGCCAAGTCCGCCCAGGTCCCCCTGCAGGCGTGGCTGGGTGACGCCATGGAGGGCCCCACCCCGGTGTCCGCGCTGATCCACGCCGCCACCATGGTGACCGCCGGCGTGTATCTGATCGTGCGGTCCAACCCGCTGTACAACCTGTCACCCGACGCGCGACTGGCCGTGGTCA
Source organism: Mycobacterium colombiense (assembly GCF_003284935.1). GTDB lineage: Bacteria > Actinomycetota > Actinomycetes > Mycobacteriales > Mycobacteriaceae > Mycobacterium > Mycobacterium arosiense_A. The sequence goes on from NZ_QMEV01000052.1 coordinate 21,059, forward strand.
TCGTGGGCGCGGTCACGCTGCTGCTCGGGGCGTTCATCGGGTGCGCCAAGGACGACATCAAGCGGGCGTTGGCGGCCTCGACGATGAGCCAGATCGGCTACATGGTGCTCGCGGCCGGCCTCGGCCCGGCCGGCTACGCCTTCGCGATCATGCACCTGCTCACCCACGGCTTCTTCAAGGCCGGGTTGTTCCTCGGCTCCGGCGCGGTGATTCACGCGATGCACGAAGAGCAGGACATGCGCCGCTACGGGGGACTGCGTGCGGCGCTGCCCATCACGTTCGTCACCTTCGGCCTGGGCTACCTCGCGATCATCGGCGTGCCACCCTTCGCGGGCTACTTCTCCAAGGACGCCATCATCGAGGCGGCGCTGGCCTCCGGTGGCATGCAGGGTTACCTGCTGGGCGGCGCCGCGCTGCTGGGCGCCGGCGTCACCGCGTTCTACATGACCCGCGTGATGCTGATGACGTTCTTCGGCAAGAAGCGCTGGGGTCCCGGCGCCCATCCGCATGAGGCGCCCGGCCTGATGACGTGGCCGATGATCCTGCTGGCCGTCGGCTCGGTGTTCTCCGGTGGACTGCTGGCGGTGGGCGGCACCCTGCAGCGCTGGCTCGAGCCGGTCGTCGGAAAGCACGAGGAAGTGACCCACGCGTACCCGGTGTGGGTCAGCTCCGCGCTGGCGCTGGGCGTCGTGGTCATCGGCATCGCGGTGGCCTACCGGTTGTATGCGAAGGCCCCGATCCCCCGGGTGGCTCCGCTCTCGGTCTCGGCCCTGACGACGGCGGTACGCAACGACTTCTACGGCGATGCCTTCAACGAAGAGGTGTTCATGCGCCCCGGTGCGGCACTGACCCAGGCGCTCGTCGACGTGGACAACGCCGGTGTCGACGGCTCGGTCAACGGGCTGGCGGCGCTGGTGAGTGCGACGTCAAATCGGCTGCGGGGGTTGCAAACCGGCTTCGCCCGCAACTATGCACTGTCGATGCTGACGGGCGCCGTGCTGGTGGTCGCGCTGATCCTGGCGGTGCGGCTGTGGTGAACCGGCCCGCGACCATGCAGCCAGAAGCGATGACGAGGAGCGGCGCTGGTGAATAACGTTCCATGGTTGAGCGTGCTGTGGCTGGTGCCGCTGGCTGGCTCCGTACTGATCATCCTCACGCCGCCCGGCCTGCGACAGCTCGCCAAATGGACGGGCCTAGTCTTCGGCGTCGCGACCCTGGCCGTGGCGATCGTCGTCACCGCCGGGTTCAAATCCGGTGGAGCGCCCTATCAATTCGTCGAAAGCCATGAGTGGATCCCGGCGTTCGGCGCCGGCTACACCCTGGGCGTCGACGGCATCGCGGTGGTGCTGGTGCTGTTGACCGCGGTGCTGATCCCGGTGCTACAGGTGGCCGGCTGGAACGACGTTGGCGAAAGCAACCCCCGCGGTGTACACGCGTACGTCGCGCTCACGCTGGCCATCGAATCCATGGTGCTGATCTCAGTCGTCGCCCTCGACGTGTTGCTGTTCTACGTGTTCTTCGAGGCCATGCTCATCCCGATGTACTTCCTGATCGGCGGCTTCGGCGGTGGGGTCGGTAGGTCGCGCGCGGCCGTGAAGTTCTTGTTGTACAACCTGTTCGGCGGGCTGATCATGCTGGCCGCGGTGATCGGGCTGTACGTGGTGACCTCGCAGCACGGTTCGGGCACCTTCGACTTCCGCGAGATCGTGGCCGGCGTCGCCTCCGGCCGCTACGGCGCGGAATCCGCGGTGTTCAAGGCGCTGTTCGGAGGCTTCATGTTCGCGTTCGCGATCAAGGCCCCGCTCTGGCCGTTCCACCGCTGGCTGCCCGACGCCGCCGTCGAGGCCACCCCGGCGACGGCCGTGCTGATGATGGCGGTGATGGACAAGGTCGGCACCTTCGGCATGCTGCGTTACTGCCTACAGCTGTTCCCCGGCGCCTCAACGTATTTCCGGCCGCTGATCGTCGTGCTGGCGGTCATCGGGGTGATCTACGGCGCGATCGTCGCCATCGGCCAGACCGACATCATGCGGCTGATCGCCTACACCTCGATCTCGCACTTCGGATTCATCATCCTGGGCATCTTCGTCATGACCAGCCAGGGGCAGAGCGGGTCGACGCTGTACATGCTCAACCACGGCCTGTCCACGGCGGCGGTCTTCCTGATCGCCGGGTTCCTGATATCCAGGCACGGCAGCCGCGCGATAGCCGACTACGGCGGCGTGCAGAAGGTGGCGCCCGTACTGGCGGGCACCTTCCTGGTGTCGGCCATGGCCACCCTGTCACTGCCGGGTCTGGCGCCGTTCATCAGCGAATTCCTTGTCCTGTTGGGAACTTTCAACCGGTACTGGCTGGCGGCCGCATTCGGGGTCACCGCGCTGGTGCTCTCCGCCGTCTACATGCTGTGGCTCTACCAGCGGGTGATGACCGGCCCGGTCGCCACGGGCAACGAGAAGATCGGCGATCTGCGCGCCCGCGAATTGATCGTCGTCGCACCGTTGATCGCGCTGCTGCTGGTGCTCGGCATCTATCCCAAGCCGGTGCTCGACATCATCAACCCCGCCGTCGAGAACACCATGACCACTATCGGCCAGCACGACCCCAAGCCCACCGTCCCGGTGGCAACACCGCGGCCGGCCGACCTACCCCGGACCGCCGAAGGACCGCGATGACCCTCCCTACCCCGAGCATCCAGTACTTCCTGCTGTGCCCGACGCTCATCGTGTTCGGCGTCGCCGTGGTGGCCGTCCTCGCAGAGGCGTTCGTGCCGAGGCGAATTCGCTACGCGGCACAGGTGGCGCTCGCGCTGGGCGGCTTGGTCGCGGCGTTCGTCGCCGTCATCGCCGTGAGCCGCTCGATCCCGGCCTCGGGACGCGCCGCCGTGTTGGGCGCCATGGCCATTGACCGCCCGACGCTGTACCTGCAGGGCACCGTGCTGCTGGTCGCGGTGATGGCGGTCATCTTCATCGCCGAACGCACACAGGCCCGGGCGGACAGCAAGGTTTCCGTGGGCGTCGGCACGGCCGGTTCGGGCGGCCTGGACTCCATTACCCCGCAGGCGTCGGCGGTGCCCGACAGCGATGCCGAGCGGGAGGCCGAGCGGGCCGGAGCCGCCCAGACGGAGCTGTTCCCGCTGGCGCTGCTGTCGGTCGGCGGCATGATGGTCTTCCCCGCGTCCAACGACCTGTTGACCATGTTCGTCGCGCTGGAAGTGTTGTCGTTGCCGCTGTACCTGATGTGCGGTCTGGCCCGTCATCGCCGCCTGCTGTCGCAGGAAGCCGCGATGAAGTACTTTCTGCTGGGCGCGTTTTCGTCGGCGTTCTTCCTCTACGGCGTGGCGCTGCTCTACGGCGCCACCGGCACGCTGCTGTTGACCGGCATCCGCGATGCGCTTGCCACCCAAGGCGATACGTCGATGGCGCTGGTCGGTGTGGCGCTGCTGGCGGTCGGTCTGCTGTTCAAGGTCGGCGCCGTTCCCTTCCATTCGTGGATTCCCGACGTGTATCAGGGCGCGCCCACCCCCATCACCGGGTTCATGGCGGCCGCCACCAAGGTCGCGGCTTTCGGTGCGCTGCTTCGGGTTATCTACGTCGCACTGCCGCCCCTGCACGATCAGTGGCGCCCGGTGCTGTGGGCCATCTCCATTTTGACGATGGCGGTGGGCACCATCACCGCGGTGAACCAGACCGACGTCAAACGCATGCTGGCCTACTCGTCGGTCGCCCACGTCGGATTCATCCTGACCGGCGTCATCGCCGACAACCACACGGGCCTGTCCGCCACGCTGTTCTATCTGCTGGCGTACAGCTTCAGCACCGTCGGCGCGTTCGCCATCGTCGGCCTGATCCGCGACGCCGACGGCGTCGAGGACGCCACGCTCTCGCACTGGGCGGGACTGGGGCAGCGCTCACCCATTGTGGGCGTGATGTTTTCGATGTTCCTGTTGGCCTTCGCCGGGATCCCCCTGACGAGCGGATTCGTCAGCAAGCTCGCCGTGTTCAAGGCCGCCGCCCAGGGTGGTGCCGCGCCGCTGGTGATCGTCGGTGTGGTCGCGAGCGGGGTGGCCGCGTACTTCTACGTGCGGGTGATCGTGTCGATGTTCTTCACCGAAGCGACCGAGGACACGCCGCACGTGGTGGCGCCGGGCATCTTGAGCAAGGCCGCGATCGCGGTGTGCGCCGCGATCACCGTGGTGCTGGGCATCTTCCCGCAGCCGCTGCTCGATCTGGCCGACCAGGCCGCCCAGCTGCTGCACTGACCCGGCGCCCGTCGGCAGCGGTTTAGTTCATGAACGGCCGGACGGCCAGTAGGTAGATCAGCAGCGCCGCCAGCGGGGCGAGCAACGGCAACCACGGCAATTGCAGGGGGAACGACGTCGCCACCAACCCGGCGATCGTAAACCCCACGGCGCCAAGCGCGGTCGGCCAGCTGTCCAGCACCACCAGCGCGGACGCGCCGGCCGCATGACGGCATACCAGGTAGGCGGCGGCGCACACACCGGACAGCGCGACGAGTATCACCGGCGGGCCGGACAGCACGACGGTGACGGCCGCCAACAGCACGGCAACCGTGGCGGCCCGGCGGAATACGATGCCAGCCGCGACCGCGATGAGCGCCGCCACCCATGCGGCGATCGCGGGTTCGTGCCAGCCGTCGGCGGCCAGCCCCACCATGAGCAGGCCGAAGGCCGTCGCGAACGCGGGCGCGCCCGCCCGTGCCAGCGCCCCGGCGTCGCCGTCAGCCACGGAGCCTCCCGCGCACCCGCCGTCGCCGATCCGGCAACACACCCATCGACTGCTCCAAACCGCTCGCGGCGGGCCAGGACACGATATCCACGCCGATGGTGGCCATGTCGCGATACATCGCGGAGCGCTGCAACGCCCACATCCGATCCACCAAGGGATCCTGTTCGTCTTCGAACGGCGAACTGTCCAGGATGTCGACGGCCAGCACCACATGGCCCCGCTTGCGCAGATTGATCAGGGCCAAGGCGAATTCGGTGTCGAGCAGCGTGGAGAACGCGATGACGATTGCCCCGGCGGGAACCGCCGCGCGCGGCGCCAACGTGCCCGTGGTGTGTTCGAATTGGTCACCGGCGCGAAGCACGGTGTCGAGCACCCGATAGAACTGGCGCTGCCCGATGTCGGCTCCCAGCCAACGCGGGTGGTTGCCGCCGAGGGCCACGATGCCGGCCCGGTCACCGTGGCGCAGCGCGGTTTGCACCACTTGCGCCGCACCGCGAGCGACGCGTTCGGTGGCCTCGGTGGCCGGCCCCGCCGGCTGCCGGTAGCCGTCGATCAGCACCACCACGTCGGCGGCGCGGTCGGTCAACCGCTGCGTCACGTGTAGTTGGCCGCGGCGCGCACTCACCGGCCAATTCACCGCGCGCAGTTGGTCGCCGGGCACGTAGGGACGAATGTCGGCGTATTCCACTCCCGGACCGATGTGGCGGGTCAGGTGGGCACCCAGGCGGTCGAGCAGCTCGGTCTGCGGGATGGGCGTCGGCTGCGGCGGCGTCAGCGGGAACACGATGACCTCGGCGGCCCCGACGACGGCCGTTCCGGTGAGCAGCCCACCGCGGGCGACGACATCGATGCGGACCCCGATCGAATACCGCCCCCAGCGCCGCGCGGTCGACGTGACCGTTTTCGCTTGATCCCCATCGGATTCCGCGACGTCGAGCTCCATCCCCGCTATGTCTGGGATCGTCAGCCGCACCGCCGCGGCCCCGTCGTCGTCCGTCAACCACACCCTGATGCGCGCCTGCTCGGTTTCGAAGCACCGCTGGGTGTCGGGTTCACCGTGCACCCGAACCGTCGGAACCGGCCGCTGCCAGCTGATCGAGCACAGCACGCCCAGCAGCGGCGCCGCGAACGCGATCAGCTGCCACCGGCCGCCGATCACGGCCGCGGCCATCGCGAATCCCGCGCAGGTGGCGATCGCTCGCGTCAATTCCGATGCCCGCCAGCGAAACTCGACCCCGTCGCCGTGGGTCACGCGGGGCTCATCCGCTCTCGCCGGCACTGGCACCGGTACGGGGCACCGGCAGCCGGTGCAGCAGTTCCGCGATGACGTCGGCGCCCTGGATTTTGCGCACCCACATCTCGGGGCGCAAGGTGATGCGGTGCGAGACCGCCGCGATGGCAAGCGCCTTCACGTCCTCGGGGATGACGTAGTCGCGGCCGAGCAGCAGCGCGCGGGCGCGGGCGAGCTGAACCAGATCGAGTTCGGCGCGGGGGCTGGCCCCGACCGCGACCTGCGGATGGTGCCGCGTGGCGTTGGCCAGCGACACCACGTAGTGCAGGACGTCTTCGTGCACGGTCACCTGCTCGACCGATTCGCGCATGGCCAGCAGGTCGTGGGCGTCCACCACCTGGTTGACCGTCGGCTCGGCCGAACCGCGTTCGAGGCGGCGGCGCAGCATCGACGTCTCGTCCCGCTCGTTGAGATACCGCAGCTCCAGCCGGATCGCGAACCGGTCGAGTTGCGCCTCGGGCAGCGGATAAGTGCCCTCGTACTCGATCGGGTTGTCGGTGGCCAGGACGATGAAAGGCTTTGGCAGCTGGTGTGTTTCGCCGTCGATGCTCACTTGCCCTTCGGCCATCGCCTCCAGCAGGGCCGCCTGGGTTTTCGGCGGCGTGCGATTGATCTCATCGGCCAGCAACAAGTTGGTGAAGATGGGGCCGGGCCGGAACGCGAAGCGGCCGGACTGCATGTCGTAGATCGTCGAGCCCAGCAGGTCCGCGGGCAGCAGGTCCGGCGTGAACTGCACCCGGGTGAATTGCAGCCCCAGCGCCGCGGCAAAGGATCTCGCGATCAGCGTCTTGCCCAGGCCGGGCAGGTCTTCGATGAGAATGTGACCGCGAGCCAGCACCGTGGTGAGGATGAGCCGCAGCGCGGCTCGCTTCCCCACCACCACGCGTTCTATCTCGTCGAGAATCGCTTCGCAGTGTGCGGTCGTGGTGGCGGCCGGCAGCGTCATGTTCGGATCGCGCCTCCTGTCATACCTGCTCGAGCTTTTGCAGAATCTCTTGCAGCGCCGCACGGCCCGGGCCGGGTTGGCGATCACCGCCGCGCGTGACGTTGTTGGGATTGACCCATTCCCACAGCTCCACACCGAAGATCATGCGCCCGGTTGCGTGGTACGCCGCGGAGTCCTTGGATTGCCTTTGGCCCGTTGTCATCTCGTACCGGCGGGCGAGCATCGGGCGCAGATGGCGGTCCCAGTCGGCCCGGGTCGACTCCGACCACCGGATCGTCGTCTCGGTAGTGGCGAGCCAGCGTCGCAACGAATCCCCGAGATCGTCGGCGTCCGCCTCCCCCTCGGCATCGAAACCCCGCCCCAGCGCACGACGCAGGGTCAGCAACACCAGCGCCAGCCCCGCACCGGACGCCGCCAGCACCAAGCGCCGATCATGCTGCGTCAGCGCCAACAGTTCGATGCCGATGATAAACCAAATGCCCAGCGTCGTAGTCTTTTTCATGCGGGACTCCGCGAACCCAGCTCGTCGAGGACCAACCGGAGGACGCCCACGGCGACGTCGCGGTGGCCCTCGTTCATCACGTGCGGGCTGAACCGCGCCTCGGCGAACAGGTTCACCAATTGGACGGCGTTGTCGGCGTGCAGGGCGTGGTGCTCGACCGCGCGTGCCAGCACCTCGGTCGGGGTGTCGAATTCCTGGGGGACGGCGCCGGGAACATGTGCGAGTTCACGTTCCATCGCGGCGTAGCAGGCGATGATCGCCTCGCGCGGTTCGCGGCTCAGGTCGGTCATCTCGGCCAGACCTCGTTCGGCCGCCCGCGCCAGTGACTCCGAACGCGCCGGCGCCGGCGCGGGCTCCGCCGGTTCGTCGGCGACGCCGGGCACCGCCGGACGCCAACGCCGCCGTGCCGTGGTGACGGTACCGGCGACGAACAGCACCAGCATCGCGACCGTGCAGGCGAGCAGGATCCCCAGCATGTTCTGCGAGCCGTCGCGGGGGCGGTGCTGACGTTGCTGCGGCGGGGGCGGTGCGGACGGATTCGCCGGCGGCGCCGCGCCGCTATCGGGTGGTGAGGGGGCGGGAGCGACGCTGTGACCCAGGAGCCGGGCCAGCAGCATCACGGCCAGCAGCCAGGCCACGATCACGGCGAGCCCGATCAGCAACACGCGCCAGCTCGGCCGCCCCCGACCGGTGCCCAACATGTCGGACACCGCACCGGCGGTCGGCGCGGCGGCGCGCGGGTCTCGCAACCGCGCGACGACGGCGATCGCGATCAGGGCGAGCGACACGGCCAGGGTCGCTACCACGAGGGCCAGCGCCCCCCGCCCGCCCGACTCGCTGCGCACCGCGTCGTGGCGAGCGGGAAGGTAGCCGTGCAGGGCGGCGGCGACCACGAGCAGCAGGACGATCAGGGCGACGACTCGCCCTGTCGGCTTGTCTATACCAGGCATTGGCACACCGCTCGATTGGTTGTTGCGGCACTGGCTTTCCTCATACTTGCACGTCAAGCGGCCCCAGGCCAGGACTGGCGTGGCCGCTTATCCACAGTCGGCAGTTCATCCACAAATGCCACGCGGGCGCTGCTGATTCGAACACAGGTTCGATACCGTGGCGGGTGTGGGACCTCTGGTGAATGCGGAACAGGCGCGGCAGCGAATCCGCTCGGCGCTCGACGCGATCGACGCTGCCCACGAGGTGTTGCGCCAGACCCCGTCGGACGCGGTCACCAACGCCTTTCGGGTCGACGTCGCCGACCGCCTCGAGGCCCAGGACCGCGCCAATCGCGGCATGATGTACCGGATTTTCGGCGAAATCGCCGACCCGCCGGGCGGCGTGGCGTGCGTGCCCGCGGTGCGCGCCACGCTGTGGGCGCGACTACGCATCACCCCGAAGGAAGTCGCGCGCCGCTTTCGGCTCGCCGCACGCCTCCGGCCGCGCCGCGCGCTGACCGGGGCGGTCCTGGGACCCGAACTGCCGGCCCTGGCGGAGGCGGTGGCCGCCGGTGCGGTGGGTGAGGACCACATTCGCGCCGTGTGCGCCGCCGTCGACATGTTGCCCTCTTGCGTTTCGCCCGTCGATGTCGCGGACGCCGAGCGCACGCTGGTACGGCACGCGACCAAGCTCGACGCCGCGGTGGTCACCAAGCTGGGCCACCGGATTGCCGACTATCTCAATCCCGACGGCCGCTTCACCGACGTCGATCGGGCCCGCCGCCGCGGTGTGCGGCTGGGCCCGCAGGGGCCCGACGGGATGTCGCGGCTCTCCGGCCTACTGGATCCCGAGGCCCGGGCGTACTTCGAAGCCCTCGAAGCTGCGGTCCGGCCCGGTCGCCATCAGAGCCCCGACACCGATCCCGAGGAGCGCGATGACCGCACGCCGGCCCAACGCTGCCACGACGCGCTCAAGCTGGGTCTCGAAATCGCCATCGCCTCCGGCGGTCTCGGGGCGCACCGCGGGCTGCCCGTAACGGTGATCGCCACGACCACGCTGGCCGAACTCGACCGAGCCGCGCACGCAGCCGTCGACTCGTCGGTCCCGATGCCCGCGCCGGCGCACACCGGCGGTGGTTCACGGCTGCCGATGCCGGATCTGATCCGCATGGCCGCCAAGGCAATTCACTACCTCGCGGTGTTCGATGACCACACCGGCCGGCCGTTGTACCTAGGGCGCCAAAAGCGCGTCGCATCGGCGGATCAACGGCTGGTGTGCTACGCCCGTGACCGCGGCTGCACCCACCCCAACTGTCTCGAACCCGGCTATCACTGCGAGGTCCACCATGCGCGCGAATGGGCAGACGGGGGCCCGACCGATGCCGACAACCTGTTCTTCGCCTGCGGATCCGACCACGGCGCGGTGGGCCGAGGCGAATGGCGCACCACGGTGGCCGGCAACGGGCGACTCGGCTGGACCGACGGCAAGGGTCCGCCCGAGGTGAACCACGCGCACCATCCCGACGAGCTGCTGCGCGGCGACCCCGACCCGCCTGAAGGCGAGTGGGTTTAGTCAGGCGTGAAGGGCCGGAAACTGCCGTCGAGGACCTGGAGGTGACCGATGGTGCGGCCGGTGACCTTGCTCGGATCGACCAGGGCCAGTTCGACTGCCGCACGGGCGAATTCGTCCTCCGGGGAGGTGTCATCGAAGGCGCGGGCATAGTAGGACAGCCCCGGGGTGAGGATCGGCTTGGACGGTGACAGCGCATTGACCGCGATGTTGTGGTCGGTCAGATCGAAAGCGGCGCACTGGGTCAGGTGCTCGAGCGCGGCCTTGGATCCGCCATACCCGGGCAGCACGCCACCGCTGCGGTCGGCGTACGGGCCATCACCGGGCAGTCGCGACGCGACCGAGGTGATGTTGATGATCGAGCCGCCGCCCGCCTCGATCATGTCGGGGCACACCATCTGCATCAGCTCGTAGGCCGCGAACACCGCGACCTCGAAGTGCCGGCGGTACGCGTGCAGGGGCGTGCTGGCGAATCCCGGCCAGCCGGGCTTGGCGGCACCG
>NZ_QMEV01000053.1 GCF_003284935.1 Mycobacterium colombiense
GCCCGCCGTGGACAGCGGATCGCCGAACTCGGGGTCGCCGGGCAGCAGTCGGCGCGCACGCCGGATGAACGCAACCGCCCCGGGACTGCGGTTGCGGCTGTGCAGCCATTGACTCGCGCTGTGCACCGACAGAGGCGAGCGCGGCGGAGCGGACTGCGCCTCGGATTCTTCGGGCTCACCCGGGTCCAGATCGCGACGCGCGAGTTCCACCTGGCCAGGTTATTTGGTTTTCTTCCAGGCAGGCAATGACGGCCGTGCCGTATGTGTCAGACGTCGCATCAAACCGCCTGATCACGGTGCTGCCACACCGGTGTGGAAGCTCGATAACACCCGGGTCGACACATCGCCGAAATCGTAGACAACGCGCGTTGTCAAAGTTATCGTGAGCGCAATCGGAGCAGGAGGCCGCGATGACTGGCACTGTGCATGCGGGCGGGATCGAACCCGCCGATCCGCTCGGACCAGATTCTTTGACCTGGAAGTATTTTGGCGACCTGCGCACCGGAATGATGGGCGTGTGGATCGGGGCGATCCAGAACATGTACCCCGAACTCGGCGCGGCCGTCGAGGAGCACTCGATCCTGCTGCGGGAGCCGCTGCAGCGGGTCGCCCGGTCGGTCTACCCGATCATGGGCGTGGTCTACGACGGCGACCGGGCATCGCAGACCGGCCGGCAGATCACCAGCTACCACCACACCATCAAGGGCACCGACACCGCCGGGCGGCGCTATCACGCGCTGAACCCGGAGACCTTCTACTGGGCGCACGCCACCTTTTTCATGCTGATCGTCAAGGTGGCCGAGTACTTCTGCGGCGGTCTGACCGAGGCCGAGAAGCGGCAGCTGTTCGCCGAGCACGTCCAGTGGTACCGGATGTACGGCATGAGCATGCGCCCCGTGCCCGAAACCTGGGAGGAATTCCAGGAGTACTGGGAGCGCACGGGCCGCGAGACGCTGGAGATCAACCGGGCGACGCTGGACATCTTCCAAATGCGAATCCCCAAGCCGAAATTCGTGCTGATGCCCACCCCGATCTGGGACCAGATCTTCAAGCCGCTGGTTGCCGGTCAGCGCTGGATCGCGGCGGGATTGTTCGAGCCCGCGGTCCGCGAGAAGGCCGGACTGCACTGGACACCGGGCGACGAGGTGTTGCTGCGCTTGTTCGGCAAGCTCGTCGAACTGGCCTTCCTGGCGGTGCCCGACGAGATCCGGCTGCACCCGCGCGCGCTGGCAGCCTACCGCCGCGCCCAGGGGCGGTTGCCCAGCGATGCGCCGCTGGTGGAGGCCCCGCCGTTCATGGCGCCGCCGCGCGACCGGCGCGGACTGCCGATGCATTACTTTCCGCCGTCGGCCCGCTCGCCGCTGGACCCCGCGCTGCAACCGGCCCGGGCCCTGATGGAACGCGCCGGCTCCCTGGTGCACACGACGCTGTCGCTGGCCGGCCTGCGCGCCGGCCGGGGCCGGCCGAAGCGGGCCGTTACGGCCGCGTAGGCAGGTTCAGCGCGCGGGCGCTCTGATACAGGCAGATCGCCGCGGCGGACGCCACGTTGAGACTCTCCGCCCCACCGGCCATCGGGATCCGCATCCGGTGATCGGCCGCGGCCGCGATTTCGCTTGGCAGACCGTGTGATTCGGGGCCGAACAGCCACGCCGTCGGCGCCCCGAGCAGGTCGCCGGCCTCATCGAGCCGCGTCTCACCGTCCACGGTGGTGGCGAGCAGCCGCAGGCCCGCGGCGCGCAACGCGTCGACGGCGGCGAGCGTGTCGGGCGCGACGACCACCGGGACGGAGAAGATGCTGCCGGCCGACGCGCGCAGGCACTTGCCGTTGTACGGGTCGACGCTATGGCCGCCCAGGATCACACCGGCCGCGCCCAGGGCATCGGCGAGTCGGATGAGCGTGCCTGCGTTGCCCGGCTCGCTGATCTCGACGGCCACCGCGACCAGCGCGGGCGTGCCGGCCAGCACGTCGTGCAAGCGGGTCGCCGGCGTTTCGCACACGGCGACCAGGCCGGCCGGAGTGACGGTGTCGGACAACGCTTTTGCCGCGCGTTCGGTGACCGGATGAACCGGGCATCGCGCGGAAGCCAAAGACGCCAGCAGCGCCGCGTGACGCTGCTGGGCGACTTCGGTGACGAAGACCTCGCTAACCAAGCCGCGGCGGGCGGCGGCCTCGACGAGGTTCGGGCCCTCGGCGAGGAATCGGCCCGCCCGGCGGCGGCCGACGTGGCGGTGCAATTTGACCGCCGCGGTGACCCTGGCCGAACGTTCGGTCAGCACCTGCCGTCGCGTGTTAGGCCGCTTCTCCCGAATCCGAGGGAGCGTTGACGTCCTCGGGCAGGGCCGCCCGCGCGATGTCGACCAGCGCCGTGAAGGCGGCCGGGTCGGCAATCGCGATGTCGGACAGGTTCTTTCGGTCCACTTCCACACCGGCGGCCTTGAGGCCCTGGATCAGCCGGTTGTAGGTGATGTCGTTGGCGCGCGCCGCCGCGTTGATCCGCGAGATCCACAGCTTGCGGAACTCGCCCTTGCGCGCACGACGGTCGCGGTAGGCGTAGTTCAGTGAATGAAGCTGCTGCTCTTTGGCCTTGCGGTAGAGCCGGGATCGCTGGCCGCGATAGCCCTTCGAGGCCTTCAGGATGCTGCGCCTCTTCTTGTGGGCGTTGACCGCCCGCTTCACGCGTGCCATTGGATGTTCCTACTCTCGTTCACAATTGGTTGGTCGGGTCGCCGTGCCAGCTCGCGATGCGGGTCTGGCCGGCGCGGTGGTCAGCCGTTCAGCAGGCTGTTGACGCGCTTGGTGTCGTTGGCCGACACCGTGGTGCGGCCGTCGAGGCGCCGGGTTCGCTTGGTCGGCTTGTGCTCGAGCAGGTGCCGGCGGTTGGCCTGCTGGCGAACGATCTTCCCGGTTCCGGTGCGCCGGAACCGCTTCGACGCCCCACTGTGGGTCTTGGCTTTGGGCATGTTTCCTCTGTTCTATGCAGTGCTCGAGTGGTGGGTGCTCGGGCTCTCGAAAAAGTCTCGCGTTGGGTCAGTTCGACGAAGGTTCGGCGTCGGCGGCGTCGGCATCCGGTGCCGCGCCGCCCCCGGGTCCTTCCGGATGGCGCGCCTTGGCGCGTGTCTTCGCGCCGCGGTGCGGTGCCAGCACCATCGTCATGTTGCGGCCGTCCTGCTTGGCGGACGTTTCGACGAAGCCGTATTCGGCGACGTCGGCTCCCAGGCGCTGAAGCAACCGGTAGCCCAGCTCGGGCCGCGACTGCTCACGTCCGCGGAACATGATGGTGACCTTCACCTTCGATCCCGCCTCCAGGAAGCGGATGACGTGACCCTTCTTGGTCTCGTAGTCGTGATCGTCGATCTTCGGTCGCAGCTTCTGTTCTTTGACGACCGTCTGCTGCTGGTTCCGGCGGGACTCGCGCGCCTTTTGCGCCGCTTCGTATTTGAACTTGCCGTAGTCCATGATCTTGCAGACCGGCGGTCTGGCGTTCGGGGCAACTTCGACAAGGTCGAGATCGGCGTCCGCAGCGACGCGCAGTGCGTCTTCGATGCGCACTATGCCTACCTGCTCTCCCCCTGGGCCGATCAATCGGACTTCAGGTACGCGAATGCGCTCGTTGACGCGGGTCTCAGTGCTGATGGGGCCTCCCTTGTTGGGCTTGTATGTCCGGTGACGACCGCCTGGGTCGGTCCGGGAACCAGCGGCGGAGACACCACACCACTAGCAAAAAAGCCCTGCACAAGCAGGGCCCAATGCCGACCGATCGCGGCTGGAAACTACCCGAGCCGCCCGCGTCACCCGCGGAACAGGCATACGCGATGCCCGTGACCGGACCGCTTAACCTTGGAAGATCCGCAACGGGATTTCATCGGCTGGCGGTGGGAGTGGGACTCCACTTAACTGTTCCTGGCATTCGCCGGGATGGTCGCAGCCGCTAGTTTAGCAGCCTTGAGGTGGCTTTTAGCACTTCGGCCGGACGACCCCGCCGCGACGGGCGCCACCCGGGCCCGAAATCAGCCGCCAAACTCGGTGCCGCCACTCTTAGCGCTTCGACAAGCTTTTCACGGATTGAGGGCATATCCTCGCGGTCTGTGACACTCGCATCTCCTGGTTCGAGGCCCGGCTCGGGTCCTCGTTCGGGCCCGCGTTCGGGGCCTGGCGGCCGGTCGAACTCGCGGTACCGCTGGGTGCCGGCGGCGGCCGGGTGGACCGTGGGCGTCATCGCGACGGTGTCGCTGCTGGGCAGCGTGTCCCCGCTGATCCGCTACCTGATCAAGGTCCCCCGCGAGTTCATCAACGACTACCTGTTCAACTTTCCGGACACCAGCATCGCGTGGTCGTTCATCCTGGCCCTGCTGGCCGCGGCCTTGACCGCACGCAAGCGCATCGCCTGGCTGCTGTTGCTGGCCAACATGATTCTGGCCGCCGCGCTGAACGCCGCCGACATCGCGGCGGGCGACAACACCGCCGCGGAGATTTTCGGCGAGAACCTCGGCTTCGCCGTCCACATCGTGGCGATCGTGCTGCTGGTGCTGGCCTACCGGGAGTTCTGGGCCAAGGTCCGCAAGGGCGCGCTGGTCAAGGCGGCCGCGGTGCTCGTCGCCGGCGACGTGGTGGGGATCGCAGTGTCCTGGGGCCTGGTCGAGATGTTCCCGGGAACGCTGGCCCGCCAGGATCGCCTCCCGTACGTGGCCAACCGGGTGGTCGGCTTCGCGCTCGCGGATCCGGACCTGTTCACCGGCCGACCGCACGTCTTCCTCAACGCGATCTTCGGGTTGTTCGGGGCGCTGGCGCTGATCTTGGCGACGATCGTGCTCTTCCAGTCCCAGCGCGCCGAGAACGCGCTGACCGGCGAGGACGAATCGGCCATCCGCGGGCTGCTCGAGCTCTACGGCAAGAACGACTCCCTGGGCTATTTCGCCACCCGCCGCGACAAGTCGGTGGTCTTCGCCCCCAGCGGACGCGCCGCCGTCACCTACCGCGTCGAGATCGGCGTCTGCCTGGCCAGCGGTGACCCGATCGGCGACCCGAGGGCGTGGCCGCAAGCCGTGGACGCCTGGCTGGGTCTGTGCCAGACGTACGGGTGGGCCCCCGGGGTGATGGGGGCCAGCACCCAGGGGGCGCGCGCCTATCGCGAGGCCGGTCTCAACGCGCTCGAACTCGGCGACGAAGCCATCCTGCGGACCTCCGAATTCAAGCTCTCCGGGCCCGACATGCGCGGGGTCCGTCAGGCCGTGACCCGCGCCCGCCGGGCGGGCCTGACCGTGCGGATCCGGCGCCACCGCGACATCACCGCCGACGCGATGGCCGAGACCATCGCCCGCGCCGACGCGTGGCGCGACACCCAGACCGAGCGCGGCTTCTCCATGGCGCTGGGCCGACTCGGCGACCCCGCCGACGGGGACTGCCTGCTGGTCGAGGCGCTCGACCGCGACGGCGGCGTCGTCGCGATGCTGTCGCTGGTTCCGTGGGGCACCACCGGCGTCTCCCTGGACCTGATGCGCCGTTCGCCGCAGTCCCCCAACGGCACCATCGAGCTGATGGTCAGCGACCTGGCGCTCAACGGCGAAGCCCTTGGCATCACCCGCATTTCGCTGAACTTCGCGATGTTCCGTTCGGCGTTCGAACAGGGCGCCCAGCTGGGCGCCGGGCCCGTCGCCCGCCTGTGGCGCGGGCTGCTGCTGTTCTTCTCGCGGTGGTGGCAGCTGGAGACGCTGTACCGCTCCAACATGAAGTACCAGCCCGATTGGGTGCCGCGTTACGCCTGCTACGAGGACGCCCGCCTGATTCCGCGAGTCGGTGTCGCTTCGGCCCTCGCCGAGGGGTTCCTGGTGCTGCCGTTCGGCCGGCGCAAGACACACACCGGCCATTACCCCGCCGTTCCGGCCAGGCTGGCCGAATCCGGACTGCTGCACCACGACGGCAGCGCCCCGGACGTCAGCGGCCTGCGGGAGCGCCGCGAGTCCGCCGACGAGGAGGAGTCCAGGTCTCGGCTCCCCGAGCAGGTTCGGGTGCGCCTGGCCAAGCTGAAGATCTTGCAACGCAACGGCGTCGACGCGTATCCGGTGGGGGTCCCGCCCACCCACACCGTCGCCAAGGCGCTCGACGCGGACGATCGCGAGGACATCACCGTCTCGGGCAGGATTCTGCGGATCCGCGACTACGGCGGGGTGCTGTTCGCCCAACTGCGCGACTGGTCGGGGGAAATGCAAGTGCTGCTGGACAATTCGCAGCTGCAGCGGGGACGGACCGCCGACTTCACCGCGGCCATCGACCTGGGTGACCTGATCGAGGTGTCCGGGCACATGGGCTTTTCCAAGAAGGGAAGCCGCTCGCTGATCGTCGCCGACTGGCGGATGATCGGTAAGTGCCTGCGGCCCCTGCCGAACAAGTGGAAGGGGCTGACCGACCCGGAGGCGCGGGTGCGGACCCGCTACGTCGACCTGGCCGTCAACCCCGACTCGCGCGAGCTGATCAAGGCGCGCAGCGACGTGTTGCGTTCGGTCAGGCAGACGCTGTTCGCCAAGGATTTCATCGAAGTCGAGACCCCGATCCTGCAGCAGATCCACGGCGGTGCCACCGCGCGGCCCTTCGTCACGCACATCAACACCTACGACCTGGACCTGTTTTTGCGCATCGCGCCCGAGCTCTACCTGAAGCGGTTGTGCGTCGGCGGCGTGGAACGGGTCTTCGAATTGGGCCGCGCCTTCCGCAACGAGGGCGTCGACTTCAGCCACAACCCGGAGTTCACCCTGTTGGAGGCCTACCAGGCCCACGCCGACTACACGGTGTGGATCGACGGCTGCCGGGAGATCATTCAGAACGCCGCCGAGGCGGCGCACGGCGAGCAGGTCGTGCTGCGGCGCGGCGCCGGGGGCGACGGCCGGCTGGAGCCTGTCGACATCTCCGGGGTGTGGGCGGTCAAGACCGTCTATGACGCCGTGTCCGACGCGCTGGGCGAGCACGTCGACCCCGGCACGTCGCTGTCCGTCCTGCGCAAGCTGTCCGACGCCGCGCACATCCCCTATCGGGCGCAATGGGATGCCGGCGCGGTGGTGCTGGAACTGTACGAGCACCTGGTCGAGGACCGGACCGAGGAGCCGACGTTCTACATCGACTTCCCGACCTCGGTGTCGCCGCTGACCCGGCCGCACCGCAGCGCACCGGGCGTCGCCGAGCGGTGGGACCTGGTGGCCTGGGGAGTTGAGCTGGCCACCGCCTACAGCGAGCTCACCGATCCGGTCGAGCAGCGCCGCCGCCTCCAGGAGCAGTCGCTGTTAGCTGCCGGCGGGGATCCCGAGGCGATGGAGCTCGACGAAGACTTCCTGCAGGCGATGGAGTACGCGATGCCGCCGACCGGCGGACTCGGGATGGGTATCGATCGGCTCGTCATGCTCATAACCGGCCGCAGCATCCGGGAGACATTGCCATTTCCGCTGGCCAAGCCGCATTAGCGGCGGCCCCGAACGTCCGTGCAGCGCAGAGCGAACATTGGGTGAATCCGTTCCAGGCCGGTTAACTTTAGATCACAATGAGTCACGTGACAGCCCCGACCGACAGCCCTGCGGCGCAGTTCCTGGCGAGTAGCCACACCTCGCTGATGCATGGCTGGGTGCCGGTGACGATCCAGGCGCTCGCCGCGGTGGCGCTGGTCGCGGCGGTCGGCTGGCGCTCGCGCCGCTGGCGCACGGTGTGGCTGCCGGTGGCCGCGCTGGCCGGCGGCGTCGCGGCCTACCTCACGCACTGGTACATCGTCGACCACGGGCTCTCCGATGACCCCGCCCCGGCGGCGCTGTGGCTGTGGATCACGCTGACGGGCATGGCCGCGGCCGTGCTGGTGCTGGGGTGGCGCACCGCGCGCCGCTGGCGGCGCGGCGCCGCGGTGCTGGCCGTACCGTTGTGCTTGCTCAGCGCGGCGCTGGTGCTCAACCTGTGGGTCGGCTACTTCCCCACCGTGCAGTCGGCGTGGAGCCAGCTGACGTCGGGCCCGCTGCCCGATCAGGCCGATCAGGCCACCGTTACGGCGATGGCCGCCAGCCGAATCCGGCCCGCGCACGGCACCGTCGTGCCGGTGGCGATCCCTTCCGACGGGTCGCACTTCAAACACCGCGGCGAGCTGGTCTACCTGCCGCCCGAATGGTTCGCGACCACCCCGCCGCCGGCGTTGCCGACGGTGATGATGATCGGCGGGCAGTTCAACACGCCCGCGGACTGGACCCGCGCGGGCAACGCGGTCAAGACCATCGACGACTTCGCGGCCGCGCACGACGGCAAGGCGCCGGTGCTGGTGTTCGTGGATTCCGGCGGCGCGTTCAACAACGACACCGAATGCGTCAACGGGGTTCGGGGCAACGCCGCCGATCACCTGACCAAAGACGTTGTGCCATTCATGATTTCGACCTTCGGGGTGAGCACGCACCGGTCGAATTGGGGCGTCGCGGGCTGGTCCATGGGCGGCACCTGCGCGGTCGATCTGACCGTCATGCACCCCGAGCTGTTCAGCGCGTTCGTCGACGTCGCCGGTGATTTCTTTCCCAACGCGGGGAACAAGGCCCAGACCATCGCCAGGCTGTTCGGTGGAAGCGCCGACGCCTGGGCCGCTTTCGACCCGACCACGGTGATCAGCCGGCACGGGCCGTATCGCGACGTGGCCGGCTGGTTCGCGATTTCGTCCGACGGCCCGCCGTCCCGCCGTGATCTGCAACTGGCCGACACCGGCGCCATCCGCCTCGCCGGACGCGAGGCGGCCGCCAATCCCGGCAATCAGACCGCGGCCGCCTATTCGCTGTGTGCGATCGGCCGTTCCAACGGAATCGACTGCGCGGTGGTCCCGCAGCCCGGCAAGCACGACTGGCCTTTCGCGGACCGGGTGTTCGCGGCCTCGCTGCCCTGGCTGGCCGGCGAGTTGGGCACGCCGGGAATCCCGCGGACACCGTTGCCCGCCACGTCCGCGCCCGGCGCCGGCACCCCGGTGGTCGTGCCGGCCGAGCATTCCAACACCGCCAAGCGATAGCCCGGTGTATTCCGTTGCGCGCGTTCGGCGTGCGGTGTTCGCGCGGCACTGCCACCCGCTGAGCGCATGGACGCGGTGGGCGAGCACACCGCTGATCCTGGTGCCCGTCTGGACGCGACGGTGGGGCCACGCGGCCTGGATTGCGCTGTGGCTGGCCGTCAATCCGGTGGTGTTTGGCGCGTCGGCGCACCATCACGCATGGTCGACGCGGGCGATGCTGGGCGAGGAGCTGTGGATCACCCGCCGGCCCCGCGACGCGGCGATGGTGGTCAGCGCGGCCTCGTCGGCGGCCGCCGTGGTGGGGATAGTCGCCGCGCGCCGGCATCGGCTGCTCCCGGCGCTGATCGCCGTCGCCCTGCAGATGGCGTTGACGCTGGTGTACTGGGAACAGATGGTCCGGCATTTCGAGCGGCAGTCGCAGTGACGCACGGGATCTGATGCGCGGATACGGTTGTCCGATACACCCGTACCGCGACGCGATACGGGTGTATTGTCCGGCCGTGGGACTGACCCGGCTGTTTCCGTATGACCCGCCCCCTCCAGCAGAGCCGACGCTCAAGGAGCGGATTCGCGACGCCGCACTGAGCTGCTTTGCTGTTCGCGGCATCGCCGCAACCACGCTGCGCGCAATCGCCGAGGCCGCGGACGTTTCGATTGGGCTGATACAGCACCACTTTCGCACCAAGGCCGCACTGACAGCCGCCGTCGATCAGTACGTCCTGCAGACGGTGAGCGAGGCATTGGAAGCCCCCACGCTGTCCGAGCCGCCCTCCGACAGTCTCAACGAGGCCGGGCGCCGTCTGACCGCACTGATGGTCGAACGTCCCGACGTGATGACCTATCTCGGCCGTGCGCTCGCCGAGGGCAGCGCATTAGGCTGGGTCATCTTCACCGGGCTGGTGGGTATCAGCGCGGGCCAGGGCGAACAGTTCGGGCGACAGGGCAAGCTGCGAGCAGACCTCGATCCCGATTGGGGGGCGCTCAACCCGCTCATCTTGCGCATCGGCGCGATCATTCTGCATCCCTATATCGAGCTCTACCTGGGTGAGGCGTTCTTCAGCGAGCCACAGCTGCGGCGCTGGGACGCCGCGGTCACGAGCCTGATACGGCGCGGGCAGTTCGCCGAGCGAACGGAGCTGCGGGAGAACGACATGATCGCTCAGTGAGCGGCCAAACGCCGCGTTACCGCGGCCGGCACACCAGTCAGGTGCTATACACGAAACACCATGGACGAGCGCACGGTAACCGCGTACAGCGCACACATTCTCGACACCGATGAGCCCGGCGACCGTCTGATATTGGAGCGGCTGCGCGCCGATCCCGCCGTCGAGATCGTCGACCGGCTCGACGCGCAATTGGCCAATCTGCGCGGCCTGCGCCCAGCGCCGGATTCGACGCTCCTCGGCGAAGGGACGCGGTGGGCGTACTACCCGTGGCGGCGTGCCGTCGTTGCGGTGCTGGGGCCGCACGGGTTTCGGGCGCTACGACTTGATCGCAACAGAAACAACATCACCATTGAGGAACAGACCAAGCTCGGCTCGCTGACCATCGGCGTCGCCGGTCTGAGCGTCGGCCATGTCATCGCGCACACCTTGGCGATGCAGGGATTGTGTGGCCGCCTTCGCCTGGCGGATTTCGATCACCTGGAACTGTCGAATCTGAATCGCGTGCCCGCCACCGTGTTCGACCTCGGGTTGAACAAAGCTCAGGTCGCGGCACGCAGGATTGCCGAACTCGATCCCTACCTGGCGGTGGATGTGTTCGATGCGGGAATCACCGCGGACACGATCGACGCCTTTCTGGATGGGTTGGACATCGTCATCGAAGAGTGCGATTCGCTCGACATGAAGGTCGCCCTGCGGATGGCGGCCCGCGCCAGGCGTGTTCCCGTGTTAATGGCGACCAGCGACCGGGGGCGGGTCGACGTCGAACGGTTCGATCACAATCCCGACCGTCCCGTCATGCACGGGTTGCTGGACCAGCTCGATGTCGAGCAGGTGGCGGGCATGAGCAACCGCGAGAAGCTCCCGCACATGCTGCGTTACGACGAAGCCGAGCACATCTCGCCCCGCACCGCCGCATCGCTCCTCGAGATCGACCGATCGCTGTCGACGTGGCCGCAGTTGGCGTCCGATGTCATCGTGGGCGCCGCGGCAATGGCCGAGGCCGTGCGCAGGATCGGCTTGGGTGAGGACCTGAGATCCGGCCGCTGCCGCATCGACACCGGCTGGGCGCTCGACCAACTGGGCGAAGTCGAGACGCCCCAGCATCACCCCGCGCGTGACAACGAACCGGGAAGCGACCCGGCCGGTCCCGCAGTCGACGACACGATCGTCGCCGCCGCGATGCGCGCCCCCTCGGGGGGAAACAGCCAGCCGTGGTGCATCGACGCGCAACCGGCCAGGCTCACCATAAGCGTCGCCCCAGAACATACTTCGGCGATGGACATGGGCTTCCGCGGCAGCGCCGTCGCGGTGGGGGCCGCCCTGTACAACGTCAGGATCGCCGCCGCCGCCCGTCAGATGCTCGGCCCGGTGAGCGTTTCCGAAGACGTAGACGGTTCGCCGGTACGGGCCACCATGCAATTCGGAAACGGTAGCGACCCTGCCCTGGCCGATCTGTATGAACCGATGGTCGTGCGCGAGACCAACCGCCATCGCGGAACGCCACAACCACTTGACGATCACACGAAAAAAATGCTCGCCGTCACCGCCGAGCGCGAGGGCGCGCGTCTGCACCTAGTCACCGAGCGAGACGACCTTTCGCGGGCCGCAACGATTTTCGGTGCGGCCGACCGCATCCGGTACCTGACGCGGCAACTACACACCGAGATGGTCTCGGAACTGCGCTGGCCCGGGGATCCCGACCCCGACACCGGGATCGACGTGCGTTCCCTCGAACTCGACGCCAGCGACCTGGCGCTGATGGACATTGTGCGCCGCCCCGACGTCATGGCTTACCTCGCCGACTGGAACGCCGGCAGCGCCTTGGGTGACGGCATGCGCGACGAAGTCCTCGGCAGTTCTGCGCTGGCGGTGCTCACCGTGACCGGGGGCCGCCTCAGCGACTACGTCCGCGGCGGGTCGGCCGTGGAGGCGGTATGGATCGTCGCCCAGCGCGAAGGCCTCGCCGTCCGGCCGTTGTCACCTGTCTTCTTGCACGCGCGAAATGCCGCCGAACTCCATGAGTTGTCAGCCGGCTTCGCCGACGAATTAGCGCGATTACAAGACGATTTCGTGCGCCTCACCTCGACCGCTCCCGACGAATCCATCGTGCTGGCCTTGCGCTTGACCGCCGCACCGCCGGCGTCTGTATCCAGTCGCCGCAGCCTGAGCCGGGTCCGTTTCCAAGGCCTCTGACGTGCCACCGTCGCGCGGCGAGCGCCATCGGCGCCACAGCACCTCAGAACGGTTTCGCCGTGAATCCCCACCGCAACAAGGCCGACTCGCGGCGGGCCCTCCCCCGCAATGCGGGGTCGCGCGTGCCGGTCACACCGTGCGGTTCGCCGCGCGACCCGAATGTCCAGTACGCCTGCAGATAGGGCACCGGTGTCGAATGGCCGCAATGCATTTCGTGCAGTCCTGCTGCCGCGAGCTCTGTCGACAGTTCCGCGAAGGTGAACGCCGCCGCCTCGCTTGCAATGGCATCCTGGCGCAGGACGGGCGGCGAGGCGGGGTCGGCGATCTCCAGCATCTTGGGGGCGGCCTCCGGGTCGCGCAGGCGCTGAAAATCGGAAATCCACACCGCCGCACCGCTGCGGCGTTGGAGGTCGGCGATCTGTCGGAGGGCGCCACGCAGGGTGTCGAAGTCCGGTAGCTGATGCAGGGTCCACATGCAGGAGATGGCGTCCCACCGACGTGTTGAAATCTGATCCGGCAATGCGGTGATGTCGTCCTGCCGAAGGTCGACACGCTCCCCCAGGCCCTCGGCGTCGAACAGCTCTCGCGCCGTGGACAGCATGTTCGGGGCCAGATCGACGGCGGTGGCCCGAACGTCGGGCCGTCGGCGCAGGACGGCGCTGAGCGCGCGGCCTGACCCGACGCCGAGGTCCAGCAGGTGGCCGCCGGGCGGCAGCAGCGCATCAAGCGCGCGAGCGCACAAGTCGTACACCGCGAGCATCCCCGGGTTGGATCCGCCACCGGTGTGAAACTGGGCCACCGACTCCGGGTCGTCCACCACCATCGGCTCAGGAATGCGCTCACGCCCCGCCGGATGCGACCGCTCACGCAAGACGATGCCGGGCATCCGCCACAGGGGCCGAATTCTCTTCACCCTCGACCTTTCATGGAGTCCGCGTCATCGATTTCGAGTCAGGTTCTGGCTACCGACGAGCACTGGGCCAACTGTCGTACATGATTATCAACCCGTCCCTGCAATTTCACTGGCAGCCCGGTGAATTCGCCGCGTCGAAACGGATGTGCTGGAATACTTGTCCGGTCAGCGGGGGCCGGCAAGCTTTTGGCCTGCGCGGTCCCATTGGATCGGCACAGGCAACATCATTATCCGCGGGAGGTAGGCGTGGTTCAGGCCCTTGCGAGTGACGAAATCAAGTACTTACCCCTGCCGCCGGTGAACCCGATGCCCTTTCGTCAGCGCCTCGCGGCGGTGCGCGAATTCAGCACGGGAACGGAAAGGCTGCGAGACGCCGGCGGCCGGGTGAGCTTTTTCACCCTGGGGCCGCGATGGCTGATGCCACCGATGGTGCTTGCGACGTCTCCGGAAGCCATCCGCGACATCCTCAGTACCAAAGACGATTCCGTCGACAAGACCACACCGGTCTTCGAGCAGGTGCGCCACATCATCGGTGCCAGTCTCACCGATCTTCCCTTCGAGCCATGGAAGTCACGTCGGCGCACCCTACAGCCGGTGTTCACCAAACAGCGGGTGAGCGAGTTCGGCGGTCACATGGAACAGGCGGCGCAATCGGTGAGCGAGGGGTGGCAGGAGGGCGCCGTCATCGATCTGGACGCCGAATGCCGCACGATCACGTTGCGCGCGCTTGGCCGGTCGGTGCTCGGACTCGACCTGGAAGAACGGGCCGGCGAGGTTGTCGAGCCGCTACGGGTCGCGTTGGCCTACGCGGTCAGGCGCGCGACGAATCCGCTTCGGGCGCCTCGCTGGTTGCCCACACCGGCGCGGCGGCGCGCCCGATCGGCAAGCGCCAAACTCCACGCTCTGACGGAAGAGATCTTGCGGGACTGTCGCGCCGACCCGACACGAGTCGCACCCCTGGTCCACGCGCTCATCGCGGCGCAGGATCCGGTAACCGGAAAGCGGTTGACCGATAAGGAGATTTGCGACGAGTTGGTCATGTTCCTCTTCGCCGGCCACGACACCACGACGACGGCCTTGACCTATGCCCTCTGGGCGCTGGGACATCACCCCGATTACCAAGAGCGCGTTGCCGCCGAAGTCGCAGCCCTACCGGATCGGCCACTGACGTCTGACGACCTACCCCACCTCGCATACACGATGCAGGTGATACGGGAGTCGCTTCGCCTGTGCCCGCCGGCCCCCACCGGCACGCGCATGGCCTCTCGCGACGTCGCGGTGGCCGGCTATCGGGTGCCCAAGGGCACCATGCTCATCGTTGGGCGGATGGCCGTACAGCGCGACCCGCAACTTTGGGAGGATCCCCTCCGGTTCGACCCCGACAGGTTCAGTCCCCACCACTTCAAGGCGCTCGATCGGTGGCAATACGTGCCTTTCGGTGGCGGACCGCGCTCCTGCATCGGCGACCATTTCGCCATGCTCGAAGTGACGCTCGCCTTGGCAACCCTCATCCGAGGAGCCGAAATCCGCTCTCTCGACGACGAATTTCCGCTCGCGCTGCACTTCACCATGATTGCCGGCGGTCCGGTGCGCGCTCGCATTCGACCGCGTCGCTCGCCCGGTGCGCCGACCAGCTAACGCGCTTGCGCCGCGTTCCCTCGTCGAGAAAGCTCATCGGAGCCGAGCCCATGCGGTCTTGATCACACTCGGGCGTCAACGTGAGCGAATCATTGCTAGACACCCTATGCAATGCCAAACGCAGCGCAGCGGTTACCGCTACGGTTAGGGCAATGTCGGGCACCCTGGACCACCTGGTCACCGCTGCCGCCGCCGAGTTGATGGCGGCCACCGTGGCGGACTCTGCCGCGATCAGCCAACGCGTGCTCGGCAACCTGGTTCGCGACCTGGGGGTGGACTTCAGCTTCCTGCGCCACAACGACCACACCATCCGCGCGACGCGCCTCATCGCCGAATTCCCGCCACGCAACGCCGACCCGGACCCGATCGGTCTGGTGTATTTCGCCGACGCCGACTCCATCTTCGCGCGCACCGAACACCTCAAGGCGCCCGAGGTGGTCCGTCCCGAGCCTGAGAACGCCGACTATCAGCACCGGATCGAAGAGGGCACTGGCGCTCCCGCCGTCTCGCTGGCCGCTGTTCCGCTGCTGTCCGGCGACGTCACCACCGGCACGCTCGCCTTCGGCAAGCTCGGCGACCGTGAATGGTTAGCCGAAGAACTCAACGCGCTACAGGCGATCGCCGCGCTTTTCGCGCAACTGCAGGCCCGCGTCGTCGCCGAACAGCAAATTCACTACCTCGCTGAGCACGATGAACTCACCGGACTGCTGAACCGCAGGGCGCTCATCGCGTACCTCGACGACCGGCTCGAGAAGGGGCAGCCCGGGCCGGTTTCCGTCGTGTTCCTCGCCATAGACCGCTTCAAGGTCATCAACGGTCGCCTCGGCCAAGACGCTGGCGATCGATTCATCGAGAACTTCGCCGCGCTGCTGCGCGAGGCCACCCAGATTCCCTCCGTCATCGCCCGTTTCGGCGGTGACGAGTTTGGCGTCGTGCCCGCCGCGGCCATGGATGTCGAGGCCGCCGAGACGTTCGCCCGCTCGCTGCACGATCGGGTCCACCTGCCGATTCCCATCGACGGTGAGACGCTCAGTCGCACCGTGAGTATCGGCGTCGCGGCCGGCCTACCCGGGGACGAGACCACGTCGGACCTGCTACGGCGGGTCGACCAGGCCACCCGGTCGGCCAAGGCGTCCGGCGGCAACAGCGTCGCGACCTTCCGCCCGGAAATGTCGACGACAGACATGATCCGCAACGACATCGAGCTGCACCTGGAAGGGATGATCGAGGGCGGTGGCGGCGCGTTGGTGCTGCACTACCTCCCGGAGTTTGACATGCGCACCGGCGAGATCCTCGGCACCGAGGCGCTAATACGTTGGCAACACCCGACTCTGGGGCTGCTGATGCCCGATTCGTTCATCCAGGTCGTGGAATCGATCAACCTCGGTGCCAAACTGGGCCGCCTCGTAATGCGCTCGGCGTGCGCGCAATTCGGGCTCTGGCGGTCACACGGTGTCGGCAACGGCATGGTGCTTCGCATCAACGTATCCCCCGTGCAGCTCGTCACCGCCGGTATCGTCGACACGGTCGCGGCCACCCTCGACGAGTTCGGGCTGGATCCCAGCACCGTATGTCTGGAAATCACCGAAAGCGTTGTGGTCCAGGATATCGACGCCACACGTCAGACCTTGTTCGGCTTGAAGGACGTCGGGGTACAGATCGCCATCGACGACTTCGGCACCGGCTACAGCGTGTTGACCTATCTGAAATCTCTGCCCGTCGATTCGCTGAAGATCGATAAAGGGTTTGTCCAAAATCTGGATACCAACGCCGGCGATTTGGCGATCGTGCGCTCGACGATGGCCCTGGCCGACGCGTTCGGGCTCGATGTCGTCGCCGAGGGGGTGGAATCCGTGGCCGCGGCCGAGAGGCTGCTCAGCCTGGGATGCCATCGCGCACAAGGTTTTCTGCTGTCACGCCCCCTCGACAGCGTGGCAATGGAGTCGCTCCTGGCCAAGCGCGCCATACCGATGAACTTCTCCACCACCCGGTTCCCGGGAACAGGGAACGCGGTGTAAACCCGCCGAACCCACGGCACGCGCTCAGTCGCGATATTGCAGCAGGTAGTAATACGCCCGGGTCTTCCTATCGTCGAGCTCCTGCTCGTCGCCGGTGAACAACAGCGTCCAGTCGGGAGTGAAACGTTGTTGGATCTCGGCGTGACTGATGCCGGGCACGCCGAACCGGCCTCCGGGAGGGAACGCGGCAATGAACAACCGCGCGCCCGGTGCCGCCACGGCGCCGACTTCCCGGACGTACGCCTCACGGTCGGCGCCACTCATGTTGTGGATGCAACCGTTGTCGACGATCAAGTCGAAGCCTGTTCCGATCCCGGACTGACTCAGCTGCGTCACGTCGGCACGGACGAAGTCGACCGAGACACCGGCTTTGCCGGCCTTCGCTTGCGCCTTTTCAAGCGGCTTCGCGACATAGTCGACCGCAGTGACCTGCCAGCCCCGCTGGGCAAGGTAGACGGCGCAGTCCCCGGTCCCGCAGCCGACGTCGAGGGCCCGCCCGGTGCGCAGCGCGGGCGTGTCCCCAGTTCCCTCGACGAGATCCCGCAGACCTTGCCCGATCGGGTGGCCCTCCCACGGCGTGAAGCCGATCCGGTAGAAGAACCGAAATCGCGTGTGTCGAGAAGCCATAGCCGCAATGATGACATTCGCGCCAACCGGCCCGACAGCGGCTTCCCGGTTTCACCGGTGGGATGCGACGACCTAGCACACTGTCGCGGGCAGCCGGGAACGCCTCGGCACCACGTCATTTCCCGCTACGCGGAGATGCGGTTGAGGATTTCGGCGTTCTCTGCGCACATCAGCTTGAATTGACCGGGTTCCGCGTGGGTGGCAATGGTGCGGCGATCCCACCACATCACCTTGGTTCGGTAGTCCTCGGTGGGATAGGCCGCCGCCGGCACCCGGTTGGCCACGACGCCCCCGGAGGACTGCCACTGCTCGAGCACGTGCGCCGCCGCAGTGGCCATCACGAACTGAACACCCAGCAACGTCATGATTGGCAGTGCGGTGCGGGCCAGCACCGTGGACAGCGCCCGATTGCCATATTCGCGAGAATTGGTCCACGCGCTTTTCACCTCCACGACGCCAAACGGAAGCCGATTGGAAATCATATGGCGCAGCAACGGAAGGCCCGGGTTGCCTTTCCATTCCTCGAGAGCGTGGGAGTCCTCCGGCGAGCGCAAAGGCCCGACGACACGCGTCCCGCCGACGACGCGCCCGTGTGGGTCGAGCGCGGCAAAAAACAGGGACGTGTCGACCCCGTCCTGAATGTGCTCGGGGTCAAGCACCCAATCCAGCCCGTGCCGGCGATAGCTGTTCAGCGCGCCTTCCAGGTACTGATTCCACAGATCAGGCTCCGCGGCCGGTGTCGACGCGATGACCCGGCACCCCGTCGCGTGATCGAGCCAGCCGAACCCCGATTCCGACAACGGGCCGGCAATCCCGGTCTCCGTGATTTGTGCCGCTTCCATACGTGACCTCCGCTTATTCGCCGTTACCAACGAGTATTTTTTTGAACGGTTTGGTTTGCTAATTCGACTCGCGACGAATTAACCAAAGGGATTGTGACATAAACGGACGAATTCGACCGCTCGGCCAGGGCATAGGGCGCAAAAGACCCTCGTGTACCTTTTGTTTTGGTGGGCGGGGCCGGGGCCGTCCGGCGACACCGATATTGACGCTTCCGCATTCAAACGCCGACGCGATTTCGACCGCTCGTCGCAGTACCGTGACGGCATGCCCGACACACCAACCCCTTCCGGAGCCGGCGGACCCGGCCCGGACTACGACGACTCCGGTGTGCCGACCTTCGAGTCGGTGCGCGATCAGATCGAGGCCCGGTACGCGACGGCGCACGGCGCCGCCGAGCTCGATGCGGAATCACCCGAGGGCCGCTCGGTCGAGGAACAGTACGACGAACGACGGCGCGCCGCGGCCCAGCGGCTGGCCCAGATTCGCGACGCGATGAAGCCCGAGAAAGGTTGACGCGTGGGCTCAGGCGGTGACTTTGCGACGCCGGTTCGACCGCTGCGGGGCGCCCGATGCCGCCGGGCTCCGGCCGATCACCTCGGCGAGGAACTTGCCGGTGTAGCTCTCCGGCACCGCGGCGACATCCTCCGGAGTGCCTTCCGCGACAACGGTTCCGCCCTCGGCGCCGCCTTCCGGACCCATGTCGACGATCCAGTCGGAGGTCTTGATCACGTCCAGGTTGTGCTCGATGACGATGACCGTATTGCCTTTGTCGACAAGGCCGTTGATGACCTTCAGCAGCTTGCGGATGTCGTCGAAATGCAGACCCGTGGTGGGCTCGTCGAGGATATACACGGTGCGCCCGGTCGAGCGCTTCTGCAGTTCGGCGGCCAGCTTGACGCGTTGCGCCTCGCCGCCGGACAGTGTGGGCGCGGGCTGGCCGAGCCGCACATAGCCCAGCCCGACGTCGACCAGGGTGCGCAGGTAGCGGTGGATGCCGGTGATGGGCTCGAAGAACTCCGCCGCCTCCTCGATGGACATGTCCAGCACTTCGGAGATGGTCTTGCCCTTGTAGTGCACCTCGAGGGTTTCGCGGTTGTAACGGGCGCCGTGGCAGACCTCGCACGGCACGTACACGTCGGGCAGGAAGTTCATCTCGATCTTGATGGTGCCGTCACCGGTGCACGCCTCGCAGCGGCCGCCCTTGACGTTGAACGAGAACCGACCCGGTTGATAGCCACGGACTTTGGCCTCGGTGGTGGCGGCGAACAGGGTGCGGATCTTGTCGAACACCCCGGTGTAGGTGGCCGGGTTGGACCGCGGCGTGCGGCCGATCGGCGACTGGTCCACCCGCACCAGCTTGTCCAGGTGGTCAAGCCCGGTGACCCGGGTGTGCCGGCCGGGAACCTGGCGGGCGCCATTGAGCCGGTTGGCCAGCACCGCCGCCAGGATGTCGTTGACCAGGGTTGACTTGCCGGAACCCGACACCCCGGTCACCGAGGTGAGCACGCCGAGCGGGAACGAGACGTCGATGCCGCGCAGGTTGTGCTCGCGGGCGCCGACGACGGTGAGCCGCCGCTTGTCGACCGGGCGCCGCTTCGCGGGCATCTCGATGCGTTCCTTGCCCGACAGGTAGGCGCCGGTGATCGAGTCCTTGTTCGCCAGCAGCTCGCTGTAGGTGCCGCTGTGCACGATCTCGCCGCCGTGCTCACCGGCCCGCGGGCCGATGTCGACGATCCAGTCGGCGTGCGCGATGGTGTCCTCGTCATGCTCGACGACGATCAGCGTGTTGCCCAAACCTCTTAGGCGAGTGAGGGTTTCGATGAGCCGGCGGTTGTCACGCTGATGCAGCCCGATGGACGGCTCGTCGAGCACATAGAGGACCCCGACCAGACCCGACCCGATCTGGGTGGCCAGCCGAATGCGTTGCGCCTCACCGCCGGACAGCGTGGCCGCGGCGCGCGACAGCGACAGGTACTCCAGCCCGACGTCGAGCAAAAAGCCCAGCCGCGACTGGATTTCCTTGAGCACCTGACCCGCGATCGCCTTCTCGCGGACGCCCAGAGTGAGTGCGTTCAGGAAGTCCGCGCAGTCCGAGATCGACAGTTCGCAGACCTCGGCGATGGACTTCGCGCCGCGGTCCCCCGCGGCGAGCGTCACGGCCAGGATCTCCGGCTTGAGCCGGGTGCCCTCACAGACCGGGCAGGGCACGTCACGCATGAATCCTTCGTAGCGTTCCTTCATCTGCTCGGATTCGGTCTGCGCCATCTTGCGCTGCAGGAACGCCAGCACGCCTTCGAAATCGGCGTAGTAGGACCGGGTGCGCCCGTACCGGTTGCGGTACCGCACATGGACCTGGTGGTCGGAGCCCTCGAGAATCGCCTTGCGGGCCTTGGCCGGAAGCTTGCGCCACGGGGTGTCGACGTCGAAGCCCAGCTCGTCGCCGAGGCCGGCCATCATCCGGGTGAAGTACTCCGCGGTGTGGCCCGTCGACCACGGGGCCACCGCGCCCTCGGCCAGGGTGCGCTCCGGGTCGGGCACCACCAGATCGGGGTCGACCTCCTTGCGGATGCCCAGGCCGCTGCACTCCGGGCAGGCGCCGTAGGGCGAGTTGAACGAGAACGACCGCGGTTCCAGGTCGTCGACCGCCAGCGCGTGCCCGTTGGGGCAGGCCAGTTTCTCGGAGAACCGCTGCTCCCGGTTGTGCGCGTCGTGTTCGTGGTCGACGAACTCGAGCACCACGATGCCGTCGGCCAGGTTCAGCGCGGTCTCCACGGAATCGGTGAGCCGCTGCTTGGCGGACGCCTTGACGGTGAGGCGGTCCACCACCACCTCGATGTCGTGCTTTTCCTGCTTCTTCAGCTTGGGCGGGTCGGTCAGCGGGTGCACGACGCCGTCGACCCGCACCCGGCTGTAGCCCTGGGCGTTGAGTTTCTCGAAGAGGTCGGCGAATTCGCCCTTGCGGGTGCGCACCACCGGCGCGAGCACCAGGAATCGGGTGCCTTCCGGCATCGCCAGGACCTGATCGACGATTTGCTGTGGGGTCTGCCGGGCGATCCGCTCGCCACAGATCGGGCAGTGCGGCGTGCCGGCCCGCGCGTAGAGCAGCCGCAGGTAGTCGTAGACCTCGGTGATGGTGCCGACGGTCGATCGCGGGTTGCGGTTGGTCGACTTCTGGTCGATGGAGACCGCCGGCGACAGTCCCTCGATGAAGTCGACGTCGGGCTTGTCCATCTGGCCCAGGAATTGGCGCGCGTAGGCGGACAGGGACTCCACGTAGCGGCGCTGCCCCTCGGCGAAGATCGTGTCGAAGGCCAGCGACGATTTCCCCGAACCCGACAACCCGGTGAAGACGATCAGCGCGTCGCGGGGCAGGTCGAGATCGACGCCGCGCAGGTTGTGTTCGCGGGCGCCCTTGACGATCAGACGGTCAGCCAACGCTGCCCCTCTCAGAACTCTCTGGCAACTTCTCGTGGCCTCCTGGTAGCCCAAGTGCGCATCCCGAACCGGAATTGCGCACGGCGCATTCCATGCTATGTGCCCATACCGACAAGCAAGTTTTGACCAGTAGCGTGACCGGTATGACTGCAGTGGACGACAACTACACCGGACACGTCGACCCCGGCACCGCGGCCCGCCGGACCCTACCCGGCGCCACGATCCTAAAGGTCTCGGTCGGCCCCATGGACAACAATGCGTATCTGATCACTTGTTCCGCTACCGGCGAAACACTGTTGATCGACGCCGCCAACGACGCGGACCTCCTGCTCGATCTGATCCGGCAGAACGCGCCGAAGCTGTCGCTGATCGTGACCAGCCATCAGCACTTCGACCACTGGCAGGCACTGGAGGCGGTGGCCGCCGCCACCGGCGCGCCGACGGCCGCCAACGAGATCGACGCGGAGCCGCTGCCGGTCAAGCCGGACCGTTTGCTGTCGGGCGGTGACACCGTGCAGATCGGTGAGCTGACCTTCGACGTCATCCACCTGCGTGGGCATACCCCGGGATCGATCGCGCTGGCCCTGGACGGCCCGGCGACCGGCGGTGTCACCCAGTTGTTCACCGGCGACTGCCTGTTCCCGGGCGGCGTCGGCAAGACTTGGCAGCCCGGCGATTTCACCCAGCTGATCGAGGACGTCAGCACCCGGGTGTTCGACGTCTACGACGACTCCACCGTCATCTACCCCGGCCACGGTGACGACACGGCGTTGGGCGCCGAGCGTCCCCACCTGGGCGAATGGCGCGAGCGGGGCTGGTAGCCGCCCGGCGTCGGGACGCTAGGACGTGGTGTGCACGATCAGCACGTCGGTCTTGGCCCGACGCGAGACGTTGGCCGGCACCGACCCCAGCAGCCGGCCGGCGATGGTGCTCAGGCCGACGTTGCCGACCACGAGCAGGTCGGCCTGCTCCTCCTCGGCGAGGTGCACCAACGCGTCGACCGGGGCCCCGACAATGGGTCGCTCGTCGATGTTCTTCGCACCGGCGGCGTGGGCGCGGTCCTTGGCGTCACGCAGAATCGCGTAAATCGGCGCGGTCCCCGAAACCTTGTAGCTTTCGTCCCGCAGGACATCGGCCGCCCGGGCGTCCTCGTGTTGGGGCAAATATGCCGACGCCACGATCAGCTTGGCGTCGGACCCGGCGATCTGTGCCGCCTTCTCTACCGCGCGCATCGACGAGTCCGAGCCATCGGTTCCTACCACCACAGTCCGATAGGCGCCCATTTACCCTCCCAGTTTCGGTTGGTCAGCCAACCCAAGACAGTAGCGCGTTTGCTCGATGCGCAGGAGACAGATTAGCCACACCGCGCGGCGTGGCGCGCCCGCAATTTACGGGTGTGGGCTGGGCCAACGGACAATATCGGCAATGGCAAGACAATCAAAAGCGCGCGGCCAACGTGGAAAACATTGCATTAAGCCGCTTTTCGTGAATATCGCCACGAACAATGGATGCGCAGGACGCAGTTTGTGAACCCTTCGGTGGGCCGCGCTTTAAAGTAACAAGCATCATGTCCATGCCCACCCTCGAGCCCACCCTCGAGCCGCGCGCCGGGGATGCCGCCGCCGAGCCCGGGCCCGCGGGGACCCGCGGCAGATTGCTGGACCCGTGGGCGATCGCCCTGTTCGCCACCGCTGTCAGCGCCGCGTGGGCCTGTCGTCCGTCGCTCTGGTTCGACGAGGGAGCGACCATATCGGCGTCGGCCAGCCGGACGTTGCCGGAGCTGTGGCGGTTGCTCGGCCACATCGACGCCGTCCACGGGGCGTACTACCTGCTGATGCACGGCTGGTTCGCCCTTTTCCCGCCCACCGAGTTCTGGTCGCGTTTCCCGAGCTCGCTGGCCGTCGGGGCCGCCGCCGCCGGGGTCACGGTGTTCACCAGGCAGTTCTCCACCCGGCCCACCGCGATATGCGCGGGCGCGATTTTCGCCATCCTGCCGCGCACCACCTGGGCGGGCATGGAGGCGCGTCCGTATGCCTTCGTGGCGGCCGCGGCGGCCTGGCTGACGGTGTTGTTCGTCGCCGCCGTTCGGCGCGGCAGGCCGCGCGGATGGGTGTGGTACGCGCTGGGGTTGATGCTGGCGATACTGCTCAACCTCAACCTGGTGCTGTTGGTGCCGGTGTACGGGGCCATGCTGCCGCTGCTCGCGCCGAAGGGCGCCCGCAGATCTCGGGTGCTCTGGTGGGCCGGTGGTTCCGTCGTCGCGGTGGCGGCCATGACGCCGTTCATCCTGTTCGCGCACAACCAGGTGTGGCAGGTCAACTGGATCTACCCCGTCAGCTGGCATTACGCGTTCGACATCATCCTGCGCCAGTACTTCGACCACAGCGTGGCCTTCGCCATCGCCAGCGCTGTCCTGATCGTCGCGGCGGTCGCGACCCGGCTGGCCGGCGTGCCGTCCCCGGCCGGCGACCTACGCCGGCTGCTGATCATCGCCACGGCATGGATGGTGATTCCCACCGCGCTGGTCGTCGTCTATTCGGCGGTCATCGAGCCGATCTACTACCCGCGCTACCTGATCTTCACCGCGCCCGCGATGGCCGTCGTCCTGGCCGTCTGCGTCGTCACCGTCGCCCGCCGACCCTGGCCGATCGCCGGCGCGGTGCTGGTGTTCGCCGTCGCCGCCGTGCCGAATTACCTGTTCGTGCAGCGGTGGCCGTACGCCAAGGAGGGCTGGGACTACAGCCAGGTCGCCGACCTGATCAGCTCGCACGCCGCCCCCGGCGACTGCCTGATGGTGGACAACACCGTGCCGTGGCGGCCCGGGCCGATTCGTGCGTTGCTGGCCACCCGCCCGGCGGCCTTCCGGTCGTTGATCGACGTGGAGCGCGGCGTGTACGGGCCGAAGGTGGGGTCGCTGTGGGACGGGCACGTCGCCGTGTGGCTGACGACCGCCAAAATCAACAAATGCCCGGCGATCTGGACGATCACCAACAAAGACAATTCGCTGCCGGACCATCAAGCGGGCCCGTCGCTACCGCCGGGCACCGCGTTCGGGCGCGCGCCGGCGTATCGATTCCCGGGCTATCTGGGCTTCCGCATTGTCGAACGGTGGCAATTCCATTACTCGCAGGTCGTCAAGTCCACGCGGTGATGTCGGCGTTCAGCCGTTGGTGGCGATCGGCTGGGCTTGGCGCGTCGCGCGCGTGGCGGCGTAGGACACCGCCACGCCGGCGGCGCTCAAGGCGGTGAACACCGTGAACAGCAGGTGCGCCGCCATCTCCTCGCCGCCGGTGGCGGTGTTGACGACGACGCCGGCCAAGCCGGCCCCGATCGCTGCGGAGGTCAGCTGCACGGTGTTGATCGCCGCGGACGCCGCGCCGCCCTCGGCCGGGTCGGCGACGGACGCCATCGCGCGGGCCGACAGGTGCGGCCAGGCCATCCCGATCCCGATGCCGGCGACCAGCAGCGCGACCGCCCAGAGCGCCGCGGTGCCGGCCGAACCGTCACCGTGGCGTGCCACCGCACCCAGCGCCAGGCCCGCCGCCACCACCATCGGCGCCACCAGGACCACCCGCCCGATCGTCCGCGGGTGCTCCAGTGAAGCGCTGACGATTTCGCTGACCGTCCAGCCCACCGCGAGCGCCGCCCCCAGGAACCCCGCCGCGATCGGCGTCAGGTGGGCCAGTCGCTGCCCGAACAACGGCACGTAGGTGGTCACCATCGCCGCGCCCATCAGCACGCCCATGGTGAGGTAGATCCACTTCAGCGGCCCGGGCGAGAAGACGCTGGGCGGCAGGATGGCCGCGTGCATGCGCCAGTCGACGATCACGAACACGCCGACCAGGCCGATGCCCGCCGCCAGCAGCCCATACGTCGCGGCGGTGTTATGCGGAACCTGCGCGACGCTGACGGCCAGCGCGGCCACCCCGATGATCAGCAGCGACCACACCGGCACCCTCATCCTCGGGACGCCGGTGGTGGGGCTGACGCGGGCCAGCGCGACCGGGACCAGCAGCGCCATCAGCACGGTCAGGACGGCCATCGCGACGAACGCCCAGCGCCAGATGCCGAACTGCGCGAACAGGCCGCCGGTCGTGGGCCCGACGACGGTCGCGACCCCCCACATCGCCGACACCAGCGCCGAGCCCCGCGTCCACAACCAGCGGGGCAAGGCGGAGTTGATCACCGCGTAGCCCAGGCCGGCCAGCAAGCCCCCGGCCACCCCCTGCATGGCCCGTCCAGCAATCAACACGTGCATGGTCGGGGCGGCAGCGCAAACCAGGCTGGCGATGCCGAACACGACAAGTCCCAGCAGATACGACGCCCGAGCGCCGACGCGCAGCAGCATCGGATTGACCATCGTCGCCGCGACCACCGACCCGACGAGATACAGGGTCGTCACCCACGCGTAGAGCCGGCTGCCGCCGATTTCTGCGATGGTGTTGGGCAACAAGCTGGTGGTCAGGAACTCGTTGGTGGCGTAGAGCGCTACCCCGCCGGCCAGCAGGATGGAAGTCCTCAGATACCTCGGGCCCAGCAGCTCACGCCAGCCGCCGGTGATAGTCGCCGCGTCGGTCACTCCTCCACCGTATGGGGTCACGCGGCGAGCGGGCCCGCAGATCGGTTACCAGCAAACTCATTTCAGGCCGGCGGCGTCCATCCCACGCAGTTCCTTTTTCAGGTCGGCGATCTCGTCGCGGAACCGCGCCGCGAGCTCGAATTGCAGGTCGCGCGCCGCGGCCATCATCTGCGCGGTGAGGTCCTTGATCAGGTCGGCCAGTTCGGCGCGCGGCATGCTGGCCGTGTCGCGACCCTCGAACACACCGGCGCTGACGGCGCGGCCGGGCTCGCCCTGCGCGCGCCGGCCACGGGACGCGTTGCGGCCCGACCCGCCGATCTCCACGGTCTCGCTGTCGTCGGCCTCGCGGTAGACCTGGTCGAGGATGTCGGCGATCTTCTTGCGCAGCGGCTGCGGGTCGATGCCGTGCGCCTCGTTGTACGCGACCTGCTTGGCCCGGCGCCGTTCCGTCTCGTCGATGGCCTCTTTCATCGAGTCGGTGATGGTGTCGGCGTACATGTGGACCTCACCGGAGACGTTGCGGGCGGCGCGGCCGATGGTCTGAATCAGGCTGCGCGAGGACCGCAGGAAGCCCTCTTTGTCGGCGTCCAGGATCGCGACGAGCGACACCTCGGGCAGGTCCAGGCCTTCCCGCAGCAGGTTGATGCCGACCAGCACGTCGTACTCTCCCAGCCGCAGCTGGCGCAGCAGCTCCACCCGGCGCAACGTGTCGACCTCGGAGTGCAGGTAGCGCACCCGGATGCCCATCTCGAGCAGATAGTCGGTGAGGTCCTCGGCCATTTTCTTGGTCAGCGTCGTGACCAGCACCCGCTGGTCGGCCTCGGTGCGCTTGCGGATCTCGCCGATCAGGTCGTCGATCTGCCCCTTGGTCGGTTTGACCACCACCTTCGGGTCGACCAGGCCGGTGGGACGGATCACCTGTTCGACGAACTCGCCACCGGACTGGCTGAGTTCGTACGGGCCGGGGGTGGCCGACAGGTACACCGTCTGCCCGATCCGGTCGGCGAACTCCTCCCAGGTCAGCGGGCGGTTGTCGCACGCCGACGGGAGCCGGAAGCCGTATTCGACCAGGTTGCGTTTCCGCGACATGTCGCCCTCGTACATCCCGCCGATCTGCGGGACGGTGACGTGCGATTCGTCGATGACCAGCAGGAAGTCTTCCGGGAAGTAGTCGAGCAGGGTGGCCGGTGGGGAGCCCGGACCCCGGCCGTCGATGTGGCGCGAGTAGTTCTCGATGCCCGAGCAGAAGCCGACCTGCCGCATCATCTCGATGTCGTAGTTGGTGCGCATCCGCAACCGCTGCGCCTCGAGCAGCTTGCCCTGGCCCTCCAGCTCGGCCAGCCGCTCGGCCAGCTCCGCTTCGATCGTCGAGATCGCCATCGCCATCCGCTCCGGGCCGGCGACGTAGTGGGTGGCCGGGAAGATCCGCAGCGAGTCGACCTGGCGGATGACGTCACCCGTCAGCGGGTGCAGGTAGTACAGCGCCTCGATCTCGTCGCCGAAGAACTCGATGCGCACGGCCAGCTCTTCGTAGGACGGGATGATCTCCACGGTGTCGCCGCGCACCCGGAACGAGCCGCGGGTGAAGGACAGGTCGTTGCGGCTGTACTGGACGTCGACCAGCAGCCGCAGCAGCCCGTCGCGGGGCACGTCGCTGCCGACGCGCAACTCGACCGAGCGATCCAGATACGACTGCGGCGTGCCGAGGCCGTAGATGCAGGACACCGACGCCACCACGACCACGTCGCGGCGCGACAGCAGCGACGACGTCGCGGAGTGCCGGAGCCGCTCCACGTCGTCGTTGATCGAGCTGTCCTTTTCGATGTAGGTGTCGGTCTGTGCGATGTACGCCTCGGGCTGGTAGTAGTCGTAGTACGAGACGAAGTACTCAACGGCGTTGTGCGGCAACATCTCCCGCAGCTCGTTGGCCAGCTGCGCGGCCAGCGTCTTGTTGGGCGCCATCACCAGGGTGGGCCGCTGCAGCCGCTCGATGAGCCAGGCGGTGGTCGCCGACTTGCCGGTACCGGTGGCGCCGAGCAGCACGACGTCGCGCTCCCCCGCCCTGATCCGGCGTTCCAGCTCCTCGATGGCGGCCGGCTGGTCGCCGGCAGGGGCGTGCGGGCTGACGACCTTGAAGTCGCCGCCGACGCGCACCAACCCTTTGACGGCCTCTTCGGCCGGCCGGTATTCCGAATGCGCTACAACGGGATGCTCCGTGGCGAATGCCATGCCACCAGGGTAGAGGCGATCACCGACAAGTGTGCTGGAGGCGGTTTTACCAGGTGGGTGGGCGGGGTGTGAAACTGGCCTCGGGGTACCCGCAGGCCGACTATCCCGCCGGGCGCGTCCACGTCCGGGTGACCGGATCGCACTGCAGCAGATAGCCGTCGCTGGACGTGCTCATGGCGAACACCGAGGTGCCCGGCCGGTCGCAGGAGCTGCCGGCGGCGTGCACGCCCATCGTGATCGGCGCTTTGGCCCAGCTGCTGCCTTCGCAGACGATCTGCTCGTTGTTGGTCGGGTCGTAGGCGACCTTGCCGACGTCGCTGCAAAGGCCGCCGAGCACCGGCGGCGCCGGGGCGGACGCGGTGGTCGAGGCGTTGATGACCTGGGTGGGATCGCCCAACGCCACCGTCGCCGGCACATCGCCAGCCCGGGTGGCCACCACGGGCACCCGCACCACCGCCCCCTGGGCCCCGCACTCGTTGCTGAGCACGGTCTCGGTCCGGGTGCCGCGCAGGGTGCCGTCGGCCTGCGGCGCCAGCGACCACGCGATGGTTTCCTGCTGCGTGGCCCGCACCTGTCCATTGGGCTGAGTGCAGCCCACCCGCTGCTGCACGGGCGCACCCTGCCAGTAGCCGCCCACGAAGCGCAGGGTGTCCGCCTGTCCGCCATCGGTGGTGTCGGCCACCTGATGGGTGGCGTCGTCCAGCTGGGTGCCGGTGGCCGCACACCCCTTGGTGGTGCATACCGACCGGAAGGCCCACCAGCCGGTCGCGGCCCCGTCGTGCCGGATCGAGATGCCGTTGGTGGTGCGCTTCGTCTGGTCGTAGGCAAGCCGGTAGGTCCCGTTGAGCACCGGCCCGCCCGCGGTCGGTGCCGCGCTGGCGGCGGGCGCGGACGGTTTGGAGGCGAGGGCCGGGTTGCTCGGGGGCGGGTCGGGCTGGACGGAGTAGAGGATGGACCAGGTCGCCGCGACGGCGATCAGCACCGCGCACACCAGCGCGGTCGCCCAGCGCGCTTTCGACGAAACCCGTTGCCCCAGAATGGCAATCATGTGCACCGGTCCGCGCCTGCGATGCCCGGTCGCTACGACGGCGCCGGCGGCGGCGCCCCGCCCGGAGTCGCCGACGGCGCCGAAGGACTCGCTGACGGCGGTGGCGAACGCGCGGCACCGCTCGAACCTGTCCT
This sequence comes from Mycobacterium colombiense, assembly GCF_003284935.1. GTDB lineage: Bacteria > Actinomycetota > Actinomycetes > Mycobacteriales > Mycobacteriaceae > Mycobacterium > Mycobacterium arosiense_A. The sequence continues at coordinate 29,832 of NZ_QMEV01000053.1, forward strand.
CGGGTCGCTTGGCGAGGGCCCGGGCGAACACCCCGTCGAGCTCGGCCAGATCGGGGCGGAAATCGCTGAGCCGCGGCGGGTCCTCGTGCAGGTGCTGGCTGATCACCGCGATCGGGTTGGAATGCTGGAACGGCGGCGCGCCGGTGAGGAGGTGGAAAGCCGTTGCGGCCAAGGCGTATTGGTCGGCCCGACCGTCAATGGGCGAACCCGTCAGCTGCTCGGGCGCGGCATAGGCCACCGTTCCGACGGCGACGTTGGTTTCGGTGATCCCGCTGATATCGCCCAGGTGGCGCGCGACACCGAAGTCGGCCAACAGGATTCGACGCTCCCCCGCTTCGGGATGGGTGAGCAAGATGTTGGCCGGTTTGACGTCGCGGTGCAGCAGGCCACGGTCGTGGGCGTAGTCCAGCGCGCCCGCCACCGCGTGCACGATGGCGCACACCTCGTGGATCGGCATCCCCTCGGCGTAGTTCTCCTTGACCAGCCGGGAGGCGTCGGTGCCCTCGACATAATCCATCGAAATCCACAGGTGCCCGTTGAATTCACCCCGGTCGTGCACGCCCACGATGTGCGGGTGCCACAGTGTCGCGGCGAGATCGGCCTCGCGGTTGAACCTTTCGCGAAACTCGGGGTCGGCGGTCACCGCCTCGGCGAGCACCTTGATCACGTCGCGGCGGGGCAGCCGGGGGTGCAACGCCAGGTAAACCTCGGCCATGCCGCCGGCGCCGAGTTGCCGCAAGATCGTGTAACCGGCGAACGAGGCGCCGTTGCCCACGGCAAGGCGCTGCCCGCTCGACTCGTTGAGCCGTTGCGCGACGGCGGGTTCCGCGTGCGGGGCCGAATCGACCGGTGGTATCCGGCGGAACAGCTGCCCGATCGGCATGGCGGGCAACGAGTGAAAGCCCGCCCGCAACGCCTCCCGCGCTTGTCGCGGGCTCAGCCGTCGCCCGGCGCCGATGCGCCGAGTAGTTCCCTTGTGCTCGTTCATCAATGCCCCGCCCCCTCGTGTCCCGGCGCCGCCCCCGGTGTCCCGCACTGTGATGCGGATCGCAGCACCCCGGGCATGCGCATCGCGATTGGGCCCTCTACGCCGTCTGCGTCGCCGCCGGCACAACAGTGTGCACGACGCGCGCGGACGCAACCCTTCTTGCACCCCTTTCGTTCGAATAATGCCGCACGGCAGTAGGCGATTCGTCTCAGCAGGCTATGAGGAGGCTATGAGTGGCCGCATCGAGACAAAGGGAAGTCACAGGCGGCTCCAATAGAGGGCACTACCAACGCTGGTCGATACTTGAGTGGTGACTCGACCCGCCCCGCCCATCCTGACAATCCGGCACGACGGGTCCCAGCGATCCTTCGCGGCCGGCCACGAGGTGGTCGTCGGGCGCGACGCGCAGGCCGATGTGCGCATCGCCGATCCGCGGATCTCCCGCGCGCATCTGATCCTGCGGTTCGATCAAGGCCGTTGGCTGGCAATCGACAACGGCTCGCTGAACGGGACCTACCTCAATGGCTACCGGATGCCGGTGGTCGACATTCACGACGGGCAGAGCATTCACATCGGAAACCCGCAGGGGCCCCGGCTGACCTTCGCGGTCGGTCCACAGCAGGGTCATGCCGCCCAGCCGCCACGGACCAGGCCGAGTCACGATTCCGGGCCGCCGACCCTGGCCTGGGGCGCGCTTG
>NZ_QMEV01000054.1 GCF_003284935.1 Mycobacterium colombiense
GATCTTCGCCAGACCGTCGCCCTCGTCGGCTCCGATCAGCTCCAGGCCGGCGAAGGCGGCGAGCAGTTCGCCGGCCGCGGCGCGGAACGGACCCGGGCTCGCCCCGACCTCGCTCAGCGCGGCGATCGCCAGCAGCCCGCCGGACGCCAGCCGTTCGATGATCGCCCGGTCGAGGCGAGCGTCCCGGAACCTGCAGCACAGGACGACATCGACCGGCGGCCCCGTCGGCAGACCGCCGTCGAAATCGACGACGTCGAATCGACAGCGGTCACCGACGCCGGCCCGCCGGGCCAGGTCGCGCGCGTGGCCGATGGCCACCGGCGAGACGTCGAACCCCATCACCTCTAGGCCGCGTGCCGCCAGCCAGACCGAGCCGGTCCCCTGTCCGCAGGCCAGATCGAGGGCCCGGCCCGCCTCGGGAAACACCTCCGCGTGGCCCGCGAAAACGCCGGGCGGCGCAATGGAACTCAACGACGGCGGCCCCTTGGCCGCGTATCGTTCGTCCCAGCGACGCCGGTCCGCTTCGCCCATAGCCGCCACTCTAGGGCCGCAATGCTTCTGGACACCTGTCCGTTATTACGATGCCGCGATCACGCCGACCGCGCTGGATGGATGTTGTTGGCGGCAGGGGCGTTCCTACACTGGACGAGTGTCTAGAGATGCGTCGTCCCCGGCGGTTGCCGGGAAATCGGCCGGCGCGGCCCGCCGGTCCGACCGCCGCCCCGGGCAGACCATCCGCAAGGTGCTCGATGCCGGGCTCGCGGAGTTGCGGGAATCGTCGTACGCGAACCTGACGATGCGCGCGGTGGCGACACGCGCCGGGGTGTCGCCGGCCAGCGCCTACACCTACTTCCCGTCGAAAAGCGCGCTGGTCGCGGCGGTGTATCTGCGTTTCCTGCGGGAGTTGCCGCTGCATACCGACGTCAACGACACGACGAAGACTCGGGTGAGCGCAACCCTGCGGGACATGGCGGTCGTCGTCGCCGACGAGCCGGAGCTGACCGCCGCCTGTGGCGCGGCTCTGATGGCCGACGATCCCGCGGTCACGCCGATTCGTGAACAGATCGGCGAAGAAGTGGCCAAGCGGATCGGGGCCGCGCTCGGTCCGGGCTGGCCCCGGGCCGTGAAATCCACGCTGCAGATGACCTTTTCGGGCGCGCTGATGACCGCCCGGTTCGTCAGTTTCGCCGAGATCTCCGGCCAGCTCGACGAGGCCGTCAACCTCATCCTGGGAGCCTCCGTGGCCTGAAAACCGGTGCGCCCCAGGGCAATAAGCCTGGCTAGCCGGCGTAGGCCGGCTTGCGCACCGAGCCGCCCGCGCGGAGGAACTCACCGAATCGCTTCTCGCCCAGCTCTGGCGACGCCTTGCCCGCACCGAAGGCGAGGTTTCCCGACACCAGGACCGCCGTGACGGTGTCGTCGTTGCGGTTCACCATCCGCGACAGCCCGCCGTAGGACTCGACCGGATGCTCCGCGTAGGCGTCGAGAGACTCGTCGAGCTTTTCCGGATCGATGACGACGATGTCGGCGCGGTCGCCTTCGCGCAGCGTGCCGGCGTCGAGCTCGTACCAGGCGCCCAGCTCGCCGGTGAGCCGGTGCACGGCGTGCTCGACCGACATGAACGGCGTGCCCTGCTTCTCGGCGTCGCGCACGTGGCGCAGCAGCCGCAGCCCCGAGTTGTAGAAGGCCATGTTGCGCAGGTGCGCGCCCGCATCCGAGAACCCCATCTGCACGCCCGGGCTTTGGGCGAGCTTCTTGAGCAGTTCCGGCCGGTGGTTGGAGATCGTGGTGCGCCAGCGCAGCTTCTCGCCGTGCTCGAGCACCAGGTCGAGGAACGCGTCGACCGGGTGCAGGCCGCCGCGGTCCAGGCCCACCTGCCCGAAGGATTTACCGACGACCGATTCGTCGGGGCAGGCCACGATGTCGGCGTCGAAGAAGTCGCGGTGCCACACCCGGGGCCCGTACTTCTGGTCGTAGTCCTTGCGGAACTGCCGCCGGTATTCTTCGTCGCGCATCAGCTCGTTGCGGGCGATCTCGTCGGCCAGGTGCAGGGCCGCGGCGCCGGAGCCGAACTCCTCGAAGATCACCAGCGAGATCCCGTCGGCGTAGACCTCGAACGGCACGGGAAGATGCTGCCAGCGGAAATCCGCGCCCAGCGCATTGACCGTCCGCGCCAGCCAGTCCATCAGGTAGATGACCGGCGGCAGGGACTTGACGTCGGCGGCCGACAGCAGGCTGGTCTTCAATCGGGGGCGCCCCACCCCCAGCGAGGTGGCCAGCTGGGACACGATCGACAACGGGTTCTTGATGTCGGGGCCCGACTGCAGGATTTTGTCGCGCCGCCGCAGGATGGCGTTCAGGCGCCGCAGTTCGCGCGGCTTGGCGTAGGTCGACGGCAGGGTGCGCGACCTGCAGACCTCGCCGTCGAGTTTGTCGAACAGCAGCTGCTGGGAGGACAACCCGACGAAGCCCTCGTCGAGGGCCTCTTCCAGCATCGACTCCATTCGCGCGAGTTCGGCCGCCGACGGGCGGGTGTCCTTGCGGGTCGCCCGGTCCAGGCCCATCGTCGCGGCGCGCAGGTCGGAGTGCCCGATGAACGCCGCGATGTTGGGACCCAGGTTCAGCTGCTCGAGCGCGGCCACGTATTCCTTGGGGCTGTTCCATGAGCGGGCGGCGTTGAGCTGTTCGATGACATAGCGCCGCGGAATCGCCTCGACGCGGCCGAAGATGTCGCCCGCGTCGACGTTGTCCAGGTACACGGTGGACAGCGAGCAGGACCCCAGCATCACGGTCGTCACGCCGTGTCGCAGCGATTCGGAAAGCGCTGGCTCGCACAGCGCTTCGATGTCGTAGTGGGTGTGGATGTCGATGATGCCGGGAATCACCCACTGACCGGTGGCGTCGATGACCCGGGCGCCGGTGGTGTCCAGTGGCCCCTCGGCGACGGTGACGACCCGGCCGTCGCGCACGCCGATGTCCCGGTAGGCCGACGGCCCGCCCAGCCCGTCGAACCAGCGTCCGTTGGCGATCACGGTGTCGTACTGCATCGGTCGGCCTTTCTGTTGCTCCGGGCGCGTGGGGAAGCCGTCGGGCCGCTGCCTCGGAGATCCGCAGTGATCATACATAACGTGCGTTTTGTCCTGCCGCGTTATCCGGCGCCCGATTGCGCGGTTAGCCAGCAACGACGGCGCCGCGGCAGACGTTATGATCCAGCTGTGGGGTTCATCGGCTACGGGTTTGCCGTCCGTTAATCATGCGCAGTCACGGTTGGGCGGGAAACACGCCGGCGTCGGATGCGGAGGCGATCGAGCGCATCCTGGACGCCGCCGACAAGATCATCGACGAACGCGGCTCGGCGATGCGGATCGCCGACGTGGCGCGGGCGCTGGGGGTGACCCGCCAGACCGTCTATCGGTACTTCCCCGGCACGCAGGCCCTGTTGGTGGCGTCGGCGATGCGGTCGGCCGACGGCTTCCTCGATCGGATGGCGGCCCATCTCGAAGGTGTCACCGATCCGGTCGTCGCCATCACCGAGGGAATGGCTTTCGCCGTCGAAGAGCTGGCCTCGGACAACCAAGTCGAGTTCGTGCTCAACCAGCGCCACCGCGGCGGCCAGAAGGTTTCGATCATCTCCGATACCGCGCTGGCCTTCGGGCGTTCGATGCTGCACCGCTACGATATCGACTGGGAGCGTTACGGTTTCGATGAAGCGGGTCTGGACGAGCTGAACGAATTCTCGCTGCGGGTGCTCCATTCGTTCCTGACCGACCCGGGACGGCCACCGCGCGGCGGCGCCGATCTGCGCCGCTACCTCACCCGCTGGATCGGGCCGGCGATCGCCTACCCGCAGCTGGTGCGCGCCATGGACGGGCTCGGCACGCCCGAGCCGCCCCACACGCGCCGCCGGTCGTCGAAAGCATCCTGACCCCGGGCGGGAGCCCACCCGACCTGACCATACACATCTGCTTTGATGTCTGGCCACCCCGTGGCCTCGCCATCCGGGCCGCCCGTCGCGGGCGGTGACGCGATCCGGAGGCCTTCGTCACATCCGGGGCCGGGACGTCCCGCCCAACGCGCGCGCCGCGCCGTCCTGTGGCAGGATTGCGATGTGAAGGCGCATCCGCTCGCTGTGTTGATTTGTGCTGTGCTGTCGCCGATTTCGGCTCCGCTGATCGGCCCGGTCGCGCCGGCGTCCGCCGAACCATGCCCCGACGTCGAGGTCGTCTTCGCGCGGGGCACCACCGAGCCTCCTGGCGTCGGCCGCATCGGCCAAAACTTCGTCGACACCCTGCGCTCGCACGTCGGCGGAAAGTCGGTGGGTGTCTATCCGGTCAACTACCCGGCCACCACCGACTTTCCCACCGCCGCCGACGGCATCAGCGACGCCGGCAATCACGTCGAGCAGATGGCCGCGAATTGCCCACGCACCAAGATGGTGCTGGGCGGCTACTCGCAGGGCGCGGCGGTGATGGGCTTCGTCACCGAAAGCGCCGTGCCCGACGGCGTGCACCTGGTGCAGGCGCTGCAGCCGATGCCGGCCGAAGTGGCCAACCACGTGGCCGCCGTGGCGCTGTTCGGCAAGCCGTCGAGCCAGTTCATGAGCATCATCAACGAACCGCCGGTGACCATCGGACCGCTCTACTCGGCGAAGACCCTCGAGTTGTGCGTGCCCGGCGATCCGGTGTGTTCCGGTGCCGGCAACCCCGCCGCGCACCGCCAGTACGTCGAGGCTGGCATGGTCGACCAGGCGGCCGATTTCGCGGCCAATCGCCTCTCCTGACCGCGTTTCCGCCCCGACCGCCTCAGGCGCCGCTAGTTCGCCGGCTTTCCGTCCGGCGCTCCGGCGGGCGAACCGCCGACCATCTGGTGCACCTCCTGCACCGACCACGGCCCGGCCTGATGGTGATCGCGGTAGCCCAGCAGCCGCGGCGTCTGGCGGTCGAAGCTTCCCACGAAACCGCCTGCGGCAACGAGTATTTGGCCCGTCACATCCCGCGAGAGGTCACTGGCGAGATAGGCGTAGACCGGCGCCACGAACTCGGGCGGCGCGCTGTCGAGCGACGCCCGCATGGTCATCTCGTCGAGCAACCCGCGGCGGTGCAGGTCTTCGATGTGCTGCTCGTAGTCGGCACCGGTCGACAGCCGGGTCCTGGCCCCGGGGCACACCACGTTGGCCCGCACGCCGTAGGGCCTCAGCTCGGCGGCGATCGCCATCGTCAGGCCGTTGACGGCACCCTTGCCCGCCGGATAGCCGGTGCCGCCGTAGTCGCCCAGGAACGCGACGGAACTGGTGTTGACGATGGCGCCGTGCCCCTGCGCGGCCAGCACCGGAGCGGCCACGCGGCAGGTGTGAAACGCCGTGCCGAGGTGCCCGCTGATCAGACGGTCGAACTCGTCCGGGGAGATCGTCAGGATCGATGAACCGGGCGGCTCGGCGATCCCGGCGCAGTTGATCAGGGTGTCCAACCGCCCGTACGCGCTCAGGCATTCCTCGACGAGGCGTCGGGCGACGCGCTCGTCGTCCGCGGCGCCCACCACCGCGCGCGCCCGCCCGCCGGCCGCGGTGATCGCCGCGACGGTTTCCTGCACGGCGTGTTCGTCGCGCCCGTTGACGACGACGCCCGCGCCGAGGCCGCCCAGCAGCTCGGCGACCGCACGTCCGATACCGCGGCTGCCGCCCGAAACCACCACGCCGTGATCCGACAGCGGGCCTTCCGGACCGTTGCGGCTCATCGCGGGCTCCGGCGGGGGCTGTGTCGCGCGCTGCGTAAAGCGTTGCCCAGGAAGTGCTCTCGCGGGCAGTTGATCGGCACGCGCTCGGCGGTGGTGACGAACATTAGGCGAACAGTACCCAGCCGACTCACGAATGAGAGCGCACACCGCCATTTTCCGTCGCGCGCGGCGCCAGCAACCCCGCACCACCTTACGGTGGGGCACGCCGGCGGGGCCGCTCCGCTGCGAAAACGCACCGCGGGCGGCATCGGGTGCGGCCCGCGCCGCCCCGCCCGGCAATCGCCGCGAATGCTCCGCCGGGTGTCACCGGCGAATAAATCAGTTCCAGCGAAAGTGGGCACGAATCGACCCCGATCTGTTTGCCGACGTCGTCGGACTCTTCACCCGCGGTCGGCGCACCCTCGATAACACCGCAGCTCGGGGTGCCGCGTCGGCCTTCAGGAAGGCGTGGCGCCCCGTGCCCGCGGCTTGCCGGACGGCCACTGGTACACCGTGGAAACTGTTCATAAACCAATCGAATTCGTTGCCCCAACCGATCGCCGGATGATGCGAGGGGGCGTATAGTCTCTAATGAAGTCCGTTGTGGACGCGTCGCCGTTTAGCTCAAAGCGGTTGCCAGTTCAGCCGCATGGCTACTGAGCTTGGTATGGCTCCGGCGAAATCAGCCCCAGTCACGTTTGGCTCTCGTTGTGCGTTGGGCAATCGACCATCCCGCGGATCGAGATGCAGTCGGGGGCCGCACGTGCGCATAGCCGCAAGCCTTCGCTGCAGACGACTCTAGGAGTCAGCAATGCAAACTTGTTCTCGCGCAACCGTTTACCCGATTCTTCGAGTGAACGTTGGGTGCGCCAGCCGATGACCAATGTAATTTCTGCAACCCGTCCGGCCCGGACCCCGCGGACTACGAAATCCGATGATTCGTACGACGACGTCGTCGAAATGTTCCTGGCGCTGCAGCAGCTGCCCGTCGAATCGCACCAATACGCCCACCAGCGCGAACGCATTGTGTCCCGATGCCTGCCGCTGGCCGACCACGTGGCCAGCCATTTCGCCCGCAGGGGCGAGGGTCTCGAGGACCTGATTCAGGTCGCGCGGTTGGGTTTGATGAACGCGGTCAATCGCTTCGACCCCGCGAAGGGTCCGAGCTTCATCGGCTTCGCGGTGCCCACGATGATGGGCGAGGTCCGGCGGTACTTCCGCGACTACAGCTGGGGGATGCGCGTCCCGCGGCGGTTGCGCGAGTTGCACGTGCAGATCAGCAGGACGACCGCGGACCTGTCCCAACAACTCGGGCGCGCGCCCACCGCGGGAGAGCTGTCGCAGGCGCTCGAGGTCCCGCGCGAGGAGATCGTCGAATGCCTCGTTGCGGGCGACGCCTATCGGCTCGATTCTCTGGACGCGCCGCTGGGCGCCGACAGCTCGGGAACGCCGCGCTCGGTGGCCGACTCGGTCGGCGACATCGATCCGCAGATCGAACACATCACCAACCGGGAAGCGCTGCGGGTGTTGGTTGCCACCCTGCCCGAGCGCGAACGCGACGTGTTGCGCATGCGGTTCTTCGACTCCATGACGCAGAGCCAGATCGCCGAGCGCATCGGCGTGTCCCAGATGCAGGTGTCGCGCATCCTGGCAAACACGCTGAGCTGCCTGCGCGATCGGCTCGAGTAACGCGGGCGACTCCCCCAGGACGCTGCGCGGCATCTCCTGCCGCGCAGCACTGTACTGTGCGATTCGAGGGACGACCCGACGTAGTCGCCAGGAAACCTGGAAGGAGCTCGATGCGATGAGGATGTCACGAACGGTGCTCGCCGGTGTCGCGGCGACGACCGCACTGGCGGTATCGGTCGCCGGCTGCGGCAACAACAAACCGCAGCCGTCGCCGTCGAAGTCGGGATCGGCTACCTCGGCGACCTCCGCCCCCAGCAGCCCCAGCTCGGCGCCGGCGCAGCCCAACGAGTACACCAAGCTGCTGATCCAGGCCAGTGACATCAACGCCCCGGTCCCCTTCACCGGCGCTCCCCCGACCGGCAACCCCAACGGCCAGCCGGGCGTGGCGACCACCTTCAAGGACGACGACGGCAGCCACGCCATCAAGGTCACCATCGGCGTCTACGACGACGCCGACGCCGCCACGAACGCGCTGAACGCCGCCAAGGGCCAGCAAGGCGGTGCGATCAAAGATCCCACCACGCAACCGTCCAACATCGGCAGCGGCGGAACGATGCTGATGGGCAACACCCCCGACCGCAGCAAGGGTGTGGTGATCCTGCTCTTCACCGAGGGCAGGGCGCTCGCCACACTGGAATTCGACGGGCCGACGGACACGCTGGCCCCGCCGGACTTCGTCAACGACGTCGGCCAGAAGCAGGACGCGGCCATCAAGAAGGGGCTCGGCGGCTAGGCGCCGCGCCACCACCCCGAGGGACGCCATGAACGTCATCAACGGCATGCCGGCTCACGCCCTGCTGCTGCATTTCGTCCTGGCACTCGTGCCTCTGACCGCCCTGCTGGTGATCGTCTGCGGGTTATGGCCGGCCGCCCGCCGCGGGCACCTGCTGTGGCTCACGCTGATCCTGGCCGTGGTCACCATGGTCTTGACGCCCATCACCATCAACGCCGGCGGATGGCTCTACGACTTGAGGGCGAATCCCAGCCCGATCCTGCGCGAACACGCCGAGCGGGGCAGCCTGATGGCCTACTTCTCCGCGGCGCTGCTGGCGGCCGCGGTCGCGCTCGTCGTCTTGCGAATGACCGAACGGCAACCGGGCGCCGGCCGCACCGCCATCCGGATACTGGTCGCGATAGTCGTGCTGGCGGTCGGGATCTCGTCGATGATCCAGATCTACCGGGTAGGCGACGCCGGTGCTCAATCCGTCTGGGGCACCGAGATCGCCCGCCTGACCAAGAATCACCCGGGCTGACGGTCACCCTCGCGGCAACGCGCGCCGGGGCGCTGTGGGATTCACCCGGCCGGCGTGAGCAGAAACAGCCGAAATCGGCGCCGGCCGGCGCGTTCCTGGGCGACGCGATAGTTCGGCCAGTACGCCAGCGCCTTGCCCCAGGCTTCATCACGCTGCGCGCCGTCGAGCAGGCGGACCGTCGCCACGCAACGGCGTCCGCGCCGGCGCATTGTGACACGTTGCGCCGCTTTGAGATTCGCAGACCAGGACGGGTGGTGCGCGCGTCCCCAGTTCGATCCGATCACCAACAGGGCGCCGTCAAGCGGCACGTATTGCACGGTGGCGCTGCGGGCGAGACCGGTTTTGCGTCCCGAGATGGTGATCCGCACGTTGGGTAGGCCGGCCAAGTCCAAAACACCGAGCCGCCCGCTGGTCAGGAAGCGAAGGGCGGCTTCGAGCCACTCCACGACCTGGTGTGCGTTCAGGATCAGCAAGCGGTAGACCGTCGGGTTGCGGGCCCACCGTTGCAGCGGATTCATGCGACGACTGTATGCCCCGGGTTCCGGATCGAGGCATCACCGCGATGAAATGCCGCTGACGAACCGGAGTTTCGCTGATCGCTCGAGGCCGCCCGGCCCCGAATAAATAAATGGCTTGATTTAACACGGCGCGGCGTGTTCACTGAGGCGATGACTGCTGAGCGGGTCGCCCGCTCCGACAGGTCGACAGGCACCCGAGAGGCGATCCTGTCGGCCGCCGAGGTGCTACTCGCCGAACGCGGGATGTACGCCGTGTCGAACCGGCAGATCAGCGAAGCGGCCGGGCAGGGCAACAACGCCGCGGCGTGCTACCACTTCGGCACCCGGGTCGACCTGCTGCGCGCGATCGAGAGCAAGCACCGCGAGCCGATCGAGGAACTGCGCGCCCAGATGCTGGGCGCCATCGGCGATTCGACCGAGCTGCGCGACTGGGTCGGCGCGTTGGTGCGACCGCTGACCGATCATCTTGCCGCCCTGGGCACCCCGACCTGGTACGCCCGCTTCGCCGCGCAAGCCATGGCCGACCCCACCTACCGGCATGTGGTCACCAAAGACGCCCTGGCGTCGCCGTTGCTGGTGCGCACGCTCGACGGCATCGACCGCTGCCTGCCGGAGCTGCCCAAACGCGTACGCGCCGAACGGATGGTGATGGTGCGCAACCTGCTCATGCACACCTGCGCCGAACACGAGGGTGCACTCGCCGAACACGGGCCGCGGGCGCGTTCGGCATGGCCGGTGGCCGGCGAAGGCCTGATCGACGCGATCGTCGGCCTGTGGCGCGCGCCGGTCCACGTGGGCACGGCCGGCGGCCCGCCAGCAGAGACCACCGCGCAGGCCCCCCACCGAGGAGCACGATGACCGCAGGATCCACCGCCACAGACATCCCGGAGTTTCCGATGACCCGGGCACCCGGCTGCCCGTTCGCCCCGCCTCCGAAAATATTGGCGCTCAACGCCGACAAGCAGCTGAGCAGGGTGCGGATCTGGGACGGCAGCACCCCCTGGCTCATCCACGGTTACGAGGCGATACGCGCGCTGTTCACCGATTCCCGCACCAGCGTCGACGACCGGTTGCCCGGCTATCCGCACTGGAACGAAGGGATGCTGGCCACGGTGCACAAGCGCCCACGCTCGGTGTTCACCTCCGACGCCGAGGAACACACCCGGTTTCGCCGGATGCTGTCTAAACCGTTCACCTTCAAGCGGGTTGAGGCGCTGCGGCCGGCGGTCCAAAAGATCACCGAGGACCACATCGACGCGCTGCTGGCGGGCCCCAAGCCCGGCGACATCGTCAGCACCTTGTCGTTGCCGGTCCCCTCCTTGGTCATCAGCGAGCTGCTGGGCGTGCCGTACGAGGACGCGGAGTTCTTCCAGACCCAGGCCAAGCGGGGCATGGGCCGCTACGCGACCGAGGAGGACACCGCCCAGGGCGCCGCCTCGTTGGCGAAGTATCTGGCCAACCTGGTTCGGACCAAGATGCAAAGCCCCTCAGAGGATTTGGTGTCCGACCTCGCCGAGCGCGTCAATGCGGAAGAGATCAGCGTGCGCGAGGCCGCGCAGTTGGCCACCGGTGTGCTGATCGCCGGGCATGAGACCACCGCCAACATGATCAGCCTGAGCATCGCGGCGTTGCTCGAACATCCCGACCAGCGGGCGCTCCTGTGCGACGCCGACGATCCGAAGGTCATCGCGACTGCGGTCGAAGAGCTAATGCGCTATCTGAGCATCATCCAGACCGGACAGCGCCGAATCGCCGTCGAGGACATCGAGATTGGCGGCGAGACCATCCGCGCCGGTGACGGCATCATCCTCGACGTCGCGCCCGCGAACTGGGATGACCGCCAATTCCCCAACCCCGACCGGCTGGACCTGCTGCGGGACGACGGACCGCACGTCGGGTTCGGGTACGGACGCCACCAGTGTGTGGGTCAGCAGCTGGCCCGCATGGAATTGCAGATCGTGCTGCCCACGCTGCTGCGCCGCGTCCCGACCCTGCGGCTCGCCGTCTCGCTGGATGAGCTTCCGTTCAAGCACGACGCGCTGGCCTACGGTCTCTACGAGCTGCCCGTGACATGGTGAAACCCGATCTCTACCAGATGTTCTCCAAGTACATCTTCGGCGGGATTCTGGACCGGCATCCGCGGCTGCGGATCGGCTGGTTCGAGGGCGGAATAGCCTGGGTGCCGACGGCCCTGCAGGACGCCGAGCACGTGCTGGCCTCCTACCGGCACATGCTGGCACACCAACCCGAGCGGGAGGTCCGCCATTACTGGGATAGGCACATGTGCGCCTCGTTCATGGTCGATCCGCTGGGGTTGCGCCAGATCGACGAGATCGGGATCGACAAGGTGATGTGGTCATCCGACTATCCGCACAACGAAAGCACTTTCGGCTATTCGGAGCGGTCGCTGGCGGCGGTGGTCGACGCCGTCGGCGCCGAGGACGCCGTTCGGGTGGTCGGCGGCAACATCAGGAAATTCCTGGGGATCTCGGCATGACGAAGTCGGCGACCGCCCGCGCCTCGGTGCTCGACGTACCCGAGGAGCCGGAGTGGGCCCGCATGCGCACCGAGACCGGAGCGCGGCTGCGATCCGCGATGTCCGAACACGGCGTCGACGCCCTGATCCTGCTGATGAACGGCTACGTCGGATACGCGACCGGGGCCAGCTGGCCGTTGCTGGACGCCGGGCTGTCCCACGTCGAGCGCCCCGTCGCCGTCGTGCTCGCCGACGACGTGCATCCGCACCTGTTCATGCCGTTCCGCAGCGGGGCGTCCGCGGAGTACCCCGTGCCCGACGACCACCTGCACGGCCCGGCCTATCTCGAGTTCGATTCGGGTGTAGAGGAATTCGCGCGCAGACTGGCCGGCCTCATCCCGCCCGGCGCCCGCGTCGCCGTCGACGAACTCACCGGTGCCATGCGCCGGTCGGCGTCCACGCTGTTCCCGGGTGCCCCCCCGACGGACGCGGCGATCGTGCTCGGCGCCGCGCAACTGGTCAAGACCCGCGACGAGCTGTCCTGTCTGCGCAGGGCGGCACGCATCACCGAACGGGCGATCGTCGACGTGCAGAAGGCGCTGAAGCCGGGCGTACGACAGATCGACCTGTCGGCCGCCTTCGTTCGTCGCGCGTTCGAACTGGGCGCCACCACCAACATGCTCGAGGCCATCTGGCAGGTGATGCCGAGTTCGCGCGAAGCCGGCGTGTGGACGACGCATGGCGATCTCGCGCTGCCGCTGCTCCCGACCGACCGGGAGCTGTCCGCCGGCGACGTACTGTGGACCGACATCAGCATCACCTACCACGGATACTGTTCCGACTTCGGCCGCACCTGGATCGTCGGTGAGCAACCCACACCGCAGCAGCAAGATCAGTTCCGGCAGTGGCGCACGGTCCTGGACGCCGTGCTCGCCGTCACCAAAGCCGGTGTGACTGCGGGCGATTTGGCTCGCGCTGCGATCGCGGCGAACGGTGGCCGCAAACCGTGGCTGCCGCATTTCTATCTGGGGCACGGCATCGGCACGTATCCGGCCGAGGCGCCGATGATCGGAACGGATCTCGGCGAGGAGTTCGACGACAACTTCGTCTTTCCGCCTGGCATGGTGCTGGTTCTGGAACCGGTGATGTGGGAGGACGGCACGGGAGGCTACCGCAGTGAGGAGATCGTGGTGATCACCGAGGACGGCTACGCGCCGATCACCGACTACCCCTATACCCCCTATGGCGACTGAGGTTCTGCCCGACGCGCGCGAATTGCGGTCGGGCCGACGGCAACGGGCGCTGGCACAGATGGAGGAGCACGGCCTCGACATCCTGGTGCTGGGCAGGCAGGCCAACATCCGCTATGTCACCGGCGCCCCGCAACTGTGGATCGCCGGCACCCGCCCGTTCGGCCCGATGTGCGTACTGGTGCGCGACACGGGCGACATCTACCTCAACAGCACCGACGACGAGGGGGTGCCGGAGGAGATCGGCCACGACCACCTCTACGGGCTGGCTTGGAACCCCATGACGCTCATCGACGTCCTGAGGAAGATCGACGGCGCCGAAGCGGCGCGGCGGGTCGGAACCGATGCGATCACACCGACTTTCGCGGCGTTGTTGCCCGAGGCGTTTCCCAACGCCGAGCTGGTCGACGCCGAGCCCGCGATGCGGGCGGCGCGGCGCATCAAGACGCCGGACGAAATCGCGGCGATGGATCAGGCCTTGCGCGTCGCCGAACGCGGATTGGCCACCGCCCTGCGCGAATTGGCGCCGGGCGTTTCCGAGCGGACGCTGGCCGGGGTGATGATGGAGGCGATGGCCGCCGGCGGGGTGAGCACGCCGGCCACCCAGGATGCCGCGTGGGTCACGTCACCCGACCACCCGTGGCGCCGCGCAGCCGCGCGCGAGGTCCGGCCGGGCGACCTCGTCGCCTTCGCCGCGGGCGCGCTGGCCAATGGCTACGTCGCCGAGGTCGGCCGCACCTGGCCAGCCGGCGACGCCGTCACCGGCGAGGCACGCACGCTCTTCGAGCGCTCGAAGCGGTTGTACGACACGATGCTTGGCGCCTGTCGCGCGGGCGCGCCCACCAGCGGTCTGCTCGCCGCGTACGAGGCGGCCGACGAGCCGATCCCACCGATGCCGGTCGCGCACGGGCTGGGCCTGGGATTCGACCCCCCGGTGGTGTCCGAAACCCTCGTGGCCGCGGGCGAACACCACGTGCTCGAGGCCGGGATGGTGTTGGCGATCACGGGGTACGTGTGGCAACGCGGCGTGGGCGCGGTGTTCCGCCGGGATACCGTGCACATCACCGAGGGTGGGGTCGACGTGCTGACCAGAAGTCCGGCCTGGGGATGACCAAATCACTTGTGCCACTGTGGTTTCAGTGGTCACGCGTCGGCGTTTTTTGTCGGTGGGCCCCGGTAGCTTCGGGGTGTGAGCATAGACCGGGAGGCCCTGTCCGCGGCGTTTGACGTCATCGACGCCGCCGTTGACGAGCTGGTCGAATACGACTGTGATGCGTTGGCCACCCGCGAGCAGTTGGCGGTGCTGGCCCGCTGCGAGAAGGTGCGCCGCCGGCTGCCGGCCATCGAGCACCCGCTGATCAATTCCCTTGCCCGCCAAGCCCCGTCCGAGGAGCTCGGCGGCACCCTGTCGCATGCCATCGCGGAGACAACGCTGATCAGCCGCTCGGAAGCGTCCCGCCGTATCAAGGAGGCGCGGGATCTCGGTGCGCGGCACGGCCTCACCGGCGAACCCGTGGCTCCGGCCCTGGCCGCCACCGCGGCTGGCCAACGCGACGGCACGCTGGGATCCGGCCAGGTGGCGGTGATCCGTAAGTTCTACCACCAATTGCCCGGCTGGATAGATGCACCGACCCGCGAGCAAGCCGAGGCCAAGCTCGCCGTCGAGGGAACCCGGTATCGGCCCGAGCAACTGGGCAAGCTGGCGGACATCCTGGCCGACTGCCTGAACCCCGACGGCAACTACAGCGACGAGGACCGGGCTCGGCAGCGCGGCCTGACGCTGGGCAATCAGCAGGCCGACGGCATGTCGCAGGTGCGCGGCTGGCTGACACCCGAAGCGCGCGCTACCTTCGAAGCGGTCTTGGCGAAACTCGCCGCACCGGGCATGTGCAATCCCCTGGACGACACCCCGTGCGTCGACGCAGCGCCCACCCAGGAAGCCATCGAGCACGACGCGCGATCAGCGAGTCAACGCAACCACGACGGACTCAACGCGGGGTTGCGCGCGTTGCTGGCCTCCGGAGAGTTGGGTCAGCACAATGGCTTGCCGGCTTCCATCGTCGTCACGACCACCCTCCAAGAGCTGGAAACCGCCACCGGGCGGGGATTGACCGGCGGGGGCACCATTCTGCCGATGAGCGACGTGATCCGCCTGGCCCGCCACGCCCACCACTATCTGGCGATCTTCGACAAGGGCAAGGCGCTGGCCCTGTATCACACGAAACGCCTCGCCTCCCCGGGACAGCGAATAGTGTTGTACGCCAAGGATCGCGGCTGCTCCAACCCGGGCTGCACCGTGCCCGGCTACTACTGCGAAGTCCACCACGTCACCGACTACAGCAAGTGCCACACCACCGACGTCAACCAGCTGACATTCGCCTGCGGGCCCCACCACCGCCTGCTGAAACCCGGGGGCTGGACCACCCGCAGAAACGCCAAGGGCGATACGGAATGGCTGCCGCCGCCGCATCTGGACCGCGGCCGCCCGCGCGTCAACAGGTTTCACCATCCCGAAAAGCTGCTGCAGGACGGCGACGACGAAGTACCCTAGGCGACGCGCCCTTCCTCGTCCAGTGCCTCGTCGAGCAGGTCGCCGAGCGGGTTTCGCTGCCATAGCAGCAGCAGGTTCGACAGCATCTGCAGGGGCGCGCGCACGCCCTCGTCGCCCCTGATCCGCGGATCCGTCCGGTCACTCGGTGTGTGGTCGAATCGCTTGCGTATCAACGCCGGAACGTCCAGCAGCCACGCGACCCCCATCACCGCCGCGTACAACAGCGTGTGCCGGCGCAGCCGGTCCGGCTCCAGGCGTGGACCGCCGCAGCGCTCGAACTCCGCGATGAACAGTGCCAACAGGTCGTCGAGGTGGGCATCCCACATCTCGTTCTCGGCGCCGGACATGGCCCCCCACAGAGCCATGCCCAGGTTCATCTGGCCGACGCATCCCCAGTCCATCAATCCACAGCGCAACGTGCCGCCGGCCTCACGCCAGAACCACGCGTTGTCGATGTTGGCGTTCCAGTGGCACAAAGCGACGTAATCGGAGTCGGCGGCCAGATGGTCGGCTACCGCATCCTCGTGGCGGGCCAGCCGGGGCGCCTCCTCGGCCAAGCGCGCCAGGAAATCTGGCGTACCGACGCCGTCGGGCACCAGCCCGGGGTGGGCACCGATGAATTCGGCCAGCCGCGCGAGCCGCCGTTCGAGTCTGCCCGCCGGCAGCGGCGTCCGCTCTCCCACCGTCGCGGCCCGCACGTCCAGCGGAAAGGGCGCGGTCAGGTCCGCGGGCAGCCGGCCGGACCGGTGCGTGCCGGCGAGCCGCGCCAGCGCGGTCAGCAGCGCGCGATAATGTTCCAGCGGCTCGGGCATCTCGTAGTCGAGGCACTTGTGATACTGAGGTTCGATCCCGTTGGTACCGAATCCGATTCGCTCGGTGATCAATATCCCGGTGCCGGTTGGACCGTGGTAATCGGCGAACTGCGGGCTGGGCACCGCGATGGGGAATCCGGGGGCTCGTGCCAAGGAGGCGAACCGAACCTCGGCCTCCATCTGCGTCTTTCCGCGGTCGCGCACCGGGTTGTCGAGATCACGCGAGAACTTGACGAACAGCTCGGTGTGCAGTTCCGGTGCGGGCCGGTCATATTCGACCGACAGCACCACCTTGCGCCCGGTGCTGCCGCCGCTGACCTCCCGGAAGTCGCCGATCCGGGCGACGCCGTTGCGCACGAGCACCCCGGAGGCCCGAAAGGCGTCGGTCAGAAACGCCGCTCCGCCGCGGCGCAACGACGCGGGGTCGGCCGGCAACGGCAATCCGTGATGATCACCGATCACCCAGCCCGACGTCACGCCGCTACCAGGTCTGCTCGGCCGAGCGCACCAACATGTGATTGACCGCCACCCGGCGGTCACGAGTCACCATGAACAACACCGCATCCGCAATGTCCTCCGGCCGCAACATGACCATGCCGGCCGTCTGCCGTTCGAACGCCTCCCGCGACGCATCGGCCAGGTGGCTGAAGATCTCGGTGTCGACGGTTCCCGGCCCCACCACCCCGACCCGGACCCGCTTGCCCAGCACCTCCTGGCGAAGGCCCTCGCTGAACGCGTTCACCCCGAATTTGGTCAACGAGTACACCGCGGTGTTCGGCCGGGCCACCCAGCCGGCGGTGGAACTGATGGTGACCAGATCGGCCACGCCGCGCGGTGAATCGGCGGCCGCCCCGATCAGGTGGGGAAGCGCCGCGCGGGTCGCGTAGAGGACGCCCTGCACGTTGACCGACACCATCTGGTCCCAGTCGCGCAGCGACGCCTCGGTCGCCGGCGCCGAGGCCATCAGGCCGGCATTGTTCACCAGAATGTCGAGGCGCCCGAACTCCGCGACGGTGCGCCGCACGGCCGACGCCACCTGTTCGGCGTCGGTGACGTCGGCGGTCAAGACCAGCGCTGTGCCACCGGCGGATTCGATCCGGCCTCGCAGCTCGTCCAGCCGGTCGGCCCGGCGCGCGAGCACGGCGACCGCGGCGCCGTGGGCGGCCAGCGCCTGGGCCGTCGCCGCGCCGATGCCACTGCTGGCGCCGGTGACCAGGGCCGCAGTGCGCGCCAGTGTCGTCATCTTCCGCCCATCGGTTGGGTGCCGAGTATCTCGTGTAGAACGTAGTCGGTGTCCTCGCCCAGGTCGGGCGCGCCGCGCTCGATCCGCGCGGGGTTGCGCGCCATTCGCCAGGACGGCCCGAGCACCGGTCGCTGGCCCTCGCGGTGATCGGTGACGAACCGGTACAGCTCCCGGTCCCACAGCCGTTGATCGCCAATCACATCCACGGCGGTGGCGCTCTTGGCGGCCGGCACTCCGGCCGCCCGCAGGCACCGCGCGAGCCGCTCGGCGTCCCGGTCTCGGGTGAGCCTGGCGAGGTCCGCGTCCAGCGCATCGGCGTGCCGGTGGCGCGAATCGCCGGTGGCGTAGCGGGGATCGTCACCCAGTGTCGCGGCGTCGAGTGCCTCGCATAGCCGGAGCCATTCGGCATCGGTCGCGACGGCCACCGTGATCCACCCGCCGGCTGCGCACGGGTAGCACCCGTGTGGGCACATGTCCGGGTGGCGGTTGCCGGTGGGACCCAATCGCCGGCCGGTCAGCGCCTGTTCCAGCAGGCAGTCACCGATCATCGAGGAGAGGGTTTCCACCGCCGACACGTCGACGAATTGCCCTGCGCCGCACAGCTCCCGATGCAGCAACGCGACGACGGCGGCATAGGCCGCGGCGGCCCCCACCGTCGAGTCGCCGTAGCGCATGCTGGTCCCCAGCGGCGGACCCTCGGGATAGCCGACCAGCGAGGCCGGTCCGGCCAGCGCCGCGAAGCAAGGCGCATAACCGGTTTGGTGGCCCAGCGGCCCGTCGTTGCCCCACATCTTGATCGACACGGAAATGATGTCGGGCTTGATCTCGGTGAGCTGTGGATACCCGAGGCCCCGGCGTTCCATGGTGCCGGGGCGCAGGTTGTTGATGACGATGTCGCTGCGGGCGATGAGCTCGCGCAGCCGCGCCATCCCGTCGGCCGACTTGATATCGAGGTCCACGCTGAGGATCTCGGGATTGATGCTCAAGAAATAGGGAGCATGGTTGACGTCGGTGCCGCCGTAAGCGCGCATCTCCTCGGGGTTGTCGGCCGTCTCGACCTTGATGACTTCGGCGCCCAGCATCGCCAGCAGTTTGCCGGCGTACGGGCCGGCCCAGACCTTGGTGAGCTCGACGACCCGCACGCCGTGCAGCGGTCCGCCCCGCGGGCGCTTGGGCGGTTTGAGTTGTGCTTGCTTGACCGCCGGCCGGGCCCGCGGGGTGTCGAGGCTTGCCATCACCGACCGAGTGTGCTCGCCGAGCGTCGGTGCCGCACTGGCGATGCGGGCGGGCGATGCGCTGAACGCGTACGGTACCGTGGGATACGCAGCCTCGCCCAGCACGGGGTGGCGGACCCGCTGGAAGAAACCGCGATGGCGGTACTGCGGCGACTGGTGCAGGTCCGCGGCGCCGTTGACGGGCACCAGCGGCACGCCGAGCCGCTGCGCCCGTTCCGAGGCCTCCTCTTTGGGTAGGCCGGCGACCCACGCGGCGAACCCGCGCTGAAACCTCGTGACCTTCTCGGTGGTGACGGAGAACTCCAACCAGTCGTCCTCGAAGCCGCCGAGCCATTCCGGCTGTCCCATCAGGGTTTTCACCCCGGCCCAGTGGGCTACGCTGGTCATGTACAAGTAGACGTAACCATCGGAGCAGGCGAAGAACGAGGCCGGCCCCGCCTGGTCGTAGTCCCCGCGCTCGCCGGCGGCCGGCACCTCGCCGGTGACCAGGCGGCCCAGGATGCAATCGGCGCGGGAGACCAGCACGGCCTGTTGCGAGACGTCGATCGACTCGCCCTCACCGGTATGCAGGCGTCCCCACAACGACGACGCGATACACAGCGCCGCCTCCAGCCCCGCCTCGTAGTCGGCCAGGAAGCGGCCGGGTCCCTGCAGCGGCGGCTTGCCCGGGTCCGGATGGCTGGGTGTGTGGTAACCCCAGCCGCTGGCGTGAAAGACGTTGATGCCTCGGGCGTTGTCGAACTCGGCGGCCACGCCGTCGCCGTACGGCGTGATGGAACAGAACACCACGGACGGGTGGCGCGCGGACCAGTCCGCGGTCCCGCCTTCGATGACGGCGTCGGCCGTGTCGATGAGGCGGTGCAGCCGCTCGACATCGGCCGCCGACCCGACATCGAGGACGACGGAGCGCTTGTTGGTGTTGAGGTAGGCGAACAGGGCGCTGCCGTCGCACCCGTCGGCGAGGACGGGCGCCATGGCGCGGGTTGCGCTGCCGCGCTTCGGCGCCTCGATCTTGACGACCTCGGCGCCGAAGTCGGCCAGCAGCTTTCCGCAGTACTCCCCCGCGACGGATTCGGCTAACTCGACGACCCGGACACCCGTCAGCGCGGACATGCACGCCCCGCCAAAACGGTCAGGGCTTCGCGCGGCCCGAGCGGCTCAGGCGCCACTCCGGCGGGAAGTTCAAGTCGTTGTCCTTGACCACATTGTTGAGGCCCTTCTCGAAGGTGCCCCCCGTGAGGTTGACCTCTTCCGCGTCGTTTTTGATCATCGGCAACATGCCCTCGACCATGCCGGTCAGCAGGCTGCCGAAGTACTCGCCCTTGTGCTGCTTGTAGAGCTCGAGGAAGGTCTTCTGCACGGCGACGGTGTCGGTCGGGCGCGATTTCGAGCATGCCAGCGCGTACTTTTCGGTTTCCGCCTCCAGCTGGTCGCGCGGCACCACGCTGTTGACGAATCCGCAGTCATACATTTCCTTGGCGCTGAACGGCCGTCCGGTGAACAGCATTTCGGAGAACTTGCGCAGGCCCATCGTCTCGGCCCACCACCACAACCGCGGTCCCCAACCCACGTAACGGAAGGCCGGATGCCCGAACAGGGCGTCGTCGCTAGAGATCACCAGGTCGGCGTCGCCGGCCTGATAGAAGTGCCATCCGTAGCAGTAGCCCTTGGCCTCGATGATGCTGATCTTGCGAAGCTCCTGCAGCGGACGGTTTCCGGCGCGGGCCTTGGCGTAGAAGTCGGTGACGGTGGACAGGTAGCGGTAGGAGCCGCCCGGTGGGTACTTGACGTCGTCATCGTTGATCGCCAGCTCGTGGTGCAGCGGCAGGCCGGGGTTCTCCAGCATCGGACGCTGCTCGGGCAGGTCGCCGCCGCTACCGAAATCCTGGCCCTCGCCGCGAATCACGACCACCTTGACGTCGTCGTCCACGTTGCACTTGTGGATCAGGTCCGCGTAGTTCTGCCGCATGCCCAGCGTGGCCGAGTTGAGCTCTTCCGGCCGGTTGAACGTGATGTAGGCGATCCGGTTCTTCTTGTCCTTCTCGAACTTGATGTACTGCTCGGCTTCCTTCTTCAGCTTTTCGTAGTCGTATTCGGGCATGGGCTTTCTTCTTTCACTGGGGGTTGGCGCTTATTTGAGCAAGCTGCCCGCGTCGACGGGAAGCGAAACGCCGGTGACGTAACGAGATTCGTCAGAGGCGAGGAACAGGACAGCATTGCTGATGTCGGTGGCTTCCACCCAAGGCACCGGCAGTGTGTGCATCGTCTGCGAGATCGGGGCGAAGTCGTCAGGTCCGGGATTTTCCAGGTCGGGACGAAAGAGCCGATAGGTGTTGTCGTTCATCACCATCGTGGTGCTGACCTGGGTGGGCAGCACGGAATTGACCCGGATCATGTGCGGGCCCAGCTCGACGGCGAAGGCCCGCATCAGGCCGATCACGCTGTGCTTGGCGGCGATGTAATGACCGGTGTTCGGGTACGCCTTGCGACCGCCCACCGAACTGGTGAGCACGATGGACCCGCCGCGGCCACCCGAAAGGACGTGCGGTACGCCCGCTTTCACCGTGTGCCACACGCCGCTGAGGTTGATGTCGATCATGTCCTGCCACACGTCCTCGCGGATCTTGTGCAGCTTTCTGCCGTCGGTTCCGACGCCGGCGTTGGCGACGATGATGTCGAGGCGACCGAGCTGTTCCACCCCGCTGTCCACCGCGGCCTTCAGCGCGTCGTAGTCGCGGACGTCCACCTGGGCGGTGACGATGCGCCGGTCGAGGTTTTTGACCAGATCCGCGGTCTCGGCGAGGTCTTCGGGTGTCGCGTGCGGATAAGCCAGGTGCTCGATCGGCCCACAGACGTCGATCGCGATGATGTCGGCGCCCTCCTGCGCCAGACGCACGGCGTGGCTGCGGCCCTGTCCGCGGGCGGCGCCGCTGACGAAAGCCACCTTGCCCTCGACCCGGCCGGCCATCACGACACCAGCGCCGGCATACACTCCCAGCCCCGCACCGTGGAGGTCGGGCTGAGGGTGGCACTGTTCAGGTCGACCTCCCACTCGGGGAATCGCTTCAGAATCTCCTCCAGCGCGATGCGGCCCTCGAGGCGCGCGAGCGCCGAGCCAAGGCAGAAGTGCGTGCCCATGCTGAAGGTGAGGTG
Organism: Mycobacterium colombiense; assembly: GCF_003284935.1. GTDB lineage: Bacteria > Actinomycetota > Actinomycetes > Mycobacteriales > Mycobacteriaceae > Mycobacterium > Mycobacterium arosiense_A. The sequence goes on from NZ_QMEV01000054.1 coordinate 21,893, forward strand.
CGGGCGCACCGTGCGGTGGATGTTGAATTCGCCCGCGTCGGGGCCGAATTGGGCCTCGTCGCGGCAGGCCGACCCGATGAGCATCATCATCACGCTGCCTTCGGGCACCGTCTGGTCGTGCACGACGACGTCGCGGGTCACGTATCGCGAGACGTGCGGCGCGGGCGGCTCGTAGCGCAGCAACTCCTCGATGGCCTGCGGGATGAGTGTGGGGTTGGCAACCAGGTCGCGACGCTGGTCGGGGTGCTCGGCGAGAACCTTGCCGGACCAACCGATCAGGCGGGTGGTCGTTTCGTTGCCGGCCCCGGCCACCACGTTGAGATAGACCAGGATTTCTTCGCGGGACAGCCGGCGGGTGGTGCCGGTCTCGTCGACGAATTCGACGTTGAGGAGTTCGGTCATGATGTCGTCGGACGGATGCTCGGCGCGCCAATCGATGTAGGCCTCGAACTGCTCGCCCACGGACAGGCCGTGCTGGGCGGCGTCCATCGGCTTGCCCGCCTCGGTGCGCAGCTGGGCGTTGCCCCGGTCGCGGATGTACTCCTGGTCGTCTTCGGGGATGCCGAGCAGCATGCTGATCACCTTCATCGGCATCTGCGCGCCCAGGTCGGTGACGAAGTCGAAGCGTCCCGAACCCACCAGCGGGTCCAGCAGCTGCGCGCAGAAGTCGCGGATCATCGGCTCCAGCGCGGCGATCCGGCGTGGGGTGAACATCCGCGACAGCAGTTTGCGGTGCACGTCGTGAATCGGCGGGTCTTCGAAGATCAACATGCCCGGCGGGATTTCGAGGTTCGCCTTGATCAGCTCCAGGATGGCGCCCCGCGCGGAGCTGTATGTCTCGTGGTCGACCAGCGCCTTGCTGACATCGGCGTAACGGCTCACGGCGTAAAAGTCGTATTCGGCGTTGTAATAGAGCGGCGCCTCTTCGCGCAATCGCGCGAACATCGGATACGGGTCGGCGATCAACCCGACATCGTATGGATCGAACCGAACACTGCTTTCGGTGCTCGCCGTCACGAAAATCCTCCTACCGCTGCACTTTTCGATACCCGCATTACCTGCACCAGGGCTAGCGCTGCCAGCGTTGCAGCGCTGGATTCGGTCGGTCCGGGGCAATTTATACACTCCGCTTAATTGCGTCGTTGTCACTTCTGCACAAGCGCGGGGGAAAACGACGCATGAACGTGGGCTCACTCTATTGTCGTAGAGAACCATACAGCGGAGGCCCTGGCAAGAGCCAGAGCCCGGCACGCCGTGTCCCGCCGGCGTCCTCATCCGGATCCGGCCGCCCCCCGGCGCAACACCTGCAGGCCGCCCGTCTGGGTGAGCCGCCCCTTGGCCGAACTCTTCAAGATCCCAGTGGCGATCGCCGACAGGATTCCGTCGAGCTGTTCGGCGCTGTCGATGATTCGGTCGCCGTGGGCGAACCGCTGCAGCAGGCCATTGATGAACGTCAGCGTGACGTTGCTCAGATCCTCGACGACCGCCGGATCCAGGTCGGCGCCGTGCGGCATGAGCTGCACGAGGATTTCCCGGTGCAGCTTGGTGAACTCGTCGGTGGCCTGCTGCAGGATCGCGGCCAGCGCGGGGTCGCGGGTGGCCTGCATGGTGAGCTCGTAACGGGCCCTGGTCCGGTACAACTGCGGATCGCTGCCGGCCTGGATGACGACCTGCGACAACCGCGACGGCGCGCGACTTCCGGCCTCGGAGCTGTCCGCGATCGCCTGCAGCTCGGCGAGGTCGAGCTCGGCGGAGCGCTCGGCCACCGCGCGCAGCAATGCCGATCGGGTGCGGAAGTAAAACGAGGTCGTGCCGTCCGGCACGCCGGCCTTGCGGTCGACCTTCAGATGGCTCAATCCCTTGGCCCCGTCGTCAGCCAACAACTGAATTGCCGCGTCGCACAGGTCGCGGCGGCGCTCGGCGGGATTAGGCTTTCGTCGTCTATCCATGAGTCTTGAACCGCGACCCTACTCTATATTCGTAGTGTCGGTAAAGGGCTCGTTCTCGCCGCGTCAGCGTGTCGGATACCCACAGCTCATCGCCGCCGACTGCACCGACTCGCACCTCCGAATTCGCCGGTGCACGCCCATCCATTCCAAAGAAATTGCGGTGCAAGACTTCCCATCCAAACGGAAAACCGATGACCGCCGAGTAGAGTCAGTTCGGATGAGTCACCGTCGTTTCCGCGTACGCAACGCCGCCGCCTGGCTCGGGTCGCTCGGCCTGCTCACCGCCGTGATCAGTGGCTGCCAGCACGCGCACCCGCCCGCGCCCGCGGGTTCATCGACCACGGCGCCGCCGAGCACCACCGCGCCCCCGCCCCCGCCGCCCCCGCCGGTGGTGAAGATCGCCCCGTTGCCGGTTCGGCCGGTGACGAAGTCGCAGCCCACCACTCCCGCGGTGAAGTGCCCGGCCGCCGATCCGAACGCGTCGATAACGCCGACCGACACGCTGACCACCTGTGACATCGGGCGAACCACCGTCTATACGCTGGGTCCCGAGACCATGCGACTGGGCCTCGTGCACGTCGACCCGCCGAAGTCATTGACCGCGGACTACTACGAACTGACCCTCGTGCTGGATCCGCCGTCGACGGCCGCCTGGGCCGCATTCACCGGCGAGCATCTGCAAGACCACATGGCCTTCATCCGCGACAACATGGTGCTCGAGGCCCCCATCATCGAGCAACCGGCCACCACGGGGCGGATCGTGCTCACCACCCAAACGGCCCAGAGCGCCGCGCAACTGGCGCAACTGGTGGGTCGCCCCGCATGACATCATCGGGGCGGCCGGACCGCCTCGGCATCGGCATGCTCAGCGTATTCGGGCTGCCACCAATCGAATTGGTGGATCTGGCCGCGAAACTGGGGTGCCGCCACATCTCGGTCGCCGTGCGGGGGATGCCGCTGGTGCCGCTGGGTTATCCCCCGTTCTCGTTGAAAGACGACGCCGGGCTACGACGCGACCTGCTCGCCGCGCTGGGCGACCGGGGCGTGGGCATCTCGCTGGGCGACGGATTCGTGGTGCTGCCCGGCGCCGACGTGAGCGCCTTGCGGGGCGACCTCGACGTGTTGGCCGAGCTCTGCGTCCCCCGGATCAACGTGGTCAGCCTGGACCCCGACCTCCCCCGGACCCTGGACCAGTTCGCCGCGCTGACCGAGCTCGCCGCACAGCGCGATATCGACACGGTCGTCGAACCGGTGCCCGGCCTGACCATCGGCGACCTGAGCGCGGCGCTAACCGCCGAGGAGTACGTCGGACGACGCGAATTCCGCCTGTTGATCGACACCATGCACCTGGTGCGGTCGGGCTCCGGCGCCGCCGAAGTGGCCGCCATCGATGCCGATCGCATCGGCTACGCCCAACTCAACGACACGACGCTGCGGCCGCGCATCGACAACTACCTGGAGGAGGCCATGTTCGAGCGCATGGTTCCCGGTGAGGGGGAGCTCCCGCTGCGCGAGCTCCTGCGCGCGCTGCCCGCCGATACGGTGCTCGAAATCGAAGTGCCCCAACGATCGTTGGCGCTGGCCGGGGTGAGCCCGATAGACCGCCTACGCCCGTGCGTCGAGGCCGCGCGGCGGTTGTTGTCGGACGTTCAGGCCGGGTAACGCAGCGGCAGGCCCGCGGCGCAATAGATCGCATCGATGACGGTCATGTTGTCGACCGCGTCCTGCGGGCTTGTTTTGACCGGTTCGCCGCGCAGCACCGCCGCGGCGAACGCGTCCAGCTGATAGGCGTAGGAAGCGCGTCGCCCGAAGCGTTCCGTCCGTCTCCCCCGGCGCGACCGCACCGAGAGCCGATGGAAAGACTGCGGCATCACGGGATTCAGGATGCGCAGCTCGCCGTGTTCGCCGATCACCCGGGCGCTGATCTGCAGCAGTCGCGGCGACCACATCGAGCAGCGCACGCGGCCGGTATGGCCGGCCGGGAACCGCAGGTCGGCCGTCATGGCCCGATCGACGCGTGGGTCGCGCAGTTTGGCTTGCGCCGCAATGACTTCCGGGGAAGTCCCACCGAACGTCCGGACCATGTGCACCGCGTAGCAGCCGGCGTCCATCGTCGCCCCGCCGGCAAGCGCGTAGTCGTAACGGATGTCGGAGAATTTCGGCAGCGGAAAGCACAGCGCGGCCTCCACGTGCCGCAGCGTGCCCAGCTCACCGGAGGCGATGATCTCCTCGGCGCGCAGCGTCAGCGGGTGGTAGCGATAGTGAAAAGCCTCCATCACCACCCGCCCCGAATCGGCTGTCAGGGCGGCGATTTCGCGTGCCTCGGCCGCATTGGCGGTGAACGGCTTCTCGCACAGCACGTGCTTGCCGGCGGCCAGCGCGGCCCGCGTCCAGCGCCCGTGCAGGCCGTTCGGCAGCGGGTTGTAGATGGCGTCGACGTCCGGGTCGGCGATCAGCGCCCCGTAATCACCGTGCACGGAGGCGATTCCGTGCTTGGCGGCGAAGGCCTGCGCCCGCGGGACGTCGCGGGCCGCCACCGCGGTGACGACGACCTCGGGGTTGTCCTTGGCAGGACCGATCAACGCCATCGGCGCGATCCTGGCCGCGCCCAGGATGCCGATCCGCACCGCCGGCCCGGCCATCAGAAGGGCACCGCCGCGGCAGGCCGGCGTCTCATGGGTTCACCGGTGAATGGTCTTTGGGCACGCCGCTGAGCTTATCGCCAGCGGGCGGGATTCAGCCGTGGTTGCCATGCCTGGGTTTCGGGTTAGAGTCAGCGGATGGGGCAGGTAACGGAGCGCTGGCGTGCCGCTCGGGTGGCATCGGCGTTGTACAACACGGCCGCAATGCATGACGGCGTCGCCGCGGTGGGCGCAAAAGCGCTGTGGGGATTGGCATTACCTGATTTGCTAGCGCAGGTTCAGCGGGTCGGTGAGGTTCCCGCCGGCGCGCATGTGCTCGACATCCCGTGCGGTGGTGGCTTCGCCTTTCGTGGCCTGCGCCCCGGGCAGGATTGCCGCTACGTGGCGGCCGACATTTCCCCGGACATGCTGGCGCGGGCGCGCGGTCGGGCAGACCAGTTGGGCCTGGCCGACCTGATGGAGTTCACCGAGGCCGATATCACCGATTTGCCCTTCCAGGACAACACCTTCGACCTGGCGGTGACGTTCAACGGGCTGCATTGTCTGCCCGACCCGCGCGCGGCGGTGGTCGAGCTCGCGCGTGTGCTGAAGCCCGGTGGGATCCTTCGCGGGAGCACGTGCGTACGCGGTCGCGGTTGGCGCCAGGACCGTTTTGTGACCGCGTTGCAGGCGGCGGGCTTCTTCGGGGAGCCGCCCCGGGCCGGTGACGTGCAGCGCTGGCTCAGCGATGCGGGACTCGACGTCGTCGTGGCACGGCACAGCGGTTCGGTCGAGCTGTTTGAGGCCGCCCGACCCGGCGCCTGACCTGGGGTGACCGTGGTGGTCGGAGGGTCATAGCTGCAGGTCGTACACCGAGATGGGGTCGAGGATCACGCCGGTCTCCTCGACGTAGCGGTCCCACAGCGCCAGCAGCTCGGCCAGCTTGTCGGGGTGCGACGCGGCCAGGTCGTCGATCTCGCCGAGGTCGGAGGACAGATCGTAGAGCTGCCAGGCGCCCGGCCCGTATGGCGGCGGCAGGTACAGCGCCTTCCAGTCGCCCTGGCGGATGGCGCGGCGGCCGAACAACTCCCAGCCGGTGCCGGTGCCGGCGTCGTGCACGGTCTCGGCGGCGCCCGTCAGGTAATCGACCAGTGAGCGGCCGCGCATCGGTGCCACCTCGCGGCCCCGGTAGGACGTGCCAGGATGTGCGGTGCCGGCCAGCTCCAGCAGCGTCGGCGCGATGTCCATGACGGTGCTGAACGCGGTGCCGATCTGCTGCTGGCGGGCGAAGCCGGGCCAGGTGACGAAGCCGGTCACCCGGATCCCGCCCTGGGTGGTGAATGCCTTGTGCAGCCGCGACGGCGCGGTGGCCGCCTGCGCCCAGCGGGGGCCGTACCAGATGAACGAGGTGGGCCGGCCCAGGTTGTCCAGGCTGTTGTCGCAATGCTTTTCGATCTGCGCGGCGATCTGCGGGCCGCGCAGCGGCATCGCCTCCACGATCGCACCCTCGGCGCCGTTGTCGGACAGGAAGATGACGACGGTGTTGTCGAGTTCGCCGCTGGCCGACAGGTAGTCGATGACCCGGCCGACGTTGTAGTCCATCCGGTCGACCATCCCCGCGTAGACCTCCATGCTGCGCGCCGAGCGCGCGCGTTGCTCGTCGGTCATGTGGGCCCATTCCGGCGCGCCGTCGGCCACCACCGGGTGTGCGACGACGTCGGGTGGGCAGAGGCCGAGCCGCTTGAGCGCGGCCAGCCGCTCCTCGCGCAGCGCGTCCGGGCCGGCGTCGTAGCGGCCCCGGTATTTCGCGAGGGATTCGTCGGGCGCCTGCAGCGGCCAGTGCGGCGCCTGGAAGGGCAGATAGGCGAAGAACGGCCGGTCGTCGTCGGGCGCGCGCTCGTCCAGATAGCGCAGCAGGGTATCGGTGTAGGAGTCCGACGAATAGAAGTCGTCGCCGACGGTGACGAACCGGTCGTCCTCGGTGTAAAGCGTTGGTACGGGCGAGAATCCGCGCGCACCGGCGCCGCCGTAGTGGCTGGCGCCGGCCGGCAGCAGGGCGAACGAGCGCTCAAAGCCGCGCGCCCACGGCGACGTCTCGATGGTGGCACCAAGGTGCCATTTGCCGGACATCAGGGTCAGATACCCGGCGTCGCGCAACAGTTCGGGCAGCGCGACCACCCGGTCGTTCAGGTAGCCCTCGTACCCGGGCGCGCCGCGGAATTCCGGCGATGCGACCTCGAGCATCGTGCCGATGCCGGCGATGTGGTGGTCGGTCCCGGTCAACAGCATCGCCCGGGTCGGTGAGCAGGCCGGGGCCGAATGAAAATCGGTGAACCGGAGCCCGGCGTGGGCCAGGCGATCGAGGTTGGGCGTCTCGATCTCGCCGCCAAACGCGCCGAGGTCGGAGAAGCCGAGGTCGTCTGCCACGATCACAAGGAAGTTGGGGCGCGTCACGCTCATGCATCCTGCCAGGTGGGTCGCGATGGCGGAATGATGCGCACCCGTACGGCGTCGATATTGTCGAGGCAGGCACCGTCGGCCTTGCCGCCGCACTCCGAACCAGCGAAAGGGCACGAAGATGTTGGCGCAGTTTGGAATGTCCATCCCGCTGGTGGCGGCTCCGATGTCGGGCGGCCCGACCACCCCGGCCATGGTGTCGGCCGCCACGCGCGCGGGCGCCCTTGGCTTGCTCGCGGCGGGATACAAGACCGTCGAGGCCATCGAGGCCGAGATCAAAGCCGTTCGCGCCGAGGGAATCCCGTTCGGCGTCAACGTCTTCGCGCCCAACCCGGTCCCGGTCGATCCGCAACGCTACCGCGACTACGCCGCGATGGTCCAGGCCGACGCCGACCAGTTCGGGCTGACACTGCCACCCGAACCCATCGAGGACAACGACAAGTTCGACGAGAAGATCGCGCTGCTGCTCGACGACCCCGTGCCGATGGTGTCGTTCACCTTCGGCATTCCGTCGCGCGACGTGATCGCCTCGCTGCGCGGGGCCGGCAGCGTGGTGGTCCAGACGGTCACCACGGCCGACGAGGCGGCGCAGGCGCACGACGCCGGCGTCGACATGCTCGCCGTGCAGGCCGCCGACGCCGGCGGGCATTCCTTATCTAGCCTCAAACCTCTCGAACTGGGGTTTTACGCCGCATGATGTCCGTCCTTGTAAGCCTAGGGTGCTGCACTAACTGGGTCGACCAGCAGTCGCGCTTCACGCGTTTGTCTAGCGAGCCATTCCCGTTATCTGTAGGTGGGTACGAGGTGTATCCGACTGTGTCCCACGATTGGGTTTCGGGCTCTGGTGATCGTGGGGAACACGCTTATCTGTGGGGCTGTGTCCGATGATTCTCTGGGTCTTTCGGGAACCAGGATCGGATTAAGGACTGGCTGGATGCCGATGTCACGGTGGCCACGATCGCCGGGTGGTTGCGCGACGGGCATTGAGTCGCGGCGTCGAAGTCCGCGGTGCGACGTTGGATCGCAACGCATTTCGCCGAGGCGGTGGCCCGCGAGAGGGTCAGCGGGCCGGTGGCCCCGGGTGGTGAGGCGCAGATCGATTACGGCGGGCTGGGGATGTGATTCGACCGAGCGACGGCCGAGCCGGTGGCGGTGTGGGCGTTCGTGATGGTGCTGTCGTGCTCGCGGCATCTGTTCGTGCGCCCGGTAATCCGGATGGATCAAACCACGTGGTGCGCTTGCCATGTTCTGGCGTTCGAGTTCGGCGGGGTGCCGGCGCGGTTGGTGTGACAACCTCACGACCGGGGTGGACAAACCCGACCTCTGCGATCCGCAGATCAATCGATCTTACGCCGAGTTGGCCACCACCCACTACGGCACCCCTGATCGACCCGGCGCGGGCTTCAAACCCAAGGACACACCCCGGGTGGAACGACCCATGAGTTACGTACGCGACTCGTTCTGGAAAGGCCGCGAGTTCTCCTCGCTGCGCTTGATGCAGGCCGACGCGCTGCGCTGGAGCCGCGAGGTGGCCGGCGGCCGGCACTGCCGTGCCGTGGAAGGTGCCCAGCCCTTACGCATGTTCGAGGCGAGCGAAGGTGACGCGTTGATCACGTTGCCGCCAGAGTATTTGAACTCACTAGCTGGTCGATCGGCGCCGCCGGGGTAGATGCACATCTTAAGGCCGGCAAGGCATTTCATCTGTGTGAAGTCCGACCTTGGCAGTGGTTAGTTAGTTGCCGGTCGGGGTGGTCCGGGGTCAGCTCAACGCGCTGACTTTGTCCCTCATGACCTGGGCTATGTCGATCGCGCTCGTGTCGATACGGTGAGTCGGGGGGTTTGCATTGTTGCCAAAGTCGACTTCGGCTTCAATGAGACAATTGTCCCGCACACCGAGGGCCCGCGCGGCCGGAATGGCAAGCTCAAGAAGCGGGTTGGGTGAGTCCAATTCGATCGACATGGTAGCCGCGAGAACCGAAGCGGCAGGCTGTACGTTATCGACTTTCACCTGGAGTCTGAAAGGCCCACCCGACAGGAGCACGGTTTTGCCCTCGCATCTTTGCCATTCTCGAGAGAATTTGACGAAAAGGGCGTCGGCGTCGCCAGCTGTCGAAAAGCTGATGACACCCTTTTTGACCCCGGTCACCACGGACGCAGCGGCAGAATCAGGTCGCCACGTTTCAAATGCGACACCATTGACGTTGTGGTCTTGATAGACGCTATGTTGCAGCGCTACTGCGACTCCGATGCAGTCATCGGACCAAGGCGATTTGTCTCCCGCTAATGCATCGGGC
>NZ_QMEV01000055.1 GCF_003284935.1 Mycobacterium colombiense
CTACTCCCAGGGCGCGGCCGTGATGGGCTTTGTCACCTCAGCCGCCGTGCCCGACGGCATCGACCCCAACACCGTGCCCAAACCGCTGTCCCCCGACGTGGCCAACCACGTCTCCTCGGTCGTGCTGTTCGGCATGCCCAACGTGCGGGCAATGAACTTCCTCAACGAACCGCCCGTGGAAATTGGCCCGTTGTATCAGGACAAGACCATCAAGGTGTGCGCCACCGAAGACCCCGTCTGCTCCGACGGCCTCAACTTCGCCGCGCACAACACCTACGCCGACGACGGCGCGATGATCGACAAGGGAGTCGCGTTCGCCTCCAGCCACCTGGGCCTGGGTGGTCCGGCTCCGGTCGCGGCGCCTCCGGCCGGTTTTGGCGGCTGAGGAGTCGCGGGCTAGCCGGGGATCCTGCCGAGGATCAGGGTGGTGACGGCGAGCGCGGCGTGCTGGCTGGGGTCGGGCCCGTCGTTGGAGCACGTGTCCACGTCAATGACCACGTTGGCCTTGGCCGCCGCGGCACGGACGCAGTAAATGCGATCGGCCGATTGCAGTACGTGCGCCACCGTGGTGATGCCGTTGCCAGCGTCCGCAGGCGGTTCCACAGCCAACGGGTATGTCCTGCCGTTCGGCCACGTCGCGTTGATGGTGGTGCCGCTGCATTGACGCAGATTCGACAACAGCTTGTTCAGCTGGGTCTGAGCGGCCGGCGCGTCGTGATATGTCGAGACCGTTTGAGCCACGACCCATTGGTGGTGCAAGTTGTGGTTGTCGGAAAAGGCTGATCCGGCGAATCCCACGATGGCCGGGACGTCATAGGCCTCCGGGGCGCCGGTCTCCATCACTGCCCAACAATCGGTTCGGTCGATGTGCCCCCGCTGCGGGTCGGGTCCCGGTTGGTGGACTGTCGCATCAGCTTTCATGGCCGGGTCGCCGCTGATGTTCCTGGCGTCCTCGAGGTTGGGTAGTAGCCCGTCGACATCGGCCGGCGCGACGGTGGGGGGTGGGGGCGGCGTTGTGCGGGTCGTCGTCGTGATGGTCGGCGCCGTGGTCGTGGTGGTCGCCGGGGCCGCGGCTGGAGTCGCGTCGGGAAACATCGCGCGGACGATGAGCGCGACCACTGCCGCGGTGATGAACACATACGACAGCGTCACGCCCACCAGAGCGCGATCGCGGCCGCGCTCGCCGCTGCGGCGGATCTGCGCTAAGGCCAAGTGCCCCAGGATGAGACCCGCGGGGGCGAAGAGGAACGCGAACACTACCGACAGCGTCGCCAACACATTGGCCTCATCACGAGGCGGGCCCGGAGGTGGCGGCTGGTGTTGCGGACCGGGCGGAGGTCCGCCGAACGGATTCGGCTGAAACGGGCCGGTACCGAAGGGATTTGCCATGTGCTCAGCCCGGGATCTTGTTGAGGATGAAGTTGCTGATTGCCAGAGCGACCTGCCGGCTGCGGTCGGCGCTTGCCGTCGACCATGCCCCGACGTCGATGACCACGTTGGTTTTAGCGGCGATCGCGCGGACGCCGTAGTCGGGTATTGGAAAGTGGCTCACGGTTTCTATGGTCGTGATGCCGTTGCCGGTGTCGGACGGTGGCTTGATGTCCACCTCGGTGGTTCGTCCGTCGGACTCGGTGTCGTGGCTCGTCGAGCCACCGCATTTGCGCCAGATCGACTGCAGCTTCGCAACCTGAGCCGCTGCCGCCGCCGAGTCGTGAAATGCCGCGGCGGCCCCGCCAAGACTCCATTGGTTCAAGGGATCGTGAATGTCGGAAAAAACCGACTCGGAGTAGCCGACGATGGTTCCAACGTCGTAAGCCTCTGGGGCGCCGTACTCGAAGACACCCCAGCAGTCGGGGCGATCAGTTGGTCCCCGCAGCGGATCCGGCGTAGGCAGATGTTTTGTGGCACGAATGGTCAGTGCGTCGTCGCCCGTGAAGTGCTTGAAGTCGTCAAGGGTCGGTAGCAAGCCGTCCATGTCGGCCGGTGCCACGGTGGGCGGCGGTGGCTTTGTGGTGGTCGTGGTCATCGGTATTGCAAGGCGAGTCGGGTTGGAATCCGGCATGATCGCCGCGACGATCAAGGCAACCACCAGTGCGGTGATGAATACATACGACAGTGTCACCCCGACCAACGCGCGATCGCGCCCCCGCTGCCCGGTCTGGCGAATCTGCGCTAATCCCAAGTGGCCCAGGATGAGACCCGCAGGGGCGAAGACGAACGCGAACACCACCGACAGCGTCGCCAACACATTCGCCTCGTCACGCGGAGGGATCTGCGGAGGCGGGTGCAGTGGACCGGGCGGAGGTCCACCGAATGGATTCGGCTGAAACGGGCTGGCGCCAAACGGATTTGTCATGTGTTCAGCCCGGGATCTTGTTGAGGATGAAGTTGGTGATGTCTAGCGCGGCGTGCGGACCGCGGCCGACTGTTTCGGCCATGAGAATCATCACATCCACCAGGACATTGTTTTTCGCGGCGATCGCTCGGTAGGTGCCCAACCGTGGTGACAGTTGCTGCGCTATCACCTCGATGGTGGAGATACCGCCACCAGCATCAACGGGCGTCATCACCGTCAATGCGACGGCTACATTCCCTTTTTTGTCGGGAGCGGGGAGCAGAGTCATGGCAGAGTTGGCGCATTGATGCCAGATCGCCTGGATCTTTTCCAATTGCGCTTGGGCCGCTGCCGCATCGCGATACGCCACGACCGCTTGACCAGCCTCGGTCGGTGTGCGCGGATTATTTGTTTCCATCATCATGGTGGCGTAGTAGCGCAGGGCGCCTTGCATGTCGTAGGTGTTCGGTGCGCCTGCCGCGAAGACTGCTGAGCACTCGGGGCGGTTGACGAGTTGGTACTTACTTCCCGGTTGGGATGTTGGCTCGTACCCCACCAGAACCTGGTCCCCCGTAATGTTTTTGACCTCATCGAGGCTCGGCAGCAGACCGGGCAGGTCCGACGGAGTCACAATTGGAGGTCTTGGCGGAGCGGCCGGGCGCGGTGTGGTACCGGATGGGGGCTTCGTCGTCGTGGTGGCCGGTACCGCAACGTGCGTTGGGGCGCTGTCAGGCAGCATGGCCCGGACGATCAACGCGACCACCACTACGGCGATGAACACGTACGACAGCGTCACCCCGACCAAGGCGCGATCGCGACCGCGCTGGCCGGTGCGGCGAATCTGCGCTAATCCCAAGTGCCCCAAGATGAGACCCGCAGGGGCGAAGACGAACGCGAACACCACCGACAATGTCGCCAACATATTCGCCTCGTCACGCGGAGGGGCCGGCGGTGGCGGTGGCGGTGGCTGACCTGGAACCCCTCCGCCGAACGGATTCGGCTGAAACGGGTTGGGGCCGGCAAAGGGATTAGTCATCAGCTCAACTCGGGATCTTGCCCAGGATGTAGTTTGCGATGTCGAGTGCGGCCTGCTGGCCGCGGTCGGTGTCCACCAGCACCACATTGATGTCCACGACCACGTTGTTTTTGGCCACGATCGCTCGGTCGTTGCGCGACCGCAGCACTGGGCCCTGCGCGGTCAACACCATGGCGGTGATGCCGTTTCCGGCGTCGGAGGGCACACCCATCGAGACCGCGACCGGCGCCGCCTGCTTGCCGGGAGGTGGAAGGATGTTCATCGTCGATCCGCCGCATTTGCGCCATATCGACACCAGATTCGCCAACTGACGCTGCGCGGCCGGCGGGTCCCGGAACGCCATCAGCACCTGCCCCGCTTCCTTGAGGGCGGGTATGTCGTGGTCGTCGATCAGGACCAAACCGTAGTAACCGACCAGGGCCTGCGTGTCGGTGTTCGGGGCGCCCCCGCCCATGACCGGCCAGCACTCGGGGCGATCCACCGATGCGCTGTCGGAATCGGGGCCCGGCTTGAACGTGGGTGGCAGGGCAACAAGATTGGGGTCCCCCATAAAGCGTTTGACGTCGTCGATCGTCGGCAGCAATCCGGGTAGCCCCGTCGGGGTGACGAGGGGCGACGGCGGCGCCGAGCCGGCGCCGGTCGAGGCTGGCGCGCTGGTCCGGGACACTGTTCGAGATGAGTCGTTGTCGGACTGGGTCGCCCATGCGACCAGGCCCACCACCGTCAGCGTGATGACGGCATAGGACAGCATCAGGCCGACGATCGCGCGGTCGCGCCCTCGTTCGCCGCTGCGGCGTATCTGCGCCAGGCCCAGGTGCCCCAGCACCGCCCCGGCGGGGGCGAAGACGAAGGCGAACACCACCGACAGTGTCGCGAAGATGTTGGGGCGCGGCCGCTGTGGCGGCAGCGCCGTGTAGACCGGCGGCATTCCCCCATACGGGGCACCGCCATAGGGATTCCCGCTGAAGGTGTTCGGCCCGAACGGTTCCTGTGGGTTGGTCATGGCTCGGTCCCGTCAGCCCGGAATCTTGTTGAGGATCTGGTTGGCTACATCCACCGCCGTCTGGCGGGCGCGGTCAATGCCATTTCCGGTATACGACACCAACAGGTCGATGACGACGTTGGACTTCGTCGCGACGGCGTGCACCGACAACTCGGTCTCGGTAGCGAATTCCATAGTGGTGACGCCGTTATTCATCGGATTCGGACCCCTCACTTGAAACGTGAACGGTCGCCCATCGGGAAACGTTACTTTCACCGACGAGCCCGCGCCGCATTTGCTCCAGGTCGACAGCATGTTCGCCTGTTGGGCTTGCGCGGTGACCGGGTCAAGGAAGGCCGTGACCGCCGAGCCGACCGCGACCGTGTTGTAGGGGTCGCCTCGGTCGATGAACGCCGGCATATAGAAGCCGAGCATCACTCCGGCATTGTAAGAGTCCGGAATCCCGGCGTCGATCGCGACTTTGCACTCAGGACGGTCGAGGGTTTGACCCATCGCGTTGCCTATGTTGGGCCGGTGCAACACCTCGCCCATGGTCAGAAGCTGATCCCCGGTAATGGTTTTGACGTCGTCGAGGGTAGGTTCCAAGTTCGCCAGATCGGAGGGCGCAACGGTGGGGTGCGCTGTGACGCTACTAGATGCCCCACTGGGGGCGGGGGTGCTCTCGGACCGGGTCAACCACACCGCCAAAACGCCCACCACGACGATCATCACCGCATACGACAGCACCGTCCCCACCAACGCGCGATCTCGGCCGCGCTCGCCGGTGCGCCGAATCTGCCGAAGCACCAAGTGCCCCAGCACCGCCCCGACGGGCGCGAATACAAACGCGAACACCACCGACAACGTCGCCAAGGCGTTGACCGGTGGGCGATCCGGCGGCGGCACGGGGGGCGCCGAATACACCGGCGGCCCGGACGGGCTAGCCCCGAACGGCGCCCCGCCAAACGGGTTGTGCTCGAAGGGATTTTGAGGGGGGATCGTCATGTTCGCCGCACGAATACCTAGAGCACACCGAAACTCGAGGTCACCCAGCGGACCGGGTCCACGCAGCGGAACGGCGCGATGCCCCGGGCGTGCAGCCGCTGCCCGCTCGGTGGCTGGCCAAGCGCCGAGACGACGAAGAACCGGTGCCTCAACCGCCTTGGAGTGGAGGGGTTTTCGACGCCGGCGATGATCGATCCGGCGTTGAGCCGGGTCAGCAGGCTGCGCACCTCTTCGTGCAGCAGTTGACCGTCGTTGTCGTCGTAAAGCACCGAATCCGAGGGATCGCGCAGATACGCGGCGCCGGCGTTGGACATCACCATGCTCCACTCGGAGCCGTCGACATCACGCAGAGCGCGCAACGCGTCGAACTTCGACAAGATGACCGCCAGTCGCGGTTCACCGGACCCGATGGCCATCATCACGTTGTTCAGCACGCCGCTCGGGTCTCCCCCGCTCACCATCTGCGGGGGCAGCAGGTCCTGGAGCTGATCGCGAATGGATTGCACCCGAAGCGGATCGAACATGAAGAACACGGCCTCGGCGTTGCTGAAGAACCGAAACGGCGGGGAATGCAGGTTGCCGGATTCCATGTCCTCGCCGGCGACGTCGCGCAGCACCAGATAGCGCTGCACCCCGTGCCAGGTACCCAGGCTGAAGATCAGTGGCTCGCGCTGCGTGGACGTCTGGGTCATGATGGTCGGCGTCGGCGGGATCAGGCCGCGCTGCACGAACAGCGGTGTCTCGTAATGGGTTGTGTACGCGACGGCCGTCGAGCGCGTCGCGGGCGCCATCGCGAATCCGAGGTGCTCGCACAACAGCTGCAGTTGGCGTACCAGCACGGCGATGTAAAGGCTTTTCCCGGTCGCGCGCGCCCCCGCCATCGCAATGCAATACGCCTGACCCTCGCGCCATCGATCGGGCAGCGTGAAGTGGCAGACCGGACAGATCTCGAGGACGGGACCACGCAGCGCCTGCGCGGCGATGTTCGGCGGTGGCGGGCCGTGGTACCCGGGCGGGCGATCCCACCGGAACATCGGCCCGATGTCGGCTTTGGCGCCCAGGAACGCCGAACCGACCTCGTCGTGATAGCGCGGCGCACCGCTGCTGGGCGCCAATGTCCACAAGTGGTGGTCGGGATCCAAAAGCGCAAAGCACCGTGGGCATTTGGTCAATATCGCCGGGACGGCGGGCGCGGTCATGTGAGGGCCCGCACAAGCCCGGCGGTGATGTCGTCGAGCACCTGCGGATGCGCGAGCAGTTCCGCGGCCGCATCCTGTCCCGACCGAGGCGCCGGCAGCCGCGGTCCGGCGACCCGGCGGTCATCGGACAGGGTGATCAACGCAAAGCCGCGCTGCACACCGCTGGCCGGAAAGTCCGAGCAGGCCACGGTGGCAATGTCGGTCCGCAGCCTCGACCAGCGCGCGCCCGCCGACCACCGCGGCTGCACCTTGCGCACCGCTTCGGCCAGCCCCGCGCCCGGCCCGGAGGCATGGCTTTCCGCAGCGATCTTGGTGACGTCGGCCCCGACGAGCACCGCGGCCACGTCACGGATCCCGAGGGCGTCGCCCACTCCCACCGCCACGTCGGTCGCGGCGGCCGCGCTGCCATCGGCGAACCAGGGCCGCATCGACGCCGAACTGTTCAGCGCGACAACCAGTTCGGCGTGAGCTTGCTTGCGGTCCCGACCGATGAGACGCCGCGCCGAGGTGCGGGCCGCGGCCGCCAGTGGGCTCAGTGCCGTGTCGGCGGCGGCGGTCACCGAAACTTCGATGTGGTGGCCGGCGGGCCGCAATTCGGCGAACACCACCGCGGAGTCGCCGCTGACGTCTACCGGATCGAACAGCACCTGGACGGGGTCGGCCTCGTCGGGCACATCGTGCGCGATCGCCAAGTGCACGACGGTGTCGGCGCCGAATTGTGTTGTGAACGCGGGCCGGACGGCGATGGTGACTGGACCGGTCAGCGAGGGCAAGACGACATGCTGAGGACTGGAGCGCACCACGGGCTGGCCCGGGACACCCTGGATGTCGAGCGCGGCGTCGTGTACCGCACCGCTGATGGACACCGACAGCGGCCCGACGGGTATGTGGGCGCGCTGATTGCGTGCGGTCAGGGCGTAGATCGGCATCAGGGGTTCCTCCACATTTGAGCCGGCGGGGCGGCCAGCGGCGCTCGCCCGTCGGCGCGGCGGGCCAGCATCGCGCTCATCAGCTTGCGGTAGCGCCGTGGCGGGTTTGCGTCGTTGCTGCCGGCCATCCGCATCATCGTCGCGAGCACTGCCTCTTGGTCGTCTTCGCTGAACTGGCGGTTTGCGGCCAGCGCGGCGGCGGCCGCGGCGAGCACGCCGTCGACGGCATCGCCCGGCTCGGCGGCGTCGGCGCGTAACAGGCTGGCCGCCAAAACCTCTGTGGCCGGGACGATATCGGCATCGGCCAGGGCTATCAGCTGCTCGACGGCAGCAGCAGCGACCGCCCGATCCGCGGCCAACTGACTCGCGAGCACGGGCCGTGGCTGCCCGGCGATCAGGCCCAGGACCGCCAGCACCGTCACCCGCACCGCGCAGTCGGAATGCACCCGCCCGGGGCCGATTTCGCCCAATGCCGCATCCCACAGTCTGGAGTACGCCCGGTGATGGGTGTTGATGTAACCCCGCTGCACCCAGGACGCCGGGCTGACTGCGCGCAGCGCGGCGCTTGCCACCGCGAGGTCATCGTTGTTGGCGGCGGTGATCTGGTCGGCCAGCTGGAGCAATGATTCACTGTCGGGCGCCCCCAGCAGCGTCGGCAACAGCGCCGGGGTGCTCAAGGCGGCGCCGCCCGCGGCCAACAGTTGCGTGGGGTCCCACACGCGGCGGGCCGCCAGCTCGTCGCGGTACGGGGATCCGTTGGCCGCGAGCCACCACAGCTCGGCGAAGCTGTCCGCTTCACCCGGGTGGCGCTCGGCGCGCATGCCGCACACCGCCGCACGGGTCCAGGTCACATCCCACGGTTGCGCACCCAGCAGTTCGCCCGGCGGGGGCATGGTGGATCCGTCGGCGAACCAATCCAGCACGGCGTCGCTGATCGCGGTGGCGCCGTCGCAACTCAGACGCAGCGTCGCGGCGGCCGCGGCGATCCGGGTCTCTGGACCAAGCCGATGCGTCAGGCGTCGGGCCAGCGTGGGTCCCGTGTGCGGGTCGGCCAGCTGGGCCGCGACCCGCTCGGTGAGGGCCTTCGTCAGGCGGTCATCGTCGACGCCGGCCCGCAGCAGCAGATCGATCAGCTTGAGCAGTCGCTGCGGGTCACCGGTGCCGCTTGCGCGCCGCAACGCCGGCCCGAGGGCTGCCGTCAGGGGCTCGGGAACCGGTCGGCCGTGATAGCTGTTGCGGCCCAAGGGAATCGGACCGAGCTGGTCCAGCCAGGTGTCGTCATCGATCGCCCGGCACAGGTAGGTCAGCGCCGCGTGCTCCCCGGCGAAGCCGGGCAGGTTCTGTTCCGCGGCCTTCCAGGCGTCGGAGGTGCTCTGACCGACGAGGGCCGAAAGCGCCTCGTCGACAAGGCGTTCGGTCGGTGATCCCGCGACGATGCCAGCCGGCGAGTGCGCCGCGATGATCGCGGTCGCTTCGGGATGGGCGGCGGCGAAATCCTCGTCGGCGGCGATCGTGACGGCCAGCGGCCAGGCGGGGTGCAGGTCTCGATCTGGGGTTTGCGCCGCACGGCGGTCGAGTTCGTCGAGCACCGCGAGGGCTGACTGCGGATCGAGCAGTACCTCCTGCGCCATCACCGACCACGCGGTGACGTCGATCGCCTGGCCGGCCGCGGTTCGATGCGGATCGCCACCCAACTCCCCCAGCGATAGTGTCGCGGTCTCGTCGATGACGACGAAACCGGTTGGTACCGTGCCTAAGTCTTCGACGGGCACCGCGGCCAGGTGCGCGATGGCGTGCTGCGCCGGGCCGAGCTGGTCGGCGCGGTCGAAGGTGCTGAAGTTCAGGGTGGCCGCGGTTCCCGGCGACATGAGGAAGCTCACCAAACCGATCCACTGGGCGGCCGAGTCGACGGAGACGGCGCCCAGGACGACGGGTGCGCCGCCGTCGAGCGCGGCCGCCACCGCGTCCAGCAATCCGAGCAGGGTGCCCACCCGCCAGGTGCTGGTGTCCAGCGCGAACGCGATCGCCGTTTCTCGGGTGACGACCTGTGCCGCGCCGGGCGGATCGCCGGGCAAAGCGGCGCGAGCCACCGCCGCCGCACCGAACGGACGCAACCAGTTCGGTGAACCCCACCGCTGGATCGGACGCAGCCGCGGCGCGGAATCCGGTGCCCTGTCCAGCAATACGTGCGCGAACACGTTGCCCGGACGCCCGGTGCTGTCGGCGCCCGCGGCGACGGTGTGCCAGTAGCCCGCGGCATCGCTGGCCCATCGGCGGTACTCGAGGCGCCGCGGCGCCGCGTCCAGTTGTTCGGGAGTGGGATAGTCGGGCAGCGGTGTAACCGGCCGAAAGGCGGTGCGCACACCCGACGCCAGGCGCTGGGTCTCCTCCGGCGACAGCTCCCCGGTGGCCTGCTTGACCTGCCAGCCCCCCGCGCCTCCCGGCTGGTCGAAGCTCGTGTAGGCGAGTTGGCCGTAGCGCGGGGTCACGGCGCGCCCACGCTGAGCCGGAGGCTGTGCACGGGCGGGTCCAGGAGCGCGATGGTGCGCAGCCGCGCCGCCGAGGGGGTGTTGACGAACAGCCTGATCCACCCGCGCCGGCCCCGCAGATCGACGGCCCACGGCTCGGCGGTTCCGGCGGTGGTCAACGCCGACCACCGCAGTTCTTTGGACGGGGTGGCCGCCAATCCACCCTGCGCATCCAGCGGTGCCGCATCGAGTGCTTCACCATCGGTGGGCGACAACGGAATTCGATCGGGATGGTTGATCAGCACGAACGCCGGCGACCCGGGCACCTCGTATTCGGACCGCATATAGATGGTGGCGTGCGACGGCTGACCCGCCGGGTCGCGACTCAACTGCACCGCGTATTGCAGCCGCAGCAGGCCCGCGTACTCGACGCTGCGCACCGCCCCGATGGCGCGGCGGCCCGCGGAAAACGCCACCGGCGCCAGATGCAGGGAACACCCGCTCACCGGAAGCTTGCCATTGGGCAGTTGCAGGCCGCCGTACTTTTCGTATTGCTCGACGGTGATTTCGTAGGACGTACCGGTCAACCCGTTGCGCGGGTCGTAGCCCTTGGGCGCCAGGTACACCACGACGACGGCGGCGCCTTGCGGCCAGTCGAATGTCAGGACCTGCTTGTTGCAATATTCGGCCAGTTCGACGTCGCGGATGACTCCGGTGCGTACCGAGCAGAAGGTCTTGCCCAGCAACGCGCGACCCGCCAGCACGGTGACCGGGGTGAAGTAGGCGCGACTCCAATCCGTCGGCCAGGACACTCCCGACATCCTCGACCGCGGTCGTCCATCGGGCCCCGGCTGTTCGGTAATCGGTTGTGTCAAGCGCAAATCCGGGGTCAGTCCGATCTGCTCGAGCGCCGCCTCGGGCAACTCGTTGGCCTCGGCGCCGGCGGCCGGGCCGGTCTGGCTGCGATAGATCACCACTTCGCCGGCGGCCGGCGCCTTCCAGGTGAGTTCGAAGCCATCGGCGGACCCCGGTGCCGATGTCACCATCAAGTCGGTGACCGGCGTCAGGACGGCGGCGATTTCGACGTCGGCCTCGACCGCCGCCGACAGCCGCAACACGCCGTTGACCGGGACGGCCGCCCGAATCCGATACAGGTAGTGCCGGCCGGGAGCCGGATCGGAGTCGACGAATCCCGCCCGATTGTCACGGTCGAGCAAGATCCGATGTTGGGGACCCTCGCGACCGGCTTCCTCGACCGGCAACCGGGACACGAATACCGTGCTCACCGCGGAAGGCACCGTCCAGCTGCCGATGACCTTGCCGTTGTCCTGCCGAACGACACAATCACGCACCGGGCTGACCGCGACGCCTTCGGCGTGTTTGATCGGTTGCGCCGCAAGCGCTTCCGCGCGGGTCGCACCGACGTTCACCCAGACCTGGTAGTAGCGCACCGCCGCCGCCGAGGGCGCCGGGTCGGCCGCGGTGGTCGCCGTGGTGGCCGTTACCAACCGGGCGCGATCCGGGGAGTACGGCGCGTTGTCCTCCTGAGCGACCAGCCGGTAGATCACCGCGGCCTCGCCGCCGGACAGGTAGGGGGTCCAGGCCAGCTCGCAGCCCCCGGCGTCGTCGCGCGCCGGTCTGACGGTGACGGCGGCCAGGGGGCCGGTCTGTTCGCCGAAGGTGTAGGTGGCGAAATCGCTTGAGCTGAGCGGCAATTGGTCGCTCGCCTCGCCGTCGGCCAGTGTCGCGGCACCGGTCGCTTCGCCGTCGGGTTCCACCGCGGCCAGGCTTCCCGAGCGGTGATGGCGGCCCGGCGTTGAGTCCGATTCCACCTCGGCCAGCACGGCCGCCAGCTCCTCGGCGTAGTCGGCGACCGATCCGGGCAGCATGGCCCGAATCTGTTCCACGTCAGTGCGTCCGGAGCGCAGTATCAGCCGCAGGTGGGTTTCCTTGAACCCCGCCTTGGACACCGCCCCGGAGTCGATCAGGCGCTGGCGCCATGCGATCAGGGCGTTCAGTCGGGGGTCGTCGGCGTCGCCGGTGTGTTGTGGATCGGGCATGCTAGAACACCAAATCCCCGCCGGGCGGTGTGTCACGGTGCTCGGTGTGCGTGATCACCGTGGTCTTTTCCGTTTCCAATCCCGACGCGGCCGCCAGCGGCACCTCGAAAAGGGTGAAGTCGTAGGGCGCCAGGCCGTCGCTGGCCTGCACCACCGAGGCCCGCAAACCCAGCCCGGGCCGGGCGATCGTGGCGGTATCGATCGCGACCGCGCAGCGGCCCGCGGTCATCGCCGCGTCGGTGAACACCGAACCATCGAAGGGGGCTGCTTGTCCCGGCCGATGGTCGACGACTCCGGCGGCGAACTGCTCGGAGCCGACGTGCTGGCCCATCGCCGGCGCCAACACCGCACCGGTCAGCGCCGCGCCCACCCGGTCATCCTCGGCGAACATCTGCTCGACGCGCTGCCATAGGGCGTCGGCGCCGGTGGAGTGCACCTGCCCGGAAGCCACCGCCGCCGACCACTGATCCAGACCCGACGATGTGTGGAAACCCGGCATGCGATAGAGCATTTCGGGCTCCTCCCGCAGGCGGCCCGCCGCATGGGTGACCATCTCCTGCCACGGCTTGGTCAGCCAGCCCAGCGCGTAGAGGCGGCGCTGGATGGCATGTGCCGCGTCGTCGGCGCGCTCCGCGCCGGGGTCGGCGACCCCGACCTGGGCACAACGGGGTAGGCCGTCGGAGATCAGCGGTGCCGCCGAGCGTCCCGCCGGAGCGGGGCCGAATGGCGCGCGCAGCACGGGCCCCAGCACGCGACACCAGGACAAGTATTGGCCGTAGGCGGTGGACAGGCGGCTGACATCCTGCAGTGCGGTCTGCAGATTCGCCTGCATCATCTCGAGCTGATTCTGTTGCGACTTCCGCAGGTTCATCAAGGTGAACATGTCGCGCTGGGCGAACAGGAACAGCGTCAGCGACACCACAACGTAGAGGCCGATCAGTATGCCGCCGGTGATCAACGTGTATTTCCAGCCGGTGAAGTCGGCGACCGCTAGGCCGATCAGGACGAGCAGCACTCCCAGCGTCCCCCAGGTCAGGGTGGCCAAGATGGTACCGATGGCCTGTTGGCGGGCGCGCACCTTCTCGTCGATCGAGATCTCGCTGGCCGCCCGCTGGATCTGTTCGGCTATCTGCGCCACTTCGGTGCGGGCCCGCCCCAGGAAGTCGGCCAGGATCGATCCCGCCTGCCAGGCATAGCTTTTCGACGCATGCTGCTGCCAGCGCTCCAGTTCGGTCGATGCCCCACGCGCCTCGACGCCCGCGGCGGGATCGGAATAGGCGCGTTGCAACCGCTGGCGCAGATCGGCGACGCCGAGCACGTCGGCCGGCTCCAGGTCGCTGACGCCGATCACCGCGGCCAGCGACGTCGGAATGGCGGTGAACCGATCCGCGCGACTCGGTACGACGTCGGCGGCGTTGGCCAACACACCGACGCCCGCGCCCACCTGGATCGGGTCGAGCCCCTTGGCTCGCCGCCCACCGTCGGCAAGGGTGAGCGCACCGTTGACGAAGTCGATCCACAGCGGGCTGAGATCTTGTTGCGCCAGTTGCCCGTTGGCCGCCGATCCGCCGATGGCCGCGTTGAGCGTGTCCGCGCTACGGCCGAGATCCTGCCAGTCGGCGAGCTGACTGCCGGTAACCACCGAGAACGCCGATTCGCGGCCGCCGAACACGGTGCCTTGCACGGTCGAGGCCAACACCGCCGATACCGATCCCTTGACCGCCGACAGCCACGCCGATGGCGCATTACGCAGAGCCCCACCCATGAAACGCAGGAACATCTTCAGCGCGGCCCAGATCGAAATGGCCTGGGTGGCAACGTCGTCGGCGCCCATCCGCGGCCCCCGAAGCACGTCGCGATGTTTGGTCCACAGCGCCCGCGCCATCGTCTGGGTGGCCGCCGCAACGTCCTCGACGTAGAGCACCGGCACCTGGCCGCCGTGCGGCAACGGCAACCGTCCGGCCGGGTCGAATAGTCGCGCCCGCAGCCGTCGTTCCACGTCGGCGGTGTCCAGGCTGCGGTAGAACGCGCGCACCGCGCGCAGCGTCTGGCCCGGCAGGATCTCCACGCTGTCGAAGGGGGTCTGCTGCACGTCGGCCCACAAGCCGGCCACCGCGGCGACCACCGGCGCGGCGCGCTGGGCCAGATCCAGTGGTTCGGCCAGGTGCCCCCACGGCACCGCACCCAGCCCGGGTGCCGGCGAATCCTCCGGCGCGATCAGCAGGTTGTGCCAGCCCTCCACGACCACCGATGGGCTGAGTTGACTGGCTCCGGCCCGCCCACTGGTGAGCAACATCCGCAGCAGGGTCATCCTCGCTCCCCTGGCGGTGCTGCGCACCACTTGTTCGACGAACTGCTCGGCGGCCAGGGGCGCCCGCTGATCCGCCGGGGCTTCGAGCGGAACCAACACCGCCACCCTGACCCGGTCATAATGCTGTGCGGTCAACACCTGCTGCAGCACAACGCTTTCCGACCGGCCGTCGCGAACCATCGTCGCCGCTGTGGCGGGGCCACGCGCGTCGCCGGCGTCCACCCAGACGAACACGCCCAGCAGTCCCGCGGCGGAGTAATCGCACAGGACGCCGAGCAGCTCGTCGGTATGCAGGTGAGGCGCCACGATCACCGTGAGCGCGGGTGACGCATCGGATAGAGCCATGGTCAGAACGTCCCGCCTTCGGGGATCACCACGGGCGCACCGCCGTCGAGCACCGGGCCGCCCGCCGCCGCGCCGGCCGCCAGCGCCTCGGCCTCGTGCTGGATCAGGTTGATCAGCGCACCGGTGGCCGCGTACACGTCCGGGGCCAGGTCGCGGAACATCGGCGTGTTCGACGCCGTCGTGCGCGTCGGCACGGTGGTGAACGCCCCGCCCGGGGTCGCGCCGGCCATGTCCGCCGGAAGATACTGCGCCGCAACATCGCGGATGGTGGTCAGCCACTCGATCGCCGCCGCGGCGCGCGCGTCGGCGGCCTGGGCCTCGGCGATCCCCGGGACCCGGGACTGCACGCCGGGCGTGTTCGAGATGCCTTGCAGAAACTCACGCAACAGCCCCTGGGCGGACAGCGCGACGATGCCGCTGGCCGGATCTTGCGAATGCGCGTCGTAGAGCTCACGCAGCACGCTGTAGGGCCGCAGCGATCGCATCACCGGCGGCTCGTGCGACTGCGCGATGGCCAGCAGGATCGATTCCAGCACCGCCGGCAACCAGTCGTAGGGGGCATGGAACGCCGACGGCGGCGTCAGCAGCGGGTTCGGGAAGTTCAGCCACTGCCCGCTGTCCGCGTCATAAATCCGCACCGGCTCGGTGAACGGGGACGCCGGGATCTGGATGCGGCCCAGCAGCTGACCGACGAACCAGCCACCGGTCATGGCGAATCGCTGCTCGTCGGTCATCGGCAGCGACGCCGAAAGCGGCCGGGAGCGACGGTATTTCCAGAAGGCGCCCCGCCCGGGCCCCGCGGTCTGCGCCCACTGCTGGGCCGCGGGCTTGAGCACCGAGTCGAACGCCAGCGGCGAATAGTTGGGATAGGAGCCGAAGATGTCGATGCGGGTCACGCTGTCCTCGTCGGACAGCGAACGCCCATAGTTGTCCTTCGTCGCCTGATCGATGCGCGGATTGTTGCGGATGACCTCGAACAGTTCGCGGTCAACCGGTTGACCGGCGAACGGAATCTCGGAGAACTTATAGCGGTACTCGGTCTGCTGACCGGGGTGCACCCGCTGCAGGGCCTGGTCGTTGACGCTGGCCAGCGGTCGCGCCAGCGACAAGGCCTCGGCGAACTTGGTGGCGATGTCGCGCCGGCGCGCCACCAGCTCGGACTCCGATGCTCCCGCGCCCTGCACGTAGTCGCGCAGCGACACCTTGCAGAATTCCGCGAACGACTCCCCGGGACGCTCGACGTACAGCCGGGCCCGGCGCAGCAATTCCACTGGGCGGGTGTGGATGTCGAATTGCGCGATCGAGGGCACCCGCGCCCGGCCGGTCTCCGGGTCGGTGCCCAACGCGCGGGTGACCCACGTCGCGGTGCGCTCGATCAACCCGCCCGGCGCGGCCACGCCGCCGGTGGTCTGCCACTCCCCCAGGATCACCCGCGCGGTCGCCTCTTCGATGGCCGACTGCAACGGGATCATCGCGTTGGCGCCGGCCACCGCCTTCGGCAGGTCGGCCTCATAGCGCCCCTTGAAGGCGGTCGAATTGATCAGCAGCACTTCGTTGTTCGCCTCCGCGAACCGGCTTGGCACCAGCTCGTCGGCATCCGCGGGCCAGGCCGCGTACTGATCGGTGGCCAGGCGGGCCAGCCCGACATCGGTGGGCGGCTCCGAACGGGCGATCTCCAGCTGAATCATGGCCTCGCTGAGTCGATCCCGCAACGGCACCAAAAGCTCCACACCCACCACGCGCATCACGTCGGCGATGCGGGCGGCCGCGTCGGCGAACAGCTGACGGCGCACCGTCGCGCGGAATCCGTCCACAACCGCCGCCACCACCTGATCGGTGTTGGTCATCACGCCGTGCAGGGATCGCAGTCCGGCGTCCACCTGTGGCGAGATCGCCACGATGTCGGGCGGACCCATGTTGCCCAGCTGCGCAACCCCGGCGGTCAGTTTGTCGTCGATGTGCCGGCGCAGCTGGTCGACGACTTCGCGCGCAAACGGCAGCCCCAGCGAGGCGATGGCCGCGCCGACCACCTTTTCGAGCCGGTTGGCGAAGTCTTGATGCCACTGAAAGGCCATGGCGTAGGCCGCATCCGCACATGCCCGGGTCAACTCGGCGCGCCGGTTGTGCACGGCTTGACGCATGGTCGGCACCCACTGTTCGGCCGCGACACCTTCCGGGTTGGGCAGGTGGTTGCGCAGCTGACGGTCGATGAGGCTGTTGACCGTGGCGGCGACGGTGTCGGCCGTGAAGGCTTCGGTGCCGATCCAGCGGCCGAGCTGGCTCACCCGCGTCTGCTCGTCGCCCGCGCTGGGAGGCAACCCCAGTTCGCCGCACAGCGCGGCCCATTGGCTGGACAGCAGCGAGTCCAGCTGTTCGGTGCTCGATGCCGGGTTGCCTTTCTGCATGTGCCCGTCGAGCAGCTTGTCGACGCAGCTGCGGGCCAGCCGCTGGGCGGCGTATTCGGCGTAGCGGTCGCGGCCCATGCTCAGGCTGGAGAAGCCATAGGTGCCCCAGGGCAACACATCCCACGACGAGATGCCCCAGCCCAGCAGGTCACGATCACCGACCGGCGACGCGGTGTTGCCCAGGTCGTAGGCGACGAACTGGTCGCTGGCCCGCCCGCTCATCATCAGCCCGGCCAGCCCGCGCGCCAGCCCCCGGTACACCGCGTACTGCGAGCCGTCACCGAACAGAGTCCGGTCGGCGCCGATGTAGCGGCCCACCGGGAACACCCGCGCGAACGGAATCGGTTCTCCCTCACCGTGATGGTGGCCCAGGGCGCGCAGGATTCGCACGTCGTGTTCGCGGGCGGCACCCGATTGGCTGGCTACGATCTCGCCGAGCATCGCCAGCGCGTTGGCCCGTACGCCGATGATGGCGCTTTGCGGCAGCGAGTCGAAAATGTCTGGGGTGACCATGAATACGCCCATCAACCGGGGATCCAGACCGGTGACCAGGGTCAGCAGCCGGCACACGTCCAGGGCCATCGACGCGCCCGCACCGCCGGCCATCGACGACACCACCAACACCAGCGGTGGTTCGTTGGGGTCGAAGCGGCCCATGCCCGGCACGTCGACCGTCGACATCTCCGAGACGGTCTCGACGCGAAACAGCGTGTCCCAAGCGGCCTGTAGGCGAGCGTGGATTTCGGCGGCCTTGCTCAGGGTGATCATGCGCCCGATCGCCCGGTACTGCCCGGCGCCGGCCGAGATCGGGATCGACACCTCTTGCGGGTTGCGCGGCGCCCAGGTGGCGATGGTGTCCAGCGCCGATTCGGCCGCCAGCCGTTGCGACAGCGCACCGTCGAGGACGGCGTAGCTGCTGCCCTGCGGACCGCAGCCGACGTAGCTGCCGCCCTGGGCGGGCACGTTCGCCAGCCCCTCCGGGCCCGACTCCGCGGCGCTCGGGACGTCGATGTGGACGAATTGCCAACCGGCCAGCAGCTTTTCGATCCCCGCGGTGTGCAGTTCGGAGCGCAGCTGGTCCATCATGAGGGACAGCGTGGCGCCGCCCGAACCGCCGCAGCCCACTACCAGGAAACGTCGCATCAGGTGCCCTCTCCGAACGGGTCGAATGGATCTGGGTCAAATCGGTAGGAGGGTTGTGTCGCCTCGGTCGGCGGGAGCCCCGGCGGCCCGCCCTCCTCGCGCTCATCGCGCTCAACATGCTCGTCGCCGTACCGGTAGCCCGCGGCCATCGTGTCGTCCTGGCGGGGTATCGGTTCGGGAATCGGCCGCTCCTGGGTCTCCGCCTCATTGAAGCCCGGCGGTACCGGGCCCGTCGCGGCGGGCGGCGGCGGCGCGGGCCGAGGAGGCGGAGCAGGAGCCGAAGGTGCCGAAGCGGGAGCCGAGACGGGCGCGCCGCCGAACGGTGAATCGGTGCCCCCGAAGGGATCGGCTCCGGCCGGGCCGGCCACGACGCCGGCGGGGGTGTCGCCGAACGGTGAGGCCGTCTCACCCGGCGCCGCGAACGGCGCCGTCAGGCCCGCCTGAACGGCACGCAACCGCAACCCGGTGAGCAGGTCGGGCAGCCGCTGGGCGATGTCTTCGTAGAGCCGCTCACGCGCGGTGGTGTCGGTGGTTCCGGCCACCAGCACCAGCACCTCGGCGGCGTTCTCGGGCCCGTACGGGTTGTGCAGCAGCACCCAGGTGTTGTGCACCGCCAGCGGCAGCACCGCGCGCAGGCCGGTCTTGTCCGATCCGGGAAGTTTCGACCCGACGCTGACCAGACCCTCGGCGTCGACGACCACCTGGCCGGAACCAAACGGGCTGCGCCCCATCACGACCGAGAGGTTGATCCCGGCCACGGACAGCTGGCGGGTGCCGCCGGGCGGCAGCCCGGTAACCGGTTGCACCAGATCGCTGTCGGCCATCGCGAACGGTTCACCGCCGCGCAGCACCGCATCGTGCTCGACCTCCACAGGAATGCGTTCGGCCAGCAGCGGATTGTCCGGGATCTTGCTGACCCACCACTTCGACGCGTACAGCAGCGCCAACGGGATTCCGGGCCCCAGCAGCAGGGCGGCGATGAGCACCAGGATGAAGTTGGTGGTGTTGAGCGGGTTGATCATCGACGCCGTGAAGGCCACCGGCACGGTTTGGGCGTCATCGGGATTGTCCAGCGTCGAAACGTGAACGGGCACAGTGCCGTTGAGACCACCATGACCGTTGTGGTCGGTGCGCAGGGTGACCGACAGCTGTGCGGTCTCCCCCGCTTGCACCTTCAGACAGTGCTGGCCCGAATTCGTCGGCGAACCCACGTGGGGCGTGCCGATGCCGTCGGGCGCGCCCGACACCGTCGCGGTATCGGCGTCGCTGATCCAGGCGCAACCGGGGCCGGTGATGTTCAGCGTCGCGGTCGCACCCTTGGCCCCCTCGACGGTGCCGAAGTCGATGCGCTCGCCCGGGGTGGGCAGACCGACCTTGGGCAAAATCTGCACGGGCACGTCGACTTCCTGCGGCGACAACTGGGTGCCGGCAATCGGTCCACCGTTGAGATCGGTGGTGTCCGCGGTGGTGATCACCAGCGACATCCGCAACGTCGCGTGTCCCGGGGCGACTTTGGTCAGGTCGGCGTCGACGGGCTTGGCGATGTCGTCCTTGCCGGCCGCGGTCAGCAGCGGGATGGGTGCGGCGCCGTCGGGGCCCAACGAGGCCGACATGGTGGCCGAGCCCGCCAGGTCGCTCGGGATCATCGGCTTGCCTTGGCCGTCAACCAATCCGAAGACCAGGCCCTTGAGGGTCTGGCCGCTGTGCCAGGCGACTTTGTCGGCGCCAGTCAGGGCCGGGAAGATGTCGGTGGTGATGTGAATGCTGACCTTGGACACCGCGTCGGGGTGCTGGCCGGTGGTGTCGACGTAGACGATGGCCCACTGCCCGCTCCAGTGCGGGGCGTTGCCGTTCTGCAGCGAGATCGTCTGCGCGGATTCGGATTGCCATTGATAGTTCACCGAGACGCCGTCGACGTTGACGTTCTGGGCGCCGTCCTTTTTGGGCAGCGGCAGGATCTGCCCGGTCGGCGAGACGAGGTAGGGCTCGACGCCGGGCACGCCACCGGAACCCAGGATGTTGACCTCTTTGATGGAGCGGTCAAGCACGAAGTTGTGCCGCGCCTCCGGGCACACCTTGATCGGACACACCCCGCCCTGGTCGGTCACGCCGGGATCCGGGTTCAGCGCGTCGAACGCGAACAACATGTCGTCGATGTTGGCGACCGGAAAGAAGTCGCCAGGCACCGGATCTGTGATGGCGCCGCACGCCAGGCCCTGCAGTCCCTTGCCGGTGCTGATCGCCGACATGACGTTGAAGTCGCCGGGAGTCTGCTTGGCGCCCAGCCCGATTCCCAGCATGATGATGTTGCTCGACCGCAGCTGGTCGGCCAGACCGCTGGGGCGGCAGATGGATTGGACGGCCTTCTGGGTGGTGTCGGGGATTCCGTTCGGTGAGTCCAGCGGGACCCCGTCGGCGTAGGGCTTGGTGACCGGGCGGGCGGTGAAATCGATCATGCCGTCGGAGAACCAGGCGATGGCCTGGCAGCGCTGACCCTTGTTGACCTGGCCGCCGTGTGTGGTCAGCGCCTGCCGGGCGCCGTCAAGGGCCAGCCAGTAGTCGGTGTCGATGCCGGTGTTCTTCTTGGCGATCGGGTCCAGCGACGCACCGACGCTGTCGGCGGTCGAGCCTGTGAGTTGAGTCCAATCGTGTTCGGGGACATAGGTATCGGAGAACCCGGCGACCGCGACGTCGAGTTTCGCGCTCACCCGGTCGGCGTACTTGCCCAGCGTCTGCACCAGGTAGCGGGCGGCCTGGACCCGCGCCGCTTGGGGGTCGGTCTGCTGCAGGCTGCTCGATTCGTCGAACAACAACAACAGGTCCCCGGTCTTCTGCGCGGCCAGGCATGCGCCGAACCGGCTGGCCCCGGGCGAGCCGGTCGCCGACGCGACCGGCGCCCAGCCGACCACGTTGAGTACGACGGCCAAGAAGGCGGCCGCGGCAACCCGCGCCAATATCGCAACGCCGTTGCGGCCGCAAGATGTTCGAGAAGAGCCCACTACAACGTCCCCGCCCACAGCGCGATCTGCCAGGCCCCCACGGCGATTCCGACCAGGCAGACCGCCAGCACCACCCAGTAGAGCCTCGACGTCCAGGTGGGTGCGGAATAGATGGCCTCGGTGCGGCGCCGGGTGTCGACGCGGCTGAAGACGGCCAGCGCCCCGATCGCCAGCGGCCCGGCCAGCAACCACCCGGTGGCCGCGGCCGCGATCATCGGGCCGCCCACCGCACTCGCGGCGGCCAGGGCCACCCCGATCAGCGCCAGCACCAGCGCCACGGCGAACCACACCAGCGGCGGCCCGGCCGTCGTCCTGGCGCCCATGCCCGCGGGGTTCGCGGTCAGCTGCCCGAAGGCGTCGCGCCCGCCGCTCGCGTCGAAGGCCGGCGAGCCCTGAAAAGCATCGGGGCGCCCCGGGGCCGGTCCTTGGTTGGCCCACGGATCGAAGCCGCCCGCATAACCCCCACCCGGCTGCCCCTGCACGGGCGCCTGGCCGCCCCCGGCCGAAGCCTGCTTACCCGGGCCAAAGTCGCTGAAGTCGAAGGGGTTTGGTGCGTTCATCGTCACCGATCTCAATACGGGTTCAGGCACAGGGCGAAGGAGCGGTCGGGGGGCGCGGCCACGTATACCGAGTTGCACTGGTTGCCCGATCGCACCCGCGCGGCAACGGTGTACACCCCGTCGCGGTGCTCGCAGTCGACTCCGAACAGGTCAAGCGCGTCATTGCCCGTGCTGTTGCGCAGCTGAAGCTCCACGCAGGTGCCGATCGGCACCGTAGCCAGGTCGAGCTTCGGGCCCCGCGGCACCGTGGTCGGCGGCGCGACCGACGTGATGGTTCGGGGCGGCATGGGCCTCGGCAGAGTCGAGCTGGACGCAGTCGTCGGCGTCGAACTGCTGGGGCGGGTGCCCCAGTACACGCCGCCCAGGATCAGCAGGACACACATCAGGTAGCCGATCACCAGGCCTGCGATCGCGGCTGGGCGGCCCCGCTCACCGCTGCGATTGATCTGAGGCAAGGCGAGGTGGCCGAGCACGATGCCGGCGGGCGGAACGATCACCCCGAAGATCGGCGAGAGCACTGCGAGGGTGTTGTAGTCCGCGCGCGGCGGCGGTCCGCCGAACGGCGCACCCGGGTAGCCGACCGGGGTCGTGGGCGCGCCCCCGTACGACACGGTGGGCGGCTGTCCGCCAAACGGGTCGCCGGACTGCGGCGCGAAGGGATCTTCGCCGGGATACATCAATTCACCCCTTGAAGTCGACGATGCAGGCATACACGGTCTTGGTGTGGTTCCACAGCGTCGTGGGGGTCTTGCAGGAGTCGTTCGAGAGCAGCTGGGTCACCTGCAGCACGCCCTCGCGCACCTCGCAGGCGACCGGGTAGATGGTGATGAAGTCCGCCTTCTCCGACGGGTCCGGCTTGTTCTGCTGGACCTCGATGCAGTCGCCCACCCGAAGGTCGCTGACGGAGACGCTCGGGCGCTTCGCCGGCGGGGGCGTGATCACCGTCGTGCGTGGCGGGGTCGGCGGCACGTACGGGCTGGGGGCTGCCGTCTTGACGGTGTTCGAACCCGATCCGCTGGTCGCGATCCACACCGCCAGCGCGCCGACCGCCAGCACGATGATCAGGTACGAGGCCGTCAGGCCGAAGATGGCGCGGTCGCGACCGCGCTGGTGGCGCTGGCGGATCTGGGACAGCGCGACGTGCCCCAGCGCGGCACCGGCCGGTGCAAACACGAACGCGAAGATGGCCGACAGTGTGGCCAGCGTGTTGGTCTCGGGCTTGGCAGCCGACGGGAAGCCACCGGATCCCGCGGGTGAATGACGGGGCTGGTTCTGCCCGAACGCCGGCCCTTGGCCACCGGCCTGCCCCCCGAAAGGGTCGCCACCGAACGGATCCTGATAACCGCCGCTATACGTCATCGGCGCCCCTCGGTGCGGGGCCGGAGCCGGTCACCCATCCCCCTCATCAATGCCATCCCATTCCCCGTCAACGCGCCCGTTCGGCGGCGTTCGCCGTCACCGCATGCCTGAAACTCGTGACGTCCCACCGCAACAAATCAACATAGTCGGTGCAGGCACGACGCACTCTTTTTCCACCAGAAGGATCTTTCGGTACTGCTACATATAGTGCTGCGCCGCGCGCACGCGCAATTTAGGTTGCGGCCCGACGTTCGCCGCCCGGCTGGCTCCGAGGTTAACTGTGCCGTCTGGATACCTGGTTGGAACCGCTACAGGTATTAGCTGTCGCACGGTCGACCAGTGGCCGGTAATTAGCTCGGGCGGGGCCACGCTAGCCGGTCGCGGCTTTGGAGTTCAGAAAGGCGACTATCCCCGGGGTGACCGCGGCGGCATATTTCGCCCGGCCGTCCGGATTTTCCATTCGCGCGGCGTCACCGGCGTTTTTCATGTTGCCGAGTTCGACCAGCACCGCGGGGTACTGGGCCAGGTTCAGCCCGGCGAGGTCGTCGCGCCCGTAGAGGCCGTCCGAGCCGATGTAGTTCGCCGGCTGTAGGCCGGATTGAACCAGGGCGTCGCGCATGGCATGCGCCAGCTGGACCGCGGGCCCGGCTTGGACGTCGCTCAGCGGCGGGCTCGAGTAATTGACGTGGAATCCGCTGCCGGATGGCGGGCCGCCGTCGGCGTGGATGCTCACGATCGCGTCCGGGCGCATGGCGTTGGCGGCCGCCGCGCGCTGGTCGATGCACGGGCCGACGCCGCTGTCGCTGTCCCGCGACAGCTGGGTGCGAACGCCCATCTGGTTCAGCGCATCGCTGATCAACCCCACCACGGCCCAGGTGAACGCGTGCTCGGGATATCCGTCGTCGGCGGACGCACCCGACGTCTGACACGGCTTGGTTCCACCGCGGCCGTTGGGGACCTGCTGGTTGATCGACACGTCGTTCACGGCGTTGTGGCCCGGGTCGAGGAAGACCGACATCCCGGCCACCCCGGCGTGTGCGCGCGGGCTGGTCAACAGCGCGCCGGCGGTGACGATCACCGGCAGCACGCCGGCGACCTTCAGGACGTCGCGGCGTGCGATGGATCGCGGGCCGACCGGGCGATCACTCACCGCGCGATGGTAGCAATCGTCAGCGCTCCTCCAGGGCGGCCATCAGGGCGTCCCCCACACCCTTCAGGAAGCTGGCCGGCACACTGTAGCCACAGGTGACCATCCTGAGCCTGCCCTCGTAGGTGGTGACTCCCGTCAGATATTCGCCATCGGTCTGGCTGACCACCACCGGACCCCACACCGCCGTCGGGCGCAAAGGGCTTGCGCCATCCAGGTTTTGCACTCCGAGGTTGGTGACCATGATCTCCCACGGGCTGATTCGGCTGAAAAGCTGCTCGGCGTCGGCGGTTTCGGCATCGACGGTGATCATCTGTTCGAGGGCTACTGAGGCCGTGCGGATTCCGCGCGGCGATCGAGCGACCTCGAGGTGTGCGGTCATGGCTCGCGCCTGCTCCCAGAACGGGGTGCCGTCCCACGGCGTGTGGCCCGTCGCGGTCGGCACGATGCACATAACGCAGCCCCCGACGATTCCGAGAATCGGCCGCATGTTGATGGGACTCAGGACGCGGATGAATCCTTCGCCGCGGTCCGTGGCCCGCACCCGGCACATCGCCACCACCAGCGCGGCGTGCACCGTGGTCGATTCCGCACGGCAACGCGCCACCAGCCTCGCGGTGTCCTCGTGGGTCATGGCCAAGGCGCGCACGTTGGTCAGGGCGCCGTCGAAGGGACGGATGGTGCTGGGCGTGCTCATCCTCGGGTCGTCCGGCGCGGTGGCGGCCAGCGGCTCGACCGATTCGAGGGCCTCCGCGACGACGTGTTCTTGCGGTTGGGGCACAGGCAAACTCGTCAACGCCTCGCCGTTGAGCGCGGCGATCACGTCGTGCAGCACCACGGTGGAACTGATTCCGTCG
Organism: Mycobacterium colombiense; assembly: GCF_003284935.1. Classification (GTDB taxonomy): domain Bacteria; phylum Actinomycetota; class Actinomycetes; order Mycobacteriales; family Mycobacteriaceae; genus Mycobacterium; species Mycobacterium arosiense_A. Next base: position 25,141 of record NZ_QMEV01000055.1, read on the forward strand.
GCGATCGTGTGGTCGAAGGTGAGCAGCAGCGCGCTACGCGAAGGGTTTTGCAGCAACAACGCCCGCATCAGCGGCGCCCGCGAACGGTCGAACGGTAGGCCGAGCTCCTCGGCCGCCGCCCCCTGCCAGGCCATCTCCGGACCCCGACGGACGGTCAGCTCGATGGGCGAGACATCCGCCGCGCGATAGAAACCCAGGCGCGTGCCTTCCCGGTCCTCGACGTGTACCGACAAATGGGGATGCCGTCGCTGGACGGCCGCCAGTGCGACCCGCAACTGCTTTTCGGCGAGCACCTCGCCGAATTCCGCCACGATCGAGAAATGCGCCGGATTGCGCTCGCTGTAGCGATAGAAAAGCCGCTCCGCCGCCCCAAGGGGACGAACGAGGGTGGTTGCCCGGTCGTGCTGCGGGTTATTGACGATCACTGAACCTCCATACGCCGGTTAAAGCACTGCGACACAACGCAGACGGTCTCCCGGCCGACTCGGTTCACCGATTGGGGCGAGTTCATCCGACGTTCAGCTGCCGCAACGGTCGATGCGCGCGCGATGCCGCGCACCCACCGGCAAGCAGGCCATACTAAAAGGTATGTTAGGGTCGCGGGCATGTCCGTGGTCGAAAGCCGCCCGCTGTATGGCGTCACCGACGAATTCGTGGCCCGACTGGCCGATCGCGCCGAGGAGGCCGAGCGGTCGCGGCGCCTGCCCGCGGCGACGATCAGCGATTTCCGGCGGACCGACCTGTTTCGGTTACTGTTGCCCGTCCAGTTCGGCGGCCTGCAGGCCCCGTTTCCCGAACTGCTGCAACCGATTCGGCGGATGGCGCACGGCTGCGCGTCGAGCGCCTGGACGTTGGGGTTCTACGCGCTGCACAACTGGATGCTCTCGCTGTTCGATCCCCGCGTTCAGGACGAAGTCTTCACCTCCGGCCCCGTGCTGGCGCCGGCTCCCCTGGCCCCCACGGGCCGGGGGGTACCGGCCGATGGCGGCGTGCGCCTGACCGGCAGGTGGTCCTGGGCGACGGGCGCGATGGATGCCGAGTGGATGATCGTCGGCGCGCTCATCGAGCGTCAGGACCGCATCGATCCGGTGCTCGTCGTGGTGCCCGCCGAGCAGGTCGAGGTCGTCGACACGTGGCAGACGGTGGGCATGCGCGGCACCGGTTCGCACGATCTCGTCGTCACCGACGTGTTCGTCCCGGAGCACCGGGTGGTCGCCGTGGCCGACATCTACGGCGGGACGGCGCCGGGCGCGCGGGAGCACGGCGCCGCGACCTACCGGTGGCCGATGGTTCCGGCGCTGGCGCTGACGGCATCGATGCCGGTGCTCGGGACCGCGGAGCGAGTGACCGACCTCTTCGCCGAACGGCTCAGCGAGCGGGTGCTGGCCTACAGCGGGGTGGCGCAAAAAGATCAGCCCGCCGCGCAGATCAGGCTGGGCGAAGCACGCGTGCGGCTGAGCGCGCTGCGGGCGTTGGTGGCACAGACCGCCGACGACATCGAGGCGATCGTCGTCAGCGGCGGACGGGTGGGCCGATCGGTGCGGGCCGACGCGCGGCTGGCGGCCGCGCGCACCGTGCACGAAAGCCGGGCGATCATCGCCGATCTCGTGGAGGCCGCGGGTGCCAGCGCCCACTTCTTGTCGAGCCCGCTGCAACGCGCCAAGCGCGACGTGGACATCGCCGCGGGACACGTCGTGTTCGACTACGACACGAGTCGAGAGTTGGCCGGGGCGTTGGCAATTGGCGCGAAGATTTCACCGATCGCCATGATCTGATGGGACGTCGGCAGTCCCTGACTCGCCCAGCATCACGGCCAGGAATCGTTCGCGTTGAGCCACCGATTGGGCCTGCTCGGCCGAGCTCGTCAGGTGCAGCAAGCCGATCCCCGCGGCGAAGGTCAATTCGGCGCGCAGCCGGGCGTCCTCGTAGCTGAAACCGTAGTCGCAGTAGGCCTTTATCACGGTGCGCAGCAGCAGTCGGTCGGCGGCGCGGATGTTCTCGGCCGCGACGGGATCCAGGCGGGCCCATTCCCGCATCGCCCGCTCGAGCACCCAGTATTTGGGGCTGACCAACGTTTCCGTCAGGGCCGACAGGCGTTCCCGGGGAGGCAGCCCGTCGAGCTCGGACAGCGCCTGACGGTCGCGCTCCAGGAACTTGTTCCACGACTCGACCAGTGCGGCCCGATACGCTTCGATGTCCTCGAAGTGCCAGTAGAAGCTGCCGCGGGTGACCCCCGCCTGCTGGCAGAGGCGTTCGACCTTGAGGGCGCGCACCCCCTCGTGGGCAAGCACCGTGTAACCCACCTCGAGCCAGTCCTCGGCTGACAGGCGGGTCGACGGCTGCTTTCGCACCACCACACCATGGACAGTACGGGAGGCGTTCCTGGTCGGAGGGAAGATTAGGCAATCTCGGTAATTACCGTTCGCCTCACTTTGTCGGCGGAACGGGAAGGCGGGCGGTCTCGTCGAGGTCCACGTCGAGCGCGTTGAGCATCAGCGCAAGGCCCGCATACCGGCCGATGACCATCAGCGCCTCGACGGTGGCCTCCGATCCGAGAGCCGTGTGCACTTGCTGGAAAAGCGGTTCGGCGACGCGGCGGGTGCTCACCAGTTCGGTGGTCAGCTCGAGCACCGCCCGCTCGGCGTCGTCGCATTGCCCTGTTCGCCAGCCGGACTCGGAGGCGACGGCATCGATCGTGGCGCGGTCGACCCCGACGGTGTGGGCGACGTCTCGGTGCTGGCCGAGCTCATAGGCGCAGTCCATCAGGTAGGCGGTGCGCAGCACGATCAATTCGCGAAGCCTTTTCGGCAGCACCGGGCTGGTCAGCGCGGCGTCGCCGGCCACCATCCACCCGGTGAACACCTGCTCGGCGTTGCCCAGCGCGCGGTACACGTTGAGATTGCCCCGCCGCGCCGTCAGATCGCGGGCGAGCTCGGTCATGTCTTCGGGCCGGCGATACGGGACCCGCGTCACCGAGCTAGGCCTTCGTCGGGGCTGGCAAAGCTCGGAGTGTCGATCTCGAGGTCGACGGCGTTAAGCACGAACGCCAGGCCGTAGTAGCAGCTGACGATCATCAGCAGTTCGGTGAGCGCCTCGTCGCCGAGCAGGGCGTGGGCTTTAGCGAAAGCGTTGTCGCTGAGCCGACGGGTGGTGCACAGCTCGGTGACGGTGTCGATGACGATGCGTTCGTCGCCGGTGAAGCCGGCCGCGTCCAGGTCGCTTTTGCCGAGCAGGGCGTCGATCTGTCGGTCGGTGAGCCCCGCGGTGCGCCCGAAGATGACGTGCTGGGCGAGTTCGTAGGGCGAGTCCTGCAGGTGGCCCACCCGCAGGATGATTACTTCGCGCAGCCGCGGGGTGAAGGTGGGACTTTTGAACAGTTCGCCCGTCATCTGCGCCCAGCCGTCAAAGATGTTGGGCGCGTTGGCGATCAGGCGCAGCACATTGAGGGTGTCGGGGCCGGCGATCGGCTGCTTGATCCCCTCGGGTTGGCGGTCGGTGCTAACCAAAGGCATTCGTGTCATCGCCGCGATTCCTTTCCGGGGGAATGGAGCGTTGCCGTGAAACTCCGATTGCGTTCGATTGCAAGTTATTTCGCTTCGGGTCGGCGACCGTCACTTGGTGACGATAGCCGAGTTGTAGTTGGGGGCCCACGCCCGCTCGAAGACGGAGATGGGAACCTGCTCGTCGCGGCCGGTACTGATGCCGCTGTCGTTGAGATGCACCACACCGGCCTTGCTGTCAATTCCGGTGACCACCACGAAGTGGTTTGCGGAGTTCCGCTTCCCGGGCCGGTTCCAGATTGTTTCGGCGTTGACGATGGCGATGACCTTGTGGTTTCCACCGAGCTTGCGCGCAATGGCGGCGGTATCGGTTTGAATGTTCTCGGATCTGATCCAGTAGTGCCACAGCAGGATCGGGAGGTCTGCGATATCGGTGGTGCCCGTCAGCTTCCAAATCGGCTTGTGACCCGCTGCGCTCGGCGTGTTTTCGGCCAATGTGATCATCTGCTGTTCGGTGGGCTCGCGTCCCGTGATCTGGCCGACCACATCGGCCACCGCCATTTCCCCACAGTCGGAACCGTGCTGTTGGCGCCAGTAGGGCGCGGCGGCGACGGGATCGCCATACATTCCCAACTCATGGTCGGCGTCGGGCACGGGAGCGCCCGGGTTGGCCTGCGCCCCGCCGGCCAATATCACCGGCGACGCTGCGACCGCGCACAACAAAACAACCCGGCGAAGCGCTCGTGCGGCGGTGGCGACCATTGCCCGCGAGATGCTCATCATGGGTGTCCGCTCTGGGGCCGCCGCGACGGCTTATAGATGTGACGAAAAGAGGTTCAGGTTGTGGCCCTGGACGGAGATTTAGCAGAAAATTTGGCGAAAATACCGCACCGACACGCCGGATCTCTTCCGGTTGCTCGTTTGGGCAGAGGCATTCGCGTCATCCGCGCGAGTTCGTCTCTCGTCCAGCAGGATCCATCGACTGTAATGAGCACCGCTGTTCGGAGGTATAGAGCGTTGCCGGAAACCGCTAGCACATGCGCTAGCGGTTTCGGAATCTACGCGCGCCACCCGGAGTGGATGGCGAGTACTGGTCGCCAAACTCGAAGGCGACGCACTACGCGTTTGGGAGCAAACGACGGCGGGCAAGCCGCTGGGTGGGCACTACGGCCCTGAGAACACGAGGGACTTCGCGAAATGATCGCCGCGAGTACGGCTGTCCTCCAGCCCGGCTAAAGGTCGCCTATAGACTTGAGCGACTCGCCGCGAAGGGGTCTGCTGCACGAATAGGTGACAGTTTCCTTCATGCGGCCTGACTGGCCGATGTGGTCATGATTGCT
>NZ_QMEV01000056.1 GCF_003284935.1 Mycobacterium colombiense
TGCGCTGATCGGCGGTCAAAGAAAGGTATTGCGACTTGACCACCGCGATCTGCACCTGCAGCTGGCTCTGCTTGGACTGCAGGCTCGCGCGGACCGCGGCGGCCTGCTCGGCGGCGCTCTTGGCGTCGGCGGCCGACTTGGCGGATTCGCGCTCGGCCTTGGCGGCCTGCTGCCCGGCGATCTGGAAGCTCTTCATCTGGTCGGCCATCTGCGTGGCCATCACGCGCTGCACCGCCAGCTTGTCGATCAGGCCCTGCGGCGAGCCCGCGGTCAGGATGGCTTCCATGCCGTCGACGTGACCACCCATGTAGGTCGCGGCGGCCAGCTTGTTGACCGAGTCCTGGTAGGACGCCAGATGCGCCTTGGCCGCATCGACCGCGGCCTGGTCGTCGGTGTGCTTCTTGTCCGCCGCGCGCTGGGCGGCCAGCTTGTCGTTCAGGTCCAGCTGGGCGCTGTGCATGGCCTCGGTGGTCTGCTCGGCCTGGCGCGACAGTTGGTTGAGTTTTGCCGTGGCGTCTTCGGCCGGGTCTGCCCACACGGGGGCCGTCACGACACCGGACAAGATCGCGAAGCCAGCTAGCGTCCCTATGGCCGAACGTGTCAGGACACGCGCAACCGGGTACCTAGATGCAAGCCTCAAGATTTGCTTCCTTAAACGGCCATCGACGAAAAAGGCGTCGAGCTGGTTTAGGTCTCAAACAGGTTACGAAACGATATCGGCGTTTGTCCAAAGCAAGCGGTTAAGAAATTAGAAAGAATCCTGTCATTTCTATGTGAACCGTTTCGCGTGCCCGAGGACCTTTGTGGGACAAGGCAATTAGGCTACACCAGAGCCACGGTCCCGACGAATCGGGACGAGGCGAAGGCGCGGCGCCAGGCCCGCCTCGGCGAGAACCTCCAAAGCAGCGCGCTCGTCCTGCAATAAAGTATCCGGAACCCCGAGTATCACGCTGACGACACAGTCGCGGCAGCCGGGGCCGCGCACCGCGCATTCGTCGCAGTCGATCACCACCGGCGTCCCCGGATCGGGCGGCGTCGTGCCGAGGTCGGTGGGTTCGGTTCTCGGTGCCATCGGGTGGTCCTCTCGCGTCGGCTCCGGCACATTGGTGGGCGAACATCACGCCGGACTGCCCGAACGGTAACCGCGGCCACCGACAGGTATCCCTCCCCGCGTTGCGGCGTGGCAGCGGCGTGGCTGTCGGTCGCCGGGCTTAACGTCACCGCCGTGGCTTCCCGGGGTGCGACGCAGCTGAGCTTCGCCGACGTGGGGTCACCGTTCACGCCCGACGAGCTCTCCCTGCGCGAGACCACGTTCGTGGTGGTGGACCTCGAGACCACCGGCGGGCGCACCAAGGGCGCCGACGGAACCGTTCCCGACGCCATCACCGAGATCGGCGCGGTCAAGGTCCGCGGCGGCGTGGTGCTCGGCGAGTTCGCCACGCTGGTGGATCCGCGGCGCAGCATCCCGCCCCAGGTCGTGCAGCTGACCGGCATCACCACCGCGATGGTCTGCGACGCGCCGGCCATCGACGCCGTGCTGCCCATGTTCTTGGAGTTCGCCGGCCTGGATCACGGGACCGTGCTGGTCGCCCACAACGCCGGGTTCGACGTCGGCTTCCTGCGGGCCGCCGCGCAGCAGTGCGACATCGCCTGGCCGCGCCCGCAGGTGCTGTGCACGGTCCGGCTGGCCCGCCGGGTGCTCAGCCGCGAGGAAGCGCCCAGCGTGCGGCTGGCCTCGCTGGCCCGGCTGTTCGCCGTCGCCACCCAGCCCACCCACCGCGCCCTCGACGACGCCCGCGCCACCGTCGACGTGCTGCACGCCCTGATCGAACGGATCGGCAATCAGGGCGTGCACACCTACGCCGACCTGCGCGCCTACCTGCCCGACGTGACGCCCACCCAGCGCCGCAAGCAAGTGCTCGCCGAGGGCCTGCCGCGCCGGCCCGGCGTGTACCTCTTCCGCGGGCCCTCGGGCGAAGTGCTCTACGTCGGCACCGCCGTCGACCTGCGACGACGGGTCAGCCAGTACTTCACCGGCGCCGACCCCCGCGGCCGGATGAAGGAGATGGTGGCGCTGGCCGGCGCGGTCGACCACGTCGAGTGCGCGCATGCGCTGGAGGCCGGCGTGCGCGAGCTGCGGCTGCTGGCCGCGCACGCCCCGCCCTACAACCGCCGGTCGAGGTTTCCGCACCGGTGGTGGTGGGTGGCGCTGAGCGAGGAGGCATTTCCCCGCCTGACGGTGGTGCGGGCGCCGCGGCACGAGCGCGCCGTCGGCCCGTTTCGGGCCCGCGCCGACGCCGCCGACACGGCCGCCCTGCTGGCCCGGTTCACCGGCCTGCGCACCTGCACCAACCGGCTGGGGCGCTCGGCGTTGCACGGGCCGTCCTGCCCCGAGGCGGAGGTGTCACCGTGCCCGGCCGCACGCGGGGTGACCGCCACCCAGTACGCCGGCGCCGTCGCGCGGGTCGCGGCGTTGATCGACGGCGCGGACAACGGCGCGCTCAGATCGGCGGTGGACCAGGTCGACGCGCTCGCGCAGCGGCATCACTTCGAGAGCGCCGCGCGGCTGCGCGACCGCATCGTCACGGCGGTCGAGACGCTGTGGCGCGGCCAGCGGTTGCGCGCCCTGGCCGCGCTGCCCGAGTTGATCGCCGCCGCGCCCGACGGCCAGGGCGGCTATCACCTGGCCGTCATCCGTCACGGCCAGCTCGCCGCGGCGGGCAGCGCCAGGCGCGGCGTGCCCCCGATGCCGGTCGTCGACGCGATTGTCGCTGGGGCACAAGCAATTCTGCCCCGACCGGCCCCCCTGGGCGGCGCGCTCGTCGAGGAAACCGCGCTCATCACGCGGTGGTTGACCGCGCCCGGGGTGCGCATCGTTCGGGTCGCCGAGGACGGCTGGGCCTCCCCGCTGCGGTCGGCCGGCCCCTGGTCGGCGTGGGCCGCGACGGCCCGCTCGGCGCGGCTGGCCGCCGAACAGGTGTCGGCGCAGGCGCTGCGGGACTCAGAGCTGCTGGCCGAACCGCACCCATCGCGCGAGCAGCTGTTCGGCCGCACCGGAATCGATGGCCTTGCAGGCGCGGCCCAGCCCGTCCTCCCACGCCGGCAACCATTCGGCGCGGCTGGATAATCCGGCGTGCGCAACGATGGCGCCGGCGGCATTGAGGACGACGGCGTCGCGCACCGGACCCTTGCGGCCGCCCAGCACCGCGCGCACCTCGGCCGCGTTGGCCTGCGCGTCACCGCCGAGCAGGTCGTCGAGATCGGCTCGGGGAAAACCGAATCCGGCCGGATCGAACGTCAGCCTGTCCACCGTGCCGGCCTGCACCCGCCAAATGGTGCTCGTCGTCGTGGTCGTCAACTCGTCGAGCCCGTCGTCACCGTGCACCACCAGCACGCTGGACCGGCGGGCGGCGAACACGCCCGCCATCACCTCGGAGAGGTCGGCGAACGCGCAGCCGATCAAACCCGCCCGGGGCCTGGCCGGATTGGTAAGCGGCCCAAGCAGATTGAACACCGTCGGCACACCGATTTCGCGGCGCACCGCGGAGGTGTGCCGGTAGGACGGATGAAACAGCGGCGCGAAGCAGAACCCGATGCCCACCTCGGTGAGGCTGCGTGCCACCTCGTCGGGCCCCAGGTCGATCCGGATGCCGAGCGCCTCGAGCGTGTCGGCGCCGCCGGACAGCGACGATGCCGCCCGGTTGCCGTGTTTGACCACCGGCACGCCGGCGGCCGCGGCCACGATCGCCGCCATGGTGGACAGGTTCACCGTGTTGACGCCGTCGCCACCCGTCCCGACGATGTCGACCGTGTCGTCGCGAATGGCGCCGGCGGGCATCGGCAGCGCGTGGTTGAGCATGACGTCGGCCAACTCGATAACTTCGGCCGAGGTGGGAACCTTCACCTGCATCGCCACCGCGAAGGCCGCGATCTGGGCCGGGGTCGCGGCGCCGGCCATGATCTGGTCCATCGCCCAGGCGGCCTGCCCGCGGGTCAGGTCCTGACCGCCCGTCAGACGCGACAGGACCTGCGGCCACGACGGCGCGCGCGCGCCGGACGGCGAAGCGCCCGACGACGAAGCCTGGGATGTCGAAACCACGCGCCGATGGTCCCACGAGGACCACACCGGCCCCAACCGTCGACCGGCGCGCGCGCGACCGGGACGCGCCAGACCTCAAATGCCGCCCCGGGTGGAGATCAACAACTACAAAGCGTCATACTTGCGTATGTGACCAGCGCTGCCGGGACTTCGGGTACTGCAATTACGTCGCGGGTGCATTCGCTGAACCGACCCAACATGGTCAGCGTCGGCACCATCGTCTGGCTTTCCAGCGAGCTGATGTTCTTTGCTGGCCTTTTCGCGATGTACTTCACCGCTCGCGCCCAATCGGGCGGAAAGTGGCCGCCGCCGCCGACCGAACTGAACCTGTATCAGGCCGTCCCGGTGACATTGGTGCTGATCGCGTCCTCGTTCACCTGCCAGATGGGGGTGTTCGCGGCCGAGCGCGGCGACGTGTTCGGGCTGCGCCGCTGGTACGTGCTCACCTTCCTGATGGGCCTGTTCTTCGTTTGCGGCCAGGGCTACGAGTACTTCCACCTGGTGACGCACGGCACCACCATCCCCGGCAGCGCCTACGGCAGCGTGTTCTACCTGGCGACCGGGTTCCACGGCCTGCACGTCACCGGCGGCCTGATCGCCTTCATCTTCCTGCTGGCCCGCACCGCAATGAGCAAGTTCACGCCGGCGCAGGCTACGGCCAGCATCGTCGTGTCGTACTACTGGCATTTCGTCGACATCGTGTGGATCGCGCTGTTTGCCGTGATCTATTTCATCCGATGAGCAGGCGCTGGACGAACAGGAGTGCTCGGTTGAAGAAACTGGGATCGACCCGATCCGGTGCGGCCAAGCCGCCGCAGGGGCAGCGCGACCGTTCGCGGCGGCGGCTTCGTCGCCGGCTGTCCGGTGGCCTGCTACTGCTGATCGCGCTGACCATCGCCGGTGGCCTGGCCGCCATCCTGACTCCGCGGCCGCAGGTGGCCGTCGCCGACGAGTCGAACTCGGCGCTGCTGCGCACCGGCAAGCAGCTGTTCGACACGTCGTGCGTGTCCTGCCACGGCGCCAACCTGCAGGGCGTGCCCGACCGCGGCCCGAGCCTGATCGGCGTCGGCGAGGAAGCCGTCTACTTCCAGGTGTCCACCGGCCGGATGCCCGCGATGACCGGTGAGGCCCAGGCGCCGCGCAAGGAACCGATCTTCGACGAGGCGCAGGTCGACGCCCTGGGCGCCTACGTCCAGGCCAACGGCGGCGGCCCGACGACGGTGCGCAACCCGGACGGCAGCCTGGCGATGCGCTCGTTGCGGGGCACGGACCTGGGACGCGGTGGCGACCTGTTCCGGCTGAACTGCTCCTCGTGCCACAACTTCACCGGCAAGGGCGGGGCGCTGTCATCGGGTAAGTACGCGCCGGACCTCGAGCCCGCCAACGAGCAGCAGATCCTGGCCGCCATGCGGACCGGTCCGCAGAACATGCCGAAGTTCTCCGACCGTCAGCTGTCGTTCGAGGCCAAGAAGGACATCATCGGCTACATCAAGGCGGTGACCGAGGAGCGCCAGCCGGGCGGCTACGGCCTCGGCGGATTCGGGCCCGCACCCGAGGGCATGGCCGCCTGGATCATCGGGATGGTCGCCGCCATCGGGCTGGCACTGTGGATTGGGGCACGAGCATGAGTCGCGCCGAGACGATGCAGAGCGAAGCGATGAGGAGGAGCGGCGCAAATGAGTGAGGCGGACGTTCGCGGCGCTGACACCGGCGGAAACCCGCACGGCACCGGCGAGCGCGAGCCCGACGACGCGGCGTTGGCCGCCATGTCTCAGCAGGAACTGGTGGCCCTGGGCGGCAAGCTGGACGGCGTTGAAACGGTCTTCAAGGAACCCCGCTGGCCGATCGAGGGCACCAAAGCCGAAAAGCGCGCCGAGCGTGGCGTCGCCCTCTGGCTTTTGCTGGGCGGGTTCTTCGGGCTGGCCCTACTGCTGATCTTCTTGTTCTGGCCGTGGGAGTACAAGCCAAAGGAGGAAGCCGGCAGCTTCCTCTACGACCTGGCCACTCCGCTGTACGGGCTGACCTTCGGCATGGCGATCCTGTCGATCGGTGTCGGCGTCATCCTGTATCAGAAACGCTTTATCCCGGAAGAGATTTCGATCCAGGACCGCCACGACGGCGCCTCGCGCGACGTCGACCGCAAGACGGTGGTCGCGAACCTCGCCGACGCGTATCAGGGATCGACGGTCGGTCGACGCAAGCTGATCGGCCTGTCGCTGGGGATGGGGCTGGGCGCCTTCGGCCTGTCCACCCTGGTCGCGTTTGCCGGCGGGCTGATCAAGAACCCGTGGAAGCCGGTGGTGCCGACCGCCGACGGCAAGAAGGCCGTGCTGTGGACCTCCGGCTGGACCCCGCGCTATCACGGCGAGACCATCTACCTTGCGCGTGCCACCGGTTCGGCCTCCACGTCGCCGTTCGTCAAGATGCGCCCCGAAGACCTCGACGCCGGCGGCATGGAAACCGTCTTCCCGTGGCGGGAGTCCGACGGGGACGGCACCACTCCCGAATCGCAGGAGAAGCTGCGGGCCATCAACCAGGGTGTGCGAAACCCGGTGATGCTCATCCGGATTCGGCCCACCGACATGGGCCGCGTGGTCAAACGGCAGGGCCAGGAGAGCTTCAACTTCGGTGAGTTCTTCGCCTACACCAAGGTGTGCTCGCACCTGGGTTGCCCCGCCTCGCTGTACGAGGAGCAGTCCTACCGGATCTTGTGCCCGTGCCACCAGTCGCAGTTCGACGCGCTGCACTTCGCCAAGCCGATTTTCGGGCCGGCCGCACGTGCGTTGGCGCAACTGCCGATCACCATCGACACCAACGGGTATCTGGTCGCCAACGGTGACTTCGTCGAGCCCGTCGGACCGGCATTCTGGGAGAGGACGACAACATGAGTCCGAAATTGAGTCCCCCGAAGATCGGCGATGTCCTGGCCCGTCAGGGTGAGGACATCGACACGCGTTATCACCCGTCGGCCGCCGTGCGCAGACAGCTCAACAAGGTCTTCCCCACGCACTGGTCGTTCCTGCTCGGCGAGATCGCGATGTACAGCTTCATCGTGCTGCTGCTCACCGGCGTCTACCTGACCCTGTTCTTCGACCCGTCCATGGGCGAGATCACCTACAACGGCGCGTATCAGCCGCTGCGCGGCGTGGACATGTCGAAGGCCTTCGCGTCGACCCTCGATATTTCCTTCGAGGTCCGCGGCGGACTGTTCGTGCGCCAGGTCCACCACTGGGCCGCGCTGATCTTCTCCGCGTCGATCATGGTGCACCTGGCCCGCATCTTCTTCACCGGCGCCTTCCGGCGCCCGCGTGAGGCCAACTGGGTCATCGGCTCGCTGCTGCTGATCCTGGCCATGTTCGAGGGCTACTTCGGCTACTCGCTGCCCGACGACCTGTTGTCCGGCATCGGGCTGCGCGCCGCGCTGTCCTCGATCACGTTGGGCATGCCGGTGATCGGGACCTGGCTGCACTGGGCCCTGTTCGGCGGTGACTTCCCCTGCGGTGGCGTCGGAAGCGAGTGCGCCACAGCGGGTTACATCATCCCGCGGATGTACGCCCTGCACATCCTGCTGCTGCCCGGGATCATCCTGGCGCTGATCGGGCTGCACCTGGCCATGGTGTGGTTCCAGAAGCACACCCAGTTCCCCGGCCCCGGCCGCACCGAGCACAACGTGGTCGGCGTGCGAGTGATGCCGGTGTTCGCGGTCAAGTCCGGCGCGTTCTTCGCCGCGATCGTCGGCGTGCTGGGCCTGCTGGGCGGCCTGCTGCAGATCAACCCGATCTGGAACCTGGGCCCCTACAAGCCATCTCACGTCTCTGCCGGTTCGCAGCCCGACTTCTACATGATGTGGACCGAAGGCCTGGCCCGTATCTGGCCGCCGTGGGAGTTCTACTTCTGGCACCACACCATCCCGGCGGTGGTCTGGGTGGCGCTGATCATGGGCGGGGTTTTCGGTCTGCTGATCGTCTACCCGTTCCTGGAGAAGCGGTTCAGCGGTGACTACGCGCACCACAACCTGCTGCAGCGCCCGCGCGACGTGCCGGTGCGCACGTCGATCGGGGCCATGGCGATCGCGTTCTACATGTTGCTGACGCTGTGCGCGATGAACGACATCATCGCGTTCAAGTTCGACATCTCGCTGAACGCGACGACATGGATCGGGCGCATCGGCATGGTGATCGTCCCGCCGGTGGTCTACTTCATCACCTATCGGTGGTGCATCGGACTGCAGCGCAGCGACCGCGCGGTGCTCGAGCACGGCATCGAGACCGGCATCATCAAGCGGCTGCCGCACGGCGCCTACATCGAGCTGCACCAGCCGCTGGGCCCGGTCGACGACCACGGCCACCCGCTGCCGCTGGCGTACCAGGGTGCGCCCCTGCCCAAGAAGATGAACAAGCTGGGCTCGGGCGGATCCCCGGGTAGCGGTAGCTTCCTGTTCGCCGACCCGCTGTCCGAGGACGCGGCCCTGCGGGAGGCGGCGCACGGCTCCGAGCAACGCGCCCTGACCGCGCTGCGCGAACACCAGGACGGCCTCAACGGTTCGACGAACGGTTCCACCAACGGCGAGCACTAGCGGATAGCCCGGATAGCCCGGCTCCTCATCGGCCCCACGCGGCCGGCGAAGGAGCCGGGCTATTTCGTGCCTGGGGCCCGCTGGAGCCGGGCGTAACCGCGAGACATAAACCACTGCGACGACGCACGGGGCGTGTCGTCGCAGTGGTTTATGTGCCGACGGCATCGTCACGCAGAGTGCATGTGGGGCGACCCCGCGCTCCCCCGGTTCCCTGCGGCTGGCTATTGGTCGGCGACGACGCTGCGCAGCTGGCGAATGTGCAGCCACTCGACCACCGGCATCGCCGCGGTGATGAGGCCGGCGAACCCGTAGCCCACCCACGACGCGCCGTCGTGACCGACCGCCATCAGGTAGGTCGCCGTCGCGACCGCGATCAGTGCCGCGCCCATGGTGCCGGTCAGTATCACGGTGCCGCGCAACCACACTCGGTCGGCCGCCTCGCCCGACCACTCGGCGCCGGAGGCCGCCGGCGCCGACGTGTGCAGCGTGGCGGTCCCCAGCCGCATCGGAGGTCGTGACGGCCCGCGCGTCGGCGCGGTCATCGCCTGAGCGGCGGGTTCGGACTGCGACATCCGGCGGGCCCGCAGCAGGATCGGGATCGCGCCCGCGATGATCAGCGCCGAGACGATGATGACGGCATACAACACCCAGGTGGTGTGCGGGCTGCTGGCCGCCTTGTGAAAGCCCCTGCCCAGATCCGCCAGGGCGACGGCGGCCGCCACGCTGACACCGAGCAGCACCAGGTAAATCGCGGCGCAGGCGCCGATCAGGATGCGGTCGACGACCTCGGGCGCAATCGTGTCGTCGCCCAGCCCACGCCGATAAGCCGAATATCTGCTGACCATCAGCAGCTCGTCTGCGGCGAGTCGTTGCTGTTCGACGAGAGCACGGTTCCGTCGCTGGTGGTGATCGAGCAATTGAGCCTGCTGACCCGGAACAGGCTGGACGCCTCCACCGAGCCCACGTCGGACTGCGAGATCGGGGTGACGGTCATCGACCAGGGGATGTACACGTTGTGCTGCGTGCGGCGCCGGCCGGACGCGTCGACGTAGGTCACCGAAATGATGTCGCCCGGGGCTTTGGTGCCGGTCACGGAGTAGGTGACCTGCCGCGCCCCCGCCGCCCACGACGTCGCCGGCGGCGGCGCCGGTGCGGGGGCGGGCGGGGGCGGCGGTGCCGGAGAAGGCGTCACCGTCACAGTCTGGGTCTCCGTTGCTGTCGGGGGCGGCGGCGGTTCGGTCGTCGGTGGCGGTGGCGGTGGCGGGGGCGGTGGCTTGGTGGTCGTGATCTCGTCCTGCAGTGGCGGCGTGGACGGCGCGGTGGTGGTTCCGGGGTTGGCGAGCTTGGTGGTATCGGTCCGGGCGAACAACAGCGATACGGAGACGACGAGCGCGATCGCGGCGACGATTGCGGCGACCCCGACCACCCACGGCCAGCGCGCGGTGCTGCGCTCGTCGTCGCCGGCGGCGGCCTCGTCGAAGTCGTCGTATTCGTAGAGCCGCAGATCGGCAGGCAGGTAGGGCCCGCTGGTGAAGTGCTCGGATTCCGGAGCCGAGTAGGCCCGCGAGTACGCGTCGGTCTCATCGGTCTGGTTCGCGGCGGGCAGTTCGGCGCTGTCCTCGAAGGGTTCCGGCTCACCCTCGACGTCATCGTGCGCGCCTGGGTCCAGCTCGTCGGCCGGCTCGCCGCCGGGCTCTGGTTCGTGGCTGATCGGGTCGGCAGGGTCGGGTGCGTCAGGATCCCATTCCGGGGGTCTCGACCCGCTCATCTCTGCCTTTGCCTACCCTGTTCGACTGCCTCACCTGCGCCCAAGACTCCGCGATCACATCGACGCGGGCGCGCTGGGAAACTCCTCGTTTGCCTGGGCAAAACACTACCGAACCCCAAAGGGGCAAAACGGTCGTGGCGAACGGCGCAGGCGATCACGTGATCTGATTGTGACCTTTATGCCGCGAATCAGTGCTTCTCGGGACCGATGTAGTACTCGAAGACCAAACCGGCCACCGACGTCAGGATGAACATGACCCCGGCGGCGATCAGCCACGGCAGCCACAGCGCGATGCCGACCGCGGTCACCGAGCCCGACAGCGCGACCAGGATCGGCCACCAGCTGTGCGGGCTGAAGAAGCCCAATTCGCCTGCTCCGTCGCTGATCTCGGCACCCTCGTAGTCCTCGGGCCGGGTGTCCAGGCGCCGCGCGACGAACCGGAAGAACGTCGCCGTGATCAACGCCAGGCCGCCGGTCAGCACCAGCGCGGTGGTGCCCGCCCACTCCACGCCCCCGGTGGCGAAGATCGCCGTCAGCACCCCGTAGAGCACGGCAACCACAATGAAAAACCCGGCGATGAACTCGAATAGCCTGGCTTCGATATGCATTTGGTGTCCTAACCTACTGGCTTCCGGCCAATTGACCGCGCTTGGTGTCGAACGGATGGGTGGTCACCGCGAGTGGCGGCTGCCCGATCGCCTGCAACGCCTCGGCGTTGCTCTTTCCGTCCATCCGCTGCTGCAGGTAGGCCTTGAAGTCGTTGGGCGCCACCACCCGAACCTCGAAGTTCATCATCGAGTGATACGTGCCACAGAACTCCGCGCAGTGGCCCACGAACGCGCCCGGCTGCTGGATCTCCTCGGTCTGGAAGACGTGCACCGAGTTGTTCGCGTCGGCGTTGGGGATCACGTCGCGCTTGAACAGGAACTCCGGCACCCAGAACGTGTGCACCACGTCCGCGGAGGCCAGGTCGAACTCGATGCGCTTGCCGGTCGGCAGCACCAGCACCGGGATTTCCTCGCTCGAGCCCAGCGTCTCGACCTTGTCGAAGTTCAGGTACTGCCGGTCAGAGGTGTTGAAGCCGCGCACGGCGCCGACGCGCTCCTCACCGTGGGCGTCCTTGCCCTCCGGCTTGGACAGCATCGCCTTCTTGCGCGCCTGGTCCGTCCCGTCGTAGTTCAGGGTGCCGTCCTTGAAGGCCACGCGCTGATAGCCGAACTTCCAGTTCCACTGGAAGGCGGTGACATCGATGACCACCTCGGGATCCTTGGCCAGGTGCAGCATCTTCTCCTGCACCACGACGGTGAAGTAGAACAGCACCGAGATGATGAGGAACGGTGTCACCGTGAGCACCAGCTCCAGCGGCATGTTGTAGCCGAACTGCCGCGGCAGCTCGGTGTCGGTCGCCTTCTTGCGGTGGAAGGCCGAGGCCCAGAAGATGAGCCCGAACACGATGCCGCCGACCACCAGCGAGGCGATCACCGCGCCGATCCACAGTTCCCGGTTGAGGTGGGCCTCCGGCGTGATGCCGCGCGGCCAGCCCAATGCCAGCGCGTCCGCCCAGCTGCTGCACCCGCTCAGGAACAGCGCCAGCACACCCAACGTCATGGCCAGCGCGAACGGCCGAAGACGACGGGAAACGCCCCTCGCCCGGCTTCCGGAGCCCGCGGAATGGCGCCGAAACCTGCCCTGCGACAAACGTTGCGAACGGTCCTGCTCGCGAGGGGTCACGTTAGCGCCTCCTGCTCGGATATCGAATACTACGCAGCGTAGACCACGCGCCTGAGCCGGGCGACGAAACCCCGGCCCACCGGCTTGTCAGGCCATGGACGACGTGCCAGGGTGCGACATCCACGCATGTCCTCCACGTGCGGCATACTGGGGCGCCGTGTGTGGTCTGCTGGCGTTCGTCGCCGCCCCCGAGGGCCTGGAACCCGGCGCGGCCGCCCGCGCCGACGGGGCCATCGCTCGTGCGTCGCATTCGATGCGCCATCGCGGGCCCGACGAACCGGGCACCTGGGTGGACCCGGACACCGACGGCTCGGTCGTGTTCGGCTTCAACCGGCTGTCGATCATCGACATCGCCCATTCGCACCAGCCGCTGCGCTGGGGGCCGCCCGAGGCGCCCGACCGCTACGTGCTGGTGTTCAACGGCGAGATCTACAACTACCTCGAGCTGCGCGACGAACTGGCCACCCGGCACGACGTCACCTTCGCCACCGACGGAGACGGCGAGCCCATCGTCGCCGGCTACCACTACTGGGGCACCGACGTCTTGACCCGGCTGCGCGGCATGTTCGCGTTCGCGCTGTGGGACACCGTGACCCGCGAATTGCTTTGCGCCCGAGACCCATTCGGCATCAAGCCGCTGTTCATGGCGACAGGGACAGGCGGCACCGCGGTGGCCAGCGAAAAGAAGTGCCTGCTGGATCTGGCCGAGCTCGTCGGGTTCGACACCGGAATCGACGAGCGCGCCGTGCAGCACTACACCGTCCTGCAGTACGTGCCGGAGCCGGAGACGCTGCACCGCGGGGTGCGGCGGCTGGAATCGGGCTGCTACGCCCGCATCCGCCCCGACCGCCTGCAACCGGAGGTCACCCGGTATTTCGTGCCGCGGTTCGCCGCGGTGCCGATCACCCGGGACACCGAACAGGCCCGCTACGACGAGATCACCGCGGTGCTCGAGGACTCGGTGGCCAAGCACATGCGGGCCGACGTCACCGTCGGCGCGTTTCTGTCCGGGGGAATCGACTCCACCGCCATCGCCGCGCTGGCCATCCGGCACAACCCCCGGTTGATCACATTCACCACCGGCTTCGAGCGCGAGGGATTCTCCGAGATCGACGTCGCGGTGGCCTCGGCCGAGGCGATCGGTGCGCGCCACATCGCCAAGGTGGTCAGCCCCGAGGAGTTCGTCGCCGCCCTGCCCGAGATCGTCTGGTACCTCGACGAGCCGGTGGCCGACCCGGCGCTGGTGCCGCTGTTCTTCGTCGCCCGCGAGGCCCGCAAGCACGTGAAGGTGGTGCTGTCCGGCGAGGGCGCCGACGAGTTGTTCGGCGGTTACACCATTTACCGAGAACCGTTGTCGCTCAAGCCTTTCGACTATCTGCCGCGGCCGCTGCGGCGGTCCATGGGCAAGGTGTCCAAGCCGTTGCCGGAGGGGATGCGGGGCAAGAGCCTGCTGCACCGCGGTTCCCTGACACTCGAGGAGCGCTACTACGGCAACGCCCGCAGCTTCTCCGACGCGCAGCTGCGCGACGTGCTGCCCGGCTTCCGCGAGGAGTGGACCCACACCGACGTCACCGCCGCGGTGTATGCCGAATCGGCGGGCTGGGATCCGGTGGCCCGCATGCAGCACGTCGACCTGTTCACCTGGCTGCGCGGCGACATCCTGGTCAAGGCCGACAAGATGACCATGGCCAACTCGCTGGAGCTACGGGTCCCGTTCCTGGATCCCGAGGTGTTCGCCGTCGCCTCCCGGTTGCCCGTCGAGGCGAAGATCACCCGCACCACCACGAAGTACGCGCTGCGGCGCGCGCTGGAGCCGATCGTGCCCGCGCACGTGCTACACCGGCCCAAGCTGGGCTTCCCGGTGCCGATCCGGCACTGGCTGCGCGCCGGTGAGCTGCTCGAGTGGGCGTACGCGATGGTGAACTCGTCGCAGGCCGGTCACCTCGTCGACCTGGCCGCCGTGCGCCGGATGCTCGACGAGCACCGCAACGGCGCCGGCGATCACAGCCGCCGGCTCTGGACAGTGCTGATCTTCATGCTCTGGCACGCGATCTTCGTCGAGGGCAGCGTCGTGCCGCAGATCAGCGAGCCGGTGTACCCGGTGCAGCTCTAGGAGCCGACGGCGAATCCGCGGCCTCGCGTGTGAAGCCAGGGCGTTGCGTGTGAAGCCACGGCGTTGCATGTCGGCGTGTCGCCGCCCTCAGCTCACACTCGACGCCGGGACTTCACACTCGAGGCGCGAGGCCCGAGGCCCGAGGCCCGAGCCCGAGGCGTGATGCCCGAGCCCGAGGCCGAGGCCCGAGGCGCAGGCTCTAGCACTGGCCCGCGAGGCTTAGGCGAGCACCGCGGCGATCTCGTTGGCCGCCTCGTCGCCGTAGGCGTCGGCCAGCCGGGTCTTGGCCACGGCCGCGTCCCACGTCCACTCCTGGGTTCCGGTGGACTCCAGCACCAGCACGGCGACCAGCGAGCCCAGCTGAGCCGAACGCTCGAGGTTGAGCCCGGCGCTGCGACCGGTGAGGAACCCGGCCCGGAACGCGTCGCCGACGCCGGTGGGATCGGTCTGGCTGGTCTCGGGCACCACACCGACGTGGGTGGTGGTCCCGTCGCGCTCGACGATGTCGACGCCCTTGGCGCCCAGCGTGGTCACCCGCAGCTCGACCTTCTCCTGCACGTCGGCCTCGGACCAGCCGGTCTTGGAGAGCAGCAGCTCCCACTCGTAGTCGTTGGTGAACAGGTAGGCCGCCCCGTCGACGAGCTTGTCGATCTCGGCGCCGGACAGGCGGGGCAGCTGCTGCGAGGGGTCGGCGGCGAACGGCAGGCCGAGCTCGCGGCACTCCTCGGTGTGCACCACCATCGCGTCGGGGTCGTTGGCCCCCACGATGACCAGGTCCGGGCGGCCCACCGACGACACGACGTCGGCGAGCTTGATGTTGCGCGCCTCCGACATGGCCCCCGGGTAGAACGACGCGATCTGGGCCATGTCCTCGTCGGTGGTGCAGGTGAACCGGGCGGTCTTCGCGGTCTGCGAGATCAGCACGTTCTCGCAATTGACGCCGTGGGACTGCAGCCACTGGCGGTAGTCGTCGAAGTCGTCGCCGGCCGCGCCGACCAGCGCCACGTCACCGCCCAGCACGCCGATGGCGAACGCGATGTTGCCGGCCACGCCGCCGCGGTGAATCACCAGGTCGTCGACCAGAAAACTCAGGGACACCTTTTGCAGGTGCTCGGCCAGCAGGTGCTCGGAGAACTTGCCGGGGAAACGCATCAGGTTGTCGGTCGCAATCGAACCTGTCACCGCGATCGTCACGAAAACTCCATCCTTCGTTAGTAAGGTTATCTAGCTTACGCACGCGTCTCGACCGTCGCTGTGTGCACGGGGGGCGTGAGGTCGTGCGCTAGCCTCCCTAGGGAACTCACTCAAGTCGCCGGGATCACATGCTCGGGCCGCAACCCGATTGCAGTCCCGTCTACCACCGTAGGAGAACCACGATGGCAGGTCCGCACTCGCCGAACCACACCGTCGGCGGCGGCAGCGGCGGACCGGGCGGACACCAGCCCCCAGGCGAATCCGAGCCACTCGAGTTCCCCGACGACCCCCACACCGGTGGCCCCGGCTTCGCCGCAGCTCCGCAGGCCGATTATGCCGGGCAACCGGCGCCGGTGCCCTACCCGCCGCAACGCTCCAAGCGGCGGCTCGTCGTGGGCATCCTGCTGGCCATCGCGCTCGTCGCGGTGTTGACGGTGGCCATCGTGTACGGGGTCCGCACCAACGGGGCCACCACCGGCGCCACGTTCTCCGAGGGCGCGGCGAAGACGGCCATCCAGGGCTATCTCGACGCGCTCGAGCACCGCGACATCGACGAGATCGCCCGCAACGCGCTGTGCGGCCTGTACGACGGCGTGCAGGACAAGCGCTCCGACCAGGCGCTGGCCAAGCTCAGCAGCGACGCGTTCCGCAAGCAGTTCTCCGCGGTCGAGCTGACCTCGATCGACAAGATCGTCTACCTGTCGCAGTACCAGGCTCAGGCGTTGTTCACGATGAAGGTCACGCCGGTGAGCGGGGGCCCGATGCACGGGCAGGTGCAGGGCATCGCGCAGCTGCTGTTCCAGCGCGGTCAGATCATGGTCTGCTCGTACGTCCTGCGCACCGGCGGCTCGTACTAAGCGCGATCCGCCAGCCGGGACAGCCCGGCTGATGGATTCGGCGGGATCAATCGATCAGTTGAACGAGTCGCCGCAGGCGCACGAGCCGGTGGCGTTGGGGTTGTCGATGGTGAAGCCCTGCTTCTCGATGGTGTCGACGAAGTCGATGGACGCGCCTTCGACGTAGGGCGCGCTCATCCGGTCCACCGTCAGCGTCACACCCCCGAACTCCGCGGTCAGGTCGCCGTCCAGCGTCCGGTCGTCGAAGAAGAGGTTGTAGCGCAGGCCGGCGCACCCACCCGGCTGCACGGCGATGCGCAGCGCCAGGTCGTCGCGGCCCTCCTGGTCCAGCAGGGACTTTGCCTTGGTGGCGGCGGCCTCGGTCAGGATCACGCCGTGGGTCGTCGTGGCGTTCGACTCGTTTTGCACCGTCATTGCTTCTCCTACATGCCTCATCGTTGGGTGGGTCCGATCAGGCCCGATATCGCCGGCTCACGCCGGGCGATCCGGACCGCGCGAAAGTCCACTTCTTCAACGGTACCTTGACGGACCGCTATTCCCGAGTCGCGCCGCCACAACCGACGCCAGACCCATGAGCTGGTTGGCGGCGTCGGCCTGCGCCAACCGCACCGATCCGGCGTGCTCGGCGATGGATAACGCGGCCATGATGCCCGACGAACGCACCGTCGCGTTGTCCAGGTCGACCTGGCCGGCCAGCACGACCACCGGGATCCCCCGCGGCCGAGCCGCGTCGGCCAGAAATCCCACCACCTTGCCGTGCAGGGACTGCTCGTCGAACCGGCCCTCGCCGGTCACGATCAGCTCCGCGGTGTCCAGGTCGTCGGACAACCGGGTGTGCTCGGCGATGATGGCCGCCCCGGACTGACAGCGGCCGCCGAGCGCCAGCAGCCCGGCGCCGATGCCGCCGGCGGCCGCCGCGCCCGGCTCGGCGCTCACATCGCGCCCGGCCACCGCTTCCAGGATCAGCGCCCACGCCTGCAGGCGAACCTCCAGCGCGGCGACGGTGGCCGTGTCGGCGCCCTTCTGCGGCCCGAACACCCGGGCCGCCCCCCACGGGCCCAGCAGCGGATATTCGGTGTCGGAGGCGGCGATCAGCTCGACGTTGCCCAGCTGCCGGCGGGCGGTGTCCAGGCCGCCGAGTTCGGCGATCATGCCCTGCCCGCCGTCGGTGCAGGCGCTGCCGCCCAAACCCACCACGATCCGCGTCGCCCCCACCCGCAGCGCCTCGGCGATCAGCTGGCCCACGCCTTTGCTGTGGGCGGCCATCGCGGTCTCCGGGGTGGGTGGTCCGCCAATCAGAGCCAGACCGCAGGCCTGGGCGCACTCCAGGTAGGCGGTGGCCGACTCGCTGTCGAACACCCAATTGGCTTCGACCATGGCTTTCAGCGGTCCCGAGACCCTCAGGCGCCGCGTCTGCCCCAGCCGGGTGGCGAGCACCTCGACGAAGCCGGGGCCGCCGTCGGATTGGGGGGCGACGATGAACCGGTCCCCGGGACGCGACCGGGTCCAGCCGGTCGCGATGGCGGCGGAAGCCTCCAGCGCCGACATGCTGTCGGCGTAGCAGTCCGGGGCGACCAGAACTTGCATCGCGGGCAACTGCAGGCGGCCAGGGGCCAGGCCGGGACCATCATCATCCGAGGCCATCGACCCGTCGTCCATCAAAGGCAGCCGTTCATCACGTGTAAGAGTAGGGCCAAGTGCGCCACTAACGCAGGTCTAATAGCAAGGCATTCCAGGCGAATTCCGGCGCGAGTCGCGCGCGAAGTAACCTGGCCACTGTGAAGCTGTTGGGCCGTAAGAAAGGCCAGGACACCGACCTCGACGAAAACGCGGCCGCCGCGGCCGTCGCCGGCGTTGCTGGCGCCTCGGGCGACGCGACCCGCGAGGCGCAGCGGACGGGCCCCAAAGGGCGCCCCACGCCCAAGCGCAACGAAGCGCGGCGCAGTGGGCGCAAGGGTCCGGTCGCGCCCGCACCCATGACCGCCGCCGAGGCGCGGGCCCGCCGCAAATCGCTGGCCGGCCCCAAGCTCAGCCGCGAGGAGCGCCGGGCCGCCAAGGCCGCCGGCCGCGCCGGCATGTCGGAACGCCGGGCAAAGATGATGGCCGGCGAAGAGGGTTACCTGCTGCCCCGCGACCAGGGCCCCATCCGCCGCTACGTCCGCGACGTGGTGGATTCGCGGCGCAACCTGCTGGGTCTGTTCATGCCGTCGACGCTGTTCCTGATGTTCGTCATGTTCGGCGTCCCCCAGCTGCAGCTGTGGGTGTCGCCGGCGATGCTGGTGCTGATGGCCGTGATGAGCGTCGACGGGCTGATCCTGGGCCGCAAGGTCAGCAGGCTGGTCGACGTGAAGTTCCCCAACAACACCGAAAGCCGTTGGAAGCTAGGCCTTTACGCCGCCGGCCGAGCGTCTCAGATGCGCCGGCTGCGGGCGCCCCGGCCCCAGGTCAAGCACGGCGCCAGTGTCGATTAAAGCTCGCCGGAAGGCCGGCTGACACCGGTGCGCACGCTGGTGCTCGGCGGGATCAGGTCAGGCAAGTCGCAGTGGGCGGAGGAAGCCATCACCGACGGGTTGCCGGCCGGGCAGGCGGTTCATTACCTGGCGCCCGGGCCGGCCGGACACGACGACGCGGCCTGGGCGCAGCGGATCGCCCGGCACCGCGCCTGCCGGCCCGCGCACTGGTCGACGATCGAAACCGGCGACATCGCAACGCAATTGCGCCAGTCCCCCGACGCCCCGACGCTCATCGACGATCTCGGCACCTGGCTGACCGGCGCGCTGGACCGCAACAACGCCTGGGACGGCGGCTCGGTGGCGGCCGCCGTCGATGACGTGCTGGCCGCCGTCGGTGAGTTCGCCTCCCCACTGGTGCTGGTCAGCCCGGAGGTCGGGCTGACGGTCGTGCCCGCCACCGCCGCCGGACGCCGGTTCGCCGACGAGCTCGGCGGCCTCAACCAGCGCCTGGCCGCATTGTGCGACCGGGTGGTGTTGGTGGTGGCCGGCCAGCCGGTCCCGATCAAACCCTTGGGGGTCTGATGCAGTTCGCCGCCATCTCACCGCCCGATCTGGACGCCGCCGCCGCGGCCCGTGCCCGCCAGGACACCCTGACCAAGCCCCGCGGGGCGCTGGGCCGGCTCGAGGACCTGTCGGTGTGGGTCGCGTCGTGTCAGGGGCATTGCCCCCCAAGGCAATTCGAGCGTGCCCGGGTGGTGGTGTTCGCCGGTGACCACGGTGTCGCCCACTCGGGGGTGTCGGCCTACCCGCCGGAGGTGACGGCGCAGATGGTCGCCAACTTCGACGCCGGCGGCGCCGCGATCAACGCCCTGGCGGACGTCGCCGGGGCGACGGTCCGGGCCGCGGACCTGGCCGTCGACGCCGACCCGCTGACCGAACGGATCGGCGCCCACAAGGTGCGCCGCGCCAGCGGCGACATCAGGGTGCAGGACGCGTTGAGCGACGACGAGACCTCCAGGGCGCTCGCGGCGGGCGCGGCCATCGCCGACGAGGAGGTCGACGCCGGCGCCGACCTGCTGATCGCCGGCGATATGGGCATCGGAAACACCACGGCCGCAACGGTTTTAGTGGCGGCCTTGACGAACGCCGAGCCGGTTGCGGCGGTGGGTTTCGGCACCGGGATCGACGGCGCCGGGTGGGCGCGCAAGACGGCCGCGGTGCGCGACGCCCTGTTTCGCGCGCGGCAGGTGTTGCCCGATCCGGTCGCGCTGCTGCGCTGCGCCGGCGGCGCCGACCTGGCGGCGCTTGCGGGCTTTTGCGCGCAGGCCGCGGTCCGGCGCACCCCACTGCTGCTCTACGGCATGGCGGTGACGGAGGCCGCGCTGGTTGCCGAGCACCTGGCGCCGGGCGCCCGGCTGTGGTGGCAGGCCGGTCACCGGTCCACCGAGCCCGCGCATGCGCTCGCGCTGACGGCGCTGGATCTCGAGCCGATCCTCGACCTGCGGATGCGGCTGGGCGAGGGAACCGGCGCCGCCCTCGCGGTTCCGGTGCTGCGCGCCGCGGTGGCCGCCCTGTCGTCGATGGCCACCTTCACCCAGGCCGGGGTGTCCGACCGCGTCGAGGGCCCCGCCCCGGCCGCTCCTGCGCCGTGATCCGTTCGCTCGCAACGGCTTTCGCGTTCGGGACGGTGCTACCCGTGCCGGGCGGCGGGCACGCGCCGATGGGCCGCGCCGCCATGACCGCGCTGCCGGTGGTGGGCGCCGTGCTGGGGGCCCTGGCCGCGGCCGTGACCTGGGGCGGCGTGCACGTGTTCGGGCCGTCCGGGGCGCTGCCCGGCCTGCTCGCGGTCGCGGTGCTGCTGCTGGTCACGCGTGGCCTGCACGTCGACGGCGTCGCCGACACGGCCGACGGCCTGGGCTGCTACGGGCCGCCGCAACGGGCCCTGGCGGTGATGCGCGAGGGATCGACCGGCCCGTTCGGCGTCGCCGCCGTCGTCGTCGTGCTCATGCTGCAGGCCCTGGCGTATTCGGCCTTGGGGGCCACCGGCCGGGTGTTCCCCGGCGTGGCGGGTATCGCCGTCGCCGTGTTCGCGGGACGGGTGACCGCGGTGCTGGCCGGGCACCGGTCGGTGCCCGCGGCCGAGGGCAGCGCCCTGGGCATCCGCGTCGCCGCCAGCCAGCCGACTGCGGTCGTGGCGGCCTGGGTCGCGGTGCTGCTCGCCGTTTCGCTGCTGGCCGGGACGCGGCCCTGGCAGGGCCCGGTGGCGGTGTCGGCGGGGCTGGGCTGCGGGGCGATCCTGGTGCGGCACTGCGTGCGCCGATTCGGCGGCATCACCGGTGACGTGCTGGGCGCGGCGATCGAGCTGACCACGACGGTGAGCGCCGTGGTGCTCGCTGGCCTGGTGCGGTTCTGAGCGCGAGCAGCTAGCCGAGCCGGGCCATCCAGCCGTGGGTGTCGGCGAAGGTGCCACGCTGGATCCCGGTCAGCGTGTCGCGCAGCGCCATGGTCACCTCGCCGGGTTGGCCGTCGGCGATGGTGAACTCGGCATCGCCGTACTTCACGTGCGAGACCGGGGTGATGACCGCGGCGGTGCCGCAGGCGAACACCTCGGTGATCTCGCCGGCGGCGGCCTTCTTCTGCCACTCGTCGATATCGATCTTGCGTTCCTCGACGGAGAACCCTGCGTCAATAGCCAACTGCAGCAAGGAATCTCGTGTGATCCCGGGCAGCAGCGAGCCGGACAGCTCCGGGGTGACCAGCCGGGCCGATCCGCCGCTGCCGAACACGAAAAACAGGTTCATCCCGCCCATCTCTTCGATGAAGCGTCGTTCGACCGCGTCCAGCCACACCACCTGGTCGCAGTTGTTGGCCGAGGCCTCGGCCTGGGCCGAGAGCGACGCGGCGTAGTTGCCGCCGAACTTGGCCGCGCCGGTGCCGCCGGGGCTGGCCCGCACGTACTCTGTCGACACCCAGACGGTGACCGGGCTGATGCCGCCCTTGAAATAGGCGCCGGCCGGCGACGCGATCAGCAGGTAGCGGTAACGCTTGGACGGGCGCACCCCCAGCCCCGGTTCGGTGGCGATGACGAACGGGCGCAGATACAGCGCCTCCTCGCCCCCGGCCGCCGGAACCCAGGCGCTGTCGACCGCGATCAGCTGGCGCAGCGACTCCATGAACAGCTCTTCGGACAGTTCCGGGATGGCCAGCCGCCGGGCCGAGGACCGCAACCGCGCGGCGTTGGCCTCGGCGCGAAACGACACGATCGAGCCGTCCGCCCACCGGTACGCCTTGAGCCCCTCGAAGATCTCCTGCGCGTAGTGCAGCACGATCGCCGACGGGTCCAGCTCGATGGGGCCGTAGGGGATGACGCGCGCGTCGTGCCAACCGTCGCCGGTCTCGTCGTAGTCGATCGACACCATGTGATCGGTGAAGTACTTGCCGAAACCCGGCTCGGCCAGGATGGTTTCGCGTTCGGCATCGGTCGCCGGAGTTGCCGAGCGCGAAACCGTGAACTCGAGGGAGCCACTGGTCATTCGCCGATTGTATATCCGCCTACCGAATCGGATTTCGCCCGCGCACGCGGCGCCGCTAGCGCGTTTTCACCGCGACGAAGGGCGGGCGCACCACCTCGCATGCGGCGGCACGACCCCGGACGTCGACGGTGATCTGTTGACCGTCCTCGACGCCGGCGTCGGTGTCGATCAGCGCCAGCGCGATGCCGGCCTGCAGCGTCGGCGAGAACGTGCCCGACGTGGTGACCCCCACCGGGGTGTCGCCCGCGAGCACCGTCAGCCCGGCGCGCAGCACGCCGCGGCCCACCATCCGCAGCCCGCGCAGCAGCCGGCGCGGGCCCGCCTCCTTCTCGGCCAGCAGGGCCTCGCGGCCGAAGAACGCGTCCTTCTTCCAGCCGATCGCCCACCCGCAGCGGGCCTGCAGCGGGGAGATGTCCAGCGCCAGTTCGTGACCGTGCAGCGGATAGCCCATCTCGGTGCGCAGGGTGTCCCGGGCGCCCAGGCCGGCCGGCTCACCGCCGGCCGCGCTGACCGCCTCGGCCAGGGCGTCGAACACCACACCCGCGGAGTCCCACGGGGGCAGCAGCTCGTAGCCGTGTTCGCCGGTGTAGCCGGTGCGGCAGACCCGCACCGGCACGCCGGAGAACGACGTGTCGGCATAGGCCATGTAATCCATGTCGGTGGGCAGGCCCAGCCGGCCGAGCACGTCGGCCGACCGCGGCCCCTGCACGGCCAGCACCGCGAAGGACCGGTGCTCGTTGGTAATGGTCAGCCCGGCCCCTGCGGCGGCCTGCAGCGCCTCGACCACCGCGGCCGTGTTGGCGGCGTTGGGCACCAGGAAGATCTCGTCGTCGTCGACGTAGTAGGCGATCAGGTCGTCGATGACGCCGCCGGATTCGGTGCAGCACAACGTGTATTGCGCCTTGCCCGGACCGATGCGGCCCAGGTCGTTGGTCAGCGCGGAGTTGACGAACTGCGCGGCCCCCGGCCCGCGGACCGACGCCTTGCCCAGGTGGCTGACGTCGAACAGGCCGACCGCGTTGCGTGTCGCGTTGTGTTCGCTGACGGTGCCGGCATAGGACACCGGCATCAGCCAGCCGCCGAACTCGGCGAAACTGGCGCCCAAGCTCCGGTGACGCGCTTCCAGGGGTCCGTGCACAAGGTCGGCTGCATCGCTCACGACTCTTCACCCTAATCAGCGGCGACGGATGGACCGTTAGGGTGATGCGGATGAGCACAGAACCCGGTTACGCCTCCCCCGCTGTAAGTGTCGCCTCCTCGCTGCCACGGCGCGCCGCCGCGTCGACCGTGCTGATCGTGCCCGTCGTCTCGACCGGCGAGGACGACAAGCCGGGCGCGGCCGTCGCGGCCGCCGAGCCGTTCCTGTCCTCCGACGCGGTGGCCGAGATCGAGTCGGGCCTGCGGGCGCTGGAGGCCACCGGCGCCGCCGAGCAGGTGCACCGGCTGGTGGTGGGATCGCTGCCGGTGTCCAGCGTGCTGACGGTCGGCCTGGGCAAACCGCGGTCCGAGTGGCCGGCCGACACCATCCGCCGCGCCGCCGGGGTCGCCGCGCGTTCGCTCGGCAAGACCGAGTCGGTGCTCACCACGCTGGCCGAGCTGCCCGGCGAGGGCATCGCCGCGGCCGCCGTCGAGGGCCTGATCCTGGGCAGCTACCGGTTCACCGAGTTCCGCAGCGCCAAGACGGCGCCCAAAGACCAAGGGCTGGGCAAGATCACGGTGCTGGCCACCGCCAAGGACGCCAAGAACGACGCCGCGCACGGCGCCGCCGTCGCGACCGCCGTCGCCACCGCCCGCGACTTCGTCAACACCCCGCCCAGCCACCTCTTTCCGGCCGAATTCGCCAAGCGCGCAAGGGCTTTGGGTGGATCCGTCGGTCTCGAGGTGGAGGTGCTCGACGACAAGACGCTGCAGAAGGGCGGCTACGGCGGCATCATCGGTGTGGGACAGGGCTCATCGCGCCCGCCCCGGCTGGTGCGCCTGATCCACCGCGGTTCCAAGCTGGCCAAGCGTTCCAAGCAGGCCAAGAAGGTCGCGCTGGTCGGCAAGGGCGTCACGTTCGACACCGGCGGCATCTCGATCAAGCCCGCCGCGGGGATGCACCACATGACCTCGGACATGGGCGGTGCCGCCGCGGTGATCGCGACCGTCGCGCTGGCCGCGCAGTTGCGACTTCCGATCGACGTGATCGCCACCGTGCCGATGGCCGAGAACATGCCCTCGGCCACCGCGCAGCGCCCGGGCGACGTGCTGACGCAATACGGCGGAATCACGGTCGAGGTGCAGAACACCGACGCCGAGGGCCGGCTCATCCTGGCCGACGCCATCGTGCGGGCGTGCGAGGACAACCCGGATTACCTGATTGAGACGTCTACGCTGACCGGCGCGCAGACGGTCGCGCTGGGCGCCCGCATCCCCGGGGTGATGGGCAGCGACGAATTCCGCGACCGCGTCGCGGCGATCTCTCAGCGCGTGGGCGAGAACGGCTGGCCGATGCCGCTGCCCGACGAGCTCAAGGAAGACCTGAAGTCCACGGTGGCCGACCTGTCCAACATCAGCGGGCAACGCTTCGCCGGCATGCTGGTGGCGGGGGTGTTCCTGCGCGAGTTCGTCGCCGACGGCGTGAGCTGGGCGCACATCGATGTGGCCGGGCCCGCCTACAACACCGGCAGCCCGTGGGGCTACTCGCCAAAGGGCTCCACCGGCGTGCCGACGCGGACCATGTTCGCCGTCCTGGAGGACATCGCCGAAAACGGCTAGCGGGTCAGCCTTGTGATCACGGCGCGCCCCAGCTTGCGGCGCGGCCAGCCGGTCGCGCCGTCGGCGGCCAGCGCGGCGTTGGCCGCGTTGCGCCCGCACGCGCCGTGCACCGAGCCGCCCGGCGTCGCCGACGCGCTGCCCAAATAGAGCCGCTCGATGGGTGTTTCGGCCCGGCCCATGCCCGGCGCCGGGCGGAACACCAGCATCTGCTGCAGCTGGGCGGTTCCGCCGTTGAGCGCCCCGAGGTGCAAGTTGGCGTCGCTGGCCTCGAGATCCGACGGCCGTTGCACGAACCGGTCGATCACCGCCGAGCCGAACCCCGGTGCATGCTCTTCGATGACCCGGTCCACCGCCGCGGCCAGGCGGTCCGCCGAGGCGTCGTCGGACACGTTGCGCGGCAGATGCGTGTAGGCCCAAACACTTTCGGTGCCGGCGGGCGATCTGCTGGGGTCCGCCGTGGTGGTCTGGCCCAGCAACATGAACGGATGCTCGGGAATCACGCGGGTGTTCAGGTCGGCCATCCAGCGGACCAGCCCGTCCCCGTCGGCGCCCAAGTGCACGGTGCCCACCGACCGCAGGTTTTTCGCCCGCCACGGGATCGGGGTTGCCAGCGCATAATTCACCTTCACCACCGGCGGATCCCACTCGTAGTGTTGCAGGTCGCGGCGCAACGCTGCCGGCACCGCGTCCGCGGGCAGCATGTCGCAGAACAATCGCGGCGCCGTCACGTCGGCCACCACCGCGCGGCGCGCGGTCACCGTCCGTCCCTCCGCGGTGGTCACTCCCACGGCCCGGCCGCCGCGCACGTCGATGCGAGACACGTTCTGGTGACATTCGATTCGCGCACCGGCCGAGCGGGCGCGATTGACCAGCGCCGCGGTGAGTTGCCCCGATCCGCCGACCGGCACCGGCCAGCCGTGATCCTGCGCCAGCATCGTCATCAGGAAGCCCATGGCACCGCTGATCGGCGCGTCCGGGGGGACGTCGGCGTGCATTGCGTTGCCCAGCAACAACACTCGTGGCGCCTCACCGTCGAACAGCGTAGCGGCCATGGCGTTGGCCGGTTGCACCAGCAGCCGCGCGACCCGGACCGCCTCGGGCGTGCCGAGTTTGCGCAGCAACCCCAGCAACGGCCGCACCGGCGGGAAGGGCGCCAGCATGGCGTCGAGCAGTGGCGCCTTGATCTTGTTCCACAGCTCCACCAGCCGCCACCAGTTGTCGCCGTCGGCGTGCGTGCGCCGCGCGAATTCCGCTGCCGTGCGGGCGGGATCGCGATACACGATGGGCGGGTCGTCGTCGGCGGCGCTGCGCGGGTGGCCGACCACCGTCGGCGCATGCGACCACCGCAGCCCGTGATCCTCCAACTGCAGCGCCGCCATCGCCGGAGACGCCACCGTCATCGGATAGTAGGAGCTGAACAAGTCGGTGATGTAGCCCGGTGTCAGCTCGGCGCTGCGCACCGCGCCACCCGGCTCGGGCTGGGCTTCCAACACCAGCACATCCCAGCCCGCGTCGGCCAGCATCGACGCCGCGACCAGCCCGTGGTGCCCCGCCCCGATCACGACGGCGTCGACGGTGTCGCGCACGGTCACTTCACCTGGCTCGGCTCCAGGCGCTCCGCCAGCGCCGCCAGCCGCCACAGGCACTCCTTGTTGCGCGGGTACGCCGCGGCCAGCGCGAGGGAATCGGGGACGGCCCCCATCGGCCCCTCCACCGGCACTTCGATCATCTCGATGCGGCACCCCTGCGGAATTTCGTGCAGCAGCATGGTGATTCGCGCTGCACCCAGCGGGCCCAGCCGGGCGCGCAGCACCAGCTTGTGCGGGGGTTCGCTCTCCTCCACGATGGTCGCGTCGTTGATCACCAACGGCCAGATCCCGATCGAGTGCCGGATCGAGGAGCCGGGTTCCGGCCAGTTGGGATCGACGGCCCGCATCCGGCTGTTGCCCACCACCCACTGGGTGTAGGTCCAGCCCTGGGCGAGCACCTCCCACACCCGCTCACACGACTCGGGCACCTCCCGCGTTGCAGTGATCACGTGCACACCCCTTCATGTCCTGAGTTACCGCGGGCGGATACCCGGCAATCGACGGGTTATTCGGCGTCAACGCCGGGTTTACCGGCGCAGCACTGCGGTTAATCTCCCAGCGGTCGAAATCCCCACGAGGAAAGGCGAGACCATGACGGTGCGACGGATAGTCCTCGCGCTGGGCGCGGTACTGCTGATAGCCGGTGTGATCGGGCTGTTGGTGCCGGTGTCCATCACCGACGGCAACGGCAATTCGATCGGGTGCGGCAACGCGCTGGTGGCCAACACGCAGAGCGCCCGCAATGCGATGCAGCAAACCAATAATCAGACCGGTGCCAACATCCCCGTCGTGGGCTCCTTCGTCCCGCACTCCCCGGACTATGTCGCGCAGTGCCAGTCCTCGGTGGGCGGCCGGCGCGCATGGGCGATCCCGCTGGCCGTGCTGGGGATCATCGCGATCGGGGCGACGTTGCTGACCGGACGCCGTGGGGCGGCGACGGGCGCTTAGCGCCTCAAATCACCCGGATCCGTGCGGCGTTGCGCAGCCCCTGCGGCGCGACACGCGAAAGCCCGTACAGCGCATAGGCTTCCGGCGCCACCGGACGGATGGGCTTCTTCTTCTGGACCGACGACAGGATCGCGTTGGCGACCTTGTCGGGGCCGTAGCGTCGCAGCGCGAACATCTTGCCCAGCTGGCCGCGGCGGCCGTCGACCGCGTCGGCCTGCTTGCCGGCGGGCGCATCGAACCTCGTGGTGTTGATGATGTTGGTGTCGATGACGCCCGGGCAGATGGTGGTCAGCCCCACCCCGGCGGCGTCGAGTTCGGCGCGCAGGCAGTCGGAGAACATGTAGGTCGCCGCCTTCGAGGTGCAGTAGGCGCTCAGCGACTGCAGCGGCGCGTAGGCCGCCATCGACGACACGTTGACGATGTACCCGCCGGTGCCGCGCTCCACCATCCGCCGCGCGAACGCCCGGCACCCGTTGACCACACCGCCCAGATTGACGTCAAGCACCCGGTCGAACTGCTCGGCCGGGGTGTCTAAGAAGCCGCCCGCGTGCCCGATGCCGGCGTTGTTGACGACGATGTCCGGGACCCCGTGCTCGCTGCTGACCCGCTCGGCGAACGACTCCACCGCCTGCGCGTCCGACACGTCGAGCACGTAGGCGTGCGCGACCCCGCCGCGGGTGGCGATCTCGGCCGCGGTGGCCTTGACGGCCGCCTCGTCGATGTCGCTGATGACCAGCTCGGCGCCTTCGCGCGCGAAGGCGAACGCGGTCTCGCGGCCGATGCCGCTGCCGGCACCGGTGACCGACACCAGGGTGTCGCCGAACGACCCGCGGGGCCGCCCCACCTGCGCGCGCAGCAGCGCGCGGCTGGGCTGCTTGCCCTCGGCCTGGTCGGTGAACTCGTGCACCGCCGCCGCCATCACCTGCGGGTGCGACATCGGCGAGAAGTGACCGGCCTGGATGTCGCGGCGCCACAGCCGCGGCACGAAGCGCGGGGTGTGGTCGTAGCCGTAGGGCCGCACGTATTTGTCTTTGGTGTTGACGATGAGCTGCACCGGCACGTCGATGACCGCGACGCCCTGCTTGCGACCGGAGAAGGACCGAAAGTAGTTGGCGGGATAGGTTTTCACCGACCGGGCGGCGTCGGAGGCCAGTTTGTCGGAATGGTGGATCTGTTCGACGGGGATGTTGTCGACGGCGTTGCGGCGCAGCGCCGGGACCGACAGCGTCAGCCGCAGCAACAGCGGCGCCAGCACCGGTATCGAGAAGAAGATCATGTAGCTCAGCCGCAGGGCCTGGCTGATCGCCCGGACGAAGGTGCGCGGCTTCCAGGGCGCCCGCAGCCCGCTGAAGATGTAGTCGACCAGTTGGTCCTGAGCGGGTCCGGACACCGACGTGAACGTGGCGACCCGGTCGCTGGCGCCCGGACGTTTCAGGTAGTGCCACACCCCCACCGAGCCCCAGTCGTGGGCCAGCACGTGCACGGCCCGGCCCGGGCTCAGCTCAGCGGTCACCGCGGCGAAGTCGTCGGCGAAGCGGTCCATGCGGTACGCCGACACCGGCTTGGGGGCCGCGGACATGCCGACGCCGCGGTTGTCGTAGCGGATGATCCGGAACCGCTCGGCCAGCAGCGGGACGACCCCGTCCCACAGCACGTGGGAGTCCGGGAAGCCGTGCACCAGCACGACGGTGGGGCCGTCGGGATTGCCCTCTTCGTAGACCGCGATGCGGGTGCCGTCGGCGCTGTCGACGAAATGCTGCGGTAGTTGTGGTGTTGGCGGCATCGAGACCTCCCCGCTCTGGCTGCAGTGGCCACACCGTAGCAAGCGTGATCGGTGTCACCCGCCCGACGCGGCGTATCTGCCCTGGATGCGTGCCGGCGAGGGCGCAGTGACAGGATAGTTTTGGATTGCGACTTCGCCTTCCGCAAGCGCGCTGATCGACCCGCCCCGACCCACGAGCGATCGAGGAGTCAGAAACGATGGCCTTCTCCGTCCAGATGCCGGCACTCGGTGAGAGCGTCACCGAGGGGACGGTCACCCGCTGGCTCAAGCAGGAAGGCGACACGGTCGAGCTCGACGAACCGCTCGTCGAGGTGTCGACCGACAAGGTCGACACCGAGATCCCGTCGCCGGCCGCGGGTGTGCTGACCAAGATCGTCGCCCAGGAGGACGACACCGTCGAGGTGGGCGGCGAGCTCGCCGTCATCGGCGACGCCTCCGAGGGTGGCGGGGCAGGTGGCGACT
>NZ_QMEV01000057.1 GCF_003284935.1 Mycobacterium colombiense
AGAAGGTGGGTTGGTGGGAAGCGACCCGTGATGATGTCGAGGACTATGAGCATTGGCGTCGGTTCGCCGAGCACAATCCTCGCCGTATCGGCGGGGCGAAGTGGGATCGTGAATTGTCAGCGTTGGCAAGCTTT
The DNA here is from genome assembly GCF_003284935.1 of Mycobacterium colombiense. GTDB lineage: Bacteria > Actinomycetota > Actinomycetes > Mycobacteriales > Mycobacteriaceae > Mycobacterium > Mycobacterium arosiense_A. The sequence goes on from NZ_QMEV01000057.1 coordinate 135, forward strand.
TACGCTTGGGCTTCCGAACACCGGCATGTTCCGCGTAGTCCCGTAGCGATGAAGCGTGTGATCGCTCGTGATGGCGCGGCGGTCACGGTGCCCGCGGCACGGGCGAAGGATGTGCGCCGCAGTAATGTGCACTGGCTTACGCCTCGCAGCTGGCGGCGGTGGATTGATGTCGGGCTACGCGGCTATACCTGCGACGGTGTGCTTGACCGCGGTTGGGGTGGACGTTTAGAGGACCGCAACGTCGCTTATGTGCGGCTGATGGTGACATCGGGTCTTCGACGAGCCGAGGGTGGTTCCCTTCTGACAGTTGAAGTCCCGGCCCGTCGCGGGGATACGAGCCGCTACTGTCGAGGACGGATCGCCGCCGAGGTCACCAGGGCGAAGAAACCGAGAACGTTCTACGCTGCCGCTGATGCTGTCGCTGAGGTGGAGACTTACTGCGATTCCTCCCGCGCGCTCGCGGTCCGCGGCGCGCAGCAGGCGCGGCGCTATGAACGCCTGGTGGAGCGGCGTGTTGTCACTGAGATAACCCGCGGTCTTAGCCCGCTGGTGGTATGGCGGTGCCCGGATGGCTCCATCGTGCGACGTGAATTGAACAGCCTGACCGTCAATGAGCGAATTACCCTGTTTGTTGAAGGCGAACATGGGCTTGAGCCGTTGTGGCTGTGGCTGAATGAGCAGGGACTGCCGTTTCAGGTGCATTCGTGGGACGGTGTTTTCACCGCGGCTAATCGCCGATGCGATACGGTCCTGACTCCGCGGCAGCGGCTCGGGTTGGATCCGCACAAGGTGTATGCGCCTTATGCCACACCGCATTCCGCACGGCACAGCTTTGCCCTCTACATGCTGGTCGTGCTGAATTCTTTGATGGATCAACGGTATGGGCTGACACCTGAGGATCGTCGGGACTTCCGCCATCTCTACGGCGATCCGTGGTTCATGGTGCAAAATCTCCTCGGTCACGCTTCCCGGGAAACCACCGTTGAGCGTTACCTCGCACCGGTAGCTGATCTGCAACTGCGCTCGATGCTGGCAGATGCTGTCGATCCGGTGCCAGCGCCCATGCCTGAGCTGGATGCCGTATTCGCGCGTATTGCCCGGGAATCGGAAGGCATTCAAGACGTTGATGACTTCGGTTGGGCAGGCGGCGGCACATGAATGTGCGTGGCCGGCCCGCAGTGCTTCCGCCTTCCGATCACCGTCGACCCAAGGCGCTGGCACCGCAGGGCTTGGTTGTTTTCCACTGCAACGCTGCGGGCCGGGTCAAGGAATATGACTTCGCCACGTTGCCGGTTGACGAAGCTTTGCAGCGATCGTTAGCGGCGTTGTTCGCCCGCCGCTGCGTGCCACAAACCTGGACCACGCATAGGACCTCGCGCGGCATGTGGCGACAAATCGTGCGGTTCGCCGAATTCCTCGTCGAGCAACCAGAGCACGTGCGCGATCTCGATGATCTCAGCGCCGCCATGGTCAGACGGTGGCGCAATAGCGTGGTCATGCTCAACGACAAACGCCCCTTCACTGAGGTCGCGCTGCTGTTGCACGAGGATCCGCGACTGCAGTGCGGGCCGGTGGCCGACGAACTTGTGCGCCGCTTCAGGCGAGCGCAAAGCGCCACACAGTCATACAGCCACGACGAGTTTCAGCTCATCAAGGTCGCGGCCCGACGGACCTTCCGCGCCGCGTTAGCGCGCATCGAACATAATGCTCGGCACTTGCACCGTTGGCAGCAAGGGGAATTCGTCGAAGACAGCCCGGATTGGCTGGTCGGGCACGCGTTGAGCGTTCTCGCCGATACCGGGTCCATGCCCGAGTACACGATGAAGAACGCCAGAACCAAAGAGGGAGCGCATCTGCTCAAAAAGCGATATCACGGACCGCTGGGTGGCACCAGGGCAGAGGTGACGTGGCAGCGGCTGTTTTTGTCCAGGATGGAGGCGGCAGCGCTGGGGGTGCTGATGATGGCCGAATACGGGTGGAACTTGTCGGTCATCGACGGGCTGGCGGTGCCTAAGGCATCACCTGATGCTGGCCACGATGGTCGGCCGACGTATCGGGTGGCTTTGGAAAAGCCGCGACGCGGCGCTGGGCGGTATCACGAATCCAGGAACTTCACCGATGACGGTGCCGCCTCGGCCGGGCGGTTGATCACGCAGGCCTTGCGGGCGACCCGTTTTGCTCGCGCGTTGGTCGAACAGATGGCTCCGGGAACTGACCGGCTCATCGTGTGGCGCACCGGCAACCGCGGTCATGTGTGGGTGCGCGGGGACCGTCATCCTCCTGTCGGGGATTTCCGTTTCGGGGTGTCGTCTTTTGACGCATCACTGTGGGCGCAAGCTCAAGGGTTGACCGGTTCGCCATTTCGTCGCGGTCGCAGAACGGTTGTCGCCCTGGGCCGCCGTGAGCCCACGCAACACTCTGAGCAGACCTTCGATCGTAGTTATGCCTTGGTGGACAAGCGTGTTCAGGCCGAAGCCGTCGAGGTGATAGCCGCGGGTGCTGAGGATGCGTTGGGTCGTGCTCAAAAGGGGGTTCTGGTCGCCGAATTGCGCGACCGGCCGGCAGCGGGCGATGTTGAGACAGCGACAGCCGATTGGAGCCTGTCACGAATTCTGTGTAAGTCAGAGGTGATTTGACTACGAGTTGTATTCTAACACAACGGAATTCGGCCCGGGAAGAGCCTGGCGAGTGTGTTCAACGCCACAGTCCAGTTGTACGTTCCGGTGCCGGAGAAGCCTCCTCTCTGGCTGGAGATGTTGCGCAACCCGAGGTACAGCAACTTCATTGCGGCGTCGCGGTCGGGGAAATGGCCGCGGTTTTTGGTGATCTTGCGTAGCTGGAAGTTGATCGATTCGATGGCGTTGGTGGTGTACACGATTTTGCGCAGCTCCACTGGATAGTCCAGGAACGGCACGAATTCGGGCCAGGCGTTGTGCCAGACGTCGATTGCGCCGGGATATTGGGCGCCGAATGCGGTGTCGAAGTCCTTGAGCGCCAACTCGGCGGCATCGACGGTTGCGGCCGTGTAGATCGCCCGCATCGAGGTGGCGACTTTCTTGCGGTCCTTGTAGGACACGAACCGCATGGCGTTGCGGATCACGTGCACCACGCAGGTTTGCACCACGGTGTCGGGGTAGATCGAGCGGATCGCATCGGGCAGCCCCGTGAGGCCGTCGCAGCAGGCGATCAAGATGTCGCGCACTCCGCGGTTGCGCAGGTCGATGACCACCTTCTGCCAGAACTTCGCGCCCTCGGAGTCTTGGATCCAGACCCCCAGGGCATGTTTGCGGCCCTCCAGATCCACCCCAATCGCCAGGTAAGCCACCTTGGTGGTGACCACCCCGTTGTCCTTGATGCGCAGCCGCAGCCCGTCGATGTAGAGGATCGGATAGACCTCCTCGAGCGGGCGGGCCTGCCAGGCCTTGATCTCATCGACCACTACGTCGGTGACGTTGGAGATCAACTCCCGCGACACCGCAGCGCCGTACACCTCTTCGAGGTGTGCTTCGATGTCGCGGGTAGTCATTCCGCGCGAATAAAGCGACAGCACAACGGAATTGATGTTGTTGAGCCGGCGGGTCTTCTTCGGCACGATCGCCGGCTCGAACGACCCGTTGCGATCACGCGGCACCGAGATGTCGACCGGGCCGTTAACCGTGCTCACCGTCTTCGAGCTGAACCCGTTGCGCGAATTGCCCGAGCCGCGCCCGGCCGGATCCCCGGATTCGTAACCCAGATGGTGGGTCATTTCGGTCTGCAGCGAGCGTTCCAGCACCGCCTTGGTCAATTCGTTGAGCAAACCCTCCGCGCCGTCGATCGGGGTGCCCGATTTCACCGCATCCTTGATCAGCGAATCCAGCGTCTCCGCCGAGAACGTCTCCGCCAGCCGCCGCGCCGCCGACTTCTCCTGAGCCGGCGACTGCGTGGTCTTCGTCACAAAACACTCCTTCTGTCCGCCCGAATGGCGGTCCGATGATGGACCACCCCGGACTTACACAGATGGAATGACACGCCCGCCGATTGCGCCGACCCTGCGTCAAGCCCGTTCGCAACCTCACCCGAAGACGGCTGCACAGCTTCGTTTTTGATGTGTCTGGCCTGCCCCAACGCGCACGTCCATCCCGGACACCACGCTCGACTGGCGCATTTGCATCAGGCTTTAACGAATCTGCGCTCGGTCCTTCCCTCCAAGACGTGGCGTCGCGATTGGGCCGAACACCATGGCCGCCTTGAAGACCTCAAAACACGTCTTGGCGATCCGCTCTGGGAGCAAGCGCTGTCACAACTGACCGATACTGACCGCGGTCTGGTCGATCATCTGCTGGTGGGAGTGCTCGACACATGAGCACTGCGGCGCAAGATGATCCGTACTTGTTGCTGATGCCTGGGCCGCGTAGCCCGGTGGTGGCACCAGATCTGGTCAAACCTATTCACGCCCACCTCAACCCGTACTACGGGGATCCTGTGTGGTCGCTTGCTGCTCTGACAGAAAACCCTTCGGCGGTACGGCCCAAGATCCACTGGAGAAACTGCCCCGCAGCGTTCGAGAACGAACTGCGCCTTGCTGTCTGGTGTCTTATCAATGGCGAGCTGCGCCCCACTTTTGTCCGCAGCCGCGGTACCAGGATGCGAACGCGCCCGGCGGTCTCGACGCTCATTACCATAGTGCGTCACTGGCTAGAACTGGCCCAATGGCTCGACAGTCGCGGCGTCCGGGGGCTGGCCGATTGCGACACCACCACCCTTGATGGCTACGGTCGGTATCTGCTGGCGACCAAGGCCGAAGTCCGCTCCAGCGCGCTTCGGCGCCTGGTCGCACTGACTCGATTGTGGGCGCTCGACCAAATCAGCCCCGCCCCAACCGGTCTTGGGCAACCTCCGTGGGAAACCACCGGAGTCGACGACTATCTGCCAAGGCCAATCCCGTTGGGTAATGAGAATGCCGCTGCGCCGTTAGCTGAGGAAACGCTCGGGCCGCTCCTTGTCTGGGCCATGCGCGTGGTCAACGACCTAGGCGACGACATCCTTCGCGCGCACGCCGAGCATGCGCGTCTGCTCAATGCGATACCCGACAGTGCGCGTCCCGAGGGCCGACGGGCATTGTGCGCCTACCTTGATGCCCTTCTTGAGTCCGGTGATCCGTTGCCCGTTCATATCGAAGGGGACCGGGTCACGTTCGTGGCCGCCTACATTTGCGGTCGCGTCGGCGCTGCGAAGTCGCAGATGAAGGAATATCCGCGCCGCGACCAACTGCTGGCGGCCGCGACGCAACGCCTGTCGGGCTGTCCGCTTGGCATCCCGATCACCGGCCGCATCGACGGAAAGCCCTGGCGCGACGACATCGACTACGTGGAAGCGTGGCCCTTGTGGCGCCATCTCGGTACGGCGGCATTCATCGTGTGTGCCTATCTCACCGGGATGCGCCCCAGCGAAGTACTCGGTCTGAATACGGGTTGTTGCCCTGACCCCGAGCCTGACGCCGCGGGCACAGTCGGGCGGCACTTGATCCGCGGCCGCGAATACAAAAGCGCGGTCGACGAACACGGCAACCATCTATCCGCCGGGACGGACCGCGACGCGCCGTGGGTGGCAATCACTCCCGTCGTCAACGCCATTCGCGTTCTGGAGAAGATGGTTCCCGACGGGGGGCTTCTGTTCGACTCATCGGCCCACGATAGATACAACCAACCCACCGCGACGGGTTCAATGGTCCATAGGTCGATGCGTTCCAGGATCGATGATTTCGTTGACTGGGCCAACACTCAAGCCGCACGACACAACCTGGCCAGCGAGACAATCCCGCCCGACCCGCACGGCAGAATCGGGCTCAAACGCTTCCGCCGATCCCTCGCCTGGCACATCGCCCGGCGACCAAATGGACACGTCGCACTGGCCATCCAATACGGGCATATGCGTTCGGCCGTCGTCTCCGGACGCTACGCCTCGCGCGGCCGCGACGGTATCCACGACCTGCTCGACATCGAAACCGTACGCGCCGTAGCCGACACCGTCGCCGAACTTCGAGACCACCTCAACGACGGCGGTGGAGTCTCGGGCCCAGCGGCCCGCGACGCCATCAAAATTGCGGCACACGCACCCACATTCAGCGGGACAACGATCACCGCGAAAACCGCTCGCCGGCTCGTCGCCAACCCTGACCTGATGATCTACGACAACCCGCAAGCGTTACTGCTGTGCCGCTACAAGCCAGACCGGGCCCTATGCCAACGCGACGGCATCAAAGATGCCCCCAAGCTGGAAGCTTGCGATCCCCGCTGCGGCAACGTCATACGCACCGATCGGCACGCCGCCCAGCTACGCACCCGCGCCGACCAGCTCGAACAACAGGCCACCCACACCCCCCAACCGATCGGTGAACGGCTGCGCGCCAACGCCGCAAAACTCCGCCACTACGCCGACACCCACGACAACACGCGCGTCACCTCGAGCGGGGAAGACAAACACCACCTGACCGAGGAGCCCATGTGACCGCTGCACTCGACGAACGCGACCGCATCCGCGCCGCCATGGACCGCATCTTCGCCGGCACACCCCAGCGTTCCAACGGTGCACTGACGATCGTTGCCCTCGCACAAGAAGCCGACGTACCCCGCAACGCCCTAACCCAACGCCACACCGACCTGAAAAACCAGTTCTACCAACAGGTACGGGGAAAGGGCGGACCATCAGAACTGGAGACAAGACTTCGTAACACCATTGCAAAGCTTCGCAAGACCATCGTCAACAAGAATGGCGAGCTTAAACAACTCCGAACAGATGTCCCCGCCCTCGTACGCGTCGTCAACCAGCTCACCCTGGAAAACGATCTACTACGCAGCCAGTTAGCCCAATCCGGACGCACAGTCATTGCGTTTCCCAAGGTGCACCCGCCCATGTGAAGGCCCCCCAAAGGTTATGCCGCGTTACCTGGAACGGTTTGTGCCGGACGAGGATTTCCGGGCCGAGGGCCGCGACGGGGGTCTGTCTGTCGGGCGGCGGTGCGCGGCGAGGAAATCATCGACGATGCGTTCACAGTCGTGACGATCGATTGCGCGCAGCCCGGTGAGTCGAGCGAACGCCACCGGGCCGACGAGCTGGCACAGAATCAGTTCTAGATCGAAGTCGTCGAGATCGGCCCGGGCTTCAGGGCCTTCCAGAAGGCTGTTGAACGGCCGGCGATAATGGTCGATGATCCGCGTCCGCAGCGCGTTGCGATCGTAGGTCTCCTCTGTGCCGTCCGGTGTTGGCCCGAGCGCGACCCAGGCCAGCGTGGTGACATGCAGCGGCGCCTCTTGAAAGAGGGTCGCCTGTCGGCTCAGCAGCTCGATCAGCTGGTCGCGTAATGTTCCCGTGGCAGGTGGTGGGGTGACCTGCGGTAGCAACCGTTCAAATGTTGCGGCCAGCAGCTGAGTAGAGCTGCTGAAGTGCCGATACAGCGTGGTGCGTGCGACCTTGGAGGCTTTGGTGACCGCGTCTATGGTGACGGCTTCGATGCCACCGGCATTGAGGAGTTTCGTGGCCGCATCCAGCAACCGGGTCCGTGACCGAAGGCGGCGGGGATCGACGTCGTCGTCGACATCGACATCGACATCGACATCGATCGGGATTTCAGCGTCACGCTCCACGTAGTCACCGTAAACCCCCCACGGACCTGGCCTACAGCGAATCGCATCGGGGAAGTCGTTCAATCCGACGAACGGTACTAGTAGTATCGTAGCGATACTACTAGTACACTTCGGCGGTGTAGGCCAAGCACCGAAGGAGGATTGGTGATCAGGCAACCGGTCGAGCGGTTCGGGACCCGGGGGAGTCGACGGCGCTGCCCCCAATCGGCCGGCCGCGTGGCGATCGAAAAATCCAGCTTCTGCCTCCGCGCGGCGACCTCACGGACGAAAGACGTCAAATCCTGATGAATGTGCCGATTTCGCTGACTAAAACCCACCTCTGGAGACGTGCGGTTCGGGATATCCGGCTGGCCAGTCGCGGTATTGCCAAGCGGCTGCACCCAGCGCCGCCGGTCCACCAGGGCCGCGTTCGTCCACGTCACTATCCCCCTCGCTCTTGCTCGTACCTGGACGACGATCTGATGAGTCGGGAAATGCACGATCATGTTCGCGATGAGCCGATCAGGCTCAGTTCCCGGCTGGCATTTCGCCTACGGCGTTCGTGAGATTGTCAGCAGCCAGAGATGACCCATGGCCAACGTCAAATAATCTGCATACCAATGGATTACGCAATGACGTACCCGATACGGAACCGGCAACAGGACATCGAGGTCGAGCGCAAGGGCCGACGCGGCGTCGCGGCGTGGGCGGGCTGGCGGTAGCAATTTCGCCGACACCATGAAAGGGTACCGATAGTACTGTTGCGATACCATTGGTTTCTTTCCAGTAGTGGAGACGGGGGATGGTAGATACCGGGTGGGTTTCGTCGGGCGTGGCGACGTTGAGTCGGCCGGTCCGGGAAAGACTCCGTAAGGTCACCGCTGGTGAGGGCGTTTACAGCGATCGATTAGCCCGCGTGGCGCGGTTTAGTATCCGGCACAAGGTGCTGGTCATCGGTGCGTGGGTGGTGGCTGCCGGCGTCCTGGCCGCGGTGTTTCCGCAATTGGAAACAGTCGTAAAGCAGCAGTCGGTGAACCTCATTCCCTCTGATGCGCCGTCGCTCCAGACCGTTGAGCGGATGGGGATCGCATTCGGCGAGCAGGGGTCCAAGACGACCGTCTTTGTCGCGGTGGAGGAACCGACGGGCCTGAGTGCGCCGGTGCGTCAGCGTTACAACGCGATGGTTTCGCGGTTACGTGCCGATTCCAAGCATGTGCGACTGGTTCAGGATCTGTTGGCCGACCCGGTTACTGCCGGTCAGGCGGTGAGCCAGGACGGCAAGGCATGGTATCTGCCGGTCGGGATAGCGGGCACGCTCGGCGATCCCCGAGCGGCCGAATCCGTCCAAGCGGTGCGCGCTATCGCCGCCAATTCGTTTAGCGGTACCTCCACGACCGTCCGCGTAACCGGCCCTCCCGCGACGTTCAGCGATCAAATTGACTCGGCTGAGCAGGATTTGATTGTCGTCTCCGTCGTGACCGCGGGGCTGATCGCGCTGATTTTGCTGGTCATCTACAGGTCATTGTTTACCGCGTTGCTGCCACTGTTGGTTATCGGCGTCAGTCTGGGGGTAGGGCGTGGAGTGCTCTCGGGGCTGGGCGAAGCGGGAATGCCGGTATCGCAATTCACCATCGCGTTCATGACGGCGATTCTGTTGGGTGCCGGCACCGATTATTCGGTGTTTTTGATCAGCCGGTACCACGAGCAACGCCGCCAGGAGGTCTCGGCCGACCTCGCGGTGATCAATGCAACCGCCACCATCGGACGCGTGATCCTGGCCTCCGCGGCCACTGTGGCGTTTGCATTTTTGGCCATGGTGTTTGCAAAACTGAGCGTTTTTGGCGCGCTGGGCCCAGCGTGCGCGATAGCCGTCTTCGTCGGAGTCGCGGCCACCGTGACGTTGTTCCCACCGGTGTTGGCGCTGGCCGCGCAACGCGGCATCGGCGAGCCCAAAGCCGACCGCACACGCCGCTACTGGAATTGGATCGCGGTGGCCGTAGTTCGCCGGCCCGGCCCATTGCTGGCCGCCAGCCTGGCTCTCGTGTTAGGGCTAGCGGCTGTGGCGCTGACCATGCGCATGAGCTACGACGACCGCCAAGGCCAGCCGCCCTCGACCGCCAGCAACGAGGGTTATCACCTGCTGGACAGACACTTTCGCAAAGATATTGTCATCACGCAGTTCATGGTCGTCGAATCACCGACCGATATGCGCACCGGTAAGGGCCTGGCCGACCTTGACGAAATGGCGTCTCGCGTGTCGCAATTGCCGGGTGTCACCAAAGTTTCCGGCGTCACCCGGCCCACCGGTGCGCGACTGGACCAGGCGCAGCTTTCTTGGCAGAACGGCCAGATCGGGACCAAGATGGCCGATGCCGTCGCCAAAGGAGACGCCCACAAGACCGATCTCACCAAACTCACCGGTGGCGCCGACCAACTCGCGGGCGGCTTGGCGCAACTTGACACTACCCTTCGCGCGGCGTTGACTCCGCTGACCGGGATCCTCAGCCAAGCCCAGTCCAGTGGGGCACAATTTCAGCGCTTTCGCCCGCTGCTGCAGCAGCTTTCGGCTACCACACCGACCATCGACCAAGCTATCCGAAGCGGGCCCGGCTTACGCCAAGAAGCTCAACAAGCCCAGAATGCGATCGCCACCATCGACCCGTTGGTTAATGCGCTCAATACATCCCCTTGGTGTGCCACCACACCCGAGTGTGCCCAGATCCGCGACCAGGTACGGATTCTAGTGACCTTGCGCGATGGCGGCTTTTTCAACCAGCTCGCCAACCTCGGCGACATGTACCAGCCGGGCGGCGATACGGCGGGGGGCACTATGGCAGACCTGCAGAACACGGTCACCTCGCTGAACAACGCGTTCGGAGCGCTCGGCGACCCCGCCGACATGGCCGGCAACATCCGCCGCCTCCAAAACGGCATCAGCCAGCTCGCGTCGGGCGCACAAGCCCTAGCTACTGGTGTGCACACCCTCGCCGACAGCAACATCGAAATGTTGTCCGGCATGGGTCAGATCGCCACGCAGCTACAGAATTCCGCGCGGTCTAGCGCCGGTTCGGACAACTCTAGCGGCTTTTACCTGCCCGCTAACGCCTTCGAGAATCGCCAGTTCTCCGATGTGGCGAAGCACTTTCTGTCTGCTGACGGCAAGACCGCGCGCTTTGCCATCGAATCCAGTTACAACCCCTACAGCAGCGAAGCGATGAATCTCGCGCAGAAGATCACCCGCGTTGCTGATGCCGCACGCCCTAACACCTCGCTGGCCAACGCACGGATTTCGATGGCCGGCTTCCCCGCCGTCAATTCCGATATCCAGCGCTTGCTGTCGGCCGACTTTCACCTACTGGCTATCGCCACGCTCGTCATCGTCGGTTTGATCCTCGTCGTTCTGCTACGCGCCTTGGTGGCCCCGCTCTATCTGCTCGGTACAGTGGTACTCAACTACGGGGCCGCACTGGGCATCGGCACACTCGTCTTCCAATACGGCCTAGGCAAGGAAATCGCATGGCCCGTACCGCTTTTAGCGTTCATCATCTTGGTCGCGGTGGGCGCCGATTACAACATGCTGCTAATCTCGCGGTTACGCGAGGAATCTGCTCACAACGTTCGCGTCGGCGTGCTGCGCACGGTCGCGAACACCGGCTCAGTCATCACTTCGGCCGGGCTTATCTTCGCGGCCAGCATGTTCGGCCTTATGGTCGGTTCGGTCGCGATCATGATCCAAGCCGGACTCATCATCGGCTGCGGCCTACTCTTGGACACCTTCGTGGTCCGCACTCTCACGGTTCCCGCGATCGCCACATTGCTCGGTGAGGTCAGCTGGTGGCCTCAACGGAAGTCCTTGGCCCCACGCGGTAGAGCACGCTGACGATGACCTGTCACCCAAGGGACTGCATAGCGTGACCGGCGTGGACTTCGTCCGGTTCGACGAGCGAATCGCCGAGCAGATGCTCGGTGCGGCGGCGACTGCGGGTGGGCTGTCGACCTACCTGAACTTGCGCCATACCCAGCTAACCGCGGGACGATTAGTTGCCGAAATGGATGCCCGCGAGGACCTGCTTACACCGTTTGGGAATCTCCACGGCGGTTGTCTGTCCGCCATGGTTGACCACTGCCTCGGGGTGGTGTTCTATCCGGTCATGCCTGCAGGATGTTGGGTCGCCACAACAGAATTCAAGGTGAATTTGGTTCGACCTGTCTCGGGCGGAGTGTGCGTCGCCGTCGCTAACATCATTTCGTTGGGCAAGCGCAGCGGTGTAGCACGTATCGATATCACCAACAGCGGGATGCTTGTGTGCGCCGCTCAAGGCACCATTACCGTCATGCCGCCGAAAGAAACCAGGCAATGACTAAGGCCGTACATGCCTCTCATTAGGAGGCGTTCCGCCCGAGGGAAACGAACTACATGACCATTACTCAGGAGCGCATCCGCACGCGCGACGGCATCACCCTCGTGGCGGATTGTTACACGCACGCCACGACTGGTCCTGTGGTGTTGCTCCTACATGGCGGCGGCCAAAACCGCCACGCCTGGGCCACCAGCGCGCGTCGCCTCCACGCCCATGGCTACACCGTCATCGCGTACGACACCCGCGGCCATGGCGACAGCGACTGGGACCCAAGCGGACAGTACGACGTCGAAAAGTTCGTATCCGATCTGCTCTCGGTACGAGACCACGTCAGCCCCGACGGTCCCCCCGCCGTCGTTGGCGCGTCGCTGGGCGGGCTGATCATCCTCGCTACCCACCAGCTGGCCTCACCCGACCTCTGGGCAGCCGTTGTCCTGGTCGACATCACCCCGCGAATGGAATTTGATGGGGCCCATCGCATCGTGTCATTTATGGCCGCACACCCCGACGGATTCCGCACGCTCGGTGATGCCGCCGATGTCATCGCCGAATACAACCCACGCCGCGCGCGACCCGAAAATCTCGATGGCCTGCACAAAGTTCTGCGCCAACGGAGCGACGGCCGATGGATCTGGCGCTGGGACCCCGCCTTCATCAGCTCCAACTTCGATGTCCTGCAAGGCAATCTCATGACCGGAAGCGAGGCATTCGACACCATCAGCGGATTTCTCGCCGAAGGAGCACGTCGAATCACGGCCCCAACGCTGCTCGTGCGCGGCGCACTTTCAGACGTCGTCTCCCAGGACACCGTCAACGAATTCCTCCAGCTCGTCCCGCACGCCGAAGCGACGGACGTCACCGGGACCGGTCATATGGTTGCCGGCGACAACAACGACGCGTTCACCGGCGCCGTCACCGACTTCCTCGACCGCACAATGGGGATGGCATGAGGATCCAAGCGTTGGACGCGACTCGCACTGCTATTGATCCTCGTTGAATTCGACGAATCCGGCCGCCATTACGACTAAGAGCCCTAGATGGTTCCCTACGTCCTGCATGTAGCGAATTACGTATTATCCGAGTCGTCCTCTTCGGCAGAAAGGTCGTGCCGAACCGCTCGGACTCGGCCCCGAGGCAGACACGCCATGTAGCCGTGCCGTTTGCCATAGAGTTCCCACGCGGTCGCTGCCGCGTCTGGGGGGACATCGATGCGGTGTCCACCGGAGAACCCGAGATGGAGCGACCCGTCATCATCGAACCAGGCCCGCGTGCATACCGCTCCGGCCAGGTCCAACAACGTCCGCTCTTCAGGCGAAAGGTGGGCAGGGTCGATCAACACCTCTTCCTCGGGCCAGGCTCCTACTGCAGGAAGCGTCAACCGCATCGGCCGGGAGATTACGAGCTCGCTGTAATCGTCGAGGTCGAGTACCAGGCCTTCTTTCAGTGAGACTCGCTGGACAGTGCACTGCTCGATCCATTGTGTGTGCATAGCCGCTCCCTTCGACACGTCAGCGGAGCCACACTTATAATACTGATCGTATCGCAGCGATACGATCGGTATCGCTATAGGTTGCCAGCACCCTCCCATGCATCCAGAACACGCCGTGTAGCTCTGTTGATGCACTTGCGTGTCTGCTCCGCTGTCGCCCGGCCGCCGACGAAGGCCATCAGGTTGGCCAGCCAGATATCAGCGATGAGGCTGGCAATCTGTCGCTCGTAGATTCCTTCCGTGCCGCCACTGAGTGCCCGTGCCAGCATGCTTTCGATCAGGTCGGCGGCATGTTGCGCCCCCAGAGCTTCATCGGTGTCAGCAATAATGAATGCGCGCATCACGGCCTCGGTGAGCTTCGCATTTTGCTGCCATTCGTCGTGAAGTCGGCGAGTCAAGGATTCCACTCGCCGAATCGGGGATGCCGCACACGTGCTCCAGTCGCGTTCTTGATCCAGCCGCACAAATTCACGGGCGAGTAGCGTCACCAACAGGTGGGTCTTCGACGTGAAATGGTCACACACCGACCCGACCGTGACGCCGGCCTGCTTGGCGACCGATTTGAAGTGGACCGCCTTGAAGCCGCCCAACGTTGCGACCACCTGGGTGGCATCGAGGATTGCTGCGTTGCTCGCGGTGTGCGTCCCAGGGCGTGACATCGCGGCCTCTGACTCAGCCAACAAGACACACACACCTCTCCTCGAGGATGGACCTAGCAACCTGAGGCTTGCGACGTGCCATTTTCCAGTGGAACGCCGGCAACCGGGACAGCGCCGTGAACGGCAGGCGCGAGCGCACTGTCTGGCGAGGGATTTAGCGGGCGCCTGGGGCCGCGGCTGCTCGCGAATATTCGTGGGGCAGCCGCTATTTCCCATGCAATCCGCGTCACCTGCCACGGTCCCCGACATCGCGACACCAGCAATAGATCCCCTAGTACTGTTGGTTTCGCTACGCTACTGTTCGTACAGTAACTCAGGAAGCAGCCTGGAATGTCGGATTGACGAAGGCGATGTCATGCCCTCCGCAAATACTGGCTCGTTAAGGGACCGGCGCCGCGCCGAGCTGTTCTCGCAGATCCAGGGCACCGCACACCAACTTTTTGCCGAACGTGGATTTGCTGCCGTGACCACCGAGGACATCGCTGCCGCTGCGGGGATATCCATCAGTACTTACTTCCGCTACGCGCCTACGAAGGAAGATTTGCTAATCGCGCCGTTGCGGCAAACGGTCGCCGAAATCGTTGCGGCCTACGGCGCTCAGCCATCGGACCAATCGGCAGCCGACGCGCTGATCGCGTTGTTTGCCGAAACCGCCTGGGACAAAACCAATCCGAACCCGCACTACTGGCAACAAGCCATGCTGACCGCCCCCCACCTACTGAGCGAACCGGCGCTGATCAGCGACAACGATGACCGCAAGTTCATCGAGCTCGTCGCTACAAGGATGGGCATCGATGCGGGATCCGACATCCGTCCCTCGCTGCTGGTCCACACGGGGTTGGCCACCGCACAATTCATACTTCGGCGCTGGCTGAGCGCAGACATTAAGACACATCCACCGCTGCACGTTCAGTTGGAACAGGCCTTGAGAATTACGCTGGCAGGATTCGACTAGGGCAGACTACTTTGAACCCCGGGGCATACGGTTGGCCAGGTAGACGGAATCTGATCCCGTCACAATCTTTGCCTGGGGCCCCACGGACACCGCTCGCCACGACCGCCCGCAGGGCGGCAACCAACTAGCCCAGCGATCCAACACGCTCACGCGATTAAACGAACCCAGCAAAGCCATAATCGCGATTAAAGAGCGCGACGTATCGCTAGTGTGAACGCTATGCCGAGCGCAATCGATGACACCCTTACCACCTGCGCCAACACGCACAATGAATAGGGAACTGCCGCCGGCGCGCGACTTCCTGGTCTCAGGCGGGTTCGGTGGCGCGGCAGCACTAGTAGCCGTACTCATCTTGGCCCTGATCGCGGTGGTGGCGCTGCGCCAGGCTGCCAAAAGGTTCCGCCTGCTATCCGAACAGCGGGAACGCCACCACCAGGAGCTTCGGGACGACGAACGGCACGCAGCGGCGATCAGGGAATGCCGCGAGCGCCTGGCGTGGGTCGTGGACAAAGGCAGCATGGAACCGGCCGCGGCCGCGGATGCCACCGTGGGATTCGGGCCAGAGCTGGCGCTGACGGTTCTACAAGGCCTGCTCAGTGAGGCACGCCAGCTCGAGGACGCCACCTTGGCGGCCGCCGCAGCGGTGCAGCTCAAGCAATTCTCGCGGGTGCTGGCTCAACAAGGCAGCGCACTGCTGGCAACCGCCGACGCCGCGGCACCCGCGGCCGCCACTGGCGTTGACGAACCATCCAGCCCTGAGCCGGATCACCCAGCGCTTGAGGTTGCAGCAGATGAAACGCCCAGCGCTCCACGTCAGCAGGCCAGCACGGGCGGCAGAAGGCGGCGCCGATGACCACGTTGCAGCAGCACATCGAGGACCTCGATATCGAGGAGTGGGCCGCGTTGACCAAACGCGCTGCCATGGCCGCGGTGGCCGCCGCTGAACAGCTCGGGATACCCGCGTCCGAAGAGCTCGCCAGGGTCGCGGCGATGAGTGAACGTGAGCTCGTCGACCACCGCATCCGCTTCGGCTCGAGCCCCAGGCGCCTGTCCCCGCTGATGCGGCTCGTCCAAGCAGACGAGCTACGCGTCTCGGCCGAGCGTCAGGCCCGCCAAGCCGAGCAGGACAAGCAGGATGCTGATGCGGCCGCGCAGATGGCCCGAGATGAAGCTGCGCAGTCCGCCCGTGTGGCTCAGGACGCCCGGGAACGCGTGCGCGCAATCCAAGCTGAGGCCGCACGCAAGGACGCAGAGCGCGCCGATCAACGGCTGGGCGAACAGCAGGCCTTGCAGCAGTTGCGCGGCGAACTCGAACAAGCACACGCCGACCACGCCAGCGAATTAGCCGCAGCACACGAACGGACCCGCGCCGCAGAAGCACGCGCACAACAACGCGCCACCGAACGCGCCACCGAACGCGCGAGCACCCAACAAGCCCTCGAGGAGCTCCGCGGCCAACTCGAACAAGCACACGCCGACCACGCCAGCGAACTGGCCGCAGCACACGAACGGACCCGCGCCGCAGAAGCACGCGCACAACAACGCGCCACCGAACGCGCCACCGAACGCGCGAGCACCCAACAAGCCCTCGAGGAGCTCCGCGGCCAACTCGAACGTGCCCAGGCCGACCACGCCACGGAGTTGGCCGCAGCACGCGGTCAGGCCGAGGGGCAGGTAGCGGCGGCCCGCCAAGCCGCTGACGAGCGGATCGCGCAGGCGCTCGCGGAAGCCGAGGCTGCGACAGCTCGGGCGCAGGCAGAAGTTGAGCGCATCGGCGCGGAGGCGGAGTCGCGGGTGGCCGCGGCGCATGAGCATGCCGAGCGGCAGATCGCGGCGGCCCGCCAAGCCGCCGACGAACGAGTCGCGCGGGCACGAGCGGACGCCCAGGCGGCTGTTCTCGCGGAACCGGGACAGCTGGGGGTTGCCTTGAGCGTCCCTATTCCGACAGCGGAGCTGCGGGCGCACACAGGGCCGATCGAAGAGGCGTTGGCCGCGGTCCGCGAGATCGACTATCTGCTCGAAGCCGGTGTGGCCGACCAGCAAGCGCGTCAACCGTGGGACATTGAGCGGGTGCGCGTCTTGGTGCACACCGTCGCGCAGCAAGCCTGGGATTTGGCTCAGCAGTTGCGCGGTCTGCCGGCGCGGTACAGCGCTGCACCGCAGGTGCAGGCCGCCGACAGCTACGCCAGCGCTGCAGCCAGTGTCTATAGCGCGTTCCTGCAGCGCATTGCTGCCGCTAACGAGCGCCTGGCCAGCCGCGGTGACAGCCGTGATTCCGATGTCGTGGACGTGGTCGCTGCCATGTTGGACGACCACCCGTGGCGAACCGCCGGCTAACAGGTCGTAGCGGGAGCCGCCTTGAGCAACGAGCTGTCCGCGTGGGCGAGCAGTCGCCGGCGCCGCATAACACGCAGGTGGGGCGGCCACCGTGTATCGGTGACCGCCCCACCTGTCTGTGTTGGAGCTAGTTGCGCTGGGTCAGACCCACTTGGCGGCTTCGTTCTGGTCGTAGTTCATCATGTTCATCGTGTTCTGCTCGTGGATCTCGACCAGGTTGTTGTGGCGCTGAGCGAGCTCCTCTTGCGCCTGGTTCCACTGGCTCAGCCACTGGTTGGCGGTCTGACCGGTGTCGCCTTGCCAGTTGGCGGCCAAGGCGGCCTGCTCGGTGCCGATGGTGGAACCGATCGAGCGCAGAGATGCGTTGTGGGTCCGCATCTCGCCGACGTGCGCGAGCATCGCCGGGTACTGGTAAGTGATTTGGCTCATGAGATGTACCTTTCGCTTCGTCTAGTGGATGTGTAGCCGGGGTTACCCCCGGGCTGCTACATGACGTATTCGCCGGCCGCGTTGGAGTCGGCGGTGGTGTAGGTGGTCGCGCCTTCGTGCACGTTCTGCTCGGCGATGGCCAGCAGCGCGTTGACCTTGTTGGCGCTTTCGACGAAGCGGGCGTGAGCCGCTTGGAAGGCCATCGCCGAGTCGCCCTTGTGGAAGGCCTGGGCGGCCTGGGCGGATTGCTCAGCGGCGGCCAGGGTGCTCTTGTAGATGGCCACGTTCTGACCGAAGCTGTTTCCGGCAGAGACCATGGCTGGAACGTTGGTGTCAAGCAGTCCCATTGTCGGTGTCCTTTCTTGGCGTACCGATGTTGATTTTTCGGTGGTAGTTGGGCTTGTCGTGAGTTGATGCGATCCGCAGTGTGTGGGTGAAGGCGTCCTAGCGGGTCATTGCGTACGCCTCCTTTTCGCTGTCGGCGTCCTCGTCGACAGCGTCGTCGGCGTAGGTGTTGACCCGTTGACCGCGGGCTCGGGTGTTGTGGGGGCCGCCGCCCATCATGCCGCCGCCAGCACCACTGCCGCTGGTGCCGGCGGCGCCGGGGAGTCCGGTGGCAACAGGGGTGATGGCACGCGCGCCATTGGCCAGCGACGAGGTGGTGCTTGGCGCCGCACCCCAGGTGGAGGGCATCAACGGTCTGCTGGGCCCGCTGCCGAATGCACCGCCGGCCAGGCTGGTCATTCCGGCAGGGTTGAACCCTGCGAGGGCACCGGTGCCGGCGAAGCCGACCGGCACCGACTGCTGTCCCAGGGAGCTGCCCCCTCCGCTGAATTGCCCCAGCAAGCTGCTCAATTGCTGGGGTGCCTGCAACAGTTGTTGGGGGGCTTGGGTCAGCAGTTGTCCGGGGCCTTGGGTGAGTCCCTGGGCGGCTTGCGGGCCGATGGATGCGGCTTGCTGCAGGAAGCTGCCGGCCATGTTTTGGGTCAGCCCCTGCTCGGCGGTGCCGTCTTGGTTGCCGGCCCCTTGTGCTTGATTTTGCGCCGGTGGCAGTTTGTCCGTGACCGAGGCCGGGCTGCTCGCGGCTTTGCCGGCGAGCAGCTTGTCACTGGCAATATCGGAGCCGGTTGCCGCGCCGCCACCGGTGGTGCCATACCCGGCGGTATGGAATCCCGCTGTGACGGCGGTCGCCAAACCGGCTTCCCCGGTACCGACGCTGAGGGTGACCGGAGACATCGGGGTGGGGGGTATGGAGGTTGCGGCGGCGCTCGAGGCGCCATCCCAGGTGCTCATCACATCGGCGGCCAGCTGCCACATGCGCTGATAGTCGGCCTCATTGAGTCCGATCGGAATGGTGTTGACGCCCATGAAGTTGGTGCCGATCAGCACGCCGTGAACGAAGTGGTTTTCGAACAATTCCCCTAGGGTCGGCATCGCGCCGACAGCGCCCTCGTAGGCTGCTGCGATCTCGCCGTGGGATGCGGCGGTGAACGCCGCCTTGGCTGCGACGTCGGCCAGCCACAACAGCATCGGCTGGTGAGCGGCGACGAACTGGGTGGCTGCCTCGCCTTGATACTGGGATTCGACCGCCGCGATGATCCCTTCGAGTTCGGCCAGGGCCGCCATGTATTCCGCACTCAGATGCGTCCACGACGTTCCCGCGGCGGTGATTCCCGCCGCGGTCGCGCCGGCGTTGAGCAACGCCGAATGGACTTCGGGCGGCGCCGCCACCCAAATCTGGGCTAGGACCGTATCGAAGGACATGGGTGCACGCTCTGCAGATAACCGAAGTTAGACGCTGATGCCGGCGTTAGCCGCGTAGGCGCCGGCCTGGATGCCGTCGACGAGGGTGTAGCCGATACCGGATTCGCCGACGCCTTCTGAAGAGGCAGCTAGCTGGGTGTTGCCCATGCCAGCCATCGCCTGGTGCGACACGCCCTCAGCGACTAGGGATGCAGCGGTTTTCACCGACACCGCGTCTGCGCCAGGCGGCAGAATGGCCCCGGTGGCCACAGCATGGGCGGCGTTGGTGCCCAAAAGACGAGCGGTCAGTGCAGCCACCTGAGCTGAAGCGGCTGCCAGCGCTTCGGGTGTGACATCAACAAGCATGGAACAACATCCCCTCTGGTTTCACTATGTGCGATTGTTCCTGTAGTAATTGTCGCTGCCCCGCCTCAGTGCGGCCACCGACAATTCGCCTCCCCGTGGCGGTCCGGTTGAGAGCACGGTACCGCCAACACATGACAACTGCCTGTTATTGCATCAGGTGCAACTAACACGCTAACACCTCTATCGTGCACATTTAACATTCCGGTTACATTCGGTCGGGCATCGCCAACTGCGCATATCCCTCGTTTTGACCGCCGCTGGCCAGGACATAGCCGCGGCCTGGATCGAGGTCCTGGAATTTCATTCCACCGACCTTGTCGTTGACCGCTGTAGAACCCAGCATGATGCGGACGGCGTTTTGGTTGGCCAATTGACCCGGCACTGAATTGGGCGACATTTCCGCAGCAGCGGCTCCTTGGGCCCGGTGGGTCATGATCACCCGCAACCCCACCTCGTTGGCAGAGGCGAAATGGCGCAGCATCGGCTGCCAGGTCTGCACCATCCGACCTGATCCACTGGCCGGGACACCGCCGGCTGGGACGTGGTCATAAATCTGCTGCTGGGCGGGAATGGCGTCGAGGTCGTCGACGAAGAGGTAGATCAGCGCCCCTCGCAATTTCCAGGCCCGCTTTTCTTCCCAGGGCAGATCCTTCGGCGGTGTCCTGCCGTCGAGGACGTGCGCCATCTGCTCGAGGCGTTGGGCCATGGAGGCGAAGTCGGTCTCGTAGTAGTCCTCGCCCTCGATGAGCCGGGCGGTCTCTGCGCTGAGCCCAAGCCCCCTGTCGAAGACGCACACAATCGCTTGCTCGGGGCCCGAGCGGCGGGCGACCACGCTGCGTAGCAGGTGGGTGAGGAACGTCGTCTTGCCCTTCTCGTCGTCGCCGTAGACGCCCACGAGGGGGTTCCGGGTGAAGTCGTGCACCAAGGGCTGCAGGTCTCGGCCACGCAGGCCCAGGGCGAACTGCTCTCCGTCGAGCCGATCTTGACCGAGGCCGCTAACGGTGACCACTGCGGGCAGTAGTTGCGGGCACGGCACCGCGCGGTGTCCTGCGTAGTGCTGGGACACCGTGGCCACGGTTTCGCGCACCTTCTCGTCCAGGTTGTCCATGCTGGGCTGACCGTCGAGGCGACCCACCGCGAAGCGGATGACATCACCGACACCGTTGATGCCGCGACCCAGATCGTGCTTGGGGATGCGGTCTTGCGGTCGGATCATCTCGTCGGTCTTCTGCGGCTTGATTTGGGAGTCCGACGCTTGGGAGAGTTTCAGCTCGAAGCGGGTGTTGATGTGGTTTTGCACCTCGTTGCCGAACTTCAACCAGCTAGCCGCCGAGATCACCACATGCAGGCCTCGCCCGGCGGTGGCCAACCGTTCCACGCTCTTGAGGTGCGGGTTCTTCGGATTCAGCAGCGTGGTGTTGTCGTCGAGGAAGTTGTCCCAGCCGTCGACCACCAAGAACAGGTCGGTGGGGTAGCCGTCGTCGAGTCCTGGCTCATCGCCTTGGCTTCGGCGCCGCCGGAACTCACCGAGCGAGCCGATGTTGTACTGGTCGAAGATCCGCCGCCGGCGCGCGATGACGGCCTCGAGGTCGCCGAAGATCCGCAAATTCAGTTCATTGCGCTCGTTGCCGCCGATCGCGCCGATATGGGGCAGGCCGTTGAGCGTCCCCACCGCGGGCCCGCCGTAGCTCATCACGTAGAACCCCACGTCGCGCGGAGAGTGGCGGGCGGCTGCGGACAAGATGAAGGTCTGCACCGCCATCGATGCTTCCTCTTTGCGCATTCCCAGGATCGACACGTTGCCGTCATCGACGCTGTAACTGAGCAGGCTGTGGGTCAGCTGGCGAGGCCGATCGATTTTGCCCAGCGGCCAACACGGGGCCGCTGACGGTGCGGCCGCGTCGGCAGCAGCGGCCTCGGTCAGCACGGCGTCCAGCGGGATCGGCTCATCTAGCGGCGGTGACCACAGCTGCGGCGAGGGCTTACCGTAGGCGGCGGCCAGCTGCGGCCCGACGGTCAACACCAGCGACCGCGGCGGCCCCTCGATCACCGATTCGCCGGCGATTTCCTCTTCGATCACGGTGTCGGGGTCAGGCTCGACCCGACCGGCGGTGAACACCCGCGCGCGGGGCTTGGCGTTGATCACCTTGCGGCTGATCGTGGTCGGCGGCTCGTAGCGGGCAGGGAGCATGAAGCCGCGGTATTTCATCGGCTCGGCACCAGGCGCGCGCACGAAATAGCCTGTCCCTTTGACGTTTTTGCCGTCGGGAATGTGGTAGGCGTCGCCGTTGCCGATCACTTGCCGCGAGATGGATTCGCTGGCGACCTTCAACCCGATGCGGTAGTTGGTGTTCTTGTCGATGTCCTTGATGTGGCCCTGGTCGAGGGTCTGGCTGGCAAACAGAAAGAAGATCCCTTGCGAGCGGCCCTTGCGGCACACGGTGTCGAACACCTTGGCCATCTCCGGATGCTCCCTGAGCAGCAGCGAGAACTCGTCAATGATCACGAACAAGAACGGAATCGGTGGGAGGTCTTTGCCGGCGGCGGTGGCCCGCGCCTCGTTGTATTCCCGCAGCGACTCAAACGCCGCGCCTCTGATTCGGCGACCGGCGTGAGCAAACGCGACACCGCGCTGGTCGAGCAGTCCCAGGCAGGTCTCACCGAACCGCTCGACGTGGGATCTCTTTTCCTCAAGGTTGGTGATGACAGCAACCGCGTGCGGATAACCGGCGAAGCCGTCGAAGCCGGCACCGTCTTTGAAGTCGACGAGAATGGCCTGCACGACGTCGGGGGAGTGGTGCGCAAAAAGGGTGAACACCAACGTTTTCAGCGACGTGGACTTGCCTGAACCGGTCATGCCGATCATCAGCCCGTGCGGCCCGTTGCCGCCGTCGGCTTCGTCTTTGAGGTCAAGCATCTGCGGTGCTCCGCTGGGCTGCAATCCCAGCGGAACCCGCAACATCGGTGACAGATCCACTGGCTCTCCGGTGCCCACGGGCAGCATCCGTGGCGCCCACAGCGACTCGACGTCCAGCTTGGCGGCGTTGGTGATCCCCAGCAACGCCAGCAGATTCTGCGCGGCTGCCGATTCGGCATTTTGCCGGCTGGTCGGCGCCGCGTCCCACTTCGACATTTGCCGCGCCACGTGCCGGGAGACGTGCGCGTCGAGCACGTCTGGCTCGGCGCAAAAGGTCTGCCAGCGAAAGTTCTGCCACGTGTCCATTTGCACCGCGGCGGCGCCGTCGTGGGCGTCACGGCCTACCCGCAGCAACAGCTCGCGCGAGTGGGGCGCGTAATCGCGGTCTGGGCCGGCGGCCGCGCGATAGACGATCACCGTGACGCCGTCGCGTGCGGCGATGCGCCGCACGACCTCGTGCGGGGCGCCGGGGTCATCGACTACGACCACGACGTGTTTGTGCGATTTGCTCACCGCCGCCGAGTCCGTATTTCCTTTGTCGTCGACGACCTTGTCGCGATCTTTGATCAGCGGGCTCAGCATGGTCTCGACGTCACGCAACGAGATGCCGAGCAACCGTGCTGGTCCGGCGCCGTCGATGTCGTGGCTTTCGGTGTGCGGCAACCACTTCGCCCAGTTCCATTGCGACTCCAGCCGCGGCGAGGCCACCGCCAAAGCGATGTCGTTGGGGGTGTGCCAGCACACCAGTTGCGCGATCCAGGCCCGCAGGATCGCCCCGAAAACAACCTGGTCACCGTAGACGGTGATCATGCCGAAGCCGGCCAGGTCAATCGCCTTGGGGCAGTGGGGAATCGATTGCTGCACGGCCCGTAGATGCTGCAGCGCCGTGTAGGTGACCGGTTCCAGATCGAGTTCGGACTCAACGGGTTTGACCTTGATTTTGCTCTGCAGGCGCACCTCGTCACGTCCGACGCGCACGTGCAGATAGTCGGGGTCTGTAGCGCCGCGTTCCCACATTCGAGGTGATCCAATCACCGCTTCCAGCACCTCGGGGTCTGGGTGTGACCACTCCGCACTAGCTTTCTGTGTGGCCGCGACCTCCCGGATTTCTTCACCTTTGCCCGACAGCCAGCGCAAGTACTCCGCGCGTTCGGAATTGACTTCGGGCGTCGACATTTCGCTGGTGCCGCCCTGGGCCTGCATGGACTGAAACAGCGCGATCACCATCATGGCGACAAAAAACAGGTACATCGGCTGCATCTGCCGGTACCCAGTCATGAACATGAAGATCACCATGACGACCATCGACGCGCCGAAAACCCAGGGCAGCGCCTTCTTGAGGGCGCCGACTTCCACGGTGCGTGGCAGCTCCGGCGGGGGGTTGAGGGTGAAATCCTTGGCCTTGTGCTGGGGGCCGGCCACGCGGCGCCGATGGGGGAATCGTTCTCGCATCAGGGCTCTCCGTTATCAGTGCGCAACCAGCGCATCGGCTTTGGACAGGGTGGGGCCGGGGGCGAACAGGCTCAGCACCGACCAGGGAATCGGCAGTGGAGGCGAGCTCAAGCCCAGCACTTCTGCCGTGGATGTCGTTGACTGGCCGGCTGCTGGGTCCTCCAACCCGTAGCGCACGCCGAGGTCAGAGACCCAAAACAGCGACTCTTTGGTCGTCGCCTGCGGTTGCTGCCCGGTGACTTGCACGTAGTAGCCGTTGCCCCGGGGCAACACGACGCGCGCGGCGGTGGTGGGCCCGGCGCCAGTGAGCCCGACGGACTTGGCGTCGGCGGCAATGGGCAGGCTCTGCCCGGACAGCAGCGTCAGGCTCGACGTGGGCGCGCCGCCCAGTTTCACCCATTGCCCACAGGTCACAGGGTCGGTGTTGGGATCCATGATCCGCAGCGCCGATGACGGGTAATCGTCGACCGAAATCGGCGTGGCTTTGGGCGCTTTGGCGACCTGGTCTGGCGTCAGGGCGGGCGGCTCGACAAGACCATAGGCGTCGTTGGCGCGCAGGATCGCCGCCACCACCGGGGAGATGGCCTGTAGCCCGTCTGCGGTCACGACGTAGTAGCGGATCTGGTTGTTGGTGTCATGGTCGATCACCACCGAGGCCACCGGCGGGGGCGTCTGTCCCGGGACCGGCCACACAAAGCGGGGCGGATCGCCGGCGTTGGCGACGAACGGCACCACCAGCGGTGCGGATTCGGGAATCAGATTCAGCAGTGAACGGTTGATGGTCCGCGGTGCGGGTGTGTCGGCGTTGATCCCCACTGCCGCGGTGACCGCGGCGTTGTGCAGGTCGATTTGACTGCGTTTGCCGCCCCAGATCAGCCAGGCGGTCTTGCCGCCGTCGCTGGTGGCCAGCACCGCCGAGGACGCCGGCAGCGCCGCCGCATGTCCTGGGCCGGCAACCGGATCGCCGAAGATGACCGTTGCGCCGCTTTCCGCGCCGCCGATGGCGTCACACACCATCCAGCGCGCGTCGCGGACACTCGACTGCACCATGCGCGAGGGCGCATTGGGGATGCCCAATGTGTTGCCCAGTGGGAACTTGTCGATCTCGCTGGATTTCACCACGGTCGGGGTGCCGGGATGGCCCGAAATCAGGCGGGCGCTGGCCAGGTTGAGCACCGGATGCAGTTCATCGTTGACCACCACATACAGCGCGTTGGTGGATCGGTCAGCCAGCACGTGCTTGGTGCCGGTGACGCCGGCGGGTTTGAGGATCGACAGCACCAACGCCCCGGCCACCAGCACGGCCGCGATCAGGGTGCCCACGCTTAGCGCGCGGCCCTGCCGGCGTAGCGGATCGGTGAGCATCCGCGTGTCGCGCAGCGCGACGCCGTTGCTGATCCGGCGGATCAGGAACCGCCAGCCCGAAACCTGGTGGCGGGTAACGAATCCCCAGGGCCGCTTGCGGGCCGCGGTCGGGCCTAGCTCGACGCTGCGGGACTTAAACCCCCGCCGTGGACGTGGGGTGACCGGTGCGCTCATCGCGCGCCTCCGTCGGCTTGGGTACCGCCGCGGCGCCATAAGTCGGGTTCAGCCGAACCCACCGGCTCTGCGCGCTGCGGGGCCGCCGACCCTGCGAGCGGTCCTTGATTGCGGTCGTGGCGCGATAACTTGATGTTCTGTTCCTTGTCGGCCCGGTCGAGTTCACGCGCCACTGCGGTGCTCACGTCTTCGGCGGTGATGGTCTGCAACTCCTCGGCGGTGGTGTCATCGTCGTCGAGTTTGCCGGTGACGTCGAGGCGGTGGTCGCGCTGCTCCTCGGCGAACTGGATCAGGTTCTCGCTGAAGCGGGCGTTACCCAACACGTCCATCGCCGGACGCCGCCGCCCGCTGGTGTCCACGGCGGTGGCAGCGGCGAGCTCGGCGTAGGCCGCGCGCAGCGGCTCGGTATCGGAGATGATGCTGCCGCCTTTGGCGGCTTTGCGCACCGTGATCTCCACCAGCTCGTCGACGGTGTAGGACGGCAACCTGATGCTGCGTGTAAACCGGGACCGCAGCCCCTCATTGGAGTCGCGGAATTCCTGCATCTTGTCGGCATAGCCGGCCGCAATCACCATCAGCTTGCCGGCGTGATTTGTCATGGCGCGCAACAATTCAGCGATCACCACCCGCCCGTAATCTCTCTCCGAATCTGATTCGGTGAGGGCATAGGCCTCATCGATGAACAGCACCCCGCCGCCGTCGTCGATGATGCGGTCAATGATCGCCTTGATCTTGGCTTCCGAGCCGCCGATAACCCGGTCCACCAAATCTGAGCGGCTGACTTCGACAAAGGTGTCCGACGGCAGCACATCGGCAGCACACAGCAGCTTGGCGATCACCCGGGCGATCGTCGTCTTACCGGTGCCCGGTGGGCCTTCAAGTATCAGGTGCAGCGATTTGTTGCGCACCGGCAGCCCGAGAGCTTCGCGTCGCTTGTCTCCGCGCACGCTCGATTCCAGCCGCGCGATTTGGTCTTTGACGTCGACCATGCCGACGAAGTCGGCGAGCTCGGCGGCGGCTTCGGCCTTGAGCTCTTCGCGGCGAGCCGCTCCGAGCTGGCGCGCGAAGTCACGTTCGCCGGGCTCGGTGTCGGGATCCCAGTAGTCGTTGCGGGCATCGATGCGTGCCGCGGTGGTGGGGTGGATACCGAAGCCCGGATCGCTCAGCGCGGTCGCGATCGTCGAGCGCACATGGTCGGAGACCCCCACCACGGCGTAGGCCTCGTTGAGCAGCGCGGTAGCCGCCTCGGCGCGGCCCAGCGCTCGAGCGCACAAACCCGCACCGAGCAGCGCCTCAGCGCTGGCCGCCGCGATCGGCCCCTGCCCCTGGCTGCTCAATTGGTCAAATCCCTGCTCCCACAAGCCCAAATAGGCGCCGGACAAACCGAGGGCCACCTGGACTGCTTGGTGCAGGAACGGATCGTTGCGTACCTGTGCGGCCAGCGGCGCCAGGACCCTGCGCACGTCATGCCAGCGTTTTGCCCGGAAATAGACCACCGCCAACACCCAGCCGGCAGGGCCGGGGACGGCCGAAAGCACCCGGTCGGTAAGCAGTTCGCCGGCGCCGGCGTAGTCACCAGCGGCGGCGCGCGCGGCCGCGCACGCCATGATGACGCCGTCGGCGCCGCGCGCGTGCAGCTGGATGTACATGCCGGTATCGAAGGCGAAATCGATTGCGTCCGCGGCCACGTCACCGGCCGTGATCAACTCTCCGCAGGTGTCCAGGGCGCGGTAGGCGTTTTCCAGGACGGCGCGGCTGACGTCTCCGCTGGCCGCCAGGCCCAGCCATCCGTCGCACTGATCTGGGTACTGCGCGGTCAGGCGCTCGAATCCGCTGCGCGCGGCGCGCTTGTCGGGTACCTGCCGGCGTCCGTACACCTCGGCGCCTAGGGCTGCGCAGCTGCTCAGGAAGAGGTCCAGCGCGTCGCTGCTTGTCATCGCTGCTCCACGACCGCGGCGACTTGGGCGCTGACGTGTTGTGACACCTGGGAATATCCTTCCTCTGACATGGCCAGCAGCAGTTCACTGAGCTTGTCGCCGGGGTAGCGGTCAAACAGGTCCGCGGCGAACGACGCCTCGACGATCATGCCGTCGCCGTCGAAGACGAGCGTGTTGTCGCCGTCGGGGCAGCTCACCGTGACCCGTAGTTGTTCGAGGTTTCGGCGCGCCGATCGGATTCGTTCGAGGAATTGCTGGCCGCGCGCCATTTCGGCGACCACAGCGGGGTGCAGGGGGATATCCATCAGAAGATGTCGCCTAACACTGGTGGGCTGATGGGATCGCACAGCGGGTGCGCCACCGCAGCTGACCCCAAGGGGGTCGCACTGTGGTGTGCGGAGGCTGGCCGCACCGGCTGATCGGTCATGCCATTAGCGTGGCACAAAAGTGCGACAGCGGGGGGTGCAAGGGTAAGCCACCGCTAGGCGTCGTCGCCGGTCGCGGTTGCTTTCTTGCGGGCAGCGATGCGCGCCTTGACGGCGTTGTGCGCTTCGGGTTTGACCACGGGCTCAGCTTTGGCGGCAGCCCCGACGACTCCGGGCCTGCCTTCGGGTTCGACTTCGGGTATTGGCTGCTCGTAGCTGTGCACCTTCTTGGAGTCGGTGCCTTCAGCGTGGCGCCCCATCGGCATCATGCCCATGCCGCCGGATCCGCTGGCGCTCGCGGCGGCGGGGGCCGCCGGCTTGCTCGGCGCGGCAGGAGGCGAGGAGGCCGGGGTTCCGGTCAGCCCGGCCGAGTGGACCCCGCCCAGACCGGCAGGTTTGATCGGGCTGCCACCGCCTCCACCCTTGTGGGCTCCACCTCCTGCCGGATGCGCGTGAGTTAGCGCGGCGGGCTTGATCGGTGGTTTGGTGGCCTTGGCCAGATTGCCAGCCTGCTGGCTGAGCTGCTGGCCGAGTTGGCCCAGCGACTGTAGAGGATTGGCTTGGCCCAATGACTGCATCAGCGGACCGAGTGCCCCCATGAGGGAGCCGAGCATGTCCTGGAAACCCGATCCTTCCCCGGACGTCGCTTTGGACGTCTGCGGGGTGCCATCACCTGATGTCGGCGCGTGAGGATCGTCTTGTTGATCGGTTTGGCCCGGTTTGTCAGCGGTGTTGGGCGTGGGTGAGCCGGGAGCGTTTGGGGTGGTGGGGGCCAATCCGGGACCGGGGGGAAGTGTGCTCGGCGGTGTGCTGGCCGCGGTTCCGGTGGTGGTATAGCCGGTCAACGTGACTCTGGCGGTGTGCTGCATCCCGGTCAACTGGGTTTGGTAGGCCTGCGCTCGAGGCGCCCCGAACGGGTCCGCGCGTGCCTCGGCCAAGTTCGTTTTCGTGGTGCGCCACACCGTGGGGTGGCCGACTGCGGTCGTGGCGGTGGTGTGGGCGCCGGCGGCGGTGCTGTAGCCGTTGGCCAGTGCGCTGGCGTGGGTGGCGACCTGCTGAGTCCAGCCGATGGCCCGGTCCAGCCGTGTCACCAGCGGTGCGCTCAGCGCGGCGTGACCGGAGGCGAGCAGCTGGGTTCGGGCCCCGGTGAGTGCGGTATGCGCGGTCACTGCTTGGGCGGCCACGCCTTCCCACTGCGCGGCTTTGGCCAAAGCCGGCGCGGGCCCGGCGCCGGAGTGCAGCGCCAGGGCGAGCTTCTC
>NZ_QMEV01000058.1 GCF_003284935.1 Mycobacterium colombiense
GGATACCGGCTTCACTGGCCGGAACACCCTTGGCGACCAGAACCCAAAACTCACGTACTAACGAACGCGACGGTGGCAGTGAGCCTTGCATGCAACACTCCTACGGGAAAGGTGTTGCATCCATCCCTTGGACTCAAGCCGCAAAACGGCGCCGTGGTTTAAGTCTCGGTGTGGTGGGTCTCGAGCTCAGTCGGTCACCAGTGAGTAGCTGTTGGTCAGGTTGTCCTGCAGCACCTGTGCGGGTCGGTGCGTGGTGTCCACCCGCAGCTCGTCGGTGAGCACGCGCGGTTGATAGGACCACCCGGCCGGCAGGTCGAGCCGGTCGGCAAGGCCCGGTAGGTCGGCCCGCGACAACGTGGCGTCGGCGACCTGGCTCCAGGTCTGCATGACCCAGTGCTGGCTCTGCGGGTCGATGAGTTCGAACACCTGCTGGCCGGCGTTGAAGACGAACACCGTGTGCCGATTGACCGTGTTGGGAACGTAGGGCGCCGGGTTCATCGACGACAGCAGGACGGTGGCCTGCTGGATCATCTTGATCCCGCCAAAGGACTTCGTGATCTGCGGTCCCCGGTCTTGCTTTTCGATGGCGTTCATCAGCCAGTAGCGGGGACCGTTGAGCAGGGCTGCGGCCGCGCCGTGTTCGGTGGCGATGGCGTGCGCGTCCAGCGCCGACCAAAGCTCCTGCGGGCAGTCGTTCAGCGGGAAGCTGTTGTACACCGTTGCCTGCGGGCCCGCCTCGCCCGGCGTCACCAGGAGTACCTCGCCGTAGCGCTTCCCGGACAGGTCGAGTGCGTGCTTACCGACGGCGCGGCCGGATTCGGGGGCGGACATTCCGGTGAAATTAATCACTGGTACCGGTGCCGTCAACACGACGGACGGCGAGCCCGGCGGCGCCTTGATAGCGGTTGCGCGCCACCAAAGTGGTCTGCAGGTCGTCAATCAGCGGGTCGAGGAACTCGGAGCGGTATTCCGCGTCGCCGGCCGCTCGGGCGCTGATGTACATGAAGGTCAACGCGCCCAGGAACAGCGTCATGTGGATCAGCGAGTCGGGCACGGGCAGCGTGAACCCGAGCACCGTCGCGCTGCTCTTGTAGGTGTGGGTCCACTCGTTGAGCAGTTCGGGGCTGAGCACGATGAGCCCCAGGATCAGATAGATCGCGATGGTCACCACCGCCACCACCATGATCTGTGCCAGCTGGGAGACGGCCAGGACAAACACCACATTGAGGCGCTCCGACTTCTTCAGCGGCGCCCAATCGGAGCCGTCAGGCATCGTGGCAAACGGTGTGCCCGCGAGCTTTTCGGGTTCGTCGGGCGGCACCGTCGCCGATTGCACCATCGGCCTGACGCGCTCCCGGGTGGCCGAGGTGACGAACGCCGCCGCGATAGAGACCAGGAACGCCATGGCCAGCGCCAGCCGATTGCCGCTGATGGTCGCGGCCATCAGCCAGACGTAGGTGTTGAAGAACACCAGCGCGGTCAGCAGCACCACCGGCAAGGCCCGAACGGCCAAGGCGCCCACCGTCGCAAGGTGCGACAGCATCATGCGCACCGCCCAGCCCAGGACCGACCCGATCCCGCTGCCGGTCAGGATCAGCACGGCGGCTACGACGACGGCCTCCTGCACGACGTCGCCCACGATGACCCCGACGCATGCCACAGCCAGGATGGACAACGCCGCTATCGCGGTGCGCGTCTTGCGGTGTCGCGACCTGGCGACCAACCAGCCGACGACGGCCATCAGCGGCAGGGCCAGCGCGAGGAGAACCAGGATGGCCAACTCCGAGGTCGTCGGTTCACCGCGGATCTCGACGTCGTGGCCGCCGGTGATCAGATAGAGCCCCAGGATGCAGGCTTGCAGCGCCGCGTACGCCGCAAGCATGGGTGACGAGCGTGCCCAGAGCCGCCGCCACCGTGCGCGCCGAGTGAGGACGAACGGCAAACCGCGCTGTAAAAACCAGCTTTCGGCCGCAGCGCCCGGCTCGGCTCGGCGGCCCGGAGCGCGGCCGCGAAGAAGCTCCATGCCGGGTCACCCTACGGCCGGCGGTCACTCGCGGTGGCCTAATCGAAAGGGTTGCCGGACCGGCAGTTTGCGGACGTCGGTGGGGTCGGGACGTCGGCCGGCCGGATTGGATCGGCCGGCCGCCGCGCGCCCCGCCGCACGGGCCACTTCGTCGCCCGGCCTACGCTTAGGTCATGCAACGGATTATCGGGACGGAGGTCGAATACGGCATTTCATCGCCATCGGACCCGACAGCCAATCCGATCCTCACGTCGACGCAGGCGGTTTTGGCTTATGCGGCCGCGGCGGGCATTCAGCGCGCCAAGCGCACCCGCTGGGACTACGAGGTGGAATCGCCGTTGCGGGATGCCCGCGGTTTCGATCTGAGCCGTTCGGCCGGCCCACCCCCGGTCGTCGACGCCGACGAGGTCGGCGCGGCCAACATGATCCTGACCAACGGCGCCCGGCTCTACGTCGACCACGCGCACCCCGAGTACTCCGCCCCCGAGTGCACCGACCCGCTGGACGCGGTGATCTGGGACAAGGCCGGCGAGCGCGTGATGGAGGCCGCCGCCCGCCACGTCGCCAGCGTCCCCGGGGCCGCCAAACTGCAGCTTTACAAGAACAACGTCGATGGCAAGGGCGCGTCCTACGGGTCGCACGAGAACTATCTGATGTCGCGGCAGACGCCGTTTTCGGCCATCATCGCCGGGCTGACCCCGTTTCTGGTCTCCCGGCAGGTGGTTACCGGCTCGGGCCGGGTCGGCATCGGCCCCTCCGGTGACGAGCCCGGGTTCCAGCTGTCCCAGCGCTCGGACTACATCGAGGTCGAGGTCGGCCTGGAAACCACGCTCAAGCGCGGCATCATCAACACCCGGGACGAGCCGCACGCCGACGCCGATCGGTACCGGCGGCTGCACGTCATCATCGGCGACGCGAACCTCGCCGAGACGTCGACCTACCTGAAGCTGGGCACCACGGCGCTGGTGCTGGACCTGATCGAGGAAGGCCCGGCGCACGGCATCGACCTGAGCGATCTGGCGCTGGCGCGGCCGGTGCATGCGGTCCACGCGATCAGCCGCGACCCGTCGCTGCGCGCCGTTGTGGCGCTGGCCGACGGCCGCGAGCTGACCGGCCTTGCGCTGCAACGGGTTTACCTCGACCGGGTGGCCAAGCTGGTCGACAGCCGCGATCCCGATCCGCGCGCCTCCGACGTCGTCGAAACGTGGGCGCACGTGCTCGACCAACTCGAGCGCGACCCGATGGAATGCGCCGAAATACTCGACTGGCCGGCCAAACTGCGCCTGCTCGAAGGGTTCCGGCAGCGCGAAAACCTGAGTTGGTCGGCGCCGCGGCTGCACCTGGTGGACCTGCAATATTCCGACGTCCGGCTGGACAAGGGGCTCTACAACCGGCTCGTCGCGCGGGGCTCGATGAAGCGCTTGGTGACCGAGCACCAGGTGCTCGAAGCGGTGGACAAACCGCCGACGGACACCCGCGCCTACTTCCGCGGTGAGTGCCTGCGCAGGTTCGGCGCCGACATCGCCGCGGCCAGCTGGGACTCGGTGATTTTCGACCTGGGTGGTGATTCGCTGGTCCGCATCCCGACGTTAGAGCCGCTGCGCGGCAGCAAAGCCCACGTCGGGGCGCTGCTGGACTCGGTGGACAGCGCCGCCCAACTGGTCGAACAACTCACCAGCTAGGTGCCGGTTAACCCCGGGAACGTCGGGGTCGACCGGTAGGCTAGGAAAGACCAACGGGCAGTGTGGCTTGATCGGTGAACATGCCATTCTTAGGCCCAGACAACGCAGGAGGCGGCGATGGCTCAGGAGCAGACCAAGCGTGGCGGTGGTGGCGACGACGAAGACGATGTCGCCGGCAGCACCGCCGCGGGCCAAGAACGCCGGGAAAAGCTAGCCGAGGACACCGACGATCTGCTGGACGAGATCGACGACGTCCTCGAGGAGAACGCTGAGGACTTCGTTCGCGCGTATGTCCAAAAGGGCGGACAGTGACCTGGCCTTTCTCTGATCGCCTGTCCACCAATTCCGCACTTCCGGGCTACGCACACCCAAGAAGCCCCGCTATAGACCTATCGTCGTTTGCTGATCTGCTGCG
The DNA here is from genome assembly GCF_003284935.1 of Mycobacterium colombiense. Taxonomy (GTDB): domain Bacteria; phylum Actinomycetota; class Actinomycetes; order Mycobacteriales; family Mycobacteriaceae; genus Mycobacterium; species Mycobacterium arosiense_A. The sequence continues at coordinate 4,121 of NZ_QMEV01000058.1, forward strand.
TCGTCAGGCCCCGGAGTTACTGCCGGCGAGCCTGTCGGGCACCCACTCGGACGCCGCGACGGGGCAGCTGCCGCACGGCACCACCATCGTCGCCCTGAAATACCCCGGCGGCGTGGTGCTCGCCGGCGATCGGCGTTCGACGCAGGGCAACATGATCGCCGGGCGCGACGTCAAAAAGGTGTACATCACCGACGATTACACGGCCACCGGCATCGCCGGCACCGCGGCGATCGCGGTGGAGTTCGCCCGCCTGTACGCGGTGGAACTCGAGCACTACGAGAAACTCGAGGGCGTGCCGCTCACGTTCGCCGGCAAGGTGAACCGGCTGGCCATCATGGTGCGGGGGAACCTGGCCGCCGCGATGCAGGGCCTGATCGCCTTGCCGCTGCTGGTGGGCTACGACATCGATGCGCCCGACCCCGAAGGTGCCGGCCGCATCGTGTCTTTCGACGCGGCCGGCGGCTGGAACCTGGAAGAGGAGGGCTACCAGTCGGTGGGGTCGGGCTCGATTTTCGCCAAGTCGTCGATGAAGAAGTTGTACTCGCAGGTCACCGACGCCGACAGCGCGGTACGCGTCGCCATCGAGGCGCTCTACGACGCGGCCGACGACGATTCCGCCACCGGCGGACCGGATTTGGTGCGTGGCATCTACCCGACCGCGGTCACCATCGCTGCCGAGGGGGCGCTCGAGGTGCCGGAGAGCCGCATCGCCGAATTGGCCCGCGAAGTGATCCAAAGTCGTTCGCGCGCCGACACTTTCGGCCCCGATGGTGGTGAGAAGTGAGCTTCCCGTATTTCATCTCGCCTGAGCAGGCGATGCGCGAGCGCAGCGAGCTTGCGCGCAAGGGCATCGCCCGGGGTAAGAGCGTTGTCGCGCTGGCCTACGCCGGCGGTGTGCTCTTCGTGGCGGAGAACCCGTCGCGCTCGCTGCAGAAGATCAGCGAACTCTACGACCGCGTCGGCTTCGCGGCCGCCGGCAAGTTCAACGAGTTCGACAACTTGCGCCGCGGTGGGATCCAATTCGCCGACACCCGCGGATACGCCTACGACCGCCGCGACGTCACGGGCCGCCAGCTGGCCAACGTCTACGCGCAGACGCTGGGCACCATCTTCACCGAGCAGGCCAAGCCCTATGAGGTGGAATTGTGTGTGGCCGAGGTCGCGCATTACGGCGAAAGCAAACCGCCTGAGCTGTACCGGATTACCTATGACGGATCGATCGCCGACGAGCCGCATTTCGTGGTGATGGGCGGCACCACCGAACCGATCACCACGGCGCTCAAGGACTCTTACGCCGAGAACGCCGATCTGCGTGAGGCCACCCGCATCGCCGTCAAGGCCCTGCGGGCCGGCAGCGAAGCCTCGAATGGCGACCAGTCCGCCCTGGACGTCGGCAGCCTGGAAGTCGCCATCTTGGACGTCAACCGGCCGCGACGGGCATTCCGGCGGATCAACCGCGCCAGCCTGGAAAATTTGCTGCGGGGGCTGGATTCCGACGGCTCGGCGGGCGACGGCGAGGACTCTGACGGGGAGACCGCGGACTAGCCACAGCGCTAAGGCAGCCGGCCATCGGTGCCAATGGGGCTGGTGGGGCCCTAGGTGCAGGTGAGCAGCAGGTAGCCGCGGACGTCGAGGAGGGCGGGCGGTCGCCCGGCTCGACCCCCTCGGAGGCCGCGGAATAACTTTCGTCGGATTCATACGCGCGGCTTGCTCACCGTCGCGGTCGGACAACCAGTACGCTCGATTACGTGCAGCGACGAATCATGGGCATCGAGACCGAGTTCGGGGTCACCTGCACATTCCACGGGCACCGGCGACTCAGCCCGGACGAGGTGGCCCGCTATCTGTTCCGCCGCGTCGTGTCCTGGGGCCGCAGCTCCAACGTGTTTTTGCGCAACGGCGCCCGCCTCTACCTCGACGTGGGCAGCCATCCCGAGTACGCCACCGCCGAGTGCGACAGCCTGGTGCAGCTGGTCACCCACGACCGCGCGGGGGAATGGGTGCTGGAAGACCTCCTCGTCGACGCCGAACAGCGGCTGGCCGACGAGGGCATCGGCGGCGACATCTACCTGTTCAAGAACAACACCGATTCGGCGGGCAACTCCTACGGGTGCCACGAGAACTATTTGATCGTGCGGGCCGGCGAGTTCTCCCGGATCTCCGACGTGCTGTTGCCGTTCCTGGTCACCCGCCAGTTGATCTGCGGCGCCGGCAAGGTGCTGCAGACCCCCAAGGCCGCGACGTTCTGCCTTTCCCAACGCGCCGAGCACATTTGGGAGGGCGTCTCCTCGGCCACCACGCGCAGCCGGCCGATCATCAACACCCGCGACGAGCCGCACGCCGACGCCGAGAAATACCGGCGGTTGCACGTGATCGTCGGCGACTCCAACATGTGCGAGACCACCACCATGCTCAAGGTGGGCACGGCCGCGCTGGTGCTCGAGATGATCGAAGCCGGCGTCCCGTTCCGGGACTTCTCGCTGGACAATCCCATCCGCGCCATCCGCGAGGTCAGCCACGACATCACCGGCCGTCGGCCCGTGCGGCTGGCTGGCGGGCGTCAGGCCAGCGCGCTGGACATCCAGCGCGAGTACTACAGCCGCGCCGTCGAGCACCTGCAGACCCGCGAACCCAACGCGCAGATCGAGCAGATCGTCGACCTGTGGGGCCGCCAGCTCGATGCGGTCGAAAGCCAGGACTTCGCCAAAGTGGACACAGAGATCGACTGGGTGATCAAGCGCAAGCTCTTCCAGCGCTACCAGGACCGCTACGACATGGAGCTGTCCGACCCCAAGATCGCCCAGCTGGACCTGGCCTACCACGACATCAAGCGCGGCCGCGGCGTCTTCGACCTGCTGCAGCGCAAGGGCCTCGCCGCCCGCGTCACCACCGACGAGGACATCGCCGAGGCCGTCGACAACCCGCCGCAGACCACCCGGGCGCGGCTGCGCGGCGAGTTCATCAGCGCCGCCCAGGCCGCCGGCCGTGACTTCACCGTCGACTGGGTGCACCTCAAGCTCAACGACCAGGCGCAGCGCACCGTGCTGTGCAAAGACCCGTTCCGGGCGGTCGACGAGCGGGTCAAGCGCCTGATCGCGAGCATGTAGCCGGTCCGACGCGCTGGCGCGACGCGGACGGCCGGTGGAAGCGCCGAACGACGTCCATCGAATAACCTGGAGCCAATGGCGACGTCAAAAGTCGAACGGCTGGTGAATCTGGTCATTGCCCTGCTGTCCACCCGCGGCTACATCTCGGCGGAGAAAATCAGGTCGAGCGTGGCGGGTTATTCGGACAGCGCCAGCGCCGAGGCGTTCTCGCGCATGTTCGAGCGGGACAAGAACGAGCTGCGCGACCTCGGCATCCCGCTCGAGGTCGGCCGCGCGTCGGCCTGGGACCCCACCGAGGGGTACCGCATCAACCGCGACGCCTACGCGCTCGCGCCGGTCGATCTGACCCCCGACGAGGCGGCCGCGGTCGCCGTCGCGACGCAGCTGTGGGAGTCGCCCGAACTCATCACCGCCACCCAGGGCGCGCTGCTCAAGCTGCGCGCCGCCGGCGTCGACGTCGATCCAGACGCGCCGGTCGCCATCGCGTCGCCGCCCGGGGTGCCGGGCCTGCGCGGGTCGGAAGACGTTCTCGGAATCCTGTTGTCCGCCATCGACTCCCGGCAGGCCGTGCAGTTTCAGCACCGACCCTCGCGGGCCGAGCCATACGCCACCCGCACCGTCGAGCCCTGGGGCGTGGTCACGGAGAAGGGCCGCTGGTATCTGGTGGGCCACGACCGCGACCGCGACGCGACCCGCACCTTCCGGCTCTCCCGGATCGGCCCGGACGTCACGCCGATCGGGCCGCCCGGCACCATCACCGTCCCGAAAGACGTTGACTTGCGCAAGATCGTGGCACAGACCGTCACCGAAGTGTCGGCGACGCCGACCGTCGGGCAGGCCCGGGTGTGGGTGGCCGACGGGCGGGCCACCGCGCTGCGGCGCGCCGGCAGACCCGTCGACACCCGCCGGGTGGGCGGTCGCGACGGTCAGGTGATCGAACTCGACATCTCCTTCGCCGACCAGCTGGCCCGTGACATCGCCGGCTATGGGGCCGACGCCCTGGTGCTGGAACCGCAGTCGCTGCGCGACGACGTGGTGTCCCGGCTGCGCGCGCACGCGGGCGGGGATGCCGTCGGCGCGGGGCAACCGCCCAGCCGCGGGGGAGTGTCCGCATGACACGCGCCAGCGACGATGCAGAGCGCAGCGAGGAGAAGTGGCGCCGATGACAGCGATCTCCACCCGGCTGATCCGGCTGTTGAACATGGTGCCGTATTTCCAGGCCAATCCCCGGGTCACCCGGGCCAAGGCGGCCGCCGATCTCGGGGTGTCGGCCAAGCAGCTCGAGGACGACCTCAACCAGCTGTGGATGTGCGGGCTGCCCGGCTACTTCCCGGGTGACCTCATCGATTTCGAGTTCTCCGGGGACACCATCGAGGTGACCTTCTCCGCGGGAATCGACCGCCCGCTCAAGCTCACCTCGCCGGAGGCCACCGGGCTGCTGGTCGCGCTGCGGGCGCTGGCCGACATTCCCGGCGTCGTCGACCCGGAGGCCGCGCGCAGCGCCATCGCCAAGATCGAGGGCGCCGCCGGAGCCCGTGGGAACGACGCCGCGCCCGCGGCGACGGCCGTCGACGAGCCCGCGCCGGTGGAAAGCCGGGCCGCCGCCGCGGTGCGCGCGGCCGTGCAGTCCAAGCACGCGCTGGCCATCGACTACTACTCCGCCTCCCACGACACCCTGACCAGCCGGGTCGTCGACCCCATCCGGGTGCTGCTCATCGGCGGCCGCAGCTACCTGGAGGCCTGGTCGCGCGAGGCCGAAGGCGTTCGGCTGTTTCGCTTCGACCGGATCGTGGACGCCAGCGAGCTCGACGAGCCGGCCGCGCCGCCCGAGCCGGCCCTGCACGCCCCGCCGGACACCTCGCTGTTCGACGGCGACCCGGCGCTGCCGTCGGCCAGGCTGCGGGTGGCACCCGCCGCCTCCTGGGTGTTCGAGTACTACCCGATGCGCGACGTACGCGAGCTGCCGGACGGATCCTGCGAGGCGGTGATGACGTATGCCTCCGAGGATTGGATGACGCGGCTGGTGCTCGGATTCGGCGCGGCCGTGCAGGTCGTTGAACCCCAGTCGCTGGCGCAGCGTGTACGGGATGCCGCGGCGGCGGCGCTGGAGTCGTACCAGGCTGTTACCGCCTGAGCCCGGCGCGGAGCCACCGGCCGTCGGCTCCGCTGCGGTAGCATCGGGTGAACGTCTGGAGGTAATCAAAGTGGGCAGTCTTAGTCCGTGGCACTGGGCGATCCTCGCGGTCGTGGTGATCTTGCTGTTCGGTGCCAAGAAGCTCCCCGATGCGGCGCGTTCGTTGGGCAAGTCGATGCGGATCTTCAAGTCCGAACTCCGCGAAATGCAGACCGAGAACAAGGCGGACGCGCCATCCCTGGAAACCCCGGCGACCCCGCCGGCCGCCCCGCAGCCGGTGCAGTCGCAGCGGGTCGACACCCCGGCGCCCAGCGAGCAGGGGCACAGCGAAGCACGTCCGGCATAGCCGCCACCATCGTCGCGCGCTGCCCGAGCGCCACTGACCGAGCATCGTGAAAGTCTTCAAGGTTTCAGCGCGCACGTCCGGCCTGCTGAGGCGCCTCAACCCGCGTAACCGGCGCAGCCGAACCAATCCGGATGCGACCATGTCGCTGGTCGATCACCTCACCGAGCTGCGCACCCGGTTGCTGATCTCTCTGGCCGCGATCCTGCTGACCACGATCTTCGGCTTCGTGTGGTACTCGCATCCGATCTTCGGGCTGGAAAGCCTCGGCGAGTGGTTGCGCCACCCCTACTGTTCGCTGCCGCAGTCGGCGCGCGCCGAGATCAGCCCTAACGGCCAATGCCGGCTGCTGGCCACCGCGCCGTTCGACCAGTTCATGCTGCGGCTCAAGGTCGGGCTGACGGCGGGAGTGGTGCTGGCCTGCCCGGTGTGGTTCTACCAGCTGTGGGCGTTCATCACGCCCGGGCTCTATCAGAAGGAGCGCCGCTTCGCGATCGCGTTCGTGATCCCCGCCGTGGTGCTGTTCGTCGTCGGCGCGGTGCTGGCCTACTTCGTACTGGCCAAGGCGCTGGGCTTTTTGCTGACCGTCGGCAGCGATGTCCAGGTGACGGCGCTGTCGGGCGACCGCTATTTCGGGTTCCTGATCAACCTGCTGGTGGTCTTCGGCGTCAGCTTCGAATTTCCGCTGCTCATCGTCATGCTCAACACCATCGGCATGCTGACCTATGAGCGGCTCAAGGCGTGGCGTCGCGGGCTGATCTTCGCGATGTTCGCGTTCGCGGCTGTCTTCACGCCCGGATCCGACCCGTTTTCGATGACCGCGCTCGGGTTGGCGCTGTCGGTGCTGTTGGAGTTCGCCATTCAGATCGCTCGGCTGCACGACAGACGGAAGGCCAAGCGTGAAGCCCAGGCCGTGATTCCCGACGACGAAGCATCGGTGATCGAACCGCCCACCGCGATACCGGAGCCGTCGCTGTCCGCCGGGCAACACGACGATGTCACCTGACCCGTCGCCGCCCCACGAGGTGGCGGAGCTGGTGGAGCTCACCCGGTTCACCGCCGAACTGCCCTTCGCGCTCGACGGTTTTCAGCAGCGGGCGTGCGCGGCGCTCGAACGGGGCCACGGCGTGCTGGTCTGCGCGCCGACCGGCGCGGGCAAGACGGTGGTCGGCGAATTCGCCGTGCACCTGGCGCTGGCGTCCGGCGGCAAATGCTTCTACACCACGCCACTGAAAGCGCTGAGCAACCAGAAGCACACCGACCTCACGGCGCGCTACGGCCGCGACCGCATCGGCCTGCTCACCGGGGACATGTCGGTGAACGCCGACGCGCCCGTGGTCGTCATGACCACCGAAGTGCTGCGGAACATGCTCTACGCCGATTCGCCTGCGCTGCATGGGCTTTCGTATGTGGTGATGGACGAGGTGCATTTCCTCGCCGACCGGATGCGGGGGCCGGTGTGGGAGGAGGTGATCCTGCACCTGCCCGACGAGGTGCGGGTGGTCAGCCTCTCGGCGACGGTGAGCAACGCCGAGGAATTCGGCGGCTGGATCCAGACCGTGCGTGGCGATACGACGGTCGTGGTCGACGAGCACCGGCCGGTGCCGCTGTGGCAGCACGTGTTGGTGGGCAAGCGCCTGCTGGATCTGTTCGACTACGAGAACGAGAAACCCGCCGCGGATCGTCAACCCCGCGTCAATCCCGAACTGCTGCGCCACATTTCGCACCGTCGCGAGGCGGACCGCTTGACCGACTGGCAGCCGCGCCGCCGGGGCTCGGGACGGCCGTCGCGTCCCCGCTTCTACCGGACGCCGTCGCGGCCGGACGTGATCGCCACCCTGGACTCCGAAGGGCTGTTGCCCGCGATCACGTTCGTGTTCTCCCGCGCCGGCTGTGACGCCGCCGTCCAGCAATGCCTGCGCTCGCCCCTGCAGCTGACCACCCAGGAGGAGCGCGCCCAGATCGCCGAGGTGATCGAGCACCGGTGCGGCGACCTCGCGGACGCCGACCTTGGCGTGCTCGGCTACTACGAGTGGCGCGAGGGGCTGCTGCGCGGGCTTGCGGCCCACCACGCGGGCATGCTGCCCGTCTTCCGGCACACGGTCGAAGAGCTGTTCACCGCCGGATTGGTCAGGGCGGTGTTCGCCACCGAGACGTTGGCGCTCGGGATCAACATGCCCGCCCGCACGGTGGTGCTCGAACGACTGGTGAAATTCAACGGCGAGCAGCACATGCCGCTGACGCCGGGGGAGTACACCCAGCTCACCGGCCGCGCCGGGCGACGCGGCATCGACGTCGAGGGCCATGCGGTGGTGTTGTGGAATCCCACCGAGGAGACCACCGAGCCCTCCGCGGTGGCCGGGCTGGCCTCCACCCGCACCTTCCCGCTGCGCAGCTCGTTCGCCCCGTCGTACAACATGACCATCAACCTGGTCCAGCAGATGGGTCCCGAGCAGGCGCACCGGTTGCTGGAGCAGTCGTTTGCGCAATATCAGGCCGACCGCTCGGTGGTCGGGCTGGTCCGCGGCATCGAGCGCGGTACCGCGATGCTCGACGAGATCGCCGCCGAGATCGGCGGACCCAAGGCCCCGATCCTCGAATACGCCCGGATGCGCGCACGCATCAGCGAGATGGAGCGCGCGCAGTCGCGCGCGTCCCGGCTGCAACGACGGCAGGCCGCCAGCGATGCGCTGGCCGCGCTGCGCCGCGGCGACATCATCAACATCACCCAGGGGCGGCGCGGTGGCCTGGCCGTCGTGCTGGAATCCGCGCGCGACAGCACCGACCCGCGACCCTTGGTCCTCACCGAAAACCGTTGGGCGGGAAGGATTTCCTCGGCCGACTATTCGGGTGTGTCGGCGCCGGTCGGTTCCATGCCGCTGCCCAAGCGGGTCGAACACCGCCAGCCGCGCGTCCGGCGCGACCTGGCGTCGGCGCTGCGATCGGCCGCCGCCGGGCTGACCATTCCGGCCCGGCGCCGCGACGGGCGGGGAGACTCCGACGGCGAATACGGTGCTTTCCATGACCCCGAGCTGGCGTCGCTGCGTGAGGCGCTGCGCCGCCACCCCTCGCACAACGCGCCCGGGCTGGAGGAACAGGTCAGGCAGGCCGAGCGCTATCTGCGGATCGAACGCGACAATGCGCAGTTGGAGAAAAAGGTTGCGGCGGCGACTAATTCGCTGGCCCGGACCTTCGACCGGATCGTCGGGCTGCTCACCGAGCGCGGCTTCATCGAAGGCCGCGACGGCGATCCGCGCGTCACCGACGACGGCCGGCTGCTGGCGCGCATCTACAGCGAAAGCGACTTGCTCGTGGCCGAATGCCTGCGCACCGGCGCGTGGTCGGGGCTGAAGCCCGCCGAACTCGCGGCGGTGGTGTCGTCGGTGCTGTACGAAACCCGGGGCGGCGAGGGGCCGGGGGCGGGGTTTGCGGCCGACGCGCCCACGCAGCCGTTGCGGCAGGCGCTGCAGCAGACGTCGCGGCTGTCGATGGCGCTGCGCGCCGACGAGCAAACCCACCGGATCGCGCCGAGTCGCGAGCCCGACGACGGCTTCGTCAACGTCATCTACCGCTGGGCACGCACCGGTGACCTGGCGGCGGCGCTGGCGGCCGCCGACCCGGCCGGCACCGGATCACCCCTGCTGGCGGGCGATTTCGTGCGCTGGTGCCGCCAGGCGCTCGACCTGCTGGACCAGGTGCGCAACGCCGCCCCGGACCCCGAGTTACGGGCCACCGCCAAGCGGGCTATCAACGACATTCGGCGCGGCGTCGTCGCAGTTGACGCCGGGTAGGCTAGGCCGGAGCTACCGTTAAGCGGCGATAGTTCACGCCAAAGAGACCACGCCAAAGAGACAAGGGCTGAGGGAGAAAGATGAGCGGACCGCAGGGATCGGACCAGCAGTGGCAGCCGCCCGGCCAAGGTCAAGGTAGCGATCACTCGTCAGAGCCGACTCAGGTGGCACCCACCTGGCAGGAGCAGTCGAACCAGGAGACGTCGTGGCAGGCCCCGGCCTACACCCCGCCCGCCGAATACCCGCAGTACCAGCAGCCGGCCGAACAGGCGTACCCGCAGCAGTACCCCCAGCAGCAGCCGGGCTACGCGCAACCCGGGCCCTACGGTCAGCCCGGCCAGTACGGCCAGCCCGGGCAGTACGCCCAGCCGGGGCAGTATGGCCAGCCCGGCCAATATCCGCAGCCGGGGCAGTATGGCCAGCCGGGTCAGTACCCCCAGCCCGGCCAGTACGGCCAGCCGGGCCAATACCCGCAGCAGTACCCCGGTTATGAGCAGCAGCCCGCGAAGAAGCGGCCCGTCGGCCTCATCGCCGGCGTGGGGGGCGCGATCGCGTTCCTGCTGATCGCGGTCATTTTGGTGCTGGGCTTCTGGCAACCCGGGTTCTTCGTCACCACCAAGCTGGACGTCAACAAGGCCCAGGCCGGGGTCCAGCAGGTCCTCAGCGACGAAACCAACGGCTACGGCGCGAAGAACGTCCAGAACGTCAAGTGCAACCACGGCCAGAACCCCACCGTCAAGAAGGGCGCCACATTCGAGTGCGACGTCAGCATCGACGGCGCGCCCAAGCACGTGACGGTGACCTTCCAGGACAACAAGGGCACCTACGAGGTCGGCCGGCCGCAGTAGCCGCCGCGTCGGTCAGCTCGGCAGGGCGTCCAGCGCTTTCTGCAGACGGCCGATCGACGAGCCGACACCCAGCTCCGTCGCCAGTTCCGCGGTGCGCCGCGGATGGGCGGCGACCAACGGTAATTCGTCGCTGGCCGTCGAGAACGTGACCGGCGCGTCGGTGGCCACCCGCACCACCTTGCCGGCCGCCTCGATGTAATCGAGCGCCCCCAGCAGTTTCGTGCGGATGCCCTTGGCCATCTTCGACTTCGGGTCGTGGGCGGCGGCCAGGATCTGATCCAGCGAACCGTGCTGGGCCAGCAGCGTCGCCGCGGTCTTCTCCCCGACACCCGGCACCCCGGGCAGGCCGTCGGACGGATCGCCGCGCAGCAGCGCGAGTTCGGCGTAGGCGGGGCCGGCGCGATCCACCGGGACGCCATAGTGTTCGGCCACCTCGGCGGGCCCGAACAACGTGGCTTTGCTCAGCCCGCGGCCGAGGTAGAGGACGCGCACCGGGACGGGATCGTCCGACACCACCTGCAGCAGGTCGCGGTCGCCGCTGACCACCACCACCGGGCCCTCGCGTTCCCGCGCGGCCAGGGTGCCCAGCACGTCGTCGGCCTCGTAGCCCTGCGCGCCGGCCGTCGGAATCCCGTACGCGTCAAGGAGTTCGGCGATCATGTCGATCTGGGGCGTCAGGTCGTCGGGGACCGCCTCGACGTCCGGCTCGTCGTCTGGATCCTCCACCGCCACGCGGTGGGCCTTGTAGGACGGGACCAGGTCCACCCGGAACTGGGGACGCCAATCGAGGTCCAGGCAAACGGCCAGCCGGGCGGGCCGCTGCTGGGTGATCACGACGGCCATGGAGTCGATGAATCCCCGAACGGCGTTGACGGGCCGGCCGTCGGGCGCGGTGATCGAGGACGGCACCCCGAAATACGAGCGGAACCACATACTGGCGCCGTCGAGCAGCACCAGCGGCGATCGGGCGGGCATGCCGGTTATGGTCTCACGTCGCCGCGCGGCGACGCGCGATCGAGCATTAGCCTGGCTGCCATGGAGTCTGAGCGCTTCGACGCAGCAGTGTACGAACGCCGGCTGGTGACCGCCGCCGCGGCGGCCGCCGACGCCGGTATGGCCGGGCTGGTGATCACACCGGGGTATGACCTGCGCTACCTGCTCGGGTCGCGCGCACAAACTCTTGAGCGGTTCACCGCGCTGGTGTTGCCCGCCTCGGGCGATCCGACGGTGGTGGTGCCGCGCCTCGAGCTGGCCTCGCTCAAGGGGTCGGCCATCGCCGAACTCGGCCTGGCGGTGCGGGATTGGGTCGACGGCGACAATCCCTACGATCTGGTGGGCTCCGCGCTGGGCGGTGCTCCCGCCGCGACGGCCGTCACCGATGCCATGCCGGCGTTGCACCTGCTGCCGCTGGCCGGTGTGCTCGGGGTGCTGCCGGTGCTGGCCACCGACGTGTTGCGCACGCTGCGAATGGTCAAGGAGGAATGCGAAGTCGACGCTCTTCGCAAGGCCGGCGCGGCCATCGACCGGGTGCATGCCAGGGTGCCGCAGTTTCTGGTCCCGGGCCGCACCGAGGCTGACGTGGCCGCCGACATCGCGGATGCCATTGTGGCCGAAGGGCATTCGGAGGTGGCGTTCATCATCGTCGGATCCGGGCCGCACGGCGCCGACCCGCACCACGGGTATTCCGATCGCGAACTGCAGGTCGGCGACGTCGTCGTCGTCGACATCGGCGGTGCGTACGAACCGGGCTACAACTCCGACTCCACCCGCACCTATAGCATCGGCGAGCCGGAACCCGAAGTTGCGCAACAGTATTCGGTTCTGCAACGCGCCCAGCGCGCGGCGTTTGACGCGGTGCGTCCCGGGGTGACGGCCGAGCAGGTCGACGCCGCCGCCCGCGATGTGCTGGCCGCCGAAGGGCTCGCCGAGTATTTCGTGCACCGCACCGGGCACGGCATCGGGTTGTCGGTGCACGAAGAGCCCTACATCGTCGCCGGAAACGATCTGCCCCTGGCCGAGGGCATGGCCTTCTCGATCGAGCCGGGCATCTATTTCCCGGGCCGTTGGGGCGCTCGCATCGAGGACATCGTCGTCGTCACCCCTGACGGTGCGCTGGCCGTCAACAACCGGCCGCACGAACTGATCGTGGTTCCGGTGGCCTGACCTACGCGTCACCGGGTCCGCGTAGGTTGGGGCGTGATGTCAATTCTGGATCTGCCGCTGCTTCCGATTCGCATCGCACGCCACGTCGCCGACGCGGTCTTGCATCCCAAAGCACCCGCACCCGCGCCCGCACCGGCGCCGCCCGCCGAGCTGATCGTGGTCGACGGGATGCCCGAGGGTGTGCCGCCGGCCGCGCGGCGCCCCGAGCCCAAGCTGCCCGCACCGGCGGGGTGGCCGTTCGGCGAGGAGTTCCCGCGCACCTGCGGCGCCGGTCGGCTGGCCGGTGGGGCCCTGTTCTGGACCGACTTCCTCTACGACGACCACGGCGCGACGGGTGTGCCGATCGGCGACCTGAAGATTCAGGCGCCGCCACGCGGAACCTACGTCTATCCCGACGGCCCGGCGGCCGGCAACGGCGCCGACATCTTCCGCGTGGCCATAGGGCTCACCGAAACCCACACCTGGTGGCGCGTCGACTGGAACACCCTGGTGGACGCGGCGGTGCCGATCGCGCTGTTCATCTTCGACACCGACCCCGCCCGCACGGCGGACGACCAGTGGCCCGCCGGAGCCGGCGTGCGCGCGAAAGGCATCGACACGGCCCTGCTGGTCTCGGGCACCGGCGCCGCGCTGATCGACCTGACCACCCACGCCAGGACGCCGGTCGCGCACAGCGTCGACATGCAGTCGCGGTCGTTTGTGGCGCAGGTCCCGCGGTCGCTGGCGGAACCCGCGGGCAGCTGGACGGTCCGCCTGGCCGCGGGGCTGGCCAACGCGACGGGGGACGGGTTCGCCGACGTGTCCGCCCTGCATGGTGCGCTGCCCGGCCAACCCAACGTGTACAACGTGGCTTTCCGCACCAACGAGCAGGAGCCGGTGCACCTGAACTTCTGGTCGGATGCCGCCCAGGCCGCCGCCCTGACACACGGTGACATCTCCGAGTTCGCGCTGACGGTGCCGTGGGCTGCGCTGGCGGCCCGCGAGACCGCGCCCGAGCCGGTGATCACCGGCCCGTCCACCCGGTGGTACGTCTCGTCGGTCGAACTCGGCCAGGGCCTGGAACAGGGTTGGGCCGCCAACGACATCTTGAGCACCAAGCCGCAATTCCTCGGTCGGGTGCAGCCGTATTCGATCAGCCTGCCGTCGAGCTACGCGCCGGGCCGCGCGCTGCCGCTGACGATGCTGCTGCACTCGCTGTCACTCGGGCAGAGCCAGTTCGCCGCGATCGACCCGCATCTGCTGCACCAGGTGTGCGAGGGCCGGGACTCGGTGGTGGTCACGCCGTTGGCCCGGGGACCGTCCACCTGGTACTTCGACACCGGCGAACTCGACTTCTGGGAAGTATGGGCGCGTGTTGCCGAACAACTGGGCACCGACCCCAATCGCACTGTGATCTCCGGCTATTCGATGGGCGGGTATGCGACATACAAGCTGGGACTGAGCTATCCGCAGGTGTTCTCGCAAGCCGTGGTGCTGGCGGGGCCGCCGACGTGCGGGGTGCGGCTGCTGCCCCACGTCGACATTCCCGCCGACCTTGACCCGCACTCGCCCTGTGCCCGCGAGGGCGACACCTGGAAGCTGGTGGTGAATGCTCGGTGGCTGCCGTACGTCATCGCCCATGGGCTGCTCGACGAACTGGTGCCGTTCGCCTCGGCGGCCGAGCAGGTGTTGGAACTCGACCGGCTGGGTTACCGCCACCGGTTCAGCGTCTACCCGCTCGAGGATCACATCGCCTGGGTGTTTCAGGACAAGTTCGAGGATCCGATCTCCCATATGGGAACCGCTCTGCGCCAAGCCGATCCGGGGCACATCACGTTCGCCTGGTATCCGCAACTGGTGCGCGACGATCTGGGTATCGGGCCGCACCAGGTGTGGTGGTTGTCGGAGCTGGCCGCCGATCCCGAGGTGACAGCGCGACGCGGAGCCGTCGCCGAGGTCGACGCGCGGTCGTACGCGCGCCCGGACCCCACGCACACCGTGCGGCACCATCGCGGCGTCATTCCGGGCTTCGAGCCGACGCCCGGGGTCTACAGCGAGCTGGATTGGCAGGTGGGACGGCCGGTCGGCCCAATGCCGTATGTCACGTTGCGCCTCACCGGAGTTGCCAGCCTTCGGGTCGATCTCGCGCGTGCCGGATTGGCGGCGTTGCCGACGTCGACGATCACGGTGTCCACCGATGTCGCCGCCCGGATCACGCTCGGTGGCGTGGGTGCCGGCGTCGACGTGAAGCTCGATGGTGAGCCGGCCGGGGCGACGCTCGCAGTGTCGCCGGGGCGGCACCGCATCACGTTGACCACCGCAGCGGCTGTTGATCGGTGAATTGTGGCGCTAGGTGATTGTCGCTAGCTTGGCGATTCGATCCCTGGGTGAATAGCGGCGACGGGCGGACCTGAGCGAAAATTCCGCTCGTGGCTCCCTTGGCTGTCGATCCGGAGGCGATGTACGCCGCGGGTAGTGCCGTGGGTGCCACTGGCGGCGGTCTGGCGGCGAGCCTGACGGTGTTGGTGGCAGGTTTTTCGGCCCACACCGGCGTAGATCGCGCCGGCGAGGTGTTCGGCCTGGCGTACCAGGACGCCGCCGAGTCGCTGCTGAAGGCAGTGGCCGCTGTGGTGAATGCGTGCGGGAAATGCGGTGCTCTTATCCAGCAGGGCGCTTCGAACTATTCGAAGGCCGAGGCGGCCTCGACGCTGGGCGGCGGCGACGGCATTTTGGCCGCGCCGTCCCCACCGGCTGAACTCGCCGCTCCCAAACCCCCGGGAACGATGGGGCCCGGAGAGCCGCCACCGACGCTATGGGCGATCGTCGAGTCGCTCGTCCTCGAGTTGTGGCCCGACGGCGATGTGCCGGGCCTGCATGCGGGCGCCTCTCGTTGGCGCGGCTTCGCCGCGGCGGCCAACGGGGTGCAGGCGACTCTCAACGGGGCGAAGACTCTGCTGGATACTCAACACCTTCCTGAGGGCGACAAGATCGATAACGCTCTCAAAGAAATAGGTTCTACCGCAGCGACTATCGGCGCCCAGTGCGACAAGCTGGCCACTACCATCGACGCGTTTGCGGACAAGGTTGACCACGCTCAGCACGCAATACGGGATCTGTTGCACCGGCTCGGATCTCTAGGCGACCTCGGTCACGACATCATGCTCATCATCGACGGTGACGCGTGGGACGAGATCAAGAAAATCGCCAAGGACATCAACGATGTACTGCACCATCTCGGGCAGGAGGCCCGCGCCTGCGTGCAGGGGATCAGGCTGATCATGAAAGCGGCCGATCGCGAGATTGTCACCTGCGAGAAGTACGCGCGCCGCGGGCTCATCACGTTCCTGGGGGAAGACGTCGGCAATCCGGTGGCGACCGCATTCGAGTTCGGGATAAACGCCCAGGAGGGCGTTCTCAAAGGTGCGGTCAACATGGGGTTAGGCCTGGTCGACTTGAGCCCGCATTGGATCGTCGTCGACCCCCAAGGTGCGGCCGCCACCTGGACCGGTCTGGTGAAAAATGCGTGGAAGGAGAGTTTGTTCAACGCTCCCCTTCATCCCGAGGAATTCGCGCACGCGAGGCTGCAGGAGTTGAAAGGCCTTGTGCATGCCGAGGATTGGACCAGAGATCGGCCCGGATTAGGCGCTGGTGAAGTCGCGTTCGACCTTGGCACGTTGATATCGCCCGGCCTCGGTGAGGCGGGCGTGGCAGGCGACGGCGCGGGCGCGGCCGCACGGGGCGCGGCGGGCGAGGAGGGGGCCGCTGGCGCCGCTGAACGCGCCGGTGGAAAAACGAGCGAAGGGCTTGGCGGCATCGTGGGTGCCCGCGGTGAGCTGACCGGCATTGGCAAGGCGACCGCCGAGCTGCCCCAAAAGCTCGAAGGCGTAACGAAGGATTTGCCGGAAATCAAGCCTCCGGCAAGTGGCACTCCTGTGGCAATGCCACCCGGCAAGCCGATTGAGCCACCGGTCGAGTCGGCCCCACGTCCGGCCGATGGCGCGCCGGGCGCACCACAGGGTTCAACGCCTGCGGCAACATCGCCGGGGCAGGCGGGTCCGGCCGGTGATTCGCCGCCACCAGCCGGTGGCCCGAGTGGTGGTCCGCACCAACCGAATTCGTCGCCGGTCCCTGCTGAGACACCGGGTGGTCCCGTCGGTCCGCACGATCCGACCTCTATGCCGTCCGAGGGCCCGCGCGAACCCGCCGCAGTGCCGGCGGAGGAGCCGCGCGAGCCGGTGTCCGCGCCTGCCGCTGGCCCGCATGAACCGGCATCCGTACCGGCCACGGGTTCGCCCGCCGCGTCATTGCCGACCCCTGCGGGTGAGCGCTTCCCATCGTCACTACCGCAACCGATTGACCATTCGCCGCCAGTGTCACCCGGCGGATCTCCCAGCGGGGCAGCACCTTTCGAAGCGCACTCACCGGCACCCGGAGCTCCTGCATCCCCGCACGCCGCGCCCCCGAACGGCTATCCGACTGAAGTACCAACGCCCGGCGGTGGCTGGCACGGCCCTGGGGACGGCGGCACGCCGGGTGGACATACGCTGGGAGAACCACCGCAGGGCGTGAAACCGGATGGAGACGGCGGCGGCGATCCGCCGAAGGAGGACAAACACCAGCCGTCCGGGCACGACACCGACGGTGAGCCGCAAACAGATGATGGCTTGGTCGGCCCGTACCCCCTCCCGCCTCCGGAGCTTCTCACCCCTCCTCCGGACGGAGCTTTTTTCTGGTCGGGGAGAACTTCCGACGGAGTTGGCATCGGGCCATCATCGGCTGGGGGAAATGGATCGGCGGACCTGTTTGCGGATTCACACAGCGGAACCACATTGGAGGGCCTGCTTGAGCGAAACGGCATATCGCCACCGAAGTGGAGCTTTGACGACCCAGCCGCGGAAGCGTGGTGGTCGAAGGTCTCCGAAACATATGCTGCCAATGCTCGAGGTGAGGTCCACGCAGTCATTGGACAGAACCTCCGTCCGGGTGGTGTGTGGCAGACCGTGGAGCTTCCGCGGCTCATGGACAATCCAAATGTCACCAAGATTGTGATCATCGATCCCGAAACCGGGGCTGAAACATCAATTTTCGAGCGATGAAGGAGCTCAGGATGGATCCGGCCGTCGTTAATGCCGCAATTGTCGTAGCCATCGGCGACACCGCGGTTCCTCATATCGACAAAGAGAAGTTGCTTGAGGTGTACGGGCAATCCCAAGCCGAATCGCTAATCGCGCGTGTTTCTGAGTTGGTGCACGAGGCGGTCAGCATGCCGATCGAGTGGGGAGACATGACGCTTGCTGAAGGCGTGAACGACATCCTGCGACGCTTCCACGAAAAGCATCCAGAATTGTCCGAAGAAGCGTTGCACGAGATCGGCCGATGCGTCGGATGGAATCTTCGTTAACCACCATCGCAATACCAGGAACCCCGTCTAGCTGTGTTCGAGGGTGGAGGCGACGCGACCCGCTGACTAGGAAGAAGTTCTATGAGGTTCGACGACACGTACTCGTCGCGCGAGGATAGATATTCGCTCGGGATCGAATCGATGTCGGGCCGCTGTTATGCGTCAATTCCGGTGACCAGTGGGGTTGTTGATTACGAAGAATATTATGAGCTGACGACGAGCCAATATCATAAGTTCCTAGACAACAGGGAAGCAGCAATCGAGTTCGTTGAAGCTTGCCGTCTGCGTCAACATGACGACCTGCTCATACAGCAGCCCGGCAGTAATCGGGGGACCCCCATTTAGGCGCGTTCCGTTACCAGTAATCGGTTCGCTCCTGCGTGCCACTCGACCCGAAAGCTACTACTCGCCCCGGTCCAAAAGACCCGATGACCCGAGCACCCGCTCGATCTGAACCTCGATGACCACGCGTCGCGGGTTGGGGCGCGGCGTGCGATAGCGCTGGGCGTATCGCAGCTCGGCGTCGCGCACCGCGTCGGCGTCGTTGTTGACCTTAGACCGGCCCTCCAGGGACAGCCACCGCGCGCCGTCCACCTGGCTGAGCACGGCCAGTCCGCCACGATCGGCGTTGACGGCCTTCTGCGAACCCCCGGTGGTGATGACCCGCGCGATGTGGGTCTTGGGATCGAAGGTGAATCCCACCGCCACGACGTGCGGCGAATTGTCGGCTCGCAGCGTGGTCAGCATGGCCAAATGCCGTTCCGACAGGAACGCCAACGCGTCGTCGGTAAGCCGGGTAGTGGTATTCGCCATCACCGCCCACGCTAGCGCAGGTCATAATCGCAGCCGTGGACGACACGGGCGCAGGTCCAGTACTAATCCTGGGCGGCCGCAGCGAGATCGGGATCGAACTGGCGCAGCTGCTGGCGCCGGGCGCGACGGTCGTGCTGGCCGCCCGGCGCGCCGATCAACTCGCTGACCAGGTCGACGCGGTCAAACTCGCCGGCGCGACGGCGGTCGCCACCCGAGAATTCGACGCCGACGACCTGGCCTCGCACGGCCCGCTGATCGCCTCCGTCATCGCCGAGCACGGTCCCATCGGTACCGCGGTGTTGGCGTTCGGAATCCTGGGCGACCAGGCCCGCGCCGAAATCGACGCCGCGCACGCGGTGGCCGTCGTGCACACCGACTACCTCGCCCAAGTCAGCCTGCTCACTCACCTGGCCACCGCCATGCGCACGGCCGGCCAAGGCCGGTTGGTGGTGTTCTCCTCGATCGCCGGCGCACGCGTGCGCCGCGCCAACTACGTCTACGGCTCGGCCAAGGCCGGCCTGGACGGGTTCGCCAGCGGTTTGGCCGACGCGCTGCACGGCACCGGGGTGCGGCTGCTGATCGCGCGGCCGGGATTCGTCATCGGGCGCATGACGGAGGGCATGACGCCCGCACCGCTGCCGAGCACACCGGCGCAGGTGGCCGCCGCGACCGCGCGTGCGCTGGCGAAGGGCCGCCGCACAGTGTGGATTCCGTGGGCGCTGGGGCCGGCGGCGGCCGTGATGCGCCTGCTGCCGCAGTTCGTGTGGCGCAGGATGCCCCGATGATCCGCGCCGCCGACGATGCAAAGCGAAGCGATGAGGAGCGGCACTCATGATCATCGTGGTCGGCATCGGCGCCGACGGCATGGCCGGACTCAGCGAATCGTCGCGCACCGAACTAACAAGGGCTGCAACAGTTTACGGCTCCAAGCGGCAACTCGACCTGCTCGACGACACGGTGCGTGCGGTGCGACGGCAATGGCCGTCGCCGATGCTGCCCGCGCTGCAAGCCTTGCTCGACGGGCACACGGGCGACGTCCACGTAGTGGCCAGCGGTGATCCGCTGCTGCACGGCATCGGCGGCACCCTGATCCGCCTGCACGGCCGCGACCACGTCAGGGTGCTGCCGCACGTGTCCTCGGTGACGCTGGCGTGCGCGCGGATGGGCTGGAACGTCCACGACACCGAGGTGATCAGTCTGGTCACCGCGCCGCCGCGCACCGCGGTGCGCCGCGGCGGCCAGGCAATCGTGCTGTCGCAAAACCACTCCACCCCAAACGCACTCGCCGCACTGCTCACCGCACACGGCCGCGGCGACTCCGAATTCACCGTCCTCGAACGCCTCGGCGGCCCGCACGAGCACCGCCGCGACACCACCGCCCGCGACTGGGGCGGCGACGGTGACCTCGACGACCTCAACGTGATCGCCGTGCGTTACCTGCCCGACGACCGCGTCTCACCCCTGCCCGACGACGCGTTCACCCACGACGGGCAGATCACCAAGCAGGGAATCCGCGCGGTGACGCTGGCAGCCCTGGCGCCGCGGCCGGGGGAGCGGTTGTGGGACGTCGGCGCCGGCTCCGGCAGCATCAGCGTCGAGTGGTGCCTGAGTGGGCGCGGTTGCAGCGCAGTGGTATTCGAGTGCGACGAGCGGCGTCGGCACAATCTCGAACTCAATGCCGAGGCCTTCGGCGTCGACATCGAGGTGCGTGGTGAGGCCCCCGACGCGTTCGTCGGCGCCGAGCCGCCGTCGGCGATCTTCATCGGCGGCGGGCTGACTCAGCCCGGTCTGCTCGACGCATGCCTGGACCACCTGCCCGCCGGCGGCCGGCTCGTCGTCAATGTGGTCACCACCGAATCGGAAGCCGTTCTGGTGCACGCACATCAACGCCTGGGGGGCCACCTGCGACGCTTCCAGCACTATCACGGCGAGCCGCTGGGCGCCTTCACCGGCTGGCGCCCGCAGTATCCGGTCACCCAGTGGGTGGTGACCAAGTGACCGTGTATTTCATCGGGGCCGGGCCGGGGGCCGCCGACCTCATCACCGTGCGCGGCGAACGGCTCCTGCGCTCCTGCCCGGTGTGCCTGTACGCCGGGTCGATCATGCCCGACGACCTGCTCGCGCTGTGCCCGCCCGACGCGAAAGTTGTTGACACCGGCCCACTGACGCTGGAGCAGATCATCGCCGAGCTCGCGGAGGCGCACGCCGCGGGCCACGATGTGGCGCGGCTGCATTCCGGTGACCCGTCGCTGTACAGCGCGCTGGCCGAGCAGTGCCGCCGGCTCGACGCCCTGGGCATCGGCTACGAAATCGTGCCCGGCGTACCGGCTTTCGCCGCCGCCGCGGCCGCGCTGAAGCGTGAGCTCACCGTTCCCGGGGTGGCGCAGACGGTGACTCTGACCCGGGTGGCGACCCTGTCGACGGCCATGCCGCCCGGCGAAGACCTGAAAACGCTGTCCCAGTCCGGTGCGACCCTGGTCCTGCATCTGGCCGCCGCCCAAATCGACGCCATCGTTCCGCAACTGCTCGAAGGCGGCTACCGCGCCGAAACACCCGCAGCCGTCGTGGCTTTCGCCAGCTGGCCTCAGCAGGTGGTGCTGCGCGGCACGCTCTCCGACATCGGCGAACAGATGCACCGTGCCGGCATCACCAAGACGGCCGTCATCGTCGTCGGTGATGCGCTGACCGCCGGGGGATTCACCGATAGCTACCTGTACTCGTCCGGACGGTCGCGGGGGAGCCGGCACTGATGCGGGTCCTGCTGCTCGGCGGCACGGGCGAGGCGCGCGCATTGGCGAAAGAGTTGCACCCGCGCATCGACATCGTCAGCTCCCTGGCCGGCCGGGTGCCCGACCCGGCCCTGCCGGTCGGTCCCGTGCGCATCGGGGGCTTCGGTGGCGTCGACGGGTTACGGCGCTGGCTGCACGACGAACGCATCGACGCTGTCGTCGACGCCACCCACCCGTTCGCGGCCACCATGACGGCACATGCCGCCGCCGCTTGCGCCGAATCGCGGATTCCTCATCTGATCCTGGCGCGCCCCGCCTGGGATCCGGGCACCGCTGTCGTCGTCCAATCCGACGCCGAGGCCGCTGAAGCCGTTGCGCGGCAAGGCTATTCGAGGGTGTTCCTCACCACCGGGCGCTCGGGTGTGCGGGCCTTCGCCGCCAGCGACGCATGGTTTCTGATCCGGGCGGTCACCGAACCCGATCCATCCAGTCTGCCCCGTCGGCACCGGGTGCTGCTCTCCCGTGGACCGTATGGCTACGACGACGAAGTCGCGCTGCTGCGTGACCATGGCATAGACGCGCTGGTTACCAAGAACAGCGGCGGGGACATGACCCGCGCGAAACTGGATGCCGCAGCGGCGCTGCACGTTGCGGTGGTGATGGTGGCGCGCCCGCCGCTACCGCCCGGCGTGTTGACCGTCGGCTCGGTGGCCGAGGCCGCCGAATGGGTTGGCGCGCTAGCCGGTTAGGTGGCCGCGCTCGCCATCGGCCAGCAGCGCGTCGCGGGCCCGCGCCACGCGGGAGCGGATGGTGCCCACCGGGCAGCCGCATACCGCGGCGGCATCGGCGTAGGGCAGGCCGAGCAGTTGGGTGAGCAAAAGCGCTTCCCGCTGTTCGGCGTTGAGGTTGGCGATCATCGTCGTCACCTCGACCAAGTCCTCGAACCCGCGGGCGTGCCGGTCCCCGCGCACCACATGCTCGGGATCGGTGCCCAGGGCGGCACGGGGCCGCGCCTGCAGGTGGCGAATGTGGTCGGCGACCACGCGGCGCGCGATCGAGAGCAGCCAGGTCCGGGCGCTCGAACGCCCGGAGAACCGCTCGATGGCCCCGATGGCGCGCAGGAACGTCTCCTGAGTCAGGTCGTCGGCGCTGCCCGCATCCGACAGGTAGGCGACGAACCGCCACACGTCTTGCTGGGTGGCTTTGATGAACGCCTCGAGCGCTCGCGCGTTTCCGCGCGCGGCTGACAACGCGAGCTCCGTTACGGCCTCGTCATCGCTCGGCGCGATCATGCCCAACCACCTTTGTTGTGCGAGTTTTCCGATTCTACGACGGCCCGTCGTAGACGACGCGGTGGGGTGGAGGGCCGCATGGTTGATGGGCCGCAGATGCCCCCGTCGCCGACCACCGGGTGAGTCCGCCGCCCAGGCGGCAAACTCGGCGTCGTCCGACGCATCCGAGCCGCGCCGCCGGTGCGAACCTACCCGCTCCCGCGCCACCAGCAACGCGAACGCCAAGCCCAACAGCGGCGGCATGTGGCTGGCGATGCGGGTGGCGGTCACCTCGCCGTCGAAGGCGTCGACGATGACATAACCCAGCAGCGCAACGGAATAGACACCGGTGATGGCGGCCACCCCCGAGGCCGAGGCGGGCCAGACACCGGCCGCGATCATCGCCAGACCCAACGCCAGCAGCCAGGCCGTGGACTCGTGCATCAGGTGCTCACCGGACATCGCGCCGTGCATATGACCGGCCACCATGCCGAAATCGATCCCGCTGATTTGGGCGGCGGCGATCGCCACCTGGAACAGGCCGACGGCGATCAGACCCCAGCGCCGGTAGTGCGACCGCAGCCACCGCATCCGGGCCTGATGGCCGGTGGCCTGTTCGCCGATGCTTGCCATGATCTTGTCGACCAGGTCGGGTCCCTCGCCGGGCGTCACCGACGCCAGCCGGCGCGTCTGCACCGCCGCCCCGATCAACCACGAGCGGCAGCTGCGGCACGATTCGAGATGGGCATCGACTTGCTGCGCGAGCACCTGGGGACGCTCGCCGTCCAATCGAGCCGACAGCGCTTCGCGCGCAATCTCACACCGCATCCCTGCATCGTTGCGCATGGCCCGGCCCCGCGCAAAGACTCGCCCCATTTGGCCCCCGAACGAAATCGGGGGGAACTAAACGGCGCCGACAACCGACCTCTGGTCGTACGCATCGCCAGCCCACCCACGAGATGCACCGAAGAGGTATTCGTGTTCTTGCCTGAAGGCCCCCGACGATGACCGCCCCGATCTGGATCGCGTTTCCGCCCGAAGTGCACTCGACGCTGCTCAGCAGCGGCCCCGGCCCCGCGCCGCTGTTGGCCGCCGCCACGGCATGGTCGACGCTGAGCACCGACTACGCGACCGCGGCGGCCGAGCTCAGCGGAGTTTTGGGCGCGGCGCAGGCGGGTTCGTGGGAAGGCCCGAGCGCGGACCAGTACGTGGCGGCACACGCCCCCTACCAGGCCTGGCTGCTGGAGAGCGCGGCCAAGAGCACCACGGCCGCGGCCCTGCACGAGACCGCGGCCACCGCCTACACCACCGCGCTGGCCGCCATGCCGACGCTGGGCGAGCTCGCGGCCAACCACGCGGTGCACGGTGCGCTGGTCGCCACGAACTTCTTCGGAATCAACACCATTCCGATCGCGGTCAACGAGGCCGACTACGCGCGCATGTGGGTGCAGGCCGCCACCACGATGACCACCTATCAGGCCGTCAGCGAATCCGCGCTGGCGGCGGTCCCGGCGACGACGCCCGCGCCGACGATCGTCGTACCGGGCGCCGAGGCCGGCACCGCCGGCGTCGAGGCGGTGCAGGCGGCCGCCGTGGCGCCGGCCGCGGCTTCGGGCTCCAACCTCAACAACGCCGACACCTCGAGCGCCCAGCAGCAGGCCACGACGCAGACCTACCCGTCGTGGATGGACCAGCTCACCCAATGGCTGCAGCAGTACACCCAGAACTTCGCGTGGCCGGTGTCCAAGGACCTCAACCCCGGTGGGTGGCCCTTCCCGCCGGCGCCGTGGGTCAACAGCCTCGCCTCGTTCTTCGGGCAGTTGGGGCTGTCGCCGGCGCTGTCGAGCGCGCTGGGCTGGGCCATCTTCCACACCCTGATGATCTTCTGGCCGTTCATTCAGCTCGCGATCCAGATGGCGG
>NZ_QMEV01000059.1 GCF_003284935.1 Mycobacterium colombiense
CGGGCAGCGGCGGCAGCACCCGCAGCAGGTCGTTGAACTGGCGCACGGTGCGCAGGCCCTCGTCCCACTCGGTGCGGGTGCTGGTGATCGGCATGGCCACCAGCGTCCAGTTCTGTTCGTTCCACATGATCTCGGCGCTGTCCGGTGCGGTGTGCGCGAAGGTGACCATCCGGCGGTCGCAGGCCCGGCGGGCGGCGTCGAGGTTGGTGGAGTACACCATCCGCGGCCCGATCGCACCCAACAGCCAAATGTCGCTCTCGCGTGGCTCTTTGAGCCCCTTGAGCCGCAGGTCCACCACGACGTTGGTGCCCACCTTGCGGTGCAGCGCGATGACGGTGGCGACCTCTTCGAGGTCGAAGATGTAGACGGCCTCGCCGCGGATCTGGCCCAGCACCACGTTCTGGGCGGCGACGTCGCCCACCGTCGACATCACGCCGCGCTTCCAGCGCTTGAGGATGTCGGTTGATTCAGGCTCGTAGTCGAAACCGTGCGATCGCGCCCACGACTTGCGGCGCCTGCTGCGCCCGCGCCGCCGATCGATGTCGACGTACAGCAACACCCCCGCACCGACAAAGCACAGCGCGGAGAGCGTGAACCAAAGGGGGACCATCCCACACAGGGTATCCGCAATCGCGCCGGAATAAAGAAGTCCGGCTGGTCACAACCCAATTACAGGACGGAACAGCCGTCCCGTGGGATGGTCCCCCTGGCGCCGCACGGTGGCGAGGCTCAGCCGAGGATCAGCGAGTCGCCGTCGGGGCTGACGTTCACCGGAACGGTGTCGCCGTCGTGCACGTCGCCGGCCAACAGCATCTTGGCCAGCTGATCACCGATGGCCTGCTGCACCAGCCGGCGCAACGGCCGCGCGCCGTAGACCGGGTCGAATCCGCGATGGGCCAGCCACTGCTTGGCCGGCAGCGACACCTCCAGGGTGAGGCGGCGCTGAGCCAGCCGCTTCTGCAGCTGGGCCAGCTGGATGTCGACGATCTGCACCAGCTCACCGGGCTCGAGGCCGGCGAAGATGATCACGTCGTCGAGCCGGTTGATGAACTCCGGCTTGAACGCCGAGCGCACCGCGGCCATCACCATTTCCTCGTCGCCGCCCGAACCCAGGTTGGACGTCAGGATCAGGATGGTGTTGCGGAAGTCGACGGTGCGGCCCTGCCCGTCGGTCAGCCGGCCCTCGTCGAGCACCTGCAGCAGCACGTCGAACACGTCCGGGTGCGCCTTTTCGATCTCGTCGAACAGGATCACCGTGTACGGGCGCCGCCGCACGGCCTCGGTGAGCTGGCCGCCCTGGTCGTAGCCGATGTAGCCGGGCGGGGCGCCCACCAGCCGTGCCACCGAGTGCTTCTCGCCGTATTCGCTCATGTCGATGCGGACCATCGCGCGTTCGTCGTCGAACAGGAACTCCGCCAGCGCCTTGGCCAGCTCGGTCTTCCCGACGCCGGTCGGCCCGAGGAACATGAACGAGCCGGTGGGCCGGTTCGGGTCGGCGACGCCGGCCCGGGACCGCCGCACGGCGTCCGAGACCGCGGTGACTGCCTTCTTCTGCCCGATGACGCGCTGACCCAGCTCGTCTTCCATCCGCAGCAGCTTGGCGGTCTCGCCCTCGAGCATCCGCCCGGCCGGGATCCCGGTCCACGCGGACACCACCTCGGCGATGTCGTCGGGACCGACCTCCTCCTTGAGCATCACGTTCTCGCGGGCCTCGGCCTGCGGCAGCGCGGCGTCGAGCTTCTTCTCCACCTCGGGGATGCGCCCGTAGCGCAGCTCGGCGGCCTTGGCCAGGTCGCCGTCGCGCTCGGCGCGCTCGGACTCCCCGCGCAGCGTGTCCAGCTGTTCCTTCAGCTCGCGCACGACGTCGATGGCGTTCTTCTCGTTCTGCCATCTCGTCGTCAGCTCCGCCAACTTTTCCTTCTGGTCGGCCAGCTCGGAGCGCAGCTTCTCCAGCCGTTCCTTGGAGGCCTCGTCCTCCTCCTTGGCCAGCGCCATCTCCTCGATCTCGAGCCGGCGCACCAGCCGTTCAACCTCGTCGATCTCGACGGGCCGCGAGTCGATCTCCATCTTCAGCCGGCTGGCGGCCTCGTCGACCAGGTCGATGGCCTTGTCCGGCAAAAAGCGCGCGGTGATGTAGCGGTCGGACAGGGTCGCCGCGGCCACCAGGGCCGAGTCGGTGATCCGCACGCCGTGGTGTACCTCGTAGCGGTCCTTCAGCCCGCGCAGGATGCCGACGGTGTCCTCCACCGAGGGCTCGCCGACCATCACCTGCTGGAAGCGGCGCTCCAGCGCGGCGTCCTTCTCGATGTACTTGCGGTACTCGTCGAGTGTGGTGGCGCCGACGAGGCGCAGCTCGCCGCGGGCCAGCATCGGCTTGATCATGTTGCCGGCGTCCATCGCGCCCTCGCCGGTCGCGCCGGCGCCGACGATGGTGTGCAGCTCGTCGATGAAGGTGATGATCTGCCCGGCGGAGTTCTTGATGTCGTCGAGGACGGCCTTGAGGCGTTCCTCGAACTCGCCGCGGTACTTCGCGCCGGCCACCATCGAGCCCAGGTCCAGGCTGATGACGGTCTTGTCGCGCAGGCTCTCGGGCACGTCGCCGGCGACGATGCGCTGGGCCAGGCCCTCCACGATCGCGGTCTTGCCGACGCCGGGCTCGCCGATCAGCACCGGGTTGTTCTTGGTGCGCCGACTCAACACCTGCACGACGCGGCGAATCTCGTTGTCGCGCCCGATAACCGGGTCGAGTTTGCCGTCGCGGGCGCGCGCCGTCAGGTCGGTGGAGTACTTCTCCAGCGCCTGGTAGGTGGCCTCCGGCTCGGGGCTGGTGACCCGGGCGCTGCCGCGCACCTTGACGAAGCCCTCGCGCAGCGCCTGCGGCGAGGCCCCATGGCCGGTCAACAGCTTGGCGACGTCGGAGTCGCCGGTGGCCAGGCCCACCAGCAGATGCTCGGTCGAGACGTACTCGTCGTTCATCTCGGTGGCCAGTTGCTGGGCGGTGGTGACGGCGGCCAGCGACTCGCGCGACAGCTGCGGCTGCGAGCTGGCACCGCTGGCCTGCGGCAGCCGCTCGAGCACCCGCTCGGTTTCGGCGCGGATGGTGGCCGGGTCGACGCCGACCGCCTCCAGCAGGGGCGCGGCGATGCCGTCGGCCTGCGTGAGCAGGGCCATCAG
Source organism: Mycobacterium colombiense (assembly GCF_003284935.1). GTDB lineage: Bacteria > Actinomycetota > Actinomycetes > Mycobacteriales > Mycobacteriaceae > Mycobacterium > Mycobacterium arosiense_A. The sequence goes on from NZ_QMEV01000059.1 coordinate 3,175, forward strand.
CAGGTGTGCGGGCCGGATCTCGGGGTTACCGGCGGCCGAGGCCGCCTGCAGCGCCGAGGTCAGCGCCGCTTGGGTCTTGGTGGTCGGGTTGAAAGAGTCCACGACGAGCTCCGTTCGGGTACAAAAAGGTTTGCAAAAATGCTTGTCCGCTAGTTCAACGCCGTCAAGGTTGAGTGTGTTCCGCTCAACTCTATCGAGTTTTGAGCAGCACGGCACAGGGGGTACCCCCGTAGCGATGACGCAGACGATGCAGCCCCCCGACCAGGCCGACACCGACCCCGAGACGGCGCCGCGCCCGCGCGCCGGCCTGTGGCTGGCCGGCGTGGCCTTCGCGCTGGCGTTCGTCGGCCTGCTTGCGGTCGGGTTCCACACCGATCTCTCCGGCGGCAGCCCGTCGGCGGTCCCGCAGGCCGGGACGCTGCAGGTCAGCGGGACGGGTATGACGAAGACGCTGCCCTGCCACGGCGGATACCTGTCGGTGAGTGGTGAGAAGAACACCATCACGCTCACCGGGCACTGCACCAGCGTCAGCGTTTCGGGCAGCGGCAACCACGTCGCGGTCGACAGCACCGACGCAGTCAGCGCATCGGGGAGCGGCAACGTCGTTCTCTATCACTGGGGTTCGCCCAAAATCGCCAACGCCGGGACGGCCAACGTCGTGCGACAGGGCTGAGCCGGCGGCCGAGCCTAGAATCGGGGCCCGTGAGCCTGGAGGACACCGAAGCGCTGCGGGTGCTGCGCGACGCCTTCGCGCCCGCGGACTCGGCCGGTGACTCCGCCGCACTCGTGCACCGCTTCTACACCCAGTGGTTCGCGCTCGACGGCTCGGTGCGCGATCTGTTCCCGCCCGAAATGGCCGCCCAGCGGATCGCTTTCGGTCACGCGTTGCACTGGGTGTACGGCGAGCTGGTCGCCCGGCGCGCGCAGGAGCCGGTGGCGTTCCTGGCCCAGCTCGGCCGCGACCATCGCAAATACGGTGTGCTGCCCGCGCACTACGAGACCCTGCGGCGCGCGCTGCTGTCGACGCTGCGCGCGCACCTGGGCGCGGGGTGGACCGACGCCGTGGACGCGGCGGCCCGGCAGTCGCTGAATCTGATCACCGGGGTGATGAGCGGCGCCGCGGACGCCGAGGAGGGCCCCGCCTGGTGGGACGGCACCGTCATCGAGCACATGCGGGTGTCGCGGGACCTGGCGGTCGTGCGGCTGCAGCTCGATCAACCCATGCACTACCACGCCGGCCAGTACGTCAACGTCCACGTGCCCCAGTGTCCGCATCGCTGGCGGTTTCTGAGCCCGGCCATTCCGGCCGACCCCGGCGGCGGGATCGAGTTTCACGTCCGCCTGGTCCCCGGCGGCCTGGTCAGCCCCGCGATCGTCGGCGAAACCCGCATCGGCGACCGGTGGCGGCTGTCCAGCCCGCACGGCGGTCTGCGGGTCGACCGCGACGGGGGCGACGTGCTGATGGTCGCCGGCAGTACGGGCCTGGCGCCGCTGCGGGCGCTGATCATGGACCTGTCTCGGTTCGCGGTGAACCCGCGCATCCATCTGTTCTTCGGCGCCCGATACCGTTGCGAGCTCTACGATTTGCCGACCCTGTGGCAGGTCGCCGCGCACAGTCCGTGGCTGGCGGTCTCCCCCGTCTCGGAGTACAACAGCGACCCGTCGTGGGCCGCGGACTATCCCGACGTCACGCCGCCACGTGGCCTGCATGTGCACCAGATCGGGCGGCTGCCCGACGTGGTGACCAAATACGGCGGCTGGGGCGACCGGCAGATCCTGGTCTGCGGCGGGCCGGCGATGGTCAGCGCCACCAAGGCAGCCCTGGTCGCGAAAGGCGCTCCGCCCGAGCGCATTCAGCATGATCCGCTATGGAGGTAGCCATGCATGTCGTCACCCTGCGCGATCCGGCATCGCCCGTGGTCGCCCAGTTCGTTCCCGAGGCGGGGATGATCGGCACGTCGCTGCGCGACGCGGGTGTGGAGCTGCTGGGGCAGCGCCGCGGCCTGGACGCCTACGTCTCCGACGGCAAGACGATGGGAATCCCGATTCTGTACCCGTGGGCAAACCGCCTGGGCGAGAACACCTATACGGCCCAGGACGTCACGGTGACCTTGACGCCGGGGGAAAACGGGGTGCGCGCCGACCCCAACGGGCTACCCATCCACGGCGTCCTGGCCGCCTACCCCGGGTGGCGGGTGACGGCCGAGACCGACAACGAGCTGACCGCCGAACTGGACTTCGGCGCCGATCCCCGATTGCTGGCCAGCTTCCCGTATCCGCACGTGCTGACGGTCGCGGTGCGGCTGGCCGACCGGACGCTGACGGTGCGGACCACCGTGCGAGCGACCGGTGACCGGGCGGTGCCGCTGTGCTTCGGGTTTCATCCCTACCTGCAGGTGCCCGAGGCCCCGCGGGCCGACTGGATCATCGAGACACCGCCGTTGCGGCATCTGGGCCTCGACGATACCGGGCTGCCCACCGGCGCTTCCGAGCCGCAGCCGGCGCGGCAAGAGGCGTTGCGCGACAACACCTTCGACGACGCCTACGACCAGGTGGCCGACGGCGCGGTGTTCGCGGTGTCCGGTGGCGGGCGGCGCATCGAGGTGCATTTCGAGCGGGGCTATCCGGCGGCGCAGATCTTCGCCCCGGCGCCCGAGGACCCCACGAAGACGATCGTGTCCTTCGAGCCGATGACCGCGCCCACCGACGCGCTGCGGCGGGGTGGCTACCGCTGCGCGCGGCCGGGCGAGCCGGCCGTCACGCAGTTTTCGATCCTGGTGTGATCTCAGTGACCACTCGGGCCACTGCAGTCGCTGTCTGGTGGTCACCAGGTGAATGCGAAAAGCGCTAGCACATGGGCTAGCGCTTTCGCGAATTTTGCATGCCTCCGGAGGCAGGAACCCTTGGGGCGTAAGTGAAACGAGCGAGAATCAGCGCCCCCGCCGCGGCTGCCACACCACCAGCGCGGTGCTCTTGGGTACCACCGCCACGTCGCGGCGCTGGCTGGCGCGGATCTGCGAAAGCTCCTCGGTCAACTCCTTGACCCGGGCCTGCAGCGCCTCGACCTGATTGGTGAGCTCGATGATGCGCTTGATGCCGGCGAGGTTGACGCCCTCGTCCTGCGAGAGCCGCTGCACCTCGCGCAGCAGGTCGACGTCGTGCTCCGAATACCGCCGTCCCCCACCGGAAGTCCGGCGCGGGCTGACCAGGCCGAGGCGGTCGTAGGTGCGCAGCGTCTGCGCGTGCATGCCGGCCAGCTCGGCGGCCACCGAGATCAGGAAGGTCCGGGCGTCCTCTTTTCTCGAATTGCTCGAGCCCTTGGCCATCAGCGATTACCTGCCCATCCCGCCCGGGGGTCGAAGCCGCTGGAGCGCTCGGCGGCGGCGTACGCCTCCAGCGCCTCCTGGGCCGCGCCCTCCACATTCGGTGGTACGGCGACCTTGACGGTCACCAGCAAGTCGCCGTTGCCGCCGCTGCGCTTGGGAACGCCACGCCCGCGCACCCGCAGGATGCGGCCGTCGGCGGTGCCCTTGGGCACCCGGACACCGACCTTGCCGTCCAGGGTGGGCACCGAAATGGTTGAGCCCAAAGCCAACTCGGTGAAGCTGACCGGGACGGTCACGGTGAGGTCGTCGCCGTCGCGGCCGAACACCTTGTCCGGGCGCACATGCACCGTCACGTACAGGTCGCCCGAGGGCGCACCGCGCAACCCCGCCTCGCCCTGGCCGGGCAGCCGGATGCGCTGTCCGTCCTCGACGCCCGGCGGGATCCGCACGTTGATGGTGCGGGTGCGGGTGGTCACGCCGGTGCCCTTGCACTCGTCGCAGGGGTGCTCGATGATCGACCCGCTGCCGCGGCAGTCGGTGCAGGGCTCGGAGAATCCGAACGCGCCCTGGTTGCGGTTGATGACGCCGGAACCGTTGCAGGTGGGACACACCTTCGGGCTGGTGCCCGGCCGCGCGCCACTGCCATGGCAGTTGGTGCACGGCGCCGGGCTGGTCAGCCGCAGCGGCATCGCCACGCCCTTGGCGGCCTCGACGAAATCCAGCTGGGTTTCGGTTTCGAGGTCGTTGCCGCGCCGGGGCCTGCTGGGCCGGGCGCCCGCCCCGCGCCCGAACAGGCCGCCGAACAGGTCACCGATGTTGGTGCCGCCGCTGCGGCCGGCCGCATCGAACAAATCGTTGAGGTTGAACTCAGCGCCGTCACCGCCGACATTGAAGCCACCGAACCCGCCGCTGTCGAACCGGCGCCCGCCAAAACCACCGCCGGCGAACAGCCTTCGGGTTTCGTCGTATTCCTTGCGCTTGGCCGGATCCGACAAGACGTTGTGCGCCTCGGAGACCGCCTTGAATCGTTCGCCGGCGGCGGGGTTGTCGGGGTTCGCGTCCGGGTGCAGATCGCGCGCCAACTTGCGGTAGGCGCGTTTGATCTCTTCGGGGCTGGCGTCAGAGGAGACGCCCAGCTCCTTGTAGAAGTCCTTTTCGACCCATTCACGCTGGGCCATGTCGCGTCACCCCCTCACCTTTCTTCTGTTGTGCTGATTGTGTGGTCTAGTCACCGGATGTGCCGGCGTTATCGTCCGATTCGGCCGGCTCGGTTTCCCCGGCCGCCGTGGTGGACTCGCCGGTGGCGGCCGGCGCATCGCCCTCGTCGGCGACCGTGTCGACGACGCCGACCAGCGCGTGGCGCAGCACCTGATCACCCAGCTTGTAGCCCTGCCGCATGACCGTGCCGATCACCGGCCGCGAGCCGTCACCCTCGTGCTGCACGGCTTCGTGCAGCACCGGGTCGAAGTCCTCGCCCTCCTCGCCGAACGCCGTCAGGCCAAGGCCGTTGAGCGCGCTTTCCAGCTTGTCGGCCACCGACTTCAGCGGTCCGGATTCCAGGTCGCCGTGCTTGCGGGCCCGGTCGAGATCGTCTAGCACGCCCAGCAATTGGTTGACGACGGCGGCCTTGGCCCGGTCCGCCGCGGCCTGCTGGTCGCGCAGCGCCCGCTTGCGGTAGTTGGCGAAGTCGGCCTGCACCCGCTGCAGATCGGCGGTGAGCTCGGCGACTTTGCCGTCGGCGTTCTCGGCCGGCTCGCCGGCCGGCGCCCCTCCCGGCGTGCCGCCGGGAGGAGCCTGCCGTACTTCACCGGTCTCGGGATCGATTCGCCGCTTGTCGGTGACCGTCACCTGTTCGTGTGGATTGCTTTCCGTCACTTGGACTCCCGGTCATCGTCGACCACCTCCGCGTCCACGACGTCGTCAGCGGAGCCAGCCCCGTCGCCCGCCGCGCCGCCACCGGCCTGCTCGCCGGCGGCCTGGGTGGCCTCGTAGATCGCCTGTCCGAGCGCCTGGGACTCCTGACCCAGCTTCTCCATCGCCGCCTTGATCGCGGTGATGTCGGTGCCGCCCAGGGCCGTCTTGGCCTCGGCGATCGCGGCGTCGACCTTGGACAGCGTGTCCTCGGGAACCTTGGAGCCGCCCTCGGCCTCGCGCTGGTCCTTGACGAATTTCTCCGTCTGGTAGACCAGCGATTCGGCCTGGTTGCGGACGTCGGCCTCTTCGCGACGCTGACGGTCCTCCTCGGCGTGCGCCTCGGCGTCCTTGATCATCCGGTCGATCTCCTCCTTGGACAGGCCGGAGCCCTCCTGGATTTTGATCGTGTTCTCCTTGCCGGTGCCCTTGTCCTTGGCCGTGACGTGCACGATGCCGTTGGCGTCGATGTCGAAGGTGACCTCGATCTGCGGGACGCCGCGCGGAGCCGGCGGGATGCCGGTCAGCTCGAAGGAGCCGAGCAGCTTGTTGTGCGAAGCGATTTCGCGCTCACCCTGATAGACCTGGATCTGCACCGACGGCTGGTTGTCGTCGGCCGTGGTGAAGGTCTCCGACCGCTTGGTGGGGATCGTGGTGTTGCGTTCGATGAGCTTGGTCATCACACCACCCTTGGTCTCGATACCCAGGCTCAACGGCGTAACGTCAAGCAGCAGAACGTCTTTCACCTCACCCTTCAGCACGCCAGCCTGAAGGGCCGCTCCGACCGCGACAACCTCGTCGGGGTTGACGCCCTTGTTGGGCTCCTTGCCGCCGGTGAGTTCCTTGACCAGGTCGGTCACCGCGGGCATCCGGGTGGAACCACCCACCAGGACCACGTGGTCGATCTCGGAGACCGAGATGCCGGCGTCCTTGATCACGGACTGGAACGGCTTGCGGGTCCGGTCCAGCAGATCCTGTGTGATGCGCTGGAATTCGGCGCGCGTCAACTGCTCGTCGAGGAACAACGGGTTCTTGTCCGCGTCGACGGTGATGTAGGGCAGGTTGATCGAGGTGCTCTGCGAACTCGAGAGCTCGATCTTGGCCTTCTCGGCGGCCTCACGCAGCCGCTGCATCGCCATCTTGTCCTTGGTCAGGTCAATTCCGCTGGTGCCCTTGAACTTGTCGACCAGCCATTCGACGACGCGGTCGTCCCAGTCGTCCCCACCGAGGTGGTTGTCACCGCTGGTGGCGCGGACCTCGACCACACCCTCGCCGATCTCGAGCAGCGAGACGTCGAACGTACCGCCACCGAGGTCGAAGACCAGGATGGTCTGTTCCTTCTCACCCTTGTCCAGGCCGTAGGCCAGCGCCGCCGCGGTCGGCTCGTTGACGATCCGCAGGACGTTCAGGCCGGCGATCTGGCCGGCTTCCTTGGTCGCCTGGCGCTGGGCGTCGTTGAAGTACGCCGGCACGGTGACCACCGCGTCGGTGACGTCCTCACCCAGGTACGCCTCGGCGTCGCGCTTCAGCTTCATCAGGACGCGGGCGCTGATCTCCTGAGCGGTGTATTTCTTGTCGTCGATCTCGATGGACCAGTCGGTTCCCATGTGCCGCTTGACCGAACGGATGGTGCGGTCGACGTTGGTGACCGCCTGGTTCTTGGCGGGCTGGCCGACGAGCACCTCCCCGTTGCGCGCGAACGCGACGATGGACGGCGTGGTCCGCGAACCCTCGGAGTTGGCGACGACGACCGGGTCACCGCCCTCGAGGACTGCGACGACGGAGTTGGTGGTCCCGAGGTCGATACCGACCGCACGAGCCATAGTGATTCCTCCTGAATATGTAGAGCTTGTCTGGTGCCACTATGCTGAGTGAACCCCGCTCAAGCCTGCCCCTGGGGCGGTGGGCTGTCAACCCAGTATTGAGTGTGGTTCGCTCAACTTGTCGATAATGCTAACGGCGGTCGGGCCCGGCTTGTTCCCGGGGTGCCAGAGAATATGTGGCGGCCCCGGCAACCTCCTCGATCAGCGCCAGCAGCGCACGGGTGGCCGCGCTGGCCTGCCGGTTCGCCGAGGTCGCGACGTAGAGCCGCCACTGCAGCTCGTGCCCGGTGATCCGGACGCTCGCCACGCCGGGGCGGTCACGCGGCGATAAACCTGGGCCATCGGCTCTGTATCGAACCCGCGCCGGGGCAGCGACTTGTGCGTCGGCGTGCGTAACCTCAGTGCCGCTATATGAATCGTCTGGGGAGCGGCGGGTGCGGTTTTCGGAGAATGCGCGGCGAAGCCTGGCCGGTGGTTCGCTGCTGCTCGTGGCCCTGATGGCCGGCTCGGAGCTGGTCTCGGGCTGCAGTTCCATCATCGGCGGCCGACCGGTGGCCTCGCCGGGAGCCGGACCTACCGAACCGTCTTTCCCCACCCCCAGGTCCACGCCGCCGCCGGGCACCGCGGCCCCGGCACCGGGCCCGTCGACCGCGCCGGCCAACCCCACCAACCCGGCCGGCGCCATCCCCTTGCCGCCCGACCAGAACGGTTACGTCTTCATCGAGACCAAATCCGGTGTGACGCGCTGCCAGATCAACAAGGACACCGTCGGCTGCGAGGCGCCCTTCACCAACTCCCCGATGCAGGACGGCGAGCACGCCAACGGCGTCAGCATCAACAGCGGCGGCAAGGTGCAGTGGGTGCTGGGCAACCTGGGGGCCATCCCGACCGTCACCATCGACTACAAGACCTACGCGGCGCAGGGCTGGACGATCATCGCCAACGCCGACGGCACCCGCTTCACCAACGACCAGACCAAGCACGGCATGTTCGTCAGCGTCGAGAAGGTCAGCACGTTCTAGCCTGGAACATCAGATCGCTTGCGCTACAACGAAATTCGGTCGATCATCCGTCCCAGACCAGGCGGCCGTCGGGGCGGCGGCGGGCACCGTCGGCGGGCCGGTGCGCATTGAGCCGACCGTCTGGCATGAGATGCCGCACGGGCACCCCGCGGCCGAGCACCGCCACGTCGGCGATCAGCCGCCGATGGCAGCGCCACCAGACGCTCTCGCTGCACATCACCGCCGTGGTGCGCTGGGCCGCGTCGGCGAGGACCTCGTCGAGCGCGGCGTCGAACTCCGGCGTCCGGGTGTAGGCGGCGTAGGCGCGGAACGCGGCCACCGTCCACCAGCTGTCGGGCTCCGGCTCGCCGGCCGCGATGTGCCGGCGCCCGCCGAGGCGCGGCTCCCACCGGTAGTCGATGCCGCCGTGCGGCAGCCAGCATTCCAGGGCCTCCCGACGCACGTCCGGATTGGTCCGGCTGGCTGGGTAGCGCCGCACGTCCACCACCAGCGCGATTCCCGCTCCGGCAAGCAACTCCGTGAGCCGCTCTCGGCGGGCCGCGCCATGGCCCACGGTCAACAACACCCGCTCCATGAGGACAGCTTGCCCGGCGTGCGACGCGAGGGTGCGACGTGAATTGATTACCGAGCCTGGATCACTAACCTTGCTCCTGAGCTCAACAGGGGGGTGGCGATGCTTGTCGGTTCGGCCACGCCCAGAACCGGCTTGACTGGCAGTCGGACGGGCAGCTGAGGACGCCATGCAACTGCGATATCTCAGCATCCCGGCGCTGATCGCCGCTGCGGGCGGCGACCCCTGGGCGATCAACGCAAGCCTGCAAGCCGGGAACCCACTGCAGATTTCCAACCTCGCAGAGGCCTTTCGCAAAGCGGGACGCTGCACGAAAGAGGCCAACGACGCATTCGAGCAGGCCCGTACGCGCTTCGAGGCCGCCTGGAACCACCAAAACGGCGATCATCCGATCACCGGCTCCGACGAAGTGCAGCGAGTCACGAAAGCCCTCGGGGCGCAATCGTTGCAGATACCGAAGATCGGCGCGGACCTGGAGAACATCGCCGCGACGTTGGCCGAGGCGCAGAAAACCGCGGCCGGTCAGATCGCGTCACTGGAGGCAAAGCTGCAGAACCTCGACGAGCTGATCGGCGAAGCCGACGAGATGGAAGACGACGACGACCTCAGCCAGGCCGACTTCGACGCACTCGAAGCGTTTATCGCCAAATGCGAAGACGACGCCATCGGTGACACGAAAGCCGCGCTGACCCAGCTGCAGGCGACACGCGACGGCTACTCCAAGTCGTTTCAGGACGCGATGGGGACCTTGCACGCGGACGGGTATGACACCGTCGGCCCCCAGGCGGGGCCCGCCCCGGCGGCAGCCGGTCAGGCGGGACCCGGCCCGGCACCCGGTCAGGCACCGGGCGACCCGCCCGGCGGAGGCCCCGCGTTGGCCCCCACGAAGGGGGAGGTGGCGACCGGGGCTGCGGGTGCGATCGCCGGTGGTACCGCCGACGGTGTTCGTCAGGCGACGACGAACTTGATCGCCGAGTCCCCCGGTACGGGCCCCGGTAAGACGGACCCGGCCTTGTTGAGATGGCTGGAAGACACAAAGATCGGCGGGGTCGAAATCCCGGGGTTCTCGCGGATCGGCGGTGTGGTCGGTGCGGCCGGCGCCATACCGGCCGTCATGTCCGACATCAAAGACGGCAACTCCGTGCCGGAGGCGATCACCCGGGAGACTGCGGGTATCGCCGCAGGAATGTATGCGGGCGCGGAGTTTGGCGCACTGATCGGTTCGGCCGTTCCCGGGGCAGGAACGGCGGTTGGCTTGGTGGCAGGCGCCGTCGTGGGTGCTGGCGCTGCCTTCGTGGCGTCCAAAGGGGTCGAAGCGCTCTGGCAGCCGGTCTCGGACGCGGTCGGAAGTGCCGTGCGCGGCGTGGAATCTGTCTTCGGTTTCGGGTAGGCCTATGCGATTCGATGAGTTCGTAGCGGAGACCGGCCTCGCTGTGGCCCCGGTCGATCGGTTTGCCGGCTTCGTTGTAGAAGTAGGGGTACCGCCACGGTGGGAACCCTTCGATTCCGCCGTCGGTGTACGGGTTTGGGCTTGGCGCGATGACCCGCGCACCGACGTGTTCTGCGCCAACGCGGTGTTGACGATGCATCGGGTCCAGGCCGCGCTGGACCCCCTCGAAGTGTTCGTCATGCTGTGCGAGCAGCAGTTGCAGACGGCGCCGAGATGCCGTGAACTGCATCGGGAATTCACAGCGGCCACCGAGGGCGTCGGTATGGTGGGAGCGCTCACGATGCAAATCGCACATGAGCTAGGCACCGTCGACAGCACGTCGCAGTCCCGGATCATCATGGCCGAAAAGGAGACGCTGATAGCCCAGCTGACGGTCACCGCGCTGCGCGACTCGTCGGTAGATCCGACCCAGATCTGGCTTTCCGCCCGACCGGGTCCGGCGGCAATTCCGGCGTCCGCCGGTCGTCACTGCGCCCCGGGCAGCGGAAAGCGAGAGGGGCACTGATGCCCGGCGGCAAACCAAAGCCCCGCTGGCGGGTGCTGCGTTATTCCTTCGGTGGTGCATTGTGCCTGATGGCGGTCATCGACGCGCTGGTCGGAGCCCGTTGGTCTCTAGCTGTCGGCGGGGCTGTGGTCGGCGGCATCATCCTCATCGGTCAGCGGCGGGTTCTGCGTGCCGCGGTCAGCCGGACCGGTGACGAGATCGTCTGCCGCTACATCCCCTGGTACGAGGGCAGCGCCTACAGCGTGACGTTGCTGCTGCCGCTGATGGGGGTCGCCATGGTCGATTTGGGGTTCGCGCCTGGCAATCCGGCGTGGCTCCGGTACGGCGGCTTCCTGCTGCTGGGCGTGACCCCACTGACCGTGTGGGGAGTCGTGCGCATGTGGCGACGTTGTCTTCTCTGCTTCGGCCCGCGGACATTGACCGTGCGACTGGTCGAGCGCGGGAGCGAGCTGACCGAAATCCGGCGGGAACTGGTGCAGTCGATCGAGCCCAAGATCTTCCCAAGGCCGAATGGTGGTGAGTCGTTGCAGGTCGCTATTACTTACCGCCCCTTGGACGCCGCCGGGGACACCACCGCGACCGTGCTCCTGGGCCTGCGGCTGACCGTCCAGCCGGACAACCTTCTCAACGCACTCATCGTCTGGCGAGACGGCGCCGCCAACCACCCGAGCGAGCTGATGGATCACATCGAGCGGATCCTTCGCGGCCGCTCGATGGCCGGCGTGTGACCGCGTCGGTCAGATCTTGGAGCCCAGCCCCGCGATCAAGTTGATCGTCACCGCCAGCACGACCGCCCCGAGCAGGTAGGACAGCAGCGCATGGCGCAACACCGTCGCTCTGATCGTGGTCAGCCCGATCTCGGTGTCCGACACCTGGTAGGTCATCCCCACGGTGAAGGCCAGATAGGCGAAGTCCCGGAAGCGCGGCGGCTCGGGGTCGTGGAAGTTGATGCCCCCCGGCTCGTCCGAGTAGTAGAGCCGCGCGTAGTGCACGGTGTACAGCGTGTGCACGGCCACCCAGGACGCCGCGACGGTCAGGATGCCGAAAACGGCGGCGACCAGAGCTTCGTGGCCCGCGCGCGACCCCGCGGCCACCACGTAGCCGACCCCGCCCAGGCTCGCGACGCTCGCCGACAGGATGACGGCGTCGGCGATCCACCGGGTCGGGTCCTCGCGCGTCGCCCATCGGCAGGTCTGCTCGGCGTCCATGCCGAGCACGATGAGCTGCGTCCACACCACATACGTTCCGGCGGTGACGACCCAGCCGGCCAGCGCGAAACGCCAACCGGCGGTGTTGCCCACCACGACGGCGACGGCCACTCCGAGCGCCACGGAGACCAAGATCCGGACCGCGCCGGTGTCCCGAAACAACTTCACCAGGGAATCCACGATCTCGACCTAACCACCAATCGCGGCTCGTCGGAGCGCGTTCTGAGCGCTCGGACTTCTCGCACCGGGCTGGCATCAGGAGATTGGCAGGCGGGGTCAGTACGATCGGTCCCGTGGCATCCAATGGCCCACGAGACGACTTCCACAACCAGCCGACGCAGCACGGCGACTTCGGGGTGAGCGAACAGCCGCCCACCGGCGATGTTCCGCCACCGGCCCCCCCGCCGAACCCGCCGCAGGGGCTCGAGCAGCCCGACGGCGGCGACCCCTTTGACCAGGAGAGCGAGCCGACTCCCTGGTATCGCAAGCCGGCGATGCTCATCGCCTGGCTGGTCTCCGTCGTCATCCTGATCGCGCTGATCGTGTTCGGCATCATCGAACTCATCCACGGTCAGACCGTCAGCCACGTCCCCAAGACGACGACGAGCACGACGCCCACGACCACCACGACGACGCCGACGACCACCACGACCACCACCTCGTCCTCGCCCAGCAGCAGCGCGGAAGAGCCGCCGGCGCAGCAGCCGACGCAACAGCAGCCCACCGGGGGACAGACGCAGCAGCCGTCGCATCATCACCATTTGCCGCAGCTGCCGTCGGTGATCACCGTTCCGGGGGTGCCGAATCCGGTCACGGTGCCGCCCGGCCTGCGTTAGTGAGACGGTGGCAAACCCCGCCGCGGTTCCCTGGCGGCGCGCCGGGGAAGCCCTACACTCGCTGCAATCCACGGTCGTTACGGTGAGGATCACCGTGCGACGGCAACGGGACGACTGACACAGGGGTGCGGGACATGAGCGAGTCGCTCGGCCTATCGATCGGGGTGGCCAACCTGGTAGCGGCCCGCGCGGGCCGCGCTCCGATCACCCGCAGCTCGGTGGTGACCCTGTTCGAGCAGCGACCCACCGAAGTTGGCCTGCCAGAAGAGAATCCGAACCTGACCGAACCGGGCCTGGTGCTGCGGGGGTTCGTCGAACGCGTGGGCGACCGGGCGCCATTGGTGGCGGCCGACGGCACCAAGTACCTGGGTGCGGCCCTGACGGTCGAGGCGATCGAAGCCATGGCCCGGGCGGTGGGCTACGGGTCACCGATCACCATCGCGGTGCCCGCCTATTGGTCCGACGCGCAGTTCGCGGCGCTGCGGGAGGAGTTCTTCGCGCAGTCGGATCTGGCGCGCGGTGGGGTGGCACCGATGCTGGTTTCCGACGCCACGGCCGCGCTCGCGGCGCTGCGCGGCACGCCGGGATTCGGGGCCGACGGCGTGATTGCCCTGTGCGACTTCGGCGCCGGCGGCACCACCGTCACGCTGATGGACGCCAAGGCCGGCTTCGCGCCCGTCGGGCCGGCCACGCGAAACACCGATTTCTCCGGCGACGCGATCGATCAGCTGGTCCTCGATCACCTGCTGGCCTCCGACGTCAGCACCGCCATGCTCGGTGGCGCGGCGCGGATGGGGTCGCAGGCCCGTCTGCTCGGCGCCTGCCGCCGCGCCAAGGAACAACTCTCGACGGCCGCGGTGGGCACCATCGCCGGGGCGTCGGGCGACGGCGCCCAGCTCTCCCGCACCGACTTCGAGCAGCTGCTCTCCGCACCGCTGGACCGGTTCCTCGCGTCCGTCGAGGAGTCGTTGCGCCGCAACGGCATTGCGAACGCCGGGCTGAGCGCCGTGGCGATCACCGGAGGTGGCGCGAACATCCCGCTGCTCAAAGCGCGCCTGTCGCAGCGTTTCGGGGTGCCGGTGCACAGCACCGCGCAGCCTGCGCTCAGCGCCGCCCTCGGCGCCGCGGTGCTGGGCCCGCACTACGCGTCGGGCGTCGCCCCCACCGCCGCGGCCGCCGCGGTGGAAACGCCGACGGAGATGGTGGGTACCGCCGGGCTCGACATGACCCAGGCCGCCTGGGCGGCGCAGGCCACCGACGTGGACGACGCGCTGGCGTGGTCGCAAGACGCCGACAACGACGAGCCGGTGCCCTACACCGGGCGCGACGCCACCGGCGAGTACGCCAATGAGGCAAGGGAATTCGACGACGCGACCGGCAGCCGCTACGCCACCGCCCCCGGGCGGCTGCCCTGGTACAAGCGCACCGCGCTGGTGCTCAGCGTGGCCGGAGCGGGCGCCGCGGTGCTGGTGGCCCTGATCTTGGCGATCAACCTGTTGCTCACCAAGTCCACCCCGGTCAGTCCCACGTCGCCGACTACCACGGCACCACCGCAGACGGTCACCATCACCGGGCCGAACGACAGCACCACCGTCACCGTGATCCCGGCGCCGCCGCCGCCGTCCAGCGAGGCACCGGCCACCACCACGACACCCGCGCCGGAACCGTCGACGACGACCACAACGGCGCCGCCGCCGAGCACGACCACCACCACGACCGCCCCGCCCACCACGACGTCGCAGGCGACCACCACCGCGGCGCCGACCACGACCCGCACGCGGCCGCTGCCGCCCATCTTTCAACCGCCGTTCGGGCGCTGACGAGACGAATTGCGTCCGGGCCGCCAAAGGCCCCGACAAAAGGTCATTTAGCGAGATTTGGTGGCGCTCATCACTTCCGCAAGCGTCATATTTGGTGAGCGGGTACTAATCGGCAGGCCAGAGGCATCGGTGAACTGCCAAGTTAGGGCAGCCTTTCTCGCGCCGAAAGCCGCGGAGATGTAACTATGAGCGGGGCTTAAGCAGGCAAATAAGCACGGGCCGAATTTATCTATGCATTGGGGAGAACTTCTGTGACGACGCAGATGCTCATCAGGCTGATCGTGGGCATGGGCATGACGCTGATCGTGGCCGCACTCGCCGCACGGCGTGTCCTGTGGCTGTTCAAGCTGATCACGTCCGGCAAGCCGGCCCCGGGTCACACCGACGAGCCCGCCAAACGCGTCTGGGCCGAGCTCTCCGAGGTCTTCGGCCAGCGCAAGCTGCTGAAGTGGTCGATCCCCGGCCTGGCCCACTTCTTCACCATGTGGGGCTTCTTCATCCTGCTGACGGTCTACATCGAGGCCTACGGCCTGCTGTTCCAGGACAACTTCCACATCCCGATCATCGGGCGCTGGGACGCGCTGGGCTTCCTGCAGGACTTCTTCGCCACGGCCGTCTTCCTCGGCATCGTCACCTTCGCCATCATCCGTCTGATGCGCAGCCCGAAGGAGATCGGGCGCCAGTCACGGTTCTACGGCTCGCACACCGGCGGTGCCTGGCTGGTGCTGTTCATGATCTTCAACGTCGTCTTCACCTACGTGTTCGTGCGCGGAGCCGCGGTCAACAACGGCACCCTGCCCTACGGCAACGGCGCCTTCCTGTCGCAGCTGTTCGGCGTCATCCTGCGACCGCTGGGCCAGCCCGCCAACGAAATCATCGAAACGACGGCGTTGCTGCTGCACATCTTGGTCATGCTGGCGTTCCTCATCATCGTGCTGCACTCCAAGCACATGCACATCTTCACGGCGCCCATCAACGTCATCTTCAAGCGGCTGCCCAACGGCCTGGGCCCGCTGCTGCCGCTGGAGCACGACGGCAAGCCGATCGACTTCGAAAACCCGCCCGACGACGCCGAATTCGGCCGCGGCAAGATCGAAGACTTCAGCTGGAAGGCCATGCTGGACTTCGCCACCTGTACCGAGTGCGGGCGCTGCCAGTCGCAGTGTCCGGCGTGGAACACCGGCAAGCCGCTGTCGCCCAAGCTCGTCATCATGGACCTGCGCGACCACTGGATGGCCAAGGCGCCCTACATCCTGGGTTCCAAGGAAAGCCCGCTCGAGAGCACGCCGGAAGGCGGGGTCGGCGAGGAACTGTCCGGCGAAAAGCACGCCGAGGCCCACCACGTTCCCGAGTCCGGCTTCGGCCGCGTCATGGGATCCGGCCCCGAGCAGGCCACCCGGCCGCTGGTCGGCACGGAGGAGCAGGGCGGCGTCATCGACCCCGACGTGCTGTGGTCCTGCGTGTCCTGCGGCGCCTGCGTCGAGCAGTGCCCGGTGGACATCGAGCACATCGACCACATCATCGACATGCGCCGCTACCAGGTGATGATGGAATCCGAGTTCCCCTCGGAACTGTCGGTGCTGTTCAAGAACCTGGAAACCAAGGGCAACCCGTGGGGCCAGAACGCGTCGGACCGCACCAGCTGGATCGACGAGGTCGACTTCGACGTGCCGGTCTACGGCGAGGACGTCGACAGCTTCGACGGCTACGAGTACCTGTTCTGGGTAGGGTGCGCCGGCGCCTACGACGACAAGGCCAAGAAGACCACCAAGGCCGTCGCGGAGCTGCTGGCCATCGCCGGCGTGAAGTACCTGGTGCTCGGCACCGGCGAGACCTGCAACGGCGACTCCGCGCGCCGTTCGGGCAACGAGTTCCTGTTCCAGCAGCTGGCCGCCCAGGCCGTCGAGACGCTGGACGGACTGTTCGAGGGCGTCGAGACCGTCGACCGCAAGATCGTCGTCACCTGCCCGCACTGCTTCAACACCCTGGGCCGCGAGTACCGCCAGCTCGGCGCGAACTACTCGGTGCTGCACCACACCCAGCTGCTCAACCGGCTGATCCGGGACAACAAGCTGGTGCCGGTGACGCCGGTGTCGCAGGACATCACCTATCACGACCCCTGCTACCTGGGCCGGCACAACAAGGTCTACGAGGCGCCGCGGGAACTGATCGGGGCCGCGGGGGCGAACCTGACCGAGATGCCACGCCACGCCGAGCGCAGCTTCTGCTGCGGCGCCGGCGGCGCGCGGATGTGGATGGAAGAGCACATCGGCAAGCGCATCAACCACGAACGCGTCGACGAGGCGCTGGCCACCGGGGCCGCCACCATCGCGACCGGCTGCCCCTTCTGCCGGGTGATGGTCACCGACGGTGTCAACGACCGTCAGGAGGAGGCCGGCCGCAGCGGTGTCGAGGTGCTCGACGTCGCGCAGATCCTGCTCGGGTCCCTCGAGTACGACAAGGCGACGCTGCCGGAGAAGGGCACGGCCGCCAAGGAGGCCTCCGAAAGGGCTGAAGCGCGGGCGGCCGAGGCGCCCAAGGCCTCGACGGCCACCGCCACCGCGCCCGCCGAGGCACCCGCCGAGGAGGCCCCGGTCGAGGAGGCCCCGAAGGCCGCGGCCGCGCCGGCCGCCCCCGCCAAGGGCCTGGGGATCGCCGGTGGGGCCAAGAAGCCCGGCGCCAAGAAGGCGGCCCCCGCGGCCGAGGCCACGGCGGACACCGCCGCACCCGTGAAGGGGCTGGGCATCGCCGGCGGCGCCAAGCGACCCGGCGCCAAGAAGGCCGCCCCGGCGGCCCCCAAGCCGGAAGCCGCCAGGACCGAGGCCACTCAGGCGGAGGCCACGCCGGAAGCCGCCCCCGAGGCCGAGGCCAAGGCACCCGCGGCACCCGTCAAGGGGCTGGGCATCGCGGCGGGCGCCAAGCGGCCCGGGGCCAAGAAGGCGGCGCCCAAGGCCGAGGCACCCAAGGCCGAGGCACCCAAGGCAGAAGCACCTCAGGCGGAGACACCCAAGGCCGAAGCCGAGCCGGTGCCGAAAGCGGAGCCGGCAAAGGAGACCGGCGGCGACGACGCACCGGCGCAGCCACCGGTGAAAGGCCTGGGCATCGCCCGTGGGGCGCGTCCCCCGGGCAAGCGCTGACCTGCGTCTTTGCCGCTTGACAGCAAATTTCAGTGGACAGTGATGGCACCATTAGTGGTGTGACCACCCATCAGCTGCCCCTGCACGCGTCGGCTCATCACCGGCCGCAGCGCAGTTTCGCGCAGTCGTCGAAGCTCCAGGACGTCCTGTACGAGATCCGCGGACCGGTGCACGCGCACGCCGCGCGGCTGGAGGCCGAGGGGCATCGCATCCTCAAACTCAACATCGGCAACCCGGCGCCGTTCGGCTTCGAGGCACCCGACGTGATCATGCGCGACATGATTCAGGCGCTGCCGTACGCCCAGGGCTACTCCGACTCACAGGGCATCCTGCCCGCCCGCCGGGCCGTGGTGACCCGCTACGAGTTGGTCGACGGATTCCCCCGCTTCGACGTCGACGACGTCTACCTGGGCAACGGCGTGTCCGAGCTGATCACCATGACGCTGCAGGCCCTGCTCGACAACGGCGACGAGGTGCTGATCCCGTCGCCGGACTACCCGCTGTGGACGGCGTCGACCTCCCTGGCCGGCGGCACGCCCGTGCACTACCTGTGCGACGAGACGCAGGGCTGGCAGCCCGACATCGCCGACATGGAGTCCAAGATCACCGAGCGGACCAAGGCGCTGGTCGTGATCAATCCGAACAACCCGACCGGCGCGGTCTACACCAGCGAAGTCCTCACCCAGATCGTCGATCTGGCGCGCAAGCACGAGCTGCTGCTGCTCGCCGACGAGATCTACGACAAGATCCTCTACGACGACGCCAAGCACATCAACCTGGCCACGCTGGCCCCGGACATGCTGTGCCTGACCTTCAACGGCCTGTCCAAGGCCTACCGGGTGGCCGGTTATCGGGCCGGCTGGCTGGCGATCACCGGGCCCAAGGACCACGCCGGCAGCTTCATCGAGGGAATCAACCTGCTGGCCAACATGCGGCTGTGCCCGAATGTGCCGGCGCAGCACGCGATCCAGGTGGCCCTGGGCGGCTATCAGAGCATCGACGACCTGGTGCTGCCCGGCGGCCGGCTGCTCGAGCAGCGCGACGTCGCCTGGACCAAGCTCAACGAGATCCCGGGCGTGTCCTGCGTCAAGCCCGCCGGTGCGCTCTACGCGTTCCCCCGGCTCGACCCCGAGGTCTATGACATCGACGACGACGAACAGCTCGTCCTCGATCTGCTGCTGCAGGAAAAGATTCTGGTCACTCAGGGCACCGGCTTCAATTGGCCGGCACCGGATCACCTGCGCATCGTGACGCTGCCGTGGGCCCGCGATCTGGCGGCCGCGATCGAGCGGCTGGGCAACTTCCTCGTCGGCTATCGACCGTAAGCCCCGGCGCGCCCGCCTCTACTCTCGACCGGGTGACCCACTCCCACTCGCACAGCTTCCCGCCGGGCCCGTCCGCCGTTGATCCGTTGCCCGCCAGGATCGTCGTCGGGTTGTTAATCGCGATCGGCGTGGCGGTCGCCGTCGGCGCGATCGTGCTGTGGCCCAGCCGCCAGCACGTCGACATCCCGATGCCGCTGCAGAACGCCGCCGGCGGCGCGGTGAGCACGCAGGCCGGGCACGTGCTGTCCAGCGGGATGGGCGACTGCGGCAGCCCGTCGGTCAGCCAGGTCCTCACCGGCCCGCCGCAACAGGCGCCGCCCGGCGCCGGCCGGTGCGTCCTGACCCAGGTGTCGATCGATTCCGGCCCCAACGCCGGCGCCCAGACGCTGCTGGAGTCCTCCCCCGGCCCCGGGCAGCCGAAATTCGCGGTGGGCGACCACATTCGACTCGTCCGGCAGGTCGACGACCAGGGCGCCACCAGCTATGCGTTCTACGACTTCGAACGCGGCTGGGCGCTGGCCGGTTTGGCGATCGCGTTCGCCGTGGTGATCGTGGCGGTAGCGCGCTGGCGCGGGCTGCTGGCGCTGGTGGGCATCGTGGTCGCGTTCGTGGTCCTGGTGACGTTCTTGCTGCCGGCGCTGCGCGACGGCGCGCCGGCCATACCGGTGGCGCTGGTCGCGTCGGCGGCCATCCTCTACGCGGTCATCTATCTCGCCCACGGGGTCAACCTGCGGACCAGCGCCGCGCTGCTGGGCACCCTGTCGGCGCTGCTGCTGGCAGCCGGGTTATCTTGGGCAGCAATACAATTGGCGCAACTGACCGGGTTGTCCGACGAGCAGAACAGCACCGTCAGCGCGTATCTGGGCAGCGTGTCGATCGGCGGCCTGCTGCTGGCCGGCTTCATCATCGGGTCCCTCGGTGTGCTCAACGACGTGACGGTGACGCAGGCCTCGACGGTGTTCGAGCTCGCCCATCTCGGCGGCTCGCGGCGGGCGATCTTCGTCGGCGCCATCCGGGTGGGCCGCGATCACATCGCCAGCACGGTCTACACCCTGATGCTGGCCTACGCCGGCAGTTCGCTGCCGCTGCTGTTGCTGTTCAGCGTGGCCAATCGCTCGCTGACCGACGTGTTGACCAGCGAGAGCGTGGCCATCGAGATCGCCCGCTCCGCGGTGGGCGGCATCGCTCTGGCGCTGTCGGTCCCGCTGACCACGGCGATCGCCGCGGTGCTGGCCAAACCTACTGAAACCGGCTCCGCTCCAACAGATCCAGCAGATAGCCGCCGTAGCCGGACTTGAGCAGGCTGTGCGCACGCTCGGCCAGCTCCTCGTCGGTGATCCAGCCCCGCCGCCACGCCACTTCCTCGGGCACGCTGACCTTCAGGCCCTGGCGGCGCTCCAGGGTGCGCACGAAATCGCTGGCGTCGAGCAGCGAGTCGAACGTCCCGGTGTCCAGCCAGGCCGTGCCGCGGGCCATCACCTCGACCGAGAGCCGGCCCCGGTTCAGGTAGATCTGGTTGACCTCGGTGATCTCGTACTCGCCGCGCGCCGATTTTTTGAGGCCCTTGGCGATGTCGATCACGTCGTTGTCGTAGAAGTACAGGCCCGGCACCGCGTAATTGGATTTCGGTGTCTTGGGCTTCTCCTCCAGCGACAGCGCCCTGCCGTCGTCGCTGAACTCCACGACACCGTACGCCGACGGGTTGGCCACCCAGTACGCGAAAACCGCTCCGCCGCTGATGGATTGGAAGCGGCTCAAGCTGGTGCCCAGGCCCGGGCCGTAGAAGATGTTGTCCCCCAACACCAAAGCCACCGGCTCATTGCCGATGTGGTCGGCACCCAGGACGAATGCCTGGGCCAGCCCGTCGGGCCGTTCCTGCGTCACGTAGGTGATGTTGACGCCGAATTGCGAGCCGTCGGCCAGCAGCCGCTGGAAGCCCGGCGCGTCGTGTGGGGTGGTGATCACCAGGATGTCGCGGATCCCGGCCATCATCAGGGTGGACAGCGGGTAGTAGACCATCGGTTTGTCGTAGACCGGCAGCAGCTGCTTGCTGATGCCCGTGGTGATCGGATGCAAGCGGGTGCCCGACCCGCCGGCCAGGATGATTCCGCGCATGGCTAGCTCCTAATGCCTTGAAGGGCCCTATTCGACGGCGTCGGACGCGGTGAGCTCGGTGGCCGCCAGCGCCGCGGCCAAGCTGTCGTGCCGGAACACCGAGGTGACGTGGTCGCGGACCACACGGAAGGCCAGCGCGTTGGTGGCGGCCCCCGGTCCGTCGGGGCCGCCGAGTTTTTGTTCGACGACGACGATGCCGTCGTGCACATACATCTGACCGAGCTGCGTGTCCGCCCGGTGCGACGAGGCCCAGTTGCGCAGCGCCTCGTGGCCCTGCGCGGCGCCGTGCGCGTCGCCGATCTCGATGTCGTCGCTGGACAACGCGATCAACGTCGCGATGTCGTCGCTGTTGAGCGCGTCGTGCCATGCCAAAACGGTGGCGATCTCCGATGTGGTCATGGTGTGCAAGTTACCGTGCGGCCCCGCGGCTAGAGAGGCGTACGGTCCAACCAGCGCTCCCACACGGCTTCGTCGCCGAACAGCTCCACGCCCGTATCGGCCAGCGGCCGCCGGCGCAGGATCGCCAGCAGCAGCTCGGTGGCGCCACCGCGCAGCGCGGCGCCGCCTTTGCCATGCTCATGCGACCAGCCGATCCGGCCCCCCTCGACGGCGATCGTCCATTCGCCGGCCTCGCCGAGCCCGGGATCGGTGGCATGCAGGTGCAGGGTGTCGTCCTCCTCGAGCGGAAGTGGTGCGCCCTGGCCGCCCGCCTGGATCGCGACGCGCTCCAGCCATTCGGTGATGCCGTCGGCGGCCACGTCGGCGTCGAGGGCGAAGTCGCGCCCCAGCGCGATCGCCGCGTCGGCGCGATGCACCGCGACCTCGTGCAGCCGGCGCCGGACCCACCAGTTCGCCGGCCGCGACCCCAAGAACGTCCAGACCGGTGTCTCCACACCGGTCAGCTCGACGGCGTCGATCAACCGCTGGGCGCCGCCCTGCAGCCAGGCGATCGCGCCGGCGGGGTCTGGCGGCGGCTTGCCGCCCTCCACCGTGCGCGGGTCGAGGTAGCTGTCGAGTTTGTCGCGCACGATCTGCGCCGCCCAGCGGTCGCCGCGGCCGACATGGCGGAACAGTTGGCGCAGGGTCCAGTCCGGGCAGGTGGGCACGGGCGTGGACTCGTCGGCATCCTGAAACAGCTCCGCGAAGGCCCGGTTCTCGTCGAGGAATTTTCCGGCATAGTCCACGCGGGTCAGGCTACTCGCCAGGCCGCCGGCCCCGAGCTTCCGCGTGCCTTGCGGTGACGCGGGCGCGCACTGCAGACTTGTCGTCGATGTCCGGCTCGCCGCGGCACCCGACCGCCCGGCTCGCCGAATGCCCTTGTCCCCGAGAGGTGCTCATGCCCGACGCCAATGCGAGCCTTCCGGTCGCCCGCACCGCGATCCGCGAGTTCTGGGAGCGTGAGGGTTCTCAATACGACCAGCGGGCCGCGCACGGCATCTCCTCGGAGCCCGAGCGTCGACGGTGGACCGAAGCGCTGAGTCCGATCCCCCCGGCGTCCCGCGTGCTCGACGTCGCCACGGGCACCGGCTTTGTCGCGTTGCTGCTGGCCGAGCTCGGCCACGAGGTGACCGGCGTCGACGCGTCCGAGGCCATGCTGGCGCACGCTCGCGCCAAGGCCGCCGACGGGCGGGTGGCCGTCAGGTTCGTGGAGGGTGTCACCGAAAAGCTGCCGTTCGCCGACGCCAGTTTCGACGCCGTGACGGCCCGGCACTTCATCTGGACCGTGCTCGAGCCGCAGCAGGCCTTCGCCGAATGGCACCGGGTGCTGCCCCCGGGTGGGCTCGTGGTCGCCGACATTTCACTGAATCCACATGTGGCGGGTCATCACTACGCCGAGGACGTCGCGGCGAGCCTGCCGTTTCGTGAAATCCCGGACCCGGCACCGGTTGTCGACGCGCTGCGCTCGGCGGCATTCGACGACATCGACGTCGAGCTGTTCGACGACGGCGGTGAGTACCCCCGCGCGGTGCTGCGCGCCCGGGCCGGCTGATGATCGGGTGACGACGAATACCGTTGTCTCCGACCCGTTTTCGGATCGCTTCTACGGCCGCGGCGCACCCAGGCGGTATACCCGCCAGCCCGCCCGCTGCCAGCGGCCGGCGTCCAGGCAGTTGCGGCCGTCCACGATGACGCGGGCGCGCACCCGGTCGGCCAGGTCGTCGGGGTCCATGTCGACGAACTGGCGCCACTCGGTGAGCACCAGCACCGCATCGGCGCGCTCGCAGGCCTCTTCGACCGAGACCGCGTAGTTCAGGGTCGGGAACAGGCGCTGCGCGTTGTCCAGGGCCTTGGGGTCATAGACGTTGACGGCGGCCCCGTTGAGCTGCAGTTGGCCCGCGACGTTGAGCGCGGGTGAGTCACGCACGTCGTCGGATTCGGGTTTGAAGGCCGCACCGAGCACGGCGATGTTGGCGCCCAGCAGCGAGCCGCCGCAGGCGGCGCTGGCCAGTTCCACCATCCGGGTGCGGCGGCGCATATTGATGCTGTCCACCTCGCGCAGGAACGTCAACGCCTGGTCGGCGCCGAGCTCCCCCGCGCGCGCCATGAACGCGCGGATGTCCTTGGGCAGGCAGCCGCCGCCGAAACCCAAACCGGCGTTGAGGAATTGGCGCCCGATCCGGGGGTCGTAGCCCAGCGCATCGGCCAGCAGGCTGACGTCGGCACCGGCCGCCTCGCACACCTCGGAGATGGCGTTGATGAACGAAATCTTGGTCGCCAGAAAGGCATTGGCGGAAACCTTGACCAGCTCCGCGGTCTGCAGATCCGTCACCAGGAACGGTATCCCGGCGTCCAGCAGCGGACCGTACAGCTCACGAACGGAGGCCTCGGCGCGCGTCGAATCCTGTTTGATGCCCAGCACGATCCGGTCCGGATTGAGAGTGTCCTGCACGGCGTAACCCTCGCGCAAAAACTCCGGATTCCAGGCGATTTCGACGTCGACCCCGTGCGGCGCCAGCGCGGCGGCCCGCTGGTTGAGCTCGGCCGCGGTGCCCACCGGAACCGTGGACTTGCCAACCAGCACAGCCGATGTCGTCAGCCGCGGCACCAGCGCATCGATGACCGCGTAGACGTGGCGCAGGTCCGCGCCGTACTCGCCCTTCTTCTGCGGTGTGCCCACCCCGAGGAAGTGCACGTCGGCGAAGTCGGCCGCCATGTCGTAATCGGTGGTGAACCGCAGCCGACCGGCAGCCAGGTTCTCCCTCAACAGCTTTCGCAGGCCGGGTTCGTAGAAGGGGATGTCGCCCCCGGCGAGCTTGGCGACCTTACCCGGGTCGATATCGACCCCGAGCACGTCGTGTCCGAGTTCTGCCATCCCAACCGCATGGGTGGCACCGAGGTAACCCGTGCCGAACACCGTGCATCGCATACAACCGGTGTAGGTGGTCGCCATGAGCTAATTGCATCGCAGGGTTGAGCGGGAGGCAAACGGAAGATGACAGGTGACCGCGCCCTCCGGTCAGCGCGATCGATCACCTGCTCGTGGCGACGCGAGCGCGGCGCAGCCGGGCGGTGCGGTTACCACCCTGTGGGCTAGTGGCGACCGAAGCCGCCGTGACCTCCGCCGAAGCCGGGGAAGCCGCCACCGCCGCCATGGCCGCCGCCGCCACCGGGGAACCCGGGGAAGCCGCCACCGCCGTGGCCACCGCCACCATGCGGCCCGTCGTCACCGCCGCCGTGGGGACCGAAGCCTCCTCCGGGCGGTCCACCGAAGCCCGGCCCGCCAAGGCCCGGGATCGGCAGCGGAATCGGGACCGGGATCGGCGCCACCGCGGGCGGGGCGGGCGGCGGAGCCACCGGCACCGGTGGGGG
>NZ_QMEV01000005.1 GCF_003284935.1 Mycobacterium colombiense
AAACCACAACAAGAGTGTCAAGGATCAACCGGAACCACTCCGTCAACCATCAACCGACTCTGAACAGGGGCACTCTTTTTGTGTGTGACCTCGGGTGATGCTTGACGGATGCGTCTCGGGTGCCGGCGAACCGCGCGGATTGGGCCTTGCGCGGCGATGCCGATGTGTCAGCATGGGAGCGTGAACGCACGCCGATTAGCGCGTGTACTGGCTGTCGCGGCGGTGACGGCCTGCACGCCGCCGCTGTGCCCAGCGATCTCCGCGTCCGCCGCGCCCTGCCCCGACGTCGAGGTGACCTTCGCCCGAGGCACCGCCGAGCCGCCCGGTGTCGGCGGGGTCGGACAGGCGTTCATCGACTCGTTACGCACCCAAGTCGGCGGTCGATCCCTCGGGGTGTATCCCGTCAACTACCCCGCGGACGAGGATTTCGCGCCGTCAGCGTCCGCGGGCGCCGGCGACGCGCACGCGCACGTTCAGTCCATGGTGGCCAACTGCCCCAACACCAAACTCGTGCTCGGCGGCTATTCGCAGGGCGCGATGGTGATCGACCTGATCACCATCGCCCAGGCGCCGATCGCGGGCTTGATCCCGCAGATATTGACGGCCGACGAGGCCGACCATGTCGCCGCCCTGGCGCTGTTCGGAAATCCGTCGGCCAGGTATCTGGGGGCGCCGGTGAGCGTGGTCAGCCCGTGGTACGGGGCGAAGGCCATCGATCTGTGTGCGCCCGGTGACCCGGTGTGCACACCGGGCGGTCCGTTGGCGCTGCCGTCGCACGACGAGTTGTTCTCGGCGGCGGATCTGTCGTATCAGGGATCCGGAATGCCAAGTCAGGCCGCCACTTTCGTGGCCGGCCATCTCTGAGGCCGCCTACCCGACCATCGTGGTGGCGCTCGTTCGTTCGCGCCGCAGCGCATGTCCGAGCGGCGGTCAATGGGATCGAAATCCGCTGCGCCACTGGACGTATCGAGGCTACGACGGCACATACTGCCACACCGCCTCACCGATTCGAGTCGATGCCGGGCTGCACGACAGTGTGAGCCCGGCGGTGTCCTGCGTGGTCACGTTCGGAACCGAACAATGCCGGCCGGCCAGCGGTCGATCTACGCACGCGACACCGACGCCGAGGCCGACGAGTCCGGCCGTCGCAACGGAGACCAGCATCAGCCGGGTGTATCCGATTCGTTGATCGCGCGGTCTTGCGTACGCCCGGTGCGCCATTGTTCCGGACCGCGTTGTCCTGTACCCCGTGTTCCGCATGAGCTTCGCTCCTAAGGAGATGCCTACTTCTCAGACGCTCTTTCGAGCTGACATCAGATTGCGGCGCGCGCCTTGGCGGATCCTTTATGGATCCTTGAGCCCGACCTGCGGCATCCGGGGCAGTGCTGCAGGTCATGGCGATATTCGGAGGGTTTCGGGCACGGCCGCAAAGCCGCCCGAACGGACCATCAGTAACACCGAAGGGCCGTTTCCATACTTTTTGACGAACCCGCAAAATTCGAAGTCGCCGTCAAAAGTTTGCGGTTTAATCGTTCTGGGAACAGCGTGTCAAAACGAGCAGATGGCGCTTACGGGGAGATCATTACTTAGAGCGTCTTCTCTTCGAGGGGTTGGCGAATGGCGTCGAATGACTGGCAGCCGGTGGTGCGCGTCGGGGAGCCGAGGTTCATAGCCGGCGTTGGCAATCGAATCAAAGTGGAAGTCAAAACAAGGGGTTGGTTGAGCCGCGACTGGCGCTGTTACTTCGGAACGCAGGTCTCGCAGCAACAACTTGATGCCCGCTACGCTTCCTATCCGTGTTGGGACGAAGTCCAGCGCATCGAGGGGTCGTGCGCCGAGGACGATGCCGAGCGTTACATCGAAATGATCGATGCCGCAATACATTACGCGAACACTAGGCTGCGCAGCGATGCGCTGCCGGTGACCGTCATGCGGGGAGCGCGAGTGGAGCGGGGAGGCTGTGCGGTGCGGGAGCGCCAGGCCGAACTCGATCAGCTGGCGAGAAAGTTAGCGAAACCCGAGCTATAGCGGACCGCGACACGTTCGCGGCGTAGCGGGGCCGGCCCCCAGCACCGGGCCCCGCCCCGTGAGTCGGCGCGCCACGCGTGGTTTCGACAGGTCGATTCGGCGGTCCGACCGGCGAGGCGTAAACCGTCAGATAACGTTTTGATAAATACAGCATTGCTTGTAGATTCCGATGTCCGCTTCACGCCCCGCAAAGACTGCGCCTTTGCACGGCGGCGGCCGAAGGGATGCGCGCCCGGCGCGAATGGCGTGCGCCGTCGGACTGGACCCATACGGCGGACCGCCAGTATCGAATGCCGGGCCTTTTCCTACCGGTTCCCGCTCATCGCCGCTCACACCGGCCGACTTCATGTGCGAGGCGCGAAGTAGTCTTACCTCGCCCGTGACGCCGCCGCCGATAACCCGGTGCGCCCAGGCGGCTCCGCCGCCAAGACCCGAAGCCGGAGGTGCCCGATGGCCCAGTCCGAACCGATCCTGTACACCGTCACCGACCGCGTCGCGCTCATCACCGTCAACGATCCCGATCGGCGCAACGCGATCACCGCCGAGTCGTCGGGCCTGCTGCGCGAGGCCGTCGAGCGGGCCGAAAGCGATCCCGGCGTGCATGCCGTGGTGGTCACCGGGGCCGGCAGGGCGTTCTGCGCGGGCGCAGACCTCAGTGCCCTCGGGGCCGCGGGCGGCGGGGCCGCCGAGACCGGCTTGCAGCAGCTCTACGACGGCTTCATGGCCGTCGGCGGTTGCCGGCTGCCCACCATTGCCGCCGTCAACGGCGCCGCGGTCGGGGCCGGTCTGAATCTGGCCCTGGCCGCCGACGTGCGCATCGCCGGACCCGCCGCCGTGTTCGATGCGCGATTCCAGAAGCTCGGGCTGCACCCGGGCGGGGGCGCCACATGGATGTTCCAGCGGGCGGTCGGCCCGCAGGTGGCGCGGGCGGCGCTGCTGTTCGGCATGCGCTTCGACGCCGACGCCGCCGTGCGGCACGGCGTGGCGCTGAGCGTCGCCGACGATCCGGTCGCCGCGGCGCTGGAGCTCGCCGCCGGCCCGGCGGCGGCTCCGCGGGACGTGGTGCTGTCCACCAAGGCCACCATGCGCGCCACCGTCAGTCCTGGGTCGCTGGACAACGAGCAACACGAGCTCGCCATGCGCGCCGAGCTCGGTCCGCAGTCGTATTCCATCCAATCACCGGAATTCGCACAGCGATTGGCCGCCGCGCAACGCCGGTAGGCCTTCCCCCGCACGCGCGCAGGTTGGGATCGGTAGCGCGGTGGGCCAGATGCACTGGGCAGCGACGACGCCAACCGACGTGGCGCCCGAGCAAAGGAACGCAGCGTGCAGCTTCACCACACCGTCGCCCGGCTTGTCGCCGGAGCCCTGCTGGCCAGTGGACTCGCCACCGCGGGACTCGCGCTGACCGCGGGTACCGCGAACGCCCAACCGGGGCCAGCCCCACGAGCGCATTGGTGCCCGAATCAGCCGTGGAACCCTGCGTGGGGTGAGAACAAGTACTGGAACCAGTGCTGGGACACCGACAATCCACCCCCGTACCCGCCCCCGCCGCCGTTTCATCAGCCCAACTTCAATTGCGGCCTGTTCTGGTGCCCCGTACCGCCGCACTCCTGAACCCGAACTCACAAATCGAGCAAAGCCGTTTCCGGTGCCTCGATGAGATCCCTTAGCTCGCAGACGAATTGGGCGGCTTGCGCACCGTCGGCGATGCGATGGTCGAACACACATGTCAACGACATGGTCGGACGCACCACGATTTCGCCGCCCCGGACGACGGGCCGGGGCTTGATCGCTCCCATGCCGAGGATGGCGGCCTCGGGATGGTTGATCACCGGCACACCGTCGTCCACGCCCAGCGCCCCGAAGTTCGTCACGGTGAAGGTCGAGCCCCGCAACTCCCCCGGCCCGAGGCCGCCCGCACGCGCGCCGGCGATCAATTCGGCCGCCTTGGTTGCCAGTTCGCGGGTCGTCATGGTGTGGGCATCGGCGATTACGGGCACGAGCAAGCCACGTGAGGTGGCCGCCGCGATGCCCAGATGCACCCGATGCTCGACGCGCACCTGCGGTCCCTGCGGCGAGTCGACCCACGTCGCATTCAACAGCTCGTTGTGCCGCAACGCGATGACCAACAATCGCAACGTGAGGACGAACGGCGTCATGGTCTCCTGATCCGCACGGAACGCGTCAGACAACCGCAGCAACTCCGCGCAGTCGACCTCGACACCGACCTTCGCCGGCGGAATCTCCCTGTGCGACAGCGTCATCTTCTCCGCCATCCGGGCCTGCACACCCCGGACCGGCCGCGCGTCGGCGCCGTTCCCATTGCCA
Source organism: Mycobacterium colombiense (assembly GCF_003284935.1). Classification (GTDB taxonomy): domain Bacteria; phylum Actinomycetota; class Actinomycetes; order Mycobacteriales; family Mycobacteriaceae; genus Mycobacterium; species Mycobacterium arosiense_A. The sequence goes on from NZ_QMEV01000005.1 coordinate 4,360, forward strand.
CCGGCGGCCGACAGCACGTCCTCCCGGGTGATGATCGCGCCCGCGCGATGCTGCACCGAGTTGAGATCCACCATCAGCTCTTTGGCCAGCTTGCGCACCGGAGGCGCGGCCAGCGGACGGGTGGTGCGCCGGCTGACGTCGATGCCGGAGTCAGCGCCGTAACCGACCAGCGTGGGTGCCGCCGTCTCGGCGGCCGGTGCATCACCGCCGAGCGGCGCGGTGTCGATCCGCAGCAGCACCGCCCCCACGTCGAGCACATCGCCCTCGGCGCCGTTCCTTTCGACGATCCGACCCGCGTAGGGGCTGGGGATCTCCACTTCGGCCTTGGCCGTCTCCACCGTGCACAGCACCTGGTTGAGCTCGACGTCCTCTCCCACCGCCACGTGCCACTGCGTCACCGTGACTTCTTCCAGGCCCTCCCCGAGGTCGGGAACCCGAAACGACTTGATCGGATCCTCGCTCACGGCTGCTCCAGCACGCGCTCGACGCAATCCAGTAGCCGGTCGGGGCCCGGCAACCACCACTTCTCCAGCCGCGCCGGCGGGTATGGGGTATCGAAGCCGCACGCGCGCAACACCGGCGCCTCCAGCTCGTAGAACAACTCCTCCTGAATTCGGGCGGCCAACCCCGCGCCGTATCCCAGGCTCCGCGGGCCCTCGTGCATCACCACGCAGCGTCCGGTCCGGTGGATCGACGCCGCGACGGTATCGAAGTCCAGCGGCACCAGCGAGCGCAGGTCGATGACGTCCAGGCTCCAACCGCGTTGCCGCTGAGCCTCTTCGGCGGCACCGACGGCCGTGCCGACCAGGCTGCCGTACGTCACGACGGTGACGTCGGTGCCCGGGCGGCGCACCATCGCCCGCCCGATCGGTGGTTCCGGCCGGGTGACATCAACCAGGCCGCGACCCTGGTAGCGGCGCTTCGGCTCCAAGTACATGACCGGGTCCGGGCAACTGATCGCGTGCCGCAGCAGCCAATACGCGTCGGCGGGGCTGGACGGCACCACCACCTTCAGGCCGGCGGTGTGCGCCCAGTACGACTCGGTGGAATCCGAATGATGCTCTGCCGCACCGATTCCTCCGAACGAGGGGATGCGCACCGTCACGGGCATGTTGATTTCGCCGCGGGTGCGGGTGCGGTACTTCGCCAGGTGGCTGACCACCTGATCGAAGGCCGGGTAGGAAAACCCGTCGAACTGGATCTCGGGAACAGGCACGAAGCCGCGCAACGCCAGCCCCACCGCGATCCCGATGATGGCGGACTCCGCCAGCGGCGTGTCGAAGCAGCGGGCTTCGCCGAACGCCGCGGCCAGCCCCTCGGTGACCCGAAACACGCCGCCCTCAACGGAGACGTCCTCGCCGAACACCAGCACCCGGTCGTCGGCGGCCATCGCGTCGTGCAGGGCGCGGTTGAGCGCCTGCACCATGGTCAACGACTGCGCGCCCAGCGCGACGTTCTCCAGTGCCGCGGTGAGTGTCTCGTCGTGGCCGGCCGGGCGATCAGCGAGCTGGGTCATGGACGCCTCTCAATCGCTTCGGTCGAGTTCGGCCCGCAGCTGTTGCCGCTGCGCCTGTAGTCCCGGCGTGATTTCGGCGTACACCGAGGTGAACACCTCGTCGATGTCGAAGTCCGGCGCGTCGAACACCGCGTCGCGCAATTCGGCCCGCATCCTCTTCGCCCGGGCCGCAACGCGTTCCTCCAACCGGTCCGTCCACAGGCCCTGGCCCTGCAAGTAGCTGCGGTAGCGCCCGATCGGTTCCAGCGCTGCCCAGCGGTCGACTTCCTCTTGCGTCCGGTATCGGCTCGGGTCGTCGGATGTGGTGTGCGGGGCCAGGCGGTAGGTGACCGCCTCGATCAACGTCGGCCCGCCGCCGGCCCGGGCGCGGGCGGCCGCCTCGGCCGTCACCGCATAGCAGGCGAGAACGTCATTGCCGTCCACCCGGATTCCGGGCATTCCGTAGCCAATCGCCTTGTGCGCCAGCGACGGTGCGGCGGTCTGCCTGGATATCGGCATCGAGATCGCCCACTGGTTGTTCTGCACGAAGAACAGGCAGGGCGTGGCGAACACGGCCGCGAAGTTCAGCGCCTCGTGCACGTCTCCCACACTGGTGGCGCCGTCGCCGAGGAAGGCCACCGTCACCGAATCCTCGCCGAGGCGTTGGGCAGCCATCGCCGCGCCCACGGCGTGCAGGGTCTGGGTGCCGATCGGGATCGACAGCGGCGCACAGCATTTCTTGGTGAAATCAAGGCCGCCATGCCACGTTCCGCGCCACGCCGCCCCCACATGCCCGGGCGGGATGCCGCGCACCAAAAACGCGCCCAGTTCCCGATATTGGGGGAACAACCAATCCGTCTTGCGCAGGCACGCCGCGGCGCCGACCTGGGCGGCCTCCTGACCGCGGCACGACGCGAACAGCCCCAGTTCCCCTTGCCGCTTGAGGTTGACGAATTCGCCGTCCAGCTCCCGGGTGACCACCATCATCTCGTAGAGCCAGCTCAGCGTTTCTGCGGGAAGCTCACGGCTGTAGCGATGTTCGGGCGTCGGTGTGCCATCGGGCGCGACGAGTTGCACCGGTTCCAGGTCGACAGCCATCGGCACCGAAGACATCTGCGCCACACCGCCTTCCTCGCCGGGTGCCGCGTGGCCCGATGAGCCACAGCGGGTCCCGGCAAACGATCAGCCGGGGTCCACCGCGAGCGGGAGTCGATCGCCAGTTACACGAAAGGCTTCGCTCGCCGCGACACTGACGTACCCACCATTATGCGCTCAAACGGGAAGAGACCGCGTTGATTGCGAAGACGGCGCAACGTGTCGCGCTTCGGCGCGCGTCCCCTCGCCCGGGCGGTTCGCGGCGTCGTCAGTCGGGGACGGTCTCGCCCGCCCTGCGCAACGTCATCTGCGCGTGCTTGAGCACCGGAGAGTCGACCATCTGGCCCTCGAACGCGAAGACGCCGCGTTCGGACCGCGCCGCCGTCAGCACCCGTCGCGCCCAGTCCAGTCGCTCCTCGCTGGGGCGGTACGCCTCGCGCACCACCGGAATCTGGCTCGGGTGGATGCACACCGTTCCGCCGAAACCCAGCGCGACGGCGTCCTCGGCCTCGGCCCGCAGGCCATCGAGGTCCCGGATGTCCAGGTGCACGGCGTCGAGCGCGACCCGGCCGAAGGTGGACGCCGTGAGCAGTGCCGTCGACCGCACGTGATGCGCGACGTCGCGATAGGTGCCGTCGGCCTTACGGCTGGAGCTGCCGCCGAGCGTGGCGACCAGATCCTCGGCGCCCCACATCAGCGCGACGGTGCCCGGCGCCGCCGCGATTTCGGTGGCGAACACCGCGCCACGCGGCGTCTCCAGTAGCGCGATCACATCGCGGGGCGCGAGCGCCGTCACCTGCGCTGCCGATTCCGTCTTGGACAGCATCACGGTGGTGTAGGCGGTGCCGGCCAGGGCCTCGATGTCCAGCGGATATTCCGCGGTGTCTGCGGCGTTGACCCGCACCACCGTGCGCTCGGGGTCCAGCGGCGTCTCCTGCAAGGCCTTGCGCGCCGCGGGCTTATCCGCCTCCGCCACACCGTCCTCGAGGTCGAGGATCACCACGTCGGCGGCAGCGGCGGCCTTGGCGAAACGCTCGGGCCGGTCGGCCGGGCAGAACAACCATCCAGGGCCGGCGGCATGCAGGTTCACTTGGCCTCCTGGTCGGCCGGGCGTTTTTGCACCAGCGTGGTGCGCACCGCGCGCGCGACGACGTCGCCGTGCTGATTGCGTCCCGTGTGCTCGAGGGTGACGATGCCCTCGCCGGGGCGGCTCTTCGATTCGCGCTTGGCCGTGCAGACGGTCTCGGCGTACAGGGTGTCCCCGTGGAACACCGGCTTGGGGAAGGACACCTCGGAGAAGCCCAGGTTGGCCACGATGGTGCCGAGCGTCAGCTGCGACACCGACAGCCCCACCAGCGTGGAGAGGGTGAACATGGAGTTGACCAGCCGCTCGCCGCGAAAGCCCGGCTGCTCGGCCGCCCACGCCGCGTCGAGGTGCAGCGACTGGGTGTTCATGGTGAGCGTGGTGAACAAGACGTTGTCGGCCTCGGTGATCGTGCGGCCGGGGCGGTGCAAGTAGGTGGTGCCGATCTCGAACTCGTCAAACCACAAGCCCCGCTGGACAACCGACTTGCCGCCTTGGTCGGTCACGAGAGCCCCAGCGATCGCGCGATGAGCATCAGCTGCACTTCGGTGGTCCCTTCGCCGATTTCGAGGATCTTGCTGTCGCGGTAGTGCCGGGCGACCGGATATTCGTTCATGAAGCCGTAGCCGCCGTGAATCTGCGTAGCGTCGCGGGCGTTGTCCATCGCGGCTTCCGAGGCGATCATTTTCGCGATTGCCGCCTCCTTCTTGAAGGGCTTGCCCGCCAACATCTTTGCAGCCGCATCGTAGTAGGCCGTGCGGGCCACATGGGCACGCGCCTCCATCCGCGCAATCTTGAAACTGATCGCCTGGTAGGCGCCGATCGGTTGGCCGAACGCCTGTCGTTCCTTGGCGTACTTGACGCTTTCGTCGACGCAGCCCTGCGCCGCGCCGGTCGCCAGCGCGGCGATCGCGATGCGGCCCTCGTCCAGGATCGACAGGAAGCCCGAGTAGCCGGTGCCGCGCGCACCCAACAGGTTCTCCTGCGGGACGCGTACGTCGTCGAAGCTCAACGGGTGGGTGTCCGACGCGTTCCAACCGACCTTGCTGTACACCGGCTCGACGGTGAATCCGGGTGTGCCGCTGGGCACGATGATCGATGAGATCTCTTTTTTGCCGTTCGCGTTGGTTCCGGTGACGGCGGTGACGGTGACCAGTGAGGTGATGTCGGTGCCGGAGTTGGTGATGAACTGCTTACTGCCGTTGATCACCCACTCGCCGTCGTCGAGCCGGGCGGTGGTGCGGGTGCCTCCCGCGTCCGACCCCGCCCCGGGTTCGGTCAGCCCGAAACCGGCCAGCGCCCGCCCGGCGGTCAGGTCCGGCAGCCACTTCTGCTTCTGCTCTTCGGTGCCGAACCGGTAGATGGGCATCGCGCCGAGGCTGGCGCCGGCCTCCAGGGTGATGGCCACCGACTGATCGACCTTGCCGAGTTCCTCGAGCGCCAGCGACAGCGCGAAGTAGTCGCCGCCCATGCCGCCGTACTCCTCGGGGAACGGCAACCCGAACAGGCCCATCTCCCCCATCTTGGCGACGACCTCGTACGGGAAGCTGTGTTCCTCATCGTGTTTCGCCGACACCGGAGCGACGACGGTGCGCGCGAACTCGGCCACCGTGTCGCGCAGGTCCTGATATTCCTTGGGTAGGGTCCCCGCGGTAATGGATGTGGTCATGACGCGTCCTCACTCGAATCGCTTGCCGCGCTGGATTCATCGGGCACCAGCCGGGCCAGCACCTGATCCACCGTCACCTGATCGCCGACGGAGACCAGTACCTCCACCTGTCCGGAAACCGGTGCGGCAAGCGAATGTTCCATTTTCATCGCCTCGACGACGACCACCACGTCGCCTTCGGAAACCTCGGTGCCCGAGGATGCCTGCACCGCGATCACGCTGCCGGGCATCGGGCTGACGATCTCGGCACGCTGTGCGCCCGCGGCGCGGTGGATCTTGTTCTCCTCGGCCTCACGCAGGTGCCAGGTTCCACGCTCGTCGGCGATCCACAAGTGCCGGTCGTCTTCGGCCCAGCGGTATTCCCGGCGCACCCCGTCCAGCGTCACGTTCATCCGCGACGGCTCGACTTGCGCTGTTGCGGACAGCGTTTCGCCGTCGCCCACCCGCACGCTGGCGGCCTCGGGCGGCCCCCACACCGACACCGTCTCACTGCGCAGCGGGGTCCGCATGTCGGTGCGCACCGGCGCCGGGCTACCGCCGACCCGCCATCCCGTCGGCGCCGCCCACGGATCGCCCGCGAAGCGGCGGGCCCGGAAGGCCAACGCCGATTGCCGGTACAGACCGGCCGCCGCCAGGACGTCGTCGGGAGCCGGCAGCGGAGCGAAGTCCGCCAGCCGCTCATCGAGCAGCGCGGTGTCCAGATCACCGGCACGCACGCGTGCGTCGGCGAGCAGGAACCGGAGGAACTCGATGTTGGTCTGCACGCCCAGGATTGCGGTGCGGCTCAATGCCCGGTCGAGTTTCGCCAGCGCCTCGTCGCGGTCGTCCCCGTGGGCGATCACCTTGCTCAGCATCGGGTCGTAGTCACTGCCGACCAGCGTGCCCGGCAACAGCGAGGAGTCCACTCGCACACCGTCACCGGACGGCTCGGAAACACCCAGCACCCGTCCGCCCGTCGGCAAGAACCCGCGCGCCGGATCTTCGGCGTACACCCGGGCCTCGATGGCGTGCCCGCGCATGTCGACGTCGTCCTGGGCGAACGCCAGCTTCTCGCCGGCGGCCACCCGTAGCTGCCACTCGACCAGGTCCAGCCCGGTGACCGCTTCGGTGACCGGGTGCTCAACCTGCAGGCGCGTGTTCATCTCCATGAAGAAGAACTCGTCGGGCCGGGCCGCGGAGACGATGAATTCGACGGTGCCCGCACCGACGTAGTCGACGCTGCGTGCGGTGTTGCAGGCCGCCTCCCCGATGCGCGCCCGTGTCGGCTCGTCGAGCAGCGGCGACGGCGCCTCCTCGATGACCTTCTGGTGGCGGCGCTGCAGGCTGCACTCGCGCTCGCCGAGGTGCACGATGTTGCCGTGCGTGTCGGCGAGCACCTGCACCTCGATGTGCCTGGGGCGCAACACGAATCGCTCCAGAAACAAGGTGTCGTCGCCGAAAGACGAGGCGGCCTCGCGCCGCGCCCCCACCAGGGCCTCGCGCAACCTGCCGGGCTCTTCCACCAGGCGCATGCCCTTGCCGCCACCACCCGCCGAAGGTTTGATCAGCACCGGGTATCCGACCTCGTCGGCCGCGGCGACCAGTTCGTCGTCGCTCAGCCCGGCTTTGGCGACCCCGGGCACCACCGGGACGTCGAAGGCGGCTACCGCGTTCTTGGCGGTGATCTTGTCGCCCATCACCTGGATCGCCCGTGAAGGGGGCCCCAGGAATACCACCCCGGCTCGCTCGCACGCTGCGGCGAAATCGGCGTTCTCGGAGAGGAATCCGTATCCCGGATGGATCGCTTGAGATCCGGTACGCACGGCCGCCGCGACGACCTTGTCGATGTTCAGATAGCTCTCGCGGGCCGCGGCAGGACCCAGTCGCACCGCTTCGTCGGCCTCGAGCACATGGCGCGCGCCGTCGTCGGGATCGCTGTAGACGGCGACCGAGCGGATGCCCAGTCGGCGCAGGGTGCGGATGACCCGGACCGCGATCTCGCCGCGGTTGGCCACCAAGACGGTTTCGAACACTGCACTCACATCCGGAAGACGCCGTAGGAGACCGGTTCCAGCGGCGCTTGGGCGCACACCGAAAGGGCAAGCCCAACAAAGGTTCTGGTGTCGGCTGGGTCGATGATCCCGTCGTCCCACAGCCGGGCCGTGGAGTAGTAGGGGTTGCCCTGACTCTCGTACTGTTCACGAATGGGCGCCTTGAACGCCTCTTCGTCGTCGGCCGACCACGGCTTGCCCGCGCCGGCAAGCTGCTCGCCGCGGACGGTGGCCAGCACCGACGCGGCCTGTTCGCCGCCCATCACCGAGATGCGGGCGTTGGGCCACATCCACAGGAAGCGCGGCGAATACGCCCGGCCGCACATCGAATAGTTGCCCGCCCCATAGGATCCACCGATCACGACGGTCAGCTTGGGCACCCGCGCGCAGGCGACGGCGGTGACCATCTTGGCGCCGTGCTTGGCGATGCCGCCGGCCTCGTAGTCGCGGCCGACCATGAACCCGGCGATGTTCTGCAAGAACAGCAGCGGGATCTTGCGCTTGTCGCACAGCTCGATGAAATGCGCTCCCTTCAAAGCGGATTCGCTGAAAAGCACGCCGTTGTTGGCCACGATCCCCACCGGGTGGCCATGGATGTGGGCGAACGCGGTCACCAGCGTCTTGCCGTAGTTGGCCTTGAATTCGCTGAATTCGCCGCCGTCGACCAGCCGCACGATGACCTCGTGCACGTCGTAGGGCACGCGAGGGTCGGGCGGCACCACGTCGTAAAGCTCCGTCTGCGCGCACCTGGGTGCGACCGGGGACCGCACCTCCCATGGGCTGGGCTCGCGGGGGCCGAACGTGGCGGCGATCGCACGGACGATCCGCAGGGCGTGTTCGTCGTCGTCGGCGAGGTGATCGGTGACGCCGGAAACCCGGGAATGCAGGTCGCCGCCGCCGAGGTCTTCGGCCGACACGATCTCGCCGGTCGCCGCCTTGACCAGGGGCGGGCCCCCCAAGAAGATCGTGCCCTGCTCACGGACGATGACGGCTTCGTCGCTCATCGCGGGCACGTAGGCGCCGCCGGCCGTGCACGATCCGAGCACCGCGGCCACCTGCGGAATCTCCTTGGCGCTCATGGTCGCCTGGTTGTAGAAGATGCGTCCGAAATGCTCGCGGTCGGGGAAGACCTCGTCCTGGCGCGGCAAGAACGCGCCCCCGGAGTCCACCAGGTAGATGCACGGGAGCCGATTCTGCAGCGCCACCTCTTGGGCGCGCAGATGCTTCTTGACCGTCATCGGGTAGTAGGTCCCGCCCTTGACCGTCGCGTCGTTGGCGACGATCACGCACTCGCGCTCCGACACGCGGCCGATGCCGGTGATGATCCCGGCCCCGGGAGATTCGTCGCCGTACATGCCGTTTGCGGCCAGGGGTGAGAGCTCCAAGAACGGGCTGCCCGGGTCGAGTAGGCGATCCACCCGTTCGCGGGGCAACAGCTTGCCCCGGCTGACGTGGCGTTCCCGCGCGCGCTCGTTACCGCCCAGTGCCGCCGCAGCCAGCTTGGCGTTGAGCTCGCCGACCAGCCGGCGGTGCTCATCGGAGAACGACGCCTCCGTCTTCGCGGGCGAGGTCACCACGTTGTCCATCGCCGCAGCAGCCTCCTTGCCGTCGTGCGATCGTGCAATCTTGAGTTAATGCTCATTAACTCAAGGGCTGAGAATACCATCGTCGCCGTTGCCGGTCCAGGCAGGACCACCCGTGTCGACAAGCCCGAGTTAATCGCGAATAACTCGTGCTACGTTAGGGCCAGTTAATCAACGGAGGTCCGTCATGACAACGTCCGCCTCCGACGGTCAGGCCGGTGGCTCCGACGCTCCAAATCGCCGGAGCCAGTTGAAGTCTGACCGCCGCCTACAACTTCTGTCCGCCGCCGAGCGGTTGTTCGCCGAGCGCGGGTTCCTGGCGGTGCGGCTGGAAGACATCGGCGCCGCCGCCGGTGTCAGCGGGCCGGCGATCTACCGGCATTTCCCGAACAAGGAGTCGCTGCTCGTCGAGTTGCTGGTGGGCATCAGCACCCGGCTGCTCGCCGGCGCGCGGCGGGTGCGGGCCGACAACCGTGACGCCGCCGCCGTGCTGGACGGGCTGATCGACTTTCATCTGGACTTCGTGTTCGACGAACCCGACCTGATTCGCATCCAGGATCGCGACCTCGCCCATCTGCCCGAGGCGGCCGAAAAGCAGGTGCGTAGATCCCAGCGCCAATACGTCGAGGTCTGGGTGGGTGTGCTGCGGGAGCTCAATCCCGAGCTGGCCGAGGCCGACGCCCGGCTGGCCGCGCACGCCGTGTTCGGACTGCTGAATTCGACCCCGCACAGCATGAAGTCCTCGGATGCCTCGCGGGGCAAGAACGTCGGCGCGGCGCGGTCGCGCGCCGTCATGCGGGCGATGACGGTGGCCGCGCTCGCGGCCGGAAATCGGTGCCCCTGAGCTCGGCGTCGTAAGGTGACTCAGGGCTTTAACACTTCAGTCCAGGTACCCTGCAAGCCATGAGGTGGACATGAACGATTCACGTCCCACCGAGCGGTTTAGTACATCGCAGCCGGGGCCGCAGCAGCCGAGGTATTCGCCCTCCGCCGATCCCGCGTACGCCGATCAGACGCCGTACGCGCAGAGCTACGGCGGGACGACGTCACCGTGGGCGCCCACCCCGAACGAAACGAATACCACCAAGCGGCTGCCCGCGTACTGGCAGCAAGACCTGCCCCCGTCGGGCGAGCTGCCGACCGGCATGGCTGCCCCGCCACCCGGCGGCCCGAAATCGTCGCGATGGCTGTGGATCGGCGCCGGCGCGGCGGTACTGCTGGTCGTCGCCTTGGTGATCGCGTTGGTGCTCGCGAACGACGCGATCAAGACCCAGACCGCCGTCCCGCCGTTGCCGGCGATGCCGGAGCCGAGCACGCAGACCCCGACGACGTCGCCGCACCGGACGCCGTCGCTCATTCCAGCGCCGATACCGCCGACCAGCGTTCCCGCGCAGCCCCCCGAGACGACCGGGCCGGCCGCGATGCAAGACGTCGTCTACACCGTCTCGGGTGAGGGCCGCGCGATCAGCATCATGTACATCGATACCGGCGGCCTCATCCAGACCGAGTTCAACGTCGCGCTGCCCTGGAGCAAGGAGGTCAGCCTGTCGAAGTCGGCCAACCACCCGGCCAACGTCACGATCGTCAACATCGGGCACAGCGTCACCTGCACGCTGACCGTCGACGGGGTGCAGATCAGTAAGCGCGTCGGCGGCGGCCTGACAATCTGCGACGCCCGCGGCTAGGCGCTATCCCAGCTAGGACGGCTCGACCGCGGGTTCGGCCACCGGGCCGCCGCGCAGCGGGACCCGGACCGCCAGCATCGCCGCCAGCCCGGCGACCAGCACCAGCGAGATCCCGCCCAGGCCGGCCCGCACGGCACCGAAGACGTCGACGAACACCGAGAACAGCCAGGGCGCGACGAACGCCACCGCCCGCCCGGTCATGGTGTAGAGGCCGAACGCGACGCCTTCCCTGCCGTGCTTGGCCATGTGCAGCAGCAAGGCCCGCGACGACGACTGCGACGGGCCGATGAACATGCACAACAGCAGCCCGCACACCCAGAAGGCCACCGGGCCGGACAGCACCATCAGGGTCAGCCCCAGGACGATGATCGCGAGCAGCGACGCCACGATGACGGGCTTCGATCCGACTCGGTGGTCGACGAACCCGCCCAGCACCGCGCCCACCGCGGCGACCACGCTGGCCGCCACCCCGAAGATCAGCACGTTGGCCTGGGAGATGCCGTACACGTTGACGCCGAGCACCGCGCCGAACGCGAAGATCGCCGCCAGCCCGTCCCGGAAGAGCGCGCTGGCGAACAGGAAGTACACCAGGTTGCGGTCGCGCTTCCATTCCGCGCTGACCTCGGTCCACAACTTGCGGTAGCCCCCCAGCATGCTGGTCGGCTGGTAGACCTCCGACGACGGCGTCAGCCGGTGGGCGACGAACAGCAGGGGCAGCGCCAGCACCGCGAACCAGATCGCGGCGATCACCATCGCCTCGCGGACATAAAGCCCGTCGCGCAAGGGAACTCGCAGCAGACCGCGCGTCGCATCGGGGCCGCCGCCGGATCCGGAGATGAATCCCGTGTAGATCACCAGCAGCAGCAGCACACTTCCGACATAGCCCGACGCCCAGCCGAATCCGGATATCCGCCCGGCCGTCTGCGGCGTCGAGAGCTGACGCAGCATGGCGTTGTACGGGACGCTGGCCAAATCGCCGCACGCCGCCGTCGCCCCCAGCAGCACCAGGCCCGCCCACAGGTAGCCGGGGCGGTCGCGGATGAAGAACATGGCACAGGTCAGCGTCACCGCTGTGGCGGTCAACACACTCAGCGCCACCCGCCTGCGATGCGGCGACTCCACCCACACGCCGACGGCCGGTGCGAGCACGGCGACGGTCAGCCCGGCGATGGCCGCCGCGCGGCCCAACCAGCTCGCCGGCGTGGTGGCACCGGATATGCCCACCCCAACGCTGCTGGTCAGATAGACGGAGAAGACGAAGGTCGCCACGATCGCGTTCAGGCCCGTCGAGCCGCAGTCCCAGAGCGCCCAGGCCACCACGCGCGATCGCACGGGCGTGGCGGCACGCGAGTCCGGCTGGGTCATGCCCGGCACTCTATAGGCGCCCGCGATCGCCCGCGGGCCGCGTTGTGCGCGCTGTCTACGATTGGCGCATGCCGTTACCCGCCCCAAGCGCCGAGGCGCGCGCCGTCGTCACCGGAGCTTCGCAGAACATCGGTGAGGCGCTTGCCACCGAACTCGCCGCGCGCGGACACAACCTGATCGTCACCGCACGGCGCGAGGACCTGCTCAACGACCTGGCCGCCCGCCTGACCGGCAAGTACGGCGTCACCGTCGACGTGCGCCCCGCCGACTTGGCCGACCCGGGCGAACGGGCGAAACTGTGCGACGAGCTGGCCGCCCGCCCCATCTCGATCCTGTGCGCCAATGCGGGCACCGCGACCTTCGGTCCGGTCGCCACGCTCGATCCGGCCGGCGAGAAGGCGCAACTGCAGCTGAATGTCCTTGGGGTTCATGACCTTACATTGGCCGTGCTGCCGGGAATGGTCGAGCGCAAGTCCGGCGGCATCCTGATTTCCGGTTCGGCGGCGGGTAATTCGCCGATCCCCTACAACGCCACCTATGCGGCCACCAAGGCGTTCGCCAACACCTTCAGCGAATCGCTGCGCGGCGAGCTGCGCGGGTCCGGCGTCAACGTGACCCTGCTGGCGCCGGGCCCGGTGCGGACGGACCTGCCCGACGACACCGAGGCCTCGATCGTCGAACGGCTGGTGCCGGACTTTCTGTGGATCTCCACCGAGCACACCGCCCGCGTGTCGCTGGATGCGTTGGCGCGCAACAAGATGCGCGTCGTGCCGGGCCTGACGTCGAAGGCCATGTCGGTGGCCAGCGGGTACGGCCCGCGAGCCATCGTGGCGCCCATCGTGGGCGCGTTCTACAAGAAGCTCGGCGGCGGGTAGACGCTACTTTCGGCGGCGGCGGCCCGTGCTGCCGAACTTCGCCTTAATGACCTCGCGGATCCCCATGTCTACGGCGCGCTGCACTTCCCGATCGTGCCACAGCCTCTCCAACAAACTGGGCCCCTTCGGCTCCGCGGGCTCGGGCATCGGCGGGACCGGCTCATTCGACGGGACCGGCGGATAGTCCGACTGGGCTTGCGGCGAGCGCGGCGCGGCCTGGGGCTCCGGTGCCGAAGGGTCGGCCTGCGGCCGCGCCGGCTGGGGAGTGGTCTCACCGTACTTCGACTGCAGCGCACTGTTTTTCGCGGCCGCCACGATGTCCTCGTCGCCGATCGAGGCCATCAGTGAGCGGGGCACCCGCATGCGGGTCCACGCGACGGGCGTCGGCGCGCCCTTCTCGGACAGGACGGTGACCACGGCCTCGCCGATCCCCAGCGACGTCAACGCCGATTCCAGGTCGTAGACATCGGTTTTCGGGTACGTGCGGACGGTCTTGCTCAGCGCCTTCTGGTCGTCGGGCGTGAAAGCCCGCAACGCGTGCTGAATGCGGGCGCCCAGCTGGGAGAGGATGTCGTTGGGAATGTCGGTGGGCAGCTGGGTGCAGAAAAACACCCCGACGCCCTTGGACCGGATCAGCTTCACGGTCTGCTCGACCTGCTCGAGAAAGGCCTTGGACGCGTCGGCGAACAACAGGTGCGCCTCGTCGAAGAAGAAGACCAGCTTCGGCTTGTCCACGTCGCCGACCTCGTCTAAAACCGTGAACAGGTCGGCCAGCAGCCACATCAGGAAGGTCGAGAAGATGACTGGGCGCAACGACTGACCGCCGAACTCCAGCAGCGAGATGATGCCGCGACCCTGCTCGACGCGCAGCAGATCCCGCGGGTCGAGCTTCGGCTCGCCGAAGAACGTGTCGCCGCCCTCGCCCTCGAGGTTCACCAGCGCCCGCAGGATGACCCCGGCCGTGGTGGGCGACACTCCGCCAAGGGATTTCAGGTCTTCCTTGCCCGCATCGCTGGTCAGGTGGGTGATGACATCACGCAGCTGATCCAGGGTTACCAGCGCCCTGTTGTTCTCCTTGGCCCAGTGGAAGATCAGGCCCAGCGTCGACTCCTGAGTAGCATTGAGCCCCAACACCTTTGACAGCAGGACGGGCCCGAAGCTGGCCACCGTGGCCCGGATCGGCACACCGACGCCATCGGTGCCCAGCGACAAGAACTCCACGGGAAACCCCGTCGGCTCCCAGTTGTCACCGGTGTCTTGGGCCCGCGCGGCCGTCTTGTCGTTGCCCAGGCCGGGCCGGGCCAGCCCGGACAGGTCACCCTTCACATCGGCCATCAGCACGGGAACACCCGCGGCGCTGAGCTGCTCGGCGATCAGTTGCAGCGTCTTGGTCTTGCCGGTCCCGGTGGCCCCGGCCACCAGGCCGTGCCTGTTGATGGTGGCCAGCGGGATACGGATCTGCGCCGCCGGGTCGGCGGCGCCATCGATGACGACCGTGCCCAATTCCAGTGCCTGGCCGCCGAAGGCGTAGCCCTCCGCGATCCGCGCCGCGGCCGTGGCCGCTGAATCGGTGCTCATCGTGCTGCGCCCCTCTTCCCCAGTGATTCGGCATGCAGTTCGACCACGCTCACCCTACGTCTCCAGCGGATACGTGGGCGAGGGCCGGCACGGGCATCACCTGCGCCAAGGCGACCCGCCGCGCCCGGCTCCGCCGCGCTTGCGGTCGCCACCGGCCCGATGGTGGCGACCCGCCGCGCCCGGCTCCGCCGCGCTTGCGGTCGCCACTAGTCTGAGCGCTGTGCGAGACGAATTGGTGTGGATCGACTGCGAGATGACCGGCCTTGATCTGGGTTCGGACAAGCTGATTGAGATCGCGGCGCTGGTGACCGACGCCAATTTGAACGTTCTCGGCGACGGGGTCGACGTGGTGATCCACGCCGACGACGCCGCGCTGTCGGCGATGGGCGACGTGGTCGCCGAAATGCACTCGCGCTCGGGGCTCACCGACGAGGTGCGGGCCTCGACGGTCGACCTGGCGACCGCCGAGGCGATGGTGCTCGACTACATCGGCGAACACGTCAAGCAACCGAAAACGGCGCCGCTGGCCGGAAACTCCATCGCCACCGATCGCGCCTTCCTCGTGCGCGACATGCCCGCACTGGACTCCTACCTGCACTACCGCATGATCGATGTGAGTTCGATCAAAGAGCTCTGCCGCCGCTGGTACCCGCGGATTTACTTCGGTCAGCCCGTAAAAGGCCTGGCCCACCGCGCATTGGCCGACATCCACGAGTCCATCCGCGAACTGCAGTTCTATCGGCAGGCCGCGTTCGTCTCGCCGCCGGGCCCCTCTACCAGCGAAATCGAGGCGATCGTCGCCGCCCTCGACGGCGGAAAAGACGCACCGGGGCCAAGCGATTCGGCCTCCGCGCCGCCAACCGGCTAGTATCGACGTCGCCGCTCGTTGACCGACATCGTGCGCCGGTCGGCCTGCGGCCGTGGTGGGTGTAGTTCAGTTGGTAGAGCGTCAGGTTGTGATCCTGAATGTCGCGGGTTCGAGTCCCGTCACTCACCCCACAGGTCAGGGAGCCTCACCGCTCCCTGACCTTTTATGGTGTTGGCGACTCCGCGAACGCCGAGGCACCCGTGAGTGGAAAGCAGTGAACAGACAACGTCCCGCCCCGCCCCGATCCCGGCGCTTGCGCCCGGGGCCAGCGGCCGTCGCGGGGGTCGCGCTGTTTCTCGCGGGTTGCGGCGGGTCGAGCCACACCACGACGACCGTGATGTCGACGCTGCCCGCTGAAACCAAGACGGTGACCAAGACCGTCGCCCCGCCACCCCCGCCGGGGCCCAAGACCTCCATGGAGACTAACGGCACCTACATCGTCAACCAGGACATCGCGGCGGGCACCTATCGCACCGATGGCGCCAAGTCCGGATGCTATTGGGCGAGGCTGCGCAGCTTCGACACCAACGACATCATCGACAACAACGTCGGCGACGGCCCTCAGGTGGTCCGGATCTTGCCGACCGATACCGCGTTCATGACCCGAAGTTGCGGGAGCTGGCACAAGATCGACTGATCTGCGCCTCAGGTGTTGGCGTTGCCCGCTTTCCACTGCGGCCACGGAATGTTCCAGTCGCCCAGCCCCTCGATTCCGGGCAGCGTCGGCCCGACGGTGTGCACCACCTCGACGATGTCACCGCTCTTGCTGTGGTCGTAGAACCATTCGGCGTTGCTGGGGCTCACGTTGAGGCAGCCGTGGCTGGTGTTGGTGTGGCCCTGAGCGCCCACCGACCACGGCGCGGAATGGACGAAGACGCCGCTGTAGGACATCTGGGTGGCCCAGTCGACCTCGGTGCGGTATCCGTTGGGCGAGTTGACCGGAACCCCGTAGGTCGAGGAATCCATGATGATGTGCTTGAACCGGGCGCCAATGATGTAGACGCCGTTGGCCGTTGGGGTGCTGTCCTTGCCCATCGACGTCGGCATGGTCTTGACCACATCGCCGTTGACCCGCACGGTCACCGTCTTGGTGGTGTCGTCGGCCGTCGAGATCACCTCGTCACCGATGGTGAAGTGCGTCTTGACGTTGTCCTCGCCGAACATCCCGTCGCCCAGATCCACCCCGTAGGTGTTGACCGCCACGTCGATGGTGGTCCCCGACTTCCAGAAACGCTCTGGGCGCCAACGCACTTCGCGGTTGTTCAGCCAATAGAACGCACCCTCCACCGGAGGGTTGGTGGTGATGTTGATGGCCTTCTGGGCCGCCGCCCGGTTGGCGATGTTCTCGTCGAAGCGGATCGCCACCGGCTCGCCGATGCCCACCACCTCGCCGTCGGCCGGGCTGACGTAGGGCATGGTCAGGTGGGCGGGTGAACTGGTCTCGAACGTCATCTGCTTGCTGGCCGCGCCGCCCAAGCCGGTCGCCTTCACGTTCAGCGTGTAGCGCCGGTTGTAGCCGAGCTGCTCGGTGGTCGACCAGCGCAGGCCGTCGGGACTGAGCTGCCCACTGATCGACCGGCCGTTCTCGTTGACCATACTGACCGAGGCGAGCACGCCGTCGGCGACGCTCACCGTGACGGGCGCATCCACGGTCACACCGACGGCGCCGTCGGTCACCGAGGCGGTCAGCTTGGGGACCAGCAGATCGGCCATCGGGGTGCCCTTGTCGAAGATGACCTTCGCCGGTGCCGCAGCGTGGTTGCCATTGCAGGCGGCGGCGAACACAGCAATCGGAACGATGGCAGCCACCAGCCATGATCGTCGTCTCCGCAAATGCGCCATCCAGTGACCTTCCAGTCAATTCTCTAGGTGGTCACCGCTGACCAGCGAGGTAGCTGCAGGAATTCTAATGGCATCTGCCGACACTCCCATGCCACACGAGCCGGGGCGGCCGTTCGGTGTCATCACCGCAATGTATTCGTCATTCGCGCGAGGTCCGTGCCTCGCCGCGGGACCGATTACGCCGGCAATCCGTACTCTTCGTGCAGCTCCCCCTGGCCCCCGCCGCGGGCAGTGACGGCCTCCACCCGCGCGAGCTTGACGATGGCCGCGGTCATCACCAGCGCCGCCGCCACCAGGGCGATCGCCCCTGCGCGGCCCGTGTTCAGCGTCTCGCCGAGGACGACGACGCCCAGCACCGCCGCCACCACGGGCTGTGACACCTGCAGCGTGGGCATGGACGCGGTCAGCGGCCCCGCCCGAAATGCGGCCTGGCTCCACACCACGCCCCCCAGCGCGACCAGGATGCAGGCGTAGAGCTCTGGAGCGCGGGTCACGGCGCCTAGCCCGTCGCCGAGCCGAGCGACGACCTCCTTGGTGAGCGCCGCAAAGGCGCCCCACAGCGCCCCCGACACGAAGGCGAACAACACGGCGGCCACCGCGCCACCCCGGATGCGGCCGGCCACCACGCAGCCGACGAGCAGCGGCCCCAAGACGGCGGCCACCACGGCCCAGGTTCTCAGCGATGCGCCACTATGGCCGGCCTGTGGATTGCCGACGACCACGACGACGACCACCGCGGCCGTCAACAGCGCGGCCCACACCCATTCCCCACCGGTCACGGTGCGGCGCGACAACCTGGCGTTGAGGGGCAGGGCGAACAGCACCGACGACATCAGCAACGCCTGGACGAGCAGCACCGATCCTTCGCCCAGGGCCGCGACCTGCAACGCGATGCTCGCCGCCAACAGCAGCGTGCCCCACCACCAGCGTTGGCTGCGAAGCAAATTGGCGAACAATTCGACGGAGCCCACCACCCGGTCGGTGATGCGCTGCGCCGCGCGTTGCTGCAGCACGTCGCCCGTGGCAATGCACAGCGCGGAACTCAGCGCGAGCAGAGCGGCGATCAGTGTGTGCGACATGAAAATCTCCGTCGGTATCCGGTAGTGCGAGCTCCGGAGTGTTGGAAAACCCTTGCTCCACGACGCATATCGGAAGTTCAGCTGCGATGGGCGGTGGCCCTGTCGGCCCACCTTCTGGTCAATGATCGGCCCCCGTTCGGCGCGTCGCGGGCCCAGCGGCCACGCCCCACCGCGACTTCGCCCTCTTCACCGGTTGCGGACCGCTCGCGCAGCCACACCAACGGCCGTGGGGCCCACCACGTCCAACGGCCCAACAGATGAATGAAGGCCGGCACCAAGACCATTCGGACCAGGGTGGCGTCGACCAGGACGCCGAGGGTGAGGCCCAGGCCCAGCATTCGCATGAACGACACGTGCGCGGGAATCAACGCGGCGAACGAAATCGACATCACCACTGCGGCGGTCGTGACGACCCGCCCAATGCCGGCGATGCCCAGCGCCGTGCTCTCGTCGGTGGCGGCGCGCGCCTCGAGCGCGGTCGGCGGCGTCTCCCGGTCGGCCTGCGAGGCCAGCCAATACTCGTGGATGCGCGAGACCAGGAATACCTCGTAATCCATGGCCAGCCCAAAGGCGATGCAGAACAACAGCACCGGGATGTTGGCGTTCAACGTGCCGTTCGGTGTGGTGCCCAGGGCGCCCAGATGGCCGTCTTGAAAGATCCACACCATCGCGCCGAATGCCGCCGTCAGCGACAGCACGTTGCACACCAGCGCCTGCAGCGGCAGCACCGCGCTGCCAGTCAGCAAGAAGAGCAGCGCGAACGTGATGACGGCGATCAGACCGAATACGATCGGCAGCCGCTTCGTGATGGCGTCGACACTGTCGCGGTTGATCTGCGCCAGACCGGTCAACAGCACCGAGCGCCCCGAGGGTCCAGCGACCTGATGCAATCGGTCGAGCTGGGTATTTGAGGCGCTCGAATAGAGCGGGGCAGTGCTCGACACCGTCAAAAACGCGGCGCCGTTGGCCATGTCGGTGGCCGCGGCGGGCGGGCCCACCCGCTTTCCGCCCACGAACGTGCCGGTCGGCGCGCTCACCGCGGAGACATCGGCCACCCGGGACAGCTCGGCGGCGTAATGCTGCAGGTCGGCGGGGCTGAGGCCGCGGGCGTCGGGGACGACGACCGATACCCCGGTGCCCAGCCCGTTAGCGAAATCGTTGTCCAACATGTCGGCCACCTGACGCGCCGACGCCCCTCTGGGCAGCACCCGCTCGTCGGGGAAGCCCCATTTCACCCCCAGGAACGGCGCACCGAGCAACAGCAGCAACACCACGACACTCAGACCGACCGACATGGCGTGGCGCAACACGTAGCGCGTCGACCGGTACCAGAACTGTGTCTCGAGGGGCTGGTGCGCGTGATCGCGGAACGGCCGCTGCCCGTGCAGCACGCGATGCATCACCCGACGGGCGTTCAATGAGTCCAACCGCGGCCCCAGCAGCACGATCGCGGCCGGCGTCACCACGACGGCGGCGAGGGCCACGATGATCGCGGTGACCACGATCGTGTAGGCCGACGACTTGAGGAAATACATCGGGAACAGGGCCATCACCGCCATCGACAGCCCGACGGTTGTGGCCGAGAACAGCACGGTCCGGCCGGCGGTGGCCATGGTCCGAAACAACGCCTGGTCCCGATCGTCGGTTCGGGCCAGCTCCTCGCGATAGCGGGTGATGATCAGCAGGTTGTAGTCGATCGCCAGGGCCAGGCCCATCGCGATGCTCAGGTCCAGCGCATACGTCGACACGTCGGTGACGTAGGTGATCAGCCGCAGCACCGACATGGTGCCGACGATGGCCAACGCGCCCAACACGATTGGCAGCGTCGCTGCCACCACACCGCCAAGCACCCACGCCAGCACCGCGAAGCTCAACGGAATCGCGATCGACTCCATCAGCATCAGGTCGCGCTGGTTCTGCTGATTGATCTGCGCGTACGCCACAGCCATCCCACCGGCGCGAACGGTGACGCCATCCCGGTCGTGGACCACCTCACGCATGAGCGTGCTGGCGTACTCCTGGGCCTTGTTCTCCCCGCCTCGCAGGTCGGCCACGATCATCCCGGACTTGTCGTCCTTGCTGACCAGCTGCGCCGCGGTCTGGGGGGGCGAGGTCCACGCCGAAGAAACGTCGATGACCCACGGCGATCGTTTCAGGTGGTCGACGATGTCGGTGGCCACCTGGCGCGCCTTGTCGCTGCGGGCACCCGCGGGCGCGGTCAGCGCGATGAGCATCTTCTGGTCGGTTTGACCGAACTTGTCCCTGAGCAGTTCGGTCGCCCGCGCCGATTCCGAGGTCGGGTCCTGGAAGCCGCCGGCCGACAGCCTGTTGACCACCGGAATCCCGAAGATCCCGCAGAGCACCAGGACGAAAACGGCGGCCGCGATGATGCGTCTGGGCGCCGCGATGGCAATTCGAGCAATTCCTCGCAGCACTGGCGTCCTTTCTTTTCCGGCGCCTCCGGCCTAGCTCTATACCCATACAGGGCCCGTTTGACGCCCTTCCGGCCGTCATTTCCACCGATGCGTCGGAGACGCACGCGTGCCTTATGCAACAGTAAGACGGCCGCGTTGGCGCAAATGATTCCGTCACACCGGTGATCTGCCTTACACCCCTGCCCCTACTATGACGGCTTGTCGGCGGCGTCACCATCGTCGTTGCGACGTTTCACCACCCCAGACTCGGGTACCGAAGAAGGGCGGCATTCCAGTAAACGAGCTTTGTTGGATTCGGCGTGCAAATCGCGAATTCAGCTGGGCCAGTAACGAATTGGATGAGCGATGAATACAACAAAGAACGCCATCAGGGTCAAGCATCCGACCGAGAAGGACTGGCAGGCCGTCTACGAGAACCAGGCGCGCGCATATGGGATTGCCGTGGACCCGCATGACGTCGCAGCCTGGACGCGGCGGGTCAACCTGCAAGACATCCTGATCGCCGAAGACATGTCCGATCCGGAAAATCCGCACCTGGTCGGAACTTCCCTTTACTACCCACTGCGGCTCACCGTGCCAGGGGGCGCCAGTCTCGACGCCGCCTGGCTGTCGATGATCGCAGTCGCGGCGACGCATCAGGGACAAGGAATCTGGCAACAGCTCAGCATCCAGGGCTTCGCAATACTGCAGGAGCGTGGTTATCCCATTCTTTGCGGCGTTCCCACCCAGCCAACGGTTTACGAAATCCTTGGAGCCGGAGTGGCCAGCTATGCCAGGACCTACGACATCGAGCCGCGTTTCACCCAGCTGCGCACCAAACCCGACCGAAATCGGGCTCGTGAGGTCGACGCATCCCAGGCGGCACGCCTGCTGCCCCCGCTCTACGAGCGGTGGCGCGCCATCACTCCGGGTGCGCTGAGCCGAGATGATGCGTGGTGGGACGACATCCTGGAAGACAGGATCACCCAGCGGGACAACGGATCGACGCTCAATTTCATCGTTCATCCGGACGGTTTTGCGACCTACCGCGTCGAGGGAGCGTCGCCGCACGCCTATCGGCGGCCATTCGGCAGCGTGATCGTCCAAGATTTCTGCGCGGTCACGAATGAAGCCCACGACGAACTGCTGGCGACTCTGGTGGGCTCCAAAACGTTTGACAACATCGTGATGGAGGTCCCCGTCGATGACCCGCTCCCACTCAAACTCAAAGACCAGCTCGCCGCGAAAACGGTAGGCATGAGCGATTTCCTGTGGCTGCGAATCATGAACGTGCCCGTCGCACTCGGCGCCCGCGGCTATTCGGCCGACGCCGACGTCGTCCTGGACATCACGGACCCGCTCACGGTCGCCGGTGGACACTTCCGGCTGCAGACACGCGATGGTGTCGGCGAGTGCACCCCGCACGACGGGCCCGCGGACGTCCAGATCAGCCTCGGTGATCTTGGGACCATCTTCATGGGGGCGCACCGCCCATCGGAACTTCACCGGGCGAACCGCATCACCGAGCTGAAGCCGGGCACGCTGCGCACGCTGGACGCCATGTTCGCCGCCGACCGGGTGCCTTACTGCGGCACGCTCTTCTGATAGCCGTGGGGCCACGATCAGGTTGCGGCGCAGACTGTTTCGGAGTCGTTGCGGGTGACGTGTCTCGCGCGGGCGGATCACCCGTGGCGGCGGCTCCGCCGCACCTCTGGCCCGCCCTCACGCGCCGCTGGTGCGCCCGCCGAGCTGGAGTGCTCCGACACAAGGGGTTCACTGGCGGCCGAGCGGCTATTCTGGGACGCGGTCGGGATTTCACGGGACGGCGGGACGCCTGTTATTGTCGCCTACGCGGTCTCGGCCGAGCACAAGCGCCGTTAGCTCAGTTGGTAGAGCAGCTGACTCTTAATCAGCGGGTCCGGGGTTCGAAACCCTGACGGCGCACCAGCTCACCGAATAGTTCGTTATTTGGTGGCTTCCGCACTTCAGGGGGTTGACCCGATGGGTAGCGATCTCCGGGCAATCCCTTTCCCAGTAACCCTGCGGGTCCTAGCATCGCTGCGGTGGGATTTTTCAGAGGGCTCGTGTGAAAACTGAGCTGAAGTGGGTCGAGCCGTTCGAGGGCCACTTCCATGCCAACATCGACGACCGCAGCGAGTACCGGGTCCATCTGGTCTCGACGGGCGGCTTCCGCGCCGAACGGGTCGATGACGGCTTCGTGCACCACGACCTGGGCCGGGCCGGCAGCGCCGCCGAGGCGCAGGCGATCTGTCAAGACCTGCACACCCGGGCCGTGCGGCGCGCAGCGTGGGAGGCCTACATGGCCGAGAACGACCCGCCCGGCTGGGAGTAGCCCCGACTACCCTCGCGCGGCGCCGCCCCGAATTTTGGCGTCGTATCCCGCCGCAACAGCCCCTCCGACAGGTAATTTCTTGCTGGCACCGGTTGGCGCCGACAGCGCCGACAGGCCCCTTGGGACATGCCGCGTCGAAGGAGCTGCAATGGGGTTCATCCGGCCCAACCTGCCCGTCGTCGACATGGCCGAGTGGACCACCCGCTCACGCGCCGAACGGATCGTGCCGATGGCACGCCACATCGCCGAGCACGGCTTCGGCACCCCGCTGGTGATGCACGTGATGTACGGCGTGAAGATCGCGCTCTACATCCTCGGCGGCTGGCTCTTCGCGTGGTCGACCTCCGGCATCGGCGGCTTCACAGCGGTCGGCGCGTGGTGGCCGGAGCCGATCGTCTTCCAGAAGGCCGTGCTCTACACGATGCTGTTCGAGGTTGTGGGCCTCGGTTGCTGCTTCGGGCCGCTCGCCGGGCGCTACTTCCCCCCGATGGGGTCGATCCTGTACTGGCTGCGGCCCGGCACCATCCGGTTGCCGCCGTGGCCCGACCGGGTGCCGTTCACCAGGGGCAGCACCCGGACCCCGCTGGACGCGCTGCTCTACGGGATGCTGCTGTTGCTGCTGGTGACCGCGCTGTTATCCGACGGCGGCGGGCCGATTCCCGGCCTGGGCACCACGATCGGTGTGCTGCCGCGGTGGCGGACCGTCGCGATCCTGGCGGTCCTGGCCGTGCTCAGCCTGCGCGACAAGGTGATCTTCCTGGCCGCGCGCAGCGAGGTGTATGCGCCGCTGGCGCTGGCGTTCCTGTTCGCCGGGGCCGACACAATCGTCGGCGCCAAAGTCGTGTTCATGGTGATCTGGCTGGGCGCGGCGACCTCCAAACTCAACCGGCACTTCCCATTCGTGATCTCGACCATGCTGGCGAACAATCCGTTCATCCCCTCGGGGCCGCTCAAGCGGTCGATGTTCAAGCACCACCCCGACGACCTGCGGCCCAGCGCGCTGGCGGGCTTCATCGCGCACTTCTCGACCGCGGTCGAGGGTCTGGTACCGCTGGTGCTCCTGTTCTCACACGGCGGTTGGCCGACGGCCATCGCGGCGTTCGTCATGATCGTGTTCCACCTCAACATCCTGCTGGCCTTCCCGATGGGCGTGCCGCTGGAGTGGAACGTCTTCATGATCTTCGGGGTGCTGTGGCTGTTCGTCGCGCACGCGCGCCTGGGGCTGTCCGACATCGCCCACCCGCTGCCGATCGCGGTCCTGTTCGCGGTGATGGCCGGCACGGTCGTCGTCGGGAACCTCTACCCGCGCAAGGTCTCCTTCCTGCCCGGCATGCGCTACTACGCCGGCAACTGGGACACCACCCTGTGGTGCGTGCGGCCGTCGGCCGACGAGAAGTTCCGCGTCGGCTCGCGCGCTCTGGGCCCGATGCAGCACCTGCAGCTCGAGCGGTTGTACGGCAGCAAAGAGGAGACCCTGATCCCGCTGCACCTGGCCCTGGCGTTCCGGGGCATGAACACCCACGGACGCGCGCTGCTCACGCTGGCGCACCGGGCCATGGCCGACTACGACGAGGACGACTACAACCTGTGTGAGGGCGAAGTCCTGTGCTCAATGGTGCTGGGCTGGAACTTCGGCGACGGGCACATGCACAACGAGTGCCTGATCGAGGCACTGCAGCAACGGTGCGGGTTCGAGCCGGGCGAGGTGCGGGTGGTGATCCTCGACGCTCAGCCCATCCACCAACAGCGGCAGGAATACCGGTTGGTCGACGCGGCGACGGGCGAGTTCGAACGCGGCTACTGCGACGTCGACGACATGGCCACCAATCAGCCCTGGGCCGACGACATTCCGGTGTACGTCCAGTCCGGGCGCGTCACCGATTCCTGACGCGCCGCACCGCCACTACCACGACGAGGGCCCCCACCCCCGCCAGCGACGCCAGCACCACGGGCTTCTGCACGAATCCGATCACCCGAACCTTCAGGTCGTCGGCGAGGCGCCGAGGATTCGCCCGCTCGGCAAGCGAGTCGACGGTGGCCGCCAGCTGGTCACGGGCGACGTCGATGTCCTGCTTGATGGCTTCGGGGTCCCGGTCCGCCACTGTGTCCTCCAAGTCGCCCGCTATCCGGCTCATGCACCTGCCCGAACTACCCTAGATCAGCTGGCGGTAACCCCGACGCTCCGGTGAACAGAAAGGGCCCCACCTTGACCGAGACCACGCGGCTTGCACCGGGCGACAAAGCGCCCTCCTTCAGCCTGCCCGACGCCGACGGCAACAAGGTCTCGCTGGCCGACTACAAGGGACGACGCGTCGTCGTGTACTTCTACCCGGCCGCCTCGACACCGGGATGTACCAAGCAGGCGTGCGACTTTCGCGACAGCCTGGCCGAGCTGAACGGGGCCGGCCTCGACGTCATCGGCATCTCCCCCGACAAGCCGGAGAAGCTGGCCAAGTTCCGCGACACCGAGAAGCTGACGTTCCCGCTGCTGTCCGATCCCGACCGCAAGGTCCTGACGGCGTATGGCGCCTACGGCGAGAAGCAGATGTACGGCAAGACGGTCACGGGCGTCATCCGCTCCACCTTCGTCGTCGACGAGAAGGGCAAGATCGCCGTCGCGCAGTACAACGTGAAGGCCACCGGCCACGTCGCCAAGCTGCGCCGCGACCTGTCCGTCTAGTGGCGATCGCGAGCGCGGCGAAGCCGGGCGAAGCGGGTCGCCACCATCCGGTCTAGCCGATGACGGCGGCCTCGGTGTACTCGGTGATCGGCCGGGCGACCCCTTGTTCGTCGCAGACCCACTGCAGCTTCTCCAGCGTCTCGTCGATCCCCGGGCCCAGCCGCGCTCCGGGCGTGAAGGTGGCCGGGAGGTGCTGCATGCCCTGGATCACGCCGATCGTCGGATAGTGCACGGTGCCCTCGGGGTCGCAGCGGTAGTCGGGCATCCGGTCGAGCACCGCCGTGAGCATCGACTTGAACACCACCCGCGCGACATTGGAACCGATACAGCGATGGATTCCGAGCCCGAAGCTGAAGTGCCGGTTGTTCTTTCGGCTCAGGTCTAGCCGATTCGGATCGGGGAACACCGCGGGATCGCGGTTGGCCATCGCCCAGGACAACCAGAGGCGATCGCCCTCCTTGAACCGCGTGCCCGCTATTTCGAGGTCGGCGGCGATCGTGCGCCCGTCGCCGGGAGCGGGCGTGAAGTAACGCAGGAATTCCTCGGTCGCCGAGTCGAGCAGCGTCTCCGATTCCCGCCTCAACAGTTCGCGCTGCTCGGGATTTTCGCCCAGCCATTCGAGTGCGTGCGCGGTCAGCGCCGTCGTCGTGTCGAAACCCCCGCCGATGATCAAGCCCAGCATCCCGAGCAGTTCGGCGTCGGGCGCGGGTTCTCCGTCGATCTTCAGCCTCGCGAGCGCGTCCACGATGCCGGGTCGCGGGTTCTCGCGGATCTCCAGGAGATGGTTGAACAGGTCCGCCCCCATCGCCATCGTCTGCTCCAAAACCCTTGGGGCGTCCGGGGAATCGGCGGGGGTGTAGACGTTGGCGTGGGCCGGCTCGCAATACAGCTGCCACTTCTTCAGCGGAACGCCCATGATCGCCAGCGTCAGGACGGCGGGCACGACGTTCGCGAGATCGTCGACGAAGTCGATCCGGCCGGTTTCGATCTTCTCGTCGATGCTGGCCCGCACGATCTCGTCGACGAACGGCTTCCAGCGCTTGACGGCCGCAGGCGACAGGTAGGGGTTGAGGATGCTGCGGTACGCGGAGTGCTCGGGTTCGTCCATCTCGAGCATGCCACCGCGGACGCCGGTGCCCTGCGGCAGCGTGGGAATCGTGATGCCCTTGTACCCGGTGCCTTCGCCGGTCACGTCGTGGTCGTTGGACACGTGCGGGCAACGAGCGAGCTCGAAGACTTCCCGGTTGCCCGCGGCGACCCAATGCCCGTCGTAGGTGTCGGTCCACGCCACCGGGCACCTGGCGTGCATCTCCTCGGTGATCGCGGTGAACCGCTCGCGGTACTCCGGGGTGTGGCGATCAAAGTGGTAACGATTGGTCTTGCGGGCGTCTCCGGTCAGGGTGTTTTCCGTGCTCACGGTCGCGTCTCCTGCGGACGAGTGGCTGCGTGTAGAAGCAGTATGCCGCGAGACTGCCGGTCTCGTTAAGCATTCTGGGGACCAGTCGGCCCAACTGGTAGAGATCCCGCCGACTCAGCAATACTGACCGCCATGAGTTCCCTCGCCGAGAAAACGCTCGCCGGATTGATCCGATTCCACGATCGCGTGTATCGGGGGACCCGCGGGTGGATCGGGCACCGGATGATGCTGATTCCCAGTCTGCTGCTGCACACGGTGGGTGCGAAGACGGGCGAGCCACGCACGGCGGCGCTGGCCTACGGCCGCGACGGCAACGACTACCTCGTGACGGCGTCCAACGGCGGCGCGCCGCGCTCGCCGGGCTGGTATCACAATCTGAAGGCTCGCCCCGACGTGGAAATTAACGTCGGCCCAAGGCGTTTTGGCGCCACGGCGCGACCGGTCCTGCCGGGCGATCCCGCCTACGATCGGCTCTTCAAGATCGTCAACAAGGTCAACAAGGGCCAGTACGCCAGGTACCAGGAGCAGACGTCGCGCCCGATCCCGATCGTGGTGCTGACACCCAAGCGCTAGCCCAGGTTGGCCAGCAGCAGCGCCTCGCTGATCGCCGCGCGTTCCAGCACGCCCAGGTGCAGGCTCTCGTTGACGCTGTGGGCCTGGGTTGCGGGGTCCTCCACGCCGGTAACGAGGATCTTCGCCTGCGGGAAGGCCTCGGCGAACTCGGCGATGAACGGGATCGACCCGCCCATGCCCATGTCGACCGGATCGCAGCCCCACCCCTGCCGGAACGCCTGGCGGGCGGCGTCGTAGACGCTGCCGGTGGCGTCGATCGCGTAGGGCTCGCCGATGTCGCCAGGGGTGACGCTGACGTGCGCACCCCACGGCGCATGCTGCCGCAGGTGCGCGGTCAACGCGTCCAGGTGTGCCGCGGCGTCCCCACCCGGCGCGACGCGCATGCTGATCTTGGCCCGCGCCCGCGGGATCAGCGTGTTCGATGCCTTCTCGATGGGGGTGGTGTCGATGCCGATCACGCTGATCGCCGGCTTGGCCCACAGCCGCTGCGGCGCCGAGCCCGAGCCGATTTCGGACACGCCGTCCAACAGTCCGGAGTCGGCACGCACCCGCTCGGGCGGGTAATCCACTGCGGCGGCGGTGCTTTCGTGCAGACCGGCCACCGCCACGTTGCCCTCGTCGTCGTGCAGGCTGGCCAGCAGCCGCACCAGCACGCTCAGCGCATCGGGCACCACGCCGCCCCAGATGCCGGAGTGCAGGCCGTGGTCGAGCGTGGCCACCTCGACCACGCAGTCGACCAGGCCGCGCAGCGTGACCGTCAGCGCCGGGATTTCGGTGCTCCAGTTGTCCGAGTCGGCGATGACGATCACGTCGGCGGCCAGCGCGTCGCGATGCGCGGCCAGCAGCCGGCCCAAGGACGGCGATCCGGATTCCTCTTCACCCTCGACGAACACCGTCACGCCCACCGGCGGCCGCCCGCCGTGCGCCCGAAACGCCGCCAAATGCGTTGCGATGCCGGCCTTGTCGTCGGCGCTGCCGCGCCCGTAGAGCCGGCCGCCGCGCTCGGTGGGCTCGAAGGGCGGCGAGAGCCATTGGCTGCGGTCGCCTTCGGGCTGCACGTCGTGGTGTGCGTACAGGAGCACGGTGGGCGCGCCGTCCGGCGCGGGGTGGCGCGCGATGACCGCCGGCGCTCCCCCTTCGCTGACGATCTGCACGTCGCCGAAACCGGCCTGCGACAACAGATCCGCGACGGCCTGCGCGCTGCGCTGTACCTCGTCGCGGCGGCCGGCGTCGGCCCAAACCGATTCGATGCGCACCAGGTCTTCCAGATCGCGCCGCACCGACGGCAGCAGTTCGCGGACGCGCTCAACCAGATCGCTCATGGGATCGAGGCTAGTCGGAGGTCGTCTCCAGGATCGCCACCGCGGCGGCGGTATCGCCCTCGTGCGTCAGCGAGACGTGAATCGTCACGTCGGCCAGGTGTTTGGCGATGTCGCCGCTCAGCCGGACCCGCGGGCGTCCCCACATGTCGGTGACCACCTCGATGTCGCGGTGGATGTCCTCCGGCAGCACCGGGCGCTGGGCGAACCGCGACCCCGACCACGCCTTGATCACGGCCTCCTTGGCCGCCCAGCGGGCCGCCAGGTGACGCGCCGCCGACGAACTCTTGTCCGACGCGTCGCGGCGCTCCCCCGGGGTGAACGTCTCGGAGAAGACGGTGCCCGGCTGGTCGACCTGCTCGGCGAAATCAGGGATGGAGACGAGATCGATCCCCACACCGACAATTCCCATGGGTCGCCAGGCTAACGGACCGACGTCATCCGGCGGAGACCTGGTAGGCGTCGCCGTCACCCAGGCGCGAATCCGGATTCAGCAGCATCGCCGCCTCCTGACGCTTCTCCGACTCGTCATGGTCGAAGCGACGGTTCGGCGGGCGCTCGTACATCGGCGCGCCACCGGCGATCGCCGACGCCAGCCGCCGCTGACCGGCCAGCAGACGCGCCTCCGCGCGCCGCTGGTAATCCGCGCGCTGCTGCGGGTCGAGCGCGGCGACGAACGCCTGCGGGTGCACCAGCGCCACCAGCCCCGAAACATGGCCGAAGCCAAGGCTTGTCACCAACCCGGCCTTGAGCGGGAACTTCTCCCCGAGCCGCAGCGTCTCGCGCACCCAGACGAAGTGGGCCGAGCCGGCCAGCTCGTCGTCGACGCAATCCAGGCTGCGGTTCGGTGGGATCACCCCGTCGCGCAGCATCTGGCACAGGCCCATCATCTGGAAGACCGCCGCGCCGCCCTTGGCGTGCCCGGTGAGGCTCTTCTGCGACACCACGAACAGCGGAGCGCCCTCGGAGCGGCCGAGCGAGTCGGCGAGCCGCTCGTGCAGTTCGGTCTCGTTGGGATCGTTGGCCAACGTCGACGTGTCGTGCTTGGAGATCACCGCGATGTCGTCGGCGCCCACCCCGAGCTTGTCCAGCGACCGAGCCAGCGCCGAATCCTTGCCGCCGCGACCGGCGCCCAGCGCGCCCAGCCCCGGCGCCGGGATCGACGTGTGCACGCCGTCGGCGAACGACTGCGCGTAGGCCACCACGGCCAGCACCGGCAGGCCCATCTTGAGCGCCAGGTCGCCGCGCGCCAGCAGGATGGTGCCGCCGCCCTGCGCCTCGAGGAATCCCAGCCGGCGACGATCGTTGGGCCGGGAGAACTTCGAGTCGTGGATGCCACGGCCGCGCATCATCGAGGTGTCGGCGGTGGCCGCCATGTCACCGAATCCGATGATGGCTTCTAGCGTCAGGTCGTCGAATCCGCCGGCGACCACCAGCTCGGCCTTGCCGAGGCGGATCTTGTCGACGCCCTCCTCGACCGACACCGCCGCGGTGGCGCAGGCGCCCACCGGGTGGATCATCGCGCCGTAGCTGCCGACATAGCTCTGGATGACGTGCGCGGCAACGACATTCGGCAGGACTTCTTGCAGGATGTCGTTCGGCTTGTTCCGGCCGAGCAGGTTGCCGTGATACATCGTCTGCATCGACGTCATGCCGCCCATGCCGGTGCCCTGCGTGCTGGCCACCAGGCCCGGGTGCACCCAGCGCATCAACTCGGCGGGGGTGAATCCCGACGACAGGAAGGCGTCGACGGTCGCGACGATGTTCCACAGCGCGACCCGGTCGGTCGAGCTGGCCATGTCCTGGCTGATGCCGAACACGGTCGGATCGAACCCGGTGGGAATCTGCGCGCCGACGGTCCGCGACAGCTTGGTCTTGCGCGGCACCCGAATCTCGGTGCCGGCCTTGCGGATCACCTGCCAGTCGCTGGAGTCGGGCACCGGCCGGATGATCGTGTGTTCCGGATCGAACTCGACGAAGGCGCGAGCGTCGGCCTCCGAGGACACCACGAACGCGAAGTCCTTGTCCAGGAACACCGACACCAGCAGCGGCGACGCGTGATCGGGGTCGATCGCGCCGTCGTCGACGAATTCACGGATGCCGCAACGCTCCACGACGGTGTCGTGATAGCGCTCGACCAACTCGGACTCGTCGACCAGGTCACCGGATTGCGTGTCGTACCAACCGGGTTGGGGGTCATCCTCCCAGCGGATCAAGCCGGTGGTCCAGGCCAGCTCCAACACGCCGGCCGCCGACAGTTCGTTGTCCACCTCCATCTCGAAGCGGGTCCGCGACGAGCCGTACGGCCCGAGCTCCGCGCCGCCGACGATGACCACCAGATCGGCCGGGTCCACGTCGAGGTCCGCCCATTCCGGGGGTGGCGCCGGGGTGAAGCCGCGCGGCGGGGCCGGCAGCGCGGCAATGGTGCCCTCGGCGGCGGCCTCGTCGGCAGACTCGTCCGACGTTGACGTGGCCTGCTCGCGGGCCTTGGCGGCAAGCTCGGCCATGTCGAGGTTGGCCTCGCCCAGCCCGCCGGTCAGGTCAGCCTTGATCGGCGCGCCCGCCGCGGCCACCTTGGACTCGACGTCGCAGAGCGCCAGCAGCATTGCCGCCATCTCGTCGGTGGAGTAGGTGGTGACGCCGGCCTCCTCGACCGCGTCGACGATGGCGTCGTTGTGGCCCATCAGTCCGGTGCCGCGGGTCCAACCGATCAGCGCGTGCGCCAGGCTGACCCGGGCCGCCCAGGACGACTCGGCGTGCCAGCGGCTCACCAAGGCGTCCAGCGCCGACTTGGCCTCACCGTAGGCGCCGTCACCGCCGAACATTCCGCGGTTCGGTGAACCCGGCAGCACCACGTGCAGCCGGGACGCGATGTCGCGCTCGGCGCCGATCTTCGACAGGCCACCGATGAGCCGCTGGACCGCCCACAGCAGCACCTTCATCTCCATCTCGGAGCGCGAGCCGGCCTCGGAGAGGTCACCGGCGACCCGCGGTGCGGCAAACGGGAACAGCAGCGTCGGGGTCTGCGCATCCTTGATGTGAATCGATTGCGGCCCAAGGCTTTCGGTCTGCTCGGTGCCCACCCATTCGACCAGCGCATCGATGTCGGAGTAGGACGCCATGTTGGCGGCCACCACCCACAGCGCCGCACCGTACCGGGCGTGGTCGCGGTAGAGCCCGCGGTAGAACGCCAGCCGCTCGTCGTCGAGCTTGGACGTCGTGGCGATGACGGTGGCCCCGCCGTCGAGCAGCCGCCCGACGACCGACGCGGCGATCGAGCCCTTGGAGGCGCCCGTCACGACGGCGACCTCGCTGCTGTACGGGCCCGGGTCCGGGTTCTCGGCGCCGGCCGCGATGCGGCCGTACAACGACGCGTGGATCTGGCGGCCCGCGGACAGGGCCTTGCCCTGCCACCAGGTGGCCTGGGTGGCCACCACATGGCCTGCGCCCTCGAACCTTTCGGACAGCTCCACCCACCGGGCATCGATGTCGCCCTCGTCGGCCAGCCACAGCTTGACCAGGTCTTCGCGCGCGCTGGCCCACCGGTCGTCGAACAGCACGGCCTTCTTCGGCTCGAACACCGGTGCCACCAGCCGCGGCCAGTCGGCGCCGAGTTCGGCGGTCACCAGGTCGATGAGCTCGGCGTCGGTGGCCGCCGGCGAGGCGCTGACCGGGTCGTCGAGGCCCAGCTGGTTGAGCACCAGGCGCGCCGCCGAGGCCAGCACGCCGTCGCGGCCGGTGATCTGCTCGGTGAATTCGCCCAGCGCGGCGGCGTCGATGGTCGCACCGCCGCCGCCACCGCCCGAAGACGGCAGCGCCACCGCGATCCCACGACGCGCCGCCACGGAAGCCACCGCGGCGTCAATCGCTTTGTCGACGGAGGCGGCGTCGGCCAGCGCGCCCTCGTGCAGGTGGCCCATGGCGCCACCCCGCACACTGGTGCCCTCACGGGTTCCCAGCGCGACCTCCACCGTGACGTGCTTGGCCCAGCCCTCGCCGAGCTCCCAGGTCTTCTTGACCCGCTCGGCGATGGCGGCCGGCCGCTTGCCGGAGGGCCCCAACACCGTGCGGAGCTGATCGTTAATGGCGTCGGAAAGCACTGGGCCGTAAGGCTTGTAGGTGCGTGCCAGCTTGGTTACCTGCGCGCGCAGCCCGGCCAGGTCGGCTTCGGCGGCGCCGTCGATGGCGCCCAGGTTCAGCTCCGAGCCCAGGTCCACCAGCAGCTGGTTGCGTCGCGACGACGCGCCGTCGGTGATGGATTCGATGGAGTCCAGCTCCTCGATCTGATCGATGCGCATCTTGGCCGACAGCGCGATCAGCGCCAGCGTGGCGTCGGCGGCGTCGAACACGAGGTCGTCCGGTCGTGCCGCACCCGACGGCGCCGTCGGCGCGGCGGGGACCGCCGGGGCCGCCGCGGACGCCTCCGGCGCCGACGCGCTCTCGGCGGGCGCCGCCGGCTCGTCTTCGGGCTCCGGCTCGGGGTCGGTGTCGGTGGCGAACAACACCGCCGCGTCGCGCTCGGCGTTGAGCACTTCGACTGTGCTGTGGGCATATTCGGGCAGCTTGAGGGTGTTGGTGGCCAGGCCCGCGACGGTCGGTGCGGACTTCACACCGATCTCGACGAACCGCTCCACGCCGAGGCCGCCGGCGGCCTCCTCGGTGAACAGCAGGTCCTGGGTTTCGATCCAGCGCACCGGGCTGGCGAACTGCCATGCCAGCAGCTCGATCAGGACGATGCGTGCCATCTCGATGCGCCGTTCGGCAAGCCAGGTGTCGTAGTCGGCGAGGATCGCATCCAGCGGCTCGGCGGGCACCAGGTCGCGGATCTCCTGAATGAAGTCGCGGTCCAGGGTGAACGGACGGGGCACCAGGTTGGGGATGTAGCGGCCGATGATGACGTCGGGATCCTTGTCGCGCGGCATCACTCGGTCCAGCGACCGCCGGAACTCCGCCACACCGACCCGCAGCACGCGCGAGTGGAAGGGCACGTCGATACCGGGCACCAAGATGAACGAGCGCTTGCCGCCGGTGATTTCGCGACGCCGCTCCACCTCTTCCTCGAGCGCTTCCAGGCCGCGCACCGTGCCGGCGATCGCGTACTGGGAACCGCGCAGGTTGAAGTTGACGATCTCCAGGAACTCGCCGGTGCTCTCTGCGATCCCCGCGACAAACCCGGGGACCTCGTCGTCGGGCAGGTCGATCTGCGACGGCCGAATCGCCGCCAGCCGGTAGTTGGACCGGCCCAGCTCATCGCGCGGCACGATGTCGTGCATCTTCGAGCCGCGGTGAAACACCGTCTCCAGCAAGGCTTCCAGCTCGTAGATGCCGGTGACACAGGCCAGCGCGGTGTACTCGCCGACGGAGTGGCCGCAGGCGATCGCACCCTCCACGAAGGCACCTTGCTCGCGCATCTCGGCGACCTGCGCGGCCGCCACCGTGGCCATCGCGACCTGGGTGAACTGCGTCAGGTACAGCACGCCCTCGGGGTGGTTGTAGTGCACACCGCTGGCGATGATGCTGGTCGGGTTGTCGCGCACCACGTGCAGGACCGAGAAGCCCAGGGTGTCGCGGGTGAACTTGTCGGCCTTGTCCCACACCTTGCGGGCGGCCTTGGACCGGGCGCGCACATCCATGCCCATGCCCTTGTGCTGAATTCCCTGACCGGGGAACGCATAGACGGTGTGCGGGGCCGCCAGGCGTGCCGTCGCCGACATCACCAGGTCGGATCCGACCTTGGCGGTGACCTCCAAAACCTCTGCGCCCTGGTCGATTCCGACACGGTCGACGCGGAACGCGACCTCGTCACCGGGCCGCACCATGCCCAGGAAGCGGGCGGTCCAGCCGATCAGCCGCGCCGGCGGGCGGGCCTGACCATCGGTGGCGGTCACCGCGTGCTGGGCGGCGGCCGACAGCCACATGCCGTGCACGATGGGCGATTCCAGGCCGGCCAGCAGCGCGGCGGCCCGGTCGGTGTGGATGGGGTTGTGGTCACCGGAGACGACGGCGAACGGACGCATGTCGACCGGGGCGGTGATGGTGACGTCGCGGCGGCGCCGACGCGGGGTGTCGGTCGCGTTCTGCGAGACGGCACCACCCGCGCGCGTCGGCTCGGTCAGTTCGGCGCCACCGGTGCGACCCAGGATGGCAAACCGCTCGGCGAGGGAGGCGATCACCTGACCTTCGGTATCGGTGATGGTCACCGAGACGGGAACGACGCGCCCCATGTCCGTGTCGATGGCCGCCGAAGCCGTTGCAGCGATTGTCAATTGCGACTGGACCTTCGGCAGCGCGCCGACCATGTGGGCGGCGTGATCCAGATGCACCAGGCTCAGCAGGCCCTCGACCACCGGGACGCCGGCGTCGGTGACGGCCGAGCCGATCGCCGAGAAGACGGCCGGCCAGCACGGCCCGACGAGCGCGTCGGGCACGGTGGTGAGGCTGGGCGCCAACGGTTCTCCGAAGGTGGCCGTCACACCGGTGTGATCGGCGACCCGCTCGGGGTCCCAGTCCACCGTGGCCGTGGCCGTGGCCGTGCCGTCGGTGACCGGGGGCAAGAAGTCCGGCCCGTCGACGCCGGCCGCGATGGCCAGCACCGCGCGCATGGCCGTGGCGGCGTCCTCGGTGGAGACCACGGGGGTAGCACCGTCAACGGTGTTGGGCGGCAACGTGAATGGAATGTCGATCCAGGTGCCCGACACCGGCACGCTGAGGACGACGCGGTCGCCTTCGACCTGCAGGCGGGCTCCGGTGGACGAATGGGTGGCACGGCGACTCTCGGGCCCGTCATGCACCAGCCACTCGACCGGGTCGGCGATCCGATGGACCGGGTTGATCGCGGTGCGACCCGCCCACTGCACGTCCGGGGCGTCCAGCACCACGGCCAGCGGTCCGGTCACATCGGCGCGGCCGGTACGGCGCGACGTGACGACCACCGGCTCGAGGCCGGCGGCGAGCGCCTCGTCGACGGCCGCCTGCTCGAAGCGGTCCAGCAGTTCACCGACGGGCTCGTCCATCCGGGTGATGCCCGCGACGGCCGCGGTGCCCGGGATGATGCACACCTGATCGGCGTCGTAGCGGGCGTCGTGCGCCTGCCACAGCGAGTCGCTGCGCCACCAGCGGCGCACGTCCTTGTCGATCACCGGCACGAAGTTGACCGGCTTGCCCGGCGTCTTGCACAGCGTGACGAAGAACGGGACGTCGGCCGGGTGCAGCTGCACCGACTCGGCGTCGGGGTAACGGTCGAGCAGCAGATCGATCGCCGCCTCGGGGTTCTCCAGCAGCGCTTCGTCGTTGAACAGCGTCTCGATGGGACCGAAATCCTGTGCGTGCAACCGGGCTTCGGCCCGCTGCAGCATCTGCTGGAAACGGTCGCGCCAGGTGTCGGCCAGCCAGGGGCTGCCCGGTGAAGCGGTGTCGGCGGTGGAGTCGCCGTCGCCGATGGCCAGCTCGACATAGCGCTGCAGCCACCGCAGGTAGGTCATGTCACCGACATCGCCGAAGTACGGCTTGGCGGTGTTGGCCATCGCCGCGATGATCTCGTCGCGACGCTGTGCGACGGCGTCCGCGTCACCGGCGACCTCGTCGAGCAGCCGGCCGCACCGCGAGGCGCTGTTGTCGATCTCATGGATGTCCGCGCCGAGCTGGCTGCGGCTCGATGCCATTCCGCCCGAGGCTTTTCCGGCGCCGATCCACTGGTCGGTGCCCTGGGTTTCGACCAGCATCCGCTTCACCGACGGCGACGTGGTCGCCTCCTTGGCGGCCATCGCCGCGGTGCCGACCAGGATGCCGTCGATGGGCATCAGGGGGAAGCCGTATGCCTGCGCCCAGCGGCCGGACAGGTATTCAGCCGCCCGTTCGGGCGTGCCGATGCCGCCGCCGACGCAGACGGTGATGTTGGAGCGCGACCGCAGTTCCGAGTAGGTCGCCAGCAGCAGGTCGTCGAGGTCTTCCCAGGAGTGGTGGCCACCGGCGCGGCCGCCCTCGATGTGGGCGATCACCGGCTTGGTGGACACCTCGGTGGCGATGCGGATCACCGAGCGGATCTGCTCGACGGTGCCGGGCTTGAAGACGACGTGACTGATGCCGACTTCGCCGAGCTCCTCGATCAGCTCGACGGCCTCCTCCAGATCCGGGATGCCGGCGCTGATCACCAGGCCGTCGATGGCCGCCCCGGACTGCCGCGCCTTTTGCACCAGCCGCTTGCCGCCGACCTGCAGCTTCCACAGGTACGGGTCCAGGAACAGCGCGTTGAACTGGTAGGTGCGGCCCGGCTCCAGGAGCTCAGCGAGCTCCGCGACGCGGTCGGCGAAGATCTCCTCGGTGACCTGCCCGCCGCCGGCCAGCTCGGCCCAGTGCCCGGCGTTGGCCGCGGCGGCCACGATCTTGGCGTCCACGGTCGTCGGGGTCATGCCGGCCAGCAGGATCGGCGAGCGGCCGGTCAGCCGAGTGAATTTCGTCGAGAGCTTGACCCGGCCGTCGGGCAGGCGGACCAGCGTCGGGGCGTAGCTTGACCAGGCCCGCGCCACCTCGGGGACGGCGCCGACGGTGAACAGGTTGCGCTGACCGCCGCGGGTCGCGGCCGGCACGATGCCCACCCCGAGGCCGCGAATCACGGGCGCGGTCAGGCGGGTCAGGATGTCGCCGGGCCCCAGGTCGAGGATCCAGCGAGCGCCGGCGTCGTTGACCCGGGTGATCTCCTCGACCCAGTCGACCGGACGCACCAGGATCGACTCGGTGAGTTGCCGGGCCAGCTCGACGTCCAGGCCGACCTTCTCGGCCCAGCCGCCGACGATGTCGATGCCGTCGGCCAGCCGGGGCGTGTGGAAGCCCACCTCGACCTGCACCGGATCGAAGACCGGCGAAAAGACGTCGCCGCCGCGCAGCTTGTTCTTTCGGTCGGCCTCTTCCTTCTCCGAGATCTGCTGGCAGTACAGCTCGAAGCGGGACAGCTGTTCCGGGGTGCCGGTGATGACGACCGAACGGCGGCCGTTGCGGATGGACAAGACGGGCGGCAGGACGGTGCGCACGTCCTGCGCGAACTCGTCGAGCAGCCGGCCGATGCGGTCGGGATCGGCGTTGGTGACCGACACCATGGGGGGGCGATCGCCGAGGACCGAGATTCCGCGCCGACGGGCCACCAGCGTCCCGGCCGCGCCGATCAGCTGGGCCAACGCCAGCAGCTCCACGTCGCGGGCACCCCCAGCCTTCAGCGCCTCGACGGCGAGAACTCCCTGGGAATGTCCGGCCACGGCCACCGGAGGCGTCGCCTTGAGGTCCATGCCCTGCCGCGCCAGCGCACGCACGGCCGCGATCTGGGTGAGCAGCACGCCGGGTATCGACACCGCGGCGGACGTCAGGTGCTTGTCCGAGGGGACGGGGTCTTCGGCCGCCAGCGCCCGCACCCAGGTCAGCGGCTCGAAACCGATCGGACGGACCACGACGAGCTCTTTGGCCACCGGCTCGAGGAGCAGGCTCACCTCACCGACCAGCGTTGCCAGGTCGGACTCGATGCCGGCCGCCGACACCAACTCTTCGAGCGTCTCCAGCCAAGCGCTGCCCTGGCCACCGAAAGCCACGGCGTAGGGCTCGCCGGCCGTCAGGCGGTCGACAAGGGCGTGGGTGTCCCCGGCTTGTGGGACCTTGCCCTGGCCGTCGCGGTCGGCGGACACCCGGTCGTGCTCGTGGATCGTCACCTTGTCTGTCTCCCCTGTATGCGTCTTTAGGTCTCGTCGTCTGGCGGTCACCACCGCCTGGCGGGGCTCTGTCGATGCGGCGTGGTTCGGCGTCGAATCACAGCCGGAAAAACGGCCGGCCGGTGCGTTGTCGGCGGACCGCCTCAGTGGTGCGAAGCGGCGCGACGGACTCCATCGGCTGTACTAAGAGTGTCATAAGGATCGGCGCTTGTTTCGCGTGCTGATCGGTTACTGGTGAGTTCTACGCATGGGTAACCGTGTCCTGGGTAACACGCGGTTTCAGCGGCGGCACGGACCCGGTTAACAAACCCGCTGCATGCAGGTGGTTACGGTCGAGTAGCTATAACTGCGCAGATCAAGGCAGTCTTGTTATCGAATCGTTATATAAAATTTTTGGGTCGCGGAGCGCCGTCATGGGGCCTTCGGCGGCGACGGGCGACGAATGCCCGCTCGCACCCCTCCGGAAAATGAGCGAACGAGTGTTTGCTGGAAATTTTAAGAGTCCGGCGCCCCGGCCGGTCTAGACGACGGGAGCGGGGCCTAGGCCCACTGCCCGAATTCGGGCTTGAGGATCTCGTTGATGTCCACGCCGACCCCGCCGACGCTGCGTTTGTCGATTTCAACCTGGTGCAGATTGGCCGCCGGGTGGGCGTATCCCTTGGGCGAGCCCCAGTTGTGCTGCCAGAAGTAAGAGCCCAATCCATCGTGCAGCGCCCAGTCGATGGTTTTCGAATTGGCGTACACGCCTGTGCGCTGATGACCGATCACCGACTCCCACGACCGCAGATACGGCGCCACCTGGCTCTTGTACTGCTCGTAGGAGGGGTCGTCGTCGATCGAGGCGTAAATGGGTGCGCTGGCGGGCCCGCCGGCCGCGGCGTGCAGCTGCATCCCGCGCTGCGCGTGCTGCAGGCCGGCGTTGGCGCCGCCCAGCCAGTCCGCGGTGCTGCCCTTGCCGTACTGATAGCACGACACGATCTTGAGCCCGTTGCTATTGAGGTCGCGCGCTTCTGCGACCTGGATCGGCTTGCCGAGCATCCAGTTGCCGCCGGGGCGACGATCCGAGACGTACCGGATCGACCCCACCGCCCCCGCGGCCCTGATCTGGCTGGCCGGAATGACCCCGGCCGCGTAATCCAGCAGGGTGCCGAGCGAGCCCGACGCCGGTGCGGCGCCCAGGGACGCTCCCGCGGCGCCGAGGCCCAGCAGGGCCGGGGCGGCGGCCGCGAGTTTGAGCAGGTCGCGTCGCGAAACGGAGGACACAAACCACAGGGTACGACAGGAGCACCATATGACACGTTGATCACACGGGTCACATCTGTATCACAACGCCGCCTCGTTCGTTTGAACGTGCTCGGGGAGCACGATGACGCTCACGGCCTCCAATCCGCGACGAGCGGCCTGCTGGGCGATCTCCTCGAGGAAGTGCGCGGCCGCCGGGCTGATCGAGGCCGCCCAGGCGCGAAAGCCCTGCACGATCACCGGGTCGTGCTCCAGCAGCGGTCGCACTTCCCGCAGCACAGCGACGACGTCATCGGGCAGCGGGTCGGCCAGCTGCTGGTCGATCCAACGGCGCGCAAGCTCGGCCGCCGCCGAATCGTCTTCGCCGAGCGCGATCACGTCCGCCGCCAGGCTGCGCAACCGGGCGAACAGCACCTCATGGCCCGGCGTCTCGGCCAGCCGCGACAACAAGGTGCTCGCCGCGCTCGGCAGCACCATTTGCCCGAACAAGGCGGGAACCGGTAACTCCCACTCCTCGAACAGGCCCGCGTACATGGCGGCGACCGGCGCCGACAGCGGGGCGCTCAGCCGGCCGATCACGCCGATGCTGTCGCGGTGCGTCGTGGCCAACCGGTGCAGGATGTGTTCGTTGAGGTCCGTGCCGGAACATTCGGTGGCGGCGCAGGATTGGTCGATGGCCCGAATCAGTTGGTCGAGCCGATCACGTTCCTGGATCAGCAGCGTGCGGTGCTGGTCGAGCAGGCCGGCCAGCGTGCTGTGTCCACCCTGCATCAGCCGCTGAATGTCGTTGATACCGACGCCGAGGCTTCGCATCAGGTCGATGCGCAACAAGTCGAGAACCTGCTCGACGCCGAAGACGCGGTACCCGTTGGACAGATGTTGCGCGCGCAGCAGACCGATTTTCTCGTAATGGCGAATACGGCCGGAAGCGATGCCGGTCAAGGCCGTGACGTCGCCGATCAGCAACTGCTCAGCCACCCCTTGACCTTACAACTGTGACAAGGTCTGTACTGGGCGGATGGAACACGGTCAGCTGATCGACCTGACCCGGCGCGCGTTGAAGTTGGCGCGGGACAAGACGACCGACCTCGCTCCCGAGCAGCACACCGTCGACGCGCGGGACTACACGGGCATCGAGCGACACGACCTGGACCGGGCCATGCTGCTCGCCAGTCCTCAACTGGTCGGCTACGTCTCGGAACTTCCCGCTCCCGGCGCGTATTGCACCAAGACGGTGATGGGGCGGTCCATCCTGCTGACCAGAACGTCCGATGGATCGGTCCGGGCGTTCGACAACGTGTGCCTGCACCGCCAGTCGCAGGTGGTGACCGGATGCGGCACCGCCAAGCGGTTCACCTGCCCGTACCACGCCTGGACGTACGACAACACCGGGCGCTTGGTGGCACTTCCGGGACGCGAGGGGTTCCCGGAAGTGACCATCAAGTCCGATGGCCTGACCGAACTCCCAGCCACGGAGTTCGCTGGATTCCTTTGGGTGGCACTGGATCCCGGGGCGACATTGGATGTGGCCACACACCTGGGCCCGCTCGCCGAGGAGTTGGACTCGTGGGGCATCGGGCGGTGGTCACCGCTGGGCGAGAAGGTGCTGGACTCCCCGATCAACTGGAAACTGGCGATCGACACCTTTGCCGAGAACTACCACTTCGCCACCGTCCATCAGCAGACCTTTGCCACCATCGCGCGCAGCAACTGCACGGTGTTCGACTCCTACGGGCCGCACCACCGGCTGATCTTCCCGCTCAACACGATCCTCGAGCTCGACAACGTGCCCGAGGATCAGTGGAATCCGTTCCACAACATGGTGGTGATCTATGCGCTGTTCCCCAACATCGTGCTGTCGGTGACCATCGCCAACGGCGAGCTGTTCCGTGTCTACCCCGGCGACCGGCCGGGCAGGTCAATCACCGTCCACCAGAACGCAACTCCGCAGGACCTGTCCGACGAAGCGGTGGCCGCCGGCGCGCAGGCCGTCTTCGAGTACGCGCACGCCACCGTGCGCGACGAGGACTACCGGCTGGTCGAGGGGCTGCAAGCCAATCTGGAGTCCGGCGTGCGCGATCACCTGGTGTTCGGCCGCAACGAGCCGGGCTTGCAGCATCGCCACATCACGTGGGCCCAGGCGCTCTCGCACTCAGCCGCCGTCGGCTGACAGCACCGCGATCAGATCATCGAGAAGCTTTGCCAGCGCACCGTTTTCGACGGGCGCCGAGCTGAACAGCAGCTCGACGGCGTCCTTGCGCCGCCCGGCGGCCACCAACGGCACCACCTGATCCACCATCGCCTGCAGTCCGGGTTCCGGCGGCGCCAGGTTCGCGACGGTGGTGGACAGCACCTCGACGAGTTCCCAGTCCCGGTAGAGCGCGAGGGAGCGCTCGTTGAAAGCGAAGCCCGTCACCGGTTCTCCCCACATGGTTCCGCGGTAACGGTAGGGGCCCTCCATGTACTCGATCGGCAGCCCGTGCGCGGGGGCGGGCACCAGCGGCTCCCCCACGAGGTCCAGTTTCAGTGTGGGACAGGTGATCCGGTGCCGGTCGGGCATGTACCGCGCCGGCGCGAGCGGTCGCACCAGGGGCCGCACGGCCTCCGGCCACCGCACATAGCTGCTGACCGTGACCTCGATGTCTTCGGCGCATTGCGGTGCGATCGCGGGGTCGGGGTGACTTGTGGTGATGCCGGTAAACGGCTGCAGCGCATTGGCGTTGACGCGGTCGAACTGGCGCCAGATGCTCAGGTCGACGCCGTTGTCGAAGTTGATCGTGCGCCATTCGTGGGACCTGGCCCGCGGGTCTCCCCCGGATCCGCCTCCGCCGGCGTACTTGGGAAACCACTGCCGATCGACGTGCCCGCTGGCGCCGGATACCTGCTGGACCGTGTCCCCCCACCGCAAGGTGCCGGTCATCGCCATTCCGGTCTGGAAATAGGAATAGGTGTCGCTTTGACCGAAGCAGACGATCTTTCCGTTGTACGTCGATGCACCCACCGGTGTCGGTGCGCGCGTGGGTGTTACGGCCAGATCGAGTCGCATGGGGCGACCGCACTGATCCGTTCCGACCAGGCTGACCCGGTAGGTGTAGGGCAGCAGTTCGCCGTCGCCGCTGCGGCCGGTCGTCCACGACGCGGTTCCCGCGCTGCTGTGATAGGTGATGTCGAGATGGCCCGACGCCATCGTCATCTTCGGCTGGGCGCCCGGCTCCATGTTGGCCGGCGGCATGTCGTAATCGGTGAAGGTGCCGTAGTCGCCGGTGTCGAGGTCGAACAGCGCCATCGTGTAGAAGTCGGCGACCACCGTCCCCCCGGGCCGGTTCTTGTTGAAGATGGTCAGGAAGGCAAACGATCGATCGGTCTCGGCGGCGTCGAGCTGGCCGGCGATGAACCAGGTGTCCGACTCCTGGTCGGCATGTTCGCCTTCGGCGGCGGGAAACTCCAACTGGTCGTCGCCGGGCACCAACTGAAACGGGTAACTGCGCCAATCGCTGGTCATATCGGGCCTCGCTGCTTTTTTCGCTATGTTAGCGTGAATAGCGAAATTGCGGTCGCGG
The DNA here is from genome assembly GCF_003284935.1 of Mycobacterium colombiense. GTDB lineage: Bacteria > Actinomycetota > Actinomycetes > Mycobacteriales > Mycobacteriaceae > Mycobacterium > Mycobacterium arosiense_A. Next base: position 47,858 of record NZ_QMEV01000005.1, read on the forward strand.
ACCGATCCCCTGAGGAAGTGCCCCGATGACAAAGACTTCCGACCATCGCTCCTATAACGAGGTGTTCATAGGGGGCCAATGGCGCAAGCCCGTCAATCCCCAGCAGCTCGCGGTGATCTCGCCACACTCCGAGGAGCCGGTCGGGCATGTCCAGGTCGCCGGCCCCGAGGACGTCGACGCCGCCGTCGCGGCCGCCCGCCAGGCGTTCGATCACGGTCCGTGGCCGCGGATGAGCCATGCCGAGCGGATGGCCAAGGTCGAACAGCTCGCCGGAATCTACGCCGGCCACGCCGACGAGATGGCCGACCTCATCACCGACGAGATGGGGTCGCCGCGCAGCTTCAGCCGAATGGGCCAGGGGGCGGCCGCGGCGGCGCTGATGCACCTTGCGCTGGCCGCCGCCCGCGAGTTCCCGTGGGAGGAACGCCGCCAGGGCGTGCTCGGCGAAGTACACCTGCGCAGGGCTCCGGTCGGGGTGGTCGGGGCGATCGTGCCGTGGAACGTGCCGCAGTTCCTGATCATGCCCAAGCTGATCCCGGCGCTGATCGCGGGTTGCACCGTCATCATCAAGCCGGCGCCCGAAACCCCGTTGGACGCCTTGTGGTTGGCCGAGATGATCGAGCAGATCGGGTTGCCCGACGGTGTTGTGTCGGTGCTGCCCGGCGGCCCGGAGATCGGTGAGGCGCTGGTGCGTCATCCCGGGGTGGACAAGATCGCGTTCACCGGTTCCAGTGCCGTCGGGCGCCGGATCGCCGCGCTGTGCGGCGAGCAGCTGAAGCGGGTGAGCTTGGAGCTGGGCGGCAAGTCCGCGGCCATCATTCTCGACGACGCCGACATCGGCAAGACGGTGGCCGGCCTGAAGTCCGCGGGACTGATGAACAACGGTCAGGCCTGCGTGGCGCAGACTCGGATCCTGGTCAGCGACCGTAAACATGACGAGGTCGTCGACGCGCTGGCCGGCATGATGTCGGCGCTGAATGTCGGTGACCCGACCGACGAGTCGACGGACATCGGACCGCTTGTGGCCCAACGACAACAGCGCCGCGTCCAGGACTACATCAAGTCGGGCCGCAGCGAAGGCGCTCGCGTCGTGCTCGGTGGCGAACAGAGCCCGTCCGAGCGCGGCTGGTATGTGCAGCCGACGTTGTTCGCCGACGCCACCAACGACATGCGCATCGCCCGGGAAGAGATTTTCGGTCCGGTGCTGACCGTGCTGCGTTACCGCGACGAGGACGACGCGATCCGCATCGCCAACGAAACCGATTACGGCTTGGCCGGTTCGGTGTGGACCGCCGACATCGAACACGGCCTCGAGGTCGCGGCCGCTGTCCGCACCGGCACCTACGGCATCAACATGTACACCTTGGACATCGGTGCACCCTTCGGCGGCTTCAAGCAGTCCGGCATCGGGCGCGAGTTCGGGCCCGAGGGCTTGCACGAGTACGTCGAGCTGCAGACGCTGATCTGCAAGGGGCAGCTGCCGCCGCTCTAGGGTTTGCGGTTGTCGGGACCGCCGTCAACGACGCGGTAATCAGTGTGTGCCGCAACGTGTTTCGACTTCGATGCCTTGCCGTCGTGGCCGGTGCCGCATCAAGTTAGTTGGTTGGTGGTGGTTGGGGTTGGAAGGGGGTGTACCACCACCACTGGGCGCGCTCGCCGGTTGGTCCCGGACAGGGCGCGACGGTGGGTGGGGGTGTGGTGGGTGGGCGGGCCAGCGATCCCGGGCTTAGCACGCGCCCGGCGTCGTCGCGGACGACCAGTGCGTGTGCGGGTCCGGTGATCTCGAGGCTCCCGCGATGGTGCAGCCGGTGATGGTACGGGCACAGCAGCACCAGGTTGGCCAACTCGGTGGGCCCACCGTCTTCCCAATGCCGGATGTGATGGGCGTGCAGCCCACGGGTCACACCACAACCGGGAACCACGCAGCTGCGGTCGCGATGCTCCAGCGCGCGGCGCAGCCGCCGGTTGATCAGCCGGGTCGCCCGCCCGGCACCGATGGGCTCGCCGTGACGTTCGAACCAGATTTCGCCCGTGGCGTCACAGGTCAGGTAGCGGCGTTCGGCGTCGGTGAGTAGCGGACCCAGATGCAGTGCCGCGGCGGGCTTGTCGACATCGAGGTGCACCACCACGGTGGTGTGCTGCCCGTGCGGGCGCCGGGCCGCCTCAACATCCCAGCCGGCTTCCACCAGGCGCATAAACGCCTCCACGGTGTTAGGCATCGGGGGCCGCTGATCCAAGGTCCCCGCGCCGTGGTCGCGTTGCCATTCGGCGATCAGCGCCTCGCGGTGCGAGGCCACCGCGGCGTCGAACTTCGCGGCATCTAGCTGGCTCAGGGTGATCCGATAACAGCTGCCCGCCTCGGTGGCGGTCGCGGTGAACGAACCCTGGGGCTCGGGCCCGGGTGGGGGGTCGGGTCGGGGTTCGAGCTTGATCGCGGTGCGCAGCTGAGTCACCGTGGCCACGTTGGCCAGCTGCTCGTAATGGGCATCAGATCCCGCGCCGGCGCGCGCGGCGATCACCCCGACCTGATCGACCGACAGCCGGCCCTCCCGCAGGCCTTGAGCGCAGCGCGGGAACTCCTGTAGCCGGCTCGCGATGGTGGTGATCGTGTGCGCGTGCGCCGGCGAGCAGCCCGTCTTCCAGGCCACCAACGCCGACACCGACCGCGCCCCGGTCATCCCGCACAACTCGTCGCGCTCGATCTCGGCCACGATCTCCACGATGCGCCCATCAATCGCATTGCGCTGACCGCTCAACTCCGCCAACTCCTCGAAGAGCACCTCGAGACGTTCCTTCGGGGACGCTTCGACGCTGGCTGCAGTCGCGGTCGGAGACATGACGCAATCATCGCAGCCGGGTACGACAAATGCGGCCCGCCCGATTCCCGACCCCAATGTGGTGTGCGCAGGCGCCCCTATGAAATCGCCGCCCGCCACCGCGGGTCGCGGCCAAGCCGCGCCAAAAGCCTTGCCTGCGCATCCGTCTCGTCGCCGACCAAGATCGGCGCACCGAACATTCCGGTGGCCACCAACACCCGCGGATCCTCCGGCAGGCCGGCGTAAAACAGCTCACACCACTCGAGATCCAGCCGATCGTCGGCGCCCACCGCGCGGGCAAGGTCCCAGGTGTGCACCAACACGTCACGGGTCAGATTAGCCACCAGCCGGTATTCGTCGAGATGTGTCAATCGACCCGAATCAAACGCCGTCGCCAGCGCGTCATAGGTCACTTGCCATCGCGCCTGCGGGTCGCCACTTGGCCGCGCGGGTTTCAACCCCAAGGGACGCAACAGAAGTACGTCGTGAAAACCGATCACGTGGTCGAGCACCCCGCGGGCGTCCCACGCATCGCACGGGGATGGACGGTCCCATTTGCCGTTCGCCGAGGCAACTGCCTCGCCGAACCGCCGGCAGACGGTTAAGTGCCGTTCGCCTACGTCATCCATCGCCCGAGCACTCTGGTACCTGCAGCGTCAGCTCGACCGGGCAGCACAGCGCGCCGTGCTGATTGGTCACCTGGATCTCGATGTCGACCAGGCAACGCGGCGGGTCCTCCGAGGTGTCCCGGCGCTTCGCCACGGCCCGCCCCCGACCAATCATCGTGTCGCCCGCATACACCGACCCGACCAGCCGCATGGACCGGCGCACCACGCGGGAGCGCGGACCCGCCCAGTCGGTCGCCACGCGATCGGCGAACCCCGCCAGGTGCATGGTGTTGACGTAGATTGTCGGATTACCCTGCGCCTGAGCATAATTCGGATCGAAATGCCCGGGGAAATAGTCCCACGTCGCTCCGGCGTTCTCTACCACCCGCTGATAGCTGATGTGGTCGATCACTTCCGGCAGGTCGACGGGGACGGTGATCGTCGCCCAGTCCAGGCCGTCGCCGGTCACGACGGCGCCCCGGGGGTGAAGCGGAACAAGGTGTTGCGGTTGGTGGCGACCACGGTTCCGTCCTGGCGACGATAGGTCTCCAGCGTCTCCACGAAATGGCCGACGCCCAGCCGCGTCCGCTTTTCTGGTGACACCGAAACCAGCTCGTCGACCGCGGTCAACACGTCGCCTTCAACGATGGGCTGCGGAAACTCAACCTCGTTGGCCGCGTTGATGAATGTGGTACCGGGCAGCGGCACCCGCAGGGCGATCAACGAGACAGTGCTCCGACCGCCGGGCTGCCACGGCGGTGCGATCAGCCAGCCCATCAACAGCGCGGGCGGTGCGAGCAATCCTCCCCACTGCCGCCGGGCGAACTCGGGATCCCAATACGAGCGGTTGCCGTCGCGCACCATCGCCGCGAACAATTGGATGCGTGCGGCGCTGACCGCGGTTCCGGCGATGCGCGGCTCGCTCCGCGCGCCCACCATCCGCAGCGCGTCGTCGTACGTGCCGTAGGTCAGCCGCTGACTGAAGTCCTGCTCCACGTATCGGTGCCGCTTACATCACGAGGGGGTGGCGACTCGGGACCGAATCCCACTGCAAGGTACGCGAAGTGAAGTACCAGCCACCCCGCTCATAGATCAAGGTGTCGCGGAAGGTCCCGGTGGCCCGCAGCGTGGTGTCGCCATACATCGCGGCGTAAAGCACGGCGACGCAATGCTGAGTCGCGGTGACCCCGTCGACGCGGATCTCGTGATCGACCGTGACAAGTCGTTGGTCGTCGCCACCGTCGAAGGCCGAACGCAGGTCGCTGAACACCTCACCGTCGCGGGTATAGCTGGCACCGGCATGGCGGAAGGTGGAGATCCAGCGGTCGCGATCGCCGTCGGAGTAGGCCCGATTGTGCCGGGCATTCAGATCCAGGATGGCGCCGCGTGCGGTGGCGGCTTGCAGCATTTGCTGTTCCTGATAGGTCATGGTCATCGCTTCCAGCCTCTCTCAGAAATGACTGCCGACAATGGGCTGACGGGACATTAAGGCAACTCGTCGACTATTACGTGACATTAACGGAACCTAACGGCGAACGACATACCCACTACTTTCACGATCCCACGCTCCCGGACCGGCGCCCCGTTCGCGCAATAAGTCTTTGCGTATCCGGCCGATCACGTTCTTCGGCAGTTCGCTCACGGTCTCCACGAAACGCGGCACGCAGAAGTACGGCATGCGGGCCGCGCAGAAGTCGAGCAATTCCGCGAAACCCAGTGTGGCACCGGGCCGCAGGGTGACAACCACCAGCACATCGTCCTCGCCCAACTCGCTGGGCACGCCGACCGCGGCGGCCTCCGCCACGGCGGGATGGCTCATGACCACGGCCTCTACTTCGACCGAGGAGATATTCTCACCGCGCCGGCGCAACGCATCCTTGATTCGGTCCACATAGGTCAGATTCTGATCACGATCGAGGCGCCCGAGATCGCCGGTGCGAAACCATTCCGGATGCGGTTTTATCCGCGCATCCGAGCCGACGTAACCCTCGCTCATCACGTGCGGGCGCCTGGGCCGACAGGCGATTTCACCCACGCCGTCGGGGGGCAGTGGATTCCCGTGTTCGTCGAGGATCCGCACTTCGAAATCGGGATTCGGCCGGCCCGAGGTCCCGGGAATCCCGTCGTCGGCGACGGTCTTGACCGCGATGGGAAACGCCTCTGTGAGCCCGTACATCGTGACAATGCGGCAGCCGTACCGCTTTTCGATGTCGCGGTAGGAGCCTGCATCGATCGGCGCGGCGGAGATGAACCGCAGCGGCAGCCGTGCATCACCCGGATCCGCGGGCAGATTCTGCAACATCGTGACCATCGCCCCGGCACCGGCGAATCCGACGGCGCCGCGGGCGCGTACGTCGTCCCACACCTCGCCGGGGTGAAAAGCCCCGGACAGCACCGTCGTTGAGCCGACCAGCAGGGGCACCAAAATGCTGGGTGCCGCGCTGAGGTGAAACAACGGCATCGCCGTCCACAGCGCCTCGCCCTCGCGTAATTGCCAGGCCGATGAGACGGTGGCGGCCACCGAAAACAGGTAGTGCCATCTCGTGGCGACCGCTTTGGACGGGCCCGTGGTGCCCGAGGTGTAGAACAGGCAGGCGAGGTCGTCCGCCCGGCCCGGGCCACCGGTCGGCGCATCGCCGGTGCGTTCAATCAATGCCGCGGTCAGCGAATCACCCTGCACCACAACGTTCGTCAGGCTCTCCGCCGCGTCGGCGACCTCGGCGGCGCGGGGCCGGCGTTCGGCATCGGTCAGCATCACCTTGGCCTGCGACAGGCGCAGGGCGTGCAACAGGAAGTCGCCCTTGTTCGCGGCATTGATCGCCGCGCTCACCGCACCGATCCGCGCGGCGCCCAGCCAGAAGTAGACCCATTCCGGACACGTGCCGGTGAACAACGCGACGCGGTCACCGCGTCCGACACCCAAGTCGGTCAACATGTTTGCCGCCGCGCACGACCGCCGACGCATCTGTTCGAAGGTCACGTCCACATCGGCGATCGACATCATCACCCGATCGGGATGCTGCTCGGCACGCCGATCCAGCACGGCCGGCACGGTGAAACTGTCGACACCGAAATCGGCGGGACCGGGCATCAGGGTTTCGTCAAGCTTTGGCGGCCGCCGGATCCGGCTCCCCGTCGGCGCTGTATCCGAAGTCCGAGGGCGAGGGCTGCTCCCCCGGGTAGAAGCGGTGCGCCCAGCGGCGCAGGGCCGCGTAGTCATGTGCCTCTTCGGGGGCCAGATTCGGCTTCTCCAGGTATTTCATGTTCTCCCACGTGAAGAAGTCCTGTTTGATGACCTCTTGCTGCAGGGCGAGGAACCGGGCGGCACGACCGGTGGGCACGTCACCGCTGTCGCCCGGTTCCCGCACGGACGCCTGCGTGTAGAAGTAATCGGTGTAGTCCTCGTCGACCGGCGTCTGGCCGGTGACCTGCACGGTCGCCACCAGCTCGCTGGGGAAGCGCACCACGCCGAGCCCCAGCGAATAGTTGTCATAGATGATCTTGGCGTCCACCGGACCGTTCGGGGTCAGCCACGTCTGGGCGCGGCCCCCGCCGAAATGGGCGTTGACCGTGGCGTGCAGGTGATACCCGGCCACCTCGAACGACGCCGTGGTGGCCGGATTGGCGGCCTTGTGCACGTATTGGACGTGGTAGGGATCGGCGGCGTTTTCGATGATCATCTGCGGATGCACCTTGACCCGGTTGAGCATCTGGGTGTGCGGGTGCAGCGGGTAGTACTCGTTGGTTTCCAGTTCCGGCAGGACCGGCGGCTGCCAGTACGGCGCCCGGCCGTGCCGCTCGTGCCAGGCCAGGATGAAGCCGTACCACTCCATGCTCGGATAGGTCCGGATGCGAACGTTGTTCTTGCACCCGATCTTGCTGTAGGGAATCAGCGCGTTGGTTCCGTCGCCGCGCCAGTGCCACCCGTGCCAGGGGCAGACGATGTTCTCGCCCTCCACGGTGCCGCCGACCCCGAGGTTGGCCCCCAGATGCTGGCAGTAGGCCTCCATCACGTGGACCTGGCCCGACTCGGTGCGGAACAGCACCAACTCCTCGCCGAAGTAGTGCGCGCGCCGGACCTGGCCGGGAGCCAGATCGGTGCCGAAGGCGACGATGAACCAGCCCGTCGGGAAACGGTAGGTCGACAGCGCGATACCGGCCTGCCCGAACTCCCGTTCCGAAGGGTCTGACCCTGGAATCGTATTCGTCACAAGAACTCCGTTTCCCACGCGGCCGGGCGCATCTGGGCCGCTCTTACCTCACCGCGTTTCGACGACTAAGGTCTATTTTTACTATTTTAGACATTGAACGTCAACGCGGCGCCGACCGGGCGTCGCGTGGCGCCCGAGCCAATGGGGGTTCGCATGACGGCAGCCGCGGTGGACCTTTCCGATTTCGCTTTGTGGCGTAACGGTTTTCCCGACGAGCTGTTCGCCGAGTTGCGGCGCACCAGGCCGCTGTTTCGGCACGACCTGACACCGGGCGTCGCCGACACCGTCCAGCGCCAATTCTGGGTCGCCACCAAACACCGGCATGCGGTCCGCCTGCACCGCGACACCGACTCGTTCACCGCGGCCGACGGCCCGCTCATTCAACCGGTCGCCATGTTCTCGGCGTCCCCCACGATCATCACGCTGGACCCGCCCGACCTGAACAAGCGCCGCAAGCTGATCTCCAACGCCTTCAACCCGCGTGCGATCGCCAAGCTGGAGAACGGCATCCGGGAGCGTGCGGCGCGGATGATCGACGGCCTGCTCGCCCGGGGCGGCGGGGACTGGATCGACGACGTCGCCGACGCGCTACCGATGACGGTCATCGGCGACATCATCGGCATCCCCGAGGACGACCGGCCGCGGATATTCGAGCTGTTCGACCGCATCCTGAAGGCGCTTGCGCCCGAGGAGCACCCGAGCGGACATGTCGAAACCGAGCTCTTCGCGTCGGTCTTCGAATACGCGATGGAGCTCACCGCCGAAAAGCGGCGCAATCCCACCGACGACATCTGGAGCACGCTGGCCTCCGCGGTGATCACCGGTGACGACGGCGAGCAGTTCAGCCTGGCCGAAAACGAGCTCGAGTTCTTCTTCTTCGTGCTGGCCTTCGCCGGCAGCGACACCACCAAGAACGCACTGGCCATCGGTCTGCAGGCGTTCGTCGCCAACCCCGAGCAGATGGAACGCTATCGCGAGCGGGAAGAGCTGCGGGCCGGCGCGGTCGAGGAGGTGTTGCGCTGGGCGTCGCCGGTGGCGTACTGGACGCGCACCGCGAAGGTCGACGTCGAGATGGACGGCCAGCACATCGCCAAGGGCGAGCGGGTGGTGTCGACCCTGCGGTCGGCCAACCGCGACGAGGAGGTCTTCTCCTCGCCGTTCACCTTCGACATCGGCCGACAGCCCAATCCGCACGTGGCGTTCGGCGGCGGCGGACCGCACCACTGCCTGGGCGCGATGCTGGCCCGGGCCGAACTGCGCGCGGTCCTGGACGAGCTGTTCCTGCGTTGCGACGACATCGAGATCGGTCCGGCGAAGGTGGCCCATCCGAACCTGACCACCAACATGTCGATCTACGACGAGATGGCCATATCGCTGACCGAGCGGCGCTGAGTCAGGGGCGCCGACCGACCGGCGTCAGTCCTGCAACCGCAACGCGGCCTTGGGACATTGGTCCACCGCCGCCCGCACGTCGATCTCCAGGCGCGGCGGCACCGGGCCGTCCGCGATCTGCACGACGTCTTCGTCGCCCAGCTCGAACACTTCCGGCGCAAGCGATTCGCAGAAGCCGTTGGCCTCGCACAAGTTCTCGTCGACCGTCACGCGCATCAGACGCCCTCCACTTCTCTAGAGGCCCTTGGGCCGGGTCCCGATCACCCCGCCGGTGCTGAGGCGGGTCAGTTCTTCGTCGGTCAGCCCGCACCGTTCGCGCAGGATCTCCTCATTGTGCTCGCCCAGCTTCGGCGGCGGCCGCAGCAGCCACCGCTCCTGGCCGGCGAGGCGAGCGAACGGCGGGCAGGGGTATAGCCCGAGTCCGGTACTCGCATGGTGCAACGCTTCGAAAAAGCCGCGCTCGCGCAGTTGTGGGTTGTCGGTGACGAGCGACGGCGACACCACCGGCGCGGCGGGAATTCCCGCGCCCGCCAACAGCTCCACCGTCGAATCGCGTGGCCGCCCGACGAACCAGTCCGCCAGCCGGGCATCGATGTCGTCGGCTCGCCCGTGCCGCCCGGCGACGGTGGACAGCTCCTTGTCATCGCACCACGCCGGTCGGCCCATCGACTCCACCAGCGCCTGCCACTGCGCGTCGTCGCGAACCGTGATGGCGATCCACTCGTCGGATCCGGCGCACCGGTAGATGTTCTGGATCGCCGCGCCGTGACCGCGGTTGCCGCGACGACTCAGCGTCACCCCGAACACTTCGGACTCGATCGCCTGAATCGCCGTGGCGTTGAGCACGGTTTCCAGCATCGGCAGCTCGACCAGTTGGCCCGTCCCGGTGCGTTCGGCGAAGTTCAGCGCCGCCAGCACGGCGAACGCGGCGTGCACACCGGCCAGCGGATCGCACGCCCCGCGCGGTGCCACGGGGGGTGCGTCGGGCAGGCCGGTCACCCAGGCCAGGCCGGCGATCTGCTCCATGGTGGGCGCGAACCCGACGCGTTCGCGCCAGGGGCCCTCGACGCCGAACGCGGGCATCCGGGCGAACACCAGGTTCGGGTTGACCTTGCGCAGCGCATCATCGGTCAGCCCGAATTGCTCCATCACCCGCGGCGAGAAGTTCTCGATCACGACGTCGGCGCCGGCGACCAGCTCGGTGAACAGACCGCGGCCCCGTTCGGAGCCCAAATCCAGTGTGACCGAACGCTTGTTGGTGTTCATCGCGTGGAACACCCAGCCGTACTCCCACCAGTCGTCCACATCGGTGCGCATCCCGCCCGAGTACCGGATGCCGTCCGGGCGCTGGATCGACTCGATCTTGACGACGTCGGCGCCGAACGCGGCCAGCAGGTGGGTTGCCGCGGGCCCGGCCCAGAAAGCGGTCAGGTCGACGATGCGAACACCGGCCAGCGGTAGCCCGTCGGGCTCCGGCTCCGCTTCGAGTCCCGAACGCCGCCAAGGGGACTCGCCATCGGCCTCTCCGACAGAGGGCGTATCGCCCACCGGCGTGGGCGCACAGGCCGCCATCAGCCAGGGCGGCCGGGGCTGATGGAACCCGGCGGGATTGGCGACGAAGACCTCGCGATCGCGCACATACTCCAGCTCCCGGATGGTGGAACCGTTGCCCAGCGCCGCGATCGGCAGCCGGAAAAGCTGTCCGAGTTCGACGATTTCCGCGACGGTGCGTTCGGCCAGCCACGGATGGATCTGTTCGCGGATCAGGTCGCGGTATTGCCACCGCCCGATCTGAAACCGCAGCTGTTCGATCTCCTCCAGCACGGGGCACTCCACCATCGCGACGAAGTCGAGCCACTGCTGTCCGGTGACCATCGTGATCCCGACGTAGCCGTCCTTGGCCGGTTCGATCGAGGGAACCTCGGTGGTGCGGCGGATCGGCGGGACGCGCAGCAGCTGAGAATGCAGCCATTCGCTGCTTTGCATCGTCGTCAGCGCTTCCAGCATGGACAGGTCCAGATGCTCACCGGGCCCGCCACGCTCGACCCGGCGGCGCACGGCCAGGGCGCCGAAGGCGGCGAACACGCCGCCCATGTACTCCCCGAGATCGCCGCCGATGGAGATCGGCGGCCCGGCGGGGTCGCCGCGGAAGCCCGGCGAGCCGGCCCAGGCCTGCAAGGTGAACTCGGTGGCGGCCCGGTCGGCGTAAGGCCCGGTCCAGCCGAAGTCGGAGATGGTGACGATGATCGCCCGCGGCGAGCGCTCCAGCAGTTGGTCTGGGTCGACGCCCAGCGCCGCGGCGCCCGCCCGGCCCGCGGTCACCACGATGACGTCGGCACCGGCCAGTTCGTCGCGGTAACGCTGTGAATCCACGGCGAACGTCATGCTGCGCTTGCCCGCGTTGAGGTAACTGAAGAACGGCGCGGTGCGCCCCGGGGCAACCGGGGAACCGCCGGCGGAGTAGCCCCGCAACGAATCGCCTTGCGGCGGTTCGATTTTACGCACCTGCGCGCCGGCGTCGAGCAGCAGTTTCCCGCAGTAGCTGCCCGCTATCCGGTCACTGATCTCGACGACACGCAAATCCTGTAGCGGTGTCGGCCGGCGTTCGGCCCGCTCGCTCAATTACACCCGCCCTTCCGATCGGCATGCGACCAGAGAAGCTATTTATATCATTACTGCTAAAATAGCTAAGCCAGCGAGTTGCTTGTGTTTCGAGGATCGGATGACCGCCTTGGGAATTGGCCCCGACGCCCGGCGCCGGTTGTCGGCGCCGCGGATCGCCGAAATCGTAGCCGATGAGTTGCGCCGTCAGATCATCGACGGCGAACTCGCGGATGGTGATCTCTTGCCGCGCCAGGAGGTGCTCGTCGAGCAGTTCAACGTGAGCTTGGTGTCGCTGCGCGAAGCCTTGCGGATTTTGGAGACCGAGGGGCTGGTGTCGGTGCGGCGGGGCAACCGAGGTGGTGCCGTCGTCCACGCCCCGGCCAAGACCAGTGCCGCGTACATGCTCGGGCTGCTGTTGCAAAGCGAGTCCGTCGAGCTCGCCGACCTCGGCATGGCCCTGCAGGAACTCGAACCGGCCTGCGCCGCCCTGGCCGCCCGCCGGCCGGACCGGGCGAGCACCCTGGTGCCCGAACTCACCCGCATCAACGAGTCGATGGCCGAAAACCTGGACGATGGAAGGCTTTTCACCGAGATCGGGCGTGAGTTCCATGACCACGTCGTTCGCGGGTGCGGCAATCACACGATCATCGCGGTCGTCGGCAGCCTCGAGACACTGTGGAGCAGCCACGAGCGGCAGTGGGCCGACGAGAGCGCGTCCCGCGGCACCTACCCGTCGCTCACTCAACGCCGCGCGGTGCTCAACACGCACGTCAAGCTCACCGAGACCATCGCCGAGGGCAACGTCGACCGGGCTCGCCGCATCGCGGGCCGGCACCTGGCCGACACCCAAACCTACGTCCTGTCCGGTCAGCACGACCAACGCATCTACGCGCTCTCTCCGCAGGCGTTGTCGCGGCCGCGGGACATTCGACACTCCTGAAGGGCGGCCTGGAACGGTCATGCGAACCGCATTGGTCACCGGCGGTAGCGGCGGGATCGGAAAGGGGTGCGCCCGCAAGCTGGTCGAGCGCGGCTACGATGTGGTCCTCTCTGCGCGCCGCGAGGCCCCGCTGCGGGCCGCCGCCGAGGAGATCGGAGCACGCCACCTCGTCGCCGACGCGTCCGATCCGATCGGATTCCCCGCTGCACTAAGCACATTGGAGGCGATCGACCTCGTGGTGCACGCGGCGGGTGCGCTCGGGGGAACCTACGCACGCAAGCAGACCTTCGAGCAGTGGCGGGCCATCATGTCGGCCAACCTGGATTCGTGCTTCGTGGTGACGTCCGCGGTCCTGCCGAAGATGTCGGCGGGCTCGCGGCTGGTGTTCATCTCGTCGTCGGCGGCACACGAGCCGATGCCGGCCCGCACCGCCTACTCCGCATCGAAGGCCGGAATGAACGCGTTCGCGCGAGCCCTTGCGCTCGAAGTCGACCGCGACGGCATCAGCGTGCACATCGTCACGCCGGGCCCGGTGGCCACCGAGATGCTGCAGGACGTTCCCTTCGAGATGTATGCGATTCAGGTGGCGGATGTCGCCGAGGCGGTTGCCTGGCTGGACACCGTCGACCCGTCGGTCGATCTACCTGAGATCCGGCTGTCCGCCGTGGAGCGCGGCCCGTTCGCGCGCCCGCCGGTGGTGCCTACCGAGGCCCGCCGGCGCCGCCAACAAACGCCTTGATCACCGATTCGCCGAACTCGTGCAGCGAGTCCGGGACGGCGAAATCGGCGAACCAGACATAGAAGCGTTCGACGCCTTGAGCCGCCAGGCCGGCGAAGTGTCCGCTCAGCTCCTCGGCGTCGCCGCAGACCAGCCCCGGCCCCAGGTTGCCGAACCGCTTGGTGCTCACTTCGCGCACGGCGGTGGGGTCGCTGCCCGTCCGGATAAATCCCACCATCTGCTGGATCGATACCCGGGCCGATCCCGATTCGGGGGCGAGCTCGGCCAGCCTGTTGAGGTGGTTGGCCGGCACATTCCACCAATCCGCATGTTCGCGAACGAGTTTCATCATCCGTGGCCCGGTTCCGCCCAGCACCAGGGGTATCGGGTGGGACCTGCGCGGCATCTGCGCGGCCTCCCCCGGCGCATCGCCCCAGTACTGCCTGATCAGCTCGAGATGCCGGCCCAGTTGTTCGACCCTGGCCCGCGGATCCTGTTGCCCGACATCGAATCTGGTGAATTCCGAGGGCCACGATCCCGCGCCGAGGCCCAACTCGAACCTGCCCTCCGAGGCCTCCGACAGCGTGACCGCCTGCTTGGCAAGCACGGCGGGATGGCGAAACGCGTCGCACAGCACCAGATGCCCGATCCGCAGGCGCTCGGTCTTGGCCGCCACCCAGGTGGCAATGCCCATTGCCTCCCAGATGCTTTCGTCGGGGAGCCCGGGCGCCTCGAGGTGATCGATGAAAGCGATCCCGTCGAACCCGCTGGCCTCGGCGTGACGCGCCCGGTCCGCGATGTCGGCCGCCGACAATCTCACCTGCGGCAGGAACAGATACCACTGGGCCATGCGCCACCTCTACGTCGGATCCGTGCGATTGCGACGGCACGGCTAGTTTATTATCTTTACTATGTTAGAGGTCTTATGGATGTCGGGCTGAATTCTGAGCAGCTGTCGCTGCGCGACACCGTACGCGACATATTACGTACGGAGTGTCCACCCGACGCCGCGCGTCAAGCGATCACCGATCCCGAGCGCTGGCGCACCCTGTGGAAGACGGTCGTCGACCTCGGTTGGACCGAGCTTGTCGCCCCCGGCGGCGACTACGGACCGGTCGAACTGGCCCTGGTTCTCGAGGAATGCGGTGCGGCGCTCGCCCCAATTCCGTTGCTGGGCAGCGTCGGTCTGGCCGGCGGTCTGCTGCGCAACACCGGGCTCGACTCGGTGCTGACCGACATCGCCGGCGGTGTGGTGGCCACCCTGGCCGTCCACGCCCAGGGGACTCGACTGCCCGGGGCGCCGATGACACTGCGCCAGGGCCGCCTGCGCGGCACCGCGGTCGCCGTCCCCCATCTGTCGCGCGCGGAGCTCGTCGTCACGCTGGCCCGTTCCGACGACGGTGACACCGTGGCCGCGGTCGTGCGCTGCGGCGACGGCGTCACCCTGGTGCCGACGGCCGAATCCACCGATCCCGCTCAGCCCCTGGCCGGCGTCGAGATCGACGCCGAGCCCGTCGCGGTGGCGCCGGTCGACGTCGAATCGGCACTGACGGCCCCCTGGGTGGCCGCGGCCGCCGACCTTCTCGGCGTGGCGGGCGCCGCGCTGCACCGATCGGTCGAATACGCGAAGTCGCGGCGCCAGTTCGGCCAGCCGATCGGCGCGTTCCAGGGCATCAAACACGCGCTGGCCGACAACTACGTCAGCGTCGAACGCGCCCGCAGCCTGACCTACGCCGCGGCGGCGCGGCTCGCCGACCCGGCCTCACCGGCGGCGGAGGTGTTCACCGCCGCGGCGCTGGCCAAGGCGGCGGCCAACGATGCGGCGGCCAGTTGCGCGCGCACGTCGGTCCAGGTGCACGGCGCGCTGGGCCAGACCTGGGAGCACGACGCCCACCTCTACGTCAGGCGCGCCTGGCAGGGCGCCGCCATGCTGGGTGACAGCCGCTCGCTGTATTACGAGGTCGGCCGCCGATTCTGCGGGGGTGCCGCATGAGCCGCACCGGCGACGATGCAGAGCGCAGCGATGAGAAGGAGCGGTGCCTATGAGCGCCGTGGTGGCGGAATTCGGCGCGTGGCTGGCGGAGTTTCTGCCCGACGACTACTACGCGAACTATCGCCGATACCGCTGGGACTTGAGTTTGCGGCGCGATTACCAGCGGGCCTCGTTCGAGGCCGGCTGGCTGCAGCCGACCTGGCCCCGCGAGCACGGCGGCCGGTCGCTGGGCCTGCGCGACGCCATGGAAGTCCGCATCGAGGCGGCGCTGCGCTCGGCGCCCAAGCTCCCCAACATCCAGGGGCCCGGCGTCGCCGCGCCGGGCATCCGGCAATTCGGCACGCCCGCCCAGATCGAGCGTCTGCTCGTTCCGCTGCTGCGCGGCGACGAGTGGTGGGCGCTGGGCATGTCCGAGCCCGAGGCGGGCTCGGATTTCGCCGGCCTGCGCACCCGCGCGGTGCGCGACGGCGACGTGTTCCGGGTCAACGGCCACAAGATCTGGACCACCCAGGCGCACGTGTCGCGGTGGTGCACCCTGTACGCCCGCACGGATCCCGAAGCGCCGAAACACCATGGCATCTCGTGCCTCATCCTCGACCTGCGGTCGCCCGGGGTCAGGATCGAGCCCATCCGGATGTCGTCGATCTCCGATGAGACGTTCTGCGAGGTCTTCCTCGACGACGTCGAAGTGCCGGCGGAGAACCTGCTGGGACCGCTCAACGGCGGCTGGAACGTCGCCCTGTCGTCCCTGCACCACGAACGCCAGATGATCTGGATCATGAACTGGGTCGAGATCAAACGCGGGCTCGACGCGGTGCGCGAGGCCACGGACTCGAGCCACGACGTGTACGCCGAACTCGGTTCACTGCTCGCGGACGCCGAAGCGTTGCGCGCCACCGGATACCGCGCCTTGGGCAACGAGCTCGCGGGGCAACCCAGCCCGGAAGCCGACACCATGAAACTGCTTGGATCGCTTACCTTGCAGCGGGTTTGGGAGCTCGGCGCGGCCGTCGCGGGCCCCGATTCGGCCACCGACCCGGATCTGCTGTTCGAACGCCAGGACGCGCTGGCCGCGACCATCTACGGCGGGACGTCGGAGGTCCAGCGCAACATCATCGCCGAGCGCCTGCTCGGGCTGCCGAAGGGATGACGACCATGGATTACGACCTCGGCGACGACGCCGGGCAACTGCGCAGCCACCTGCGCGAGCTGGTTGCCAACCACATCCCCGCCGACTTTCTGGGCGCCTGCACCGAGAACCCGCAGGACCTCGCCACCACCGAGACGTTCTGCAAGCTGCTGGCCACCGAAGGGCTGCTGGCGCTGGCGTGGCCGAAAGAGCATGGCGGCGGCGGTGGTTCGGTCTGGCAGCAGACGGTGCTGCGCGAGGAGATGTGGGCCCAGCACGAGCCGCGCGGTCCGCAGTACATGGGGATCAATTGGGTCGGGCCCGCGCTCATGCGATACGGGACGGCCGAGCAGAAGGCCAAGCACCTGGCGGCCATCGCCTCGGGAGACGTGATCTGGTGTCAGGGTTTTTCGGAACCGGAGGCCGGAACCGACCTGGTGTCGTTGCGCACCCGCGCCGTTGCCGACGGCGACGGGTGGCGCATCAGCGGCCAGAAGGTGTGGACGTCGTACGCGCTGATGGCGTCCTGGTGCGTACTGGCGGCCTGCACGGATCCCGAAGCCCCAAAACACAAGCGGCTCACCCTCTTTCTCATTCCGATGGACCGAGCGGGCTTCACCGTCCGGCCAATCCCGTCGATGCTGGGACCCCACCACCTCAACGAGATGTTCCTCGACTCCGTGCGGGCGTATCCCGGTGACGTGCTCGGGGAGGTCGGCGACGGCTGGCGGGTGATGCGCGAAGCCCTGGCTTTCGAACGGGTGGGCATCGCACGCTACGCGCGCTGTGAGTCGCTGCTCGAACGGATGCGCGCCCAACTCGGCGACGACTGGGATCGGCTGCCCGAAACCATCCGCACCCGGTGGGTGCGGGCCCTCGTCGACCTGCGGGTCGCCCGGCTGCTGGCCTATCGCGCCGTGTCACTGCAGGACGATGCGGCGGCGGGGGCGGCGGCGAGCGCCGCGCGCATCATCACCACCACGTGCGATCAGCTCGTCGCCGAGCTGCTGTTCGACGTGCTGGGGCCGACGGCGCTGGACAGCGGGACCTCCGCGGCGCTGCACGGAGCGGTCGAAGACCATTGGCGTTACGCGCAGGCGGCCACGGTGGCATCGGGCACCATCGAGGTGCAGCGCATGCTCGTGGCACGAGATGTATTGGGAGAACACAGGTGAAAACCGATCTGCCGCAAGACATCAGCGACTTCGCCGCCGTCGCGGGTAAACGTTTGGCCCGATTGGGCGGACCGCCGGCCGCGTTGCGCGCGGAGACCGACGACACCATCCGGGATGCGGCGCGCACCGCGCTCAACGAGGTCGGCGCCTTCGACCTCGACGTGCGTTCGGAGCCCGACGACCTGCTGGCCGCGGCGGTGCTGTGCCAGGCCGCCGGCGCCACCGTGCTCCCCTATCCATTGGTGGAGGAGCTGCTGGCGCTCGACGGCGCCCGCCTGACCCTGGTCAATCCGAAAGCGCCGCGCATCGACCACGGCGACCTGGCCGGTGACTGGGTCGCCGCGGACCTGGACGGCACTCGCTACCGGCCCCGGCCGGGCTCGCGGACCGGCGCCAAGCTGGGACCCTTCCTGGTTCCGGCCACGTTGGGCGCACCCGAGGGAAGCGTGCCCGCCGCCGACGTTAACCTTCATCTCGTGCTGGGATCATGGCGGATTCTGGGATCGGTGCAGCAGTCGCTGCGGGTGGTCACCGAGCATGTGCGCGCCCGGATCCAGTTCGGCAAGCCGCTCGCGGACTTTCAGGCCGTCAGGTTCGCCGTCGCCGACGCCGCCGTCGCGGTCCGCGGGCTACACGAACTCGCGAAGTTCACCATCTGCCGCCCCGAATCGCTCCCCGCGCAGATTCATTCGGCCGACGCCCTGATCCTTCGGCTCAAGGCCGCGGACACGGCACGACAGGTGATGCGCACGTCGCACCAGTTACTCGGGGCCCTGGGGTTCTGCGACGAGTCCGACGTCAGCGTGCTCGACCGGCACACCCAGCCGCTGATCCGGTTGCCGCTGGGCACCGAGGAACTGGCCTTGCGCCTGATTCCCTGCGTACCGGACGGGTCATTCGAGACGCTGTTCAGCGAGCCGGTATCGGCATGACCGACGCTGGTGACGATGCAGCGCCGAATCCGTTCGACGAGGGAATCCCTTTCGGGGTAAAGCTGCAGCAGCTCGCCGATGAGCGGCGCGACGATGCGGCCGCGACGATCGTCGCGCTGGACGGCAGCGCCACCTCGCTGACCTTCGGTGAACTCGATGCCCGCGCCAACCAGTGGGGCCGGGCGCTGGCCGGCCGGGGTGCACAAACGGGTTCACTTGTGGCACTGGCCATTCCGAACTCCCAACATCTGGTACTGGCGACCCTGGGGTGCTGGAAGATCGGCGCCGTCCCCGTCCCCATGCACTGGGATCTTCCCGAATGGGAGCGAGACCGGGTGCGCGAGGTGATCAACCCCGTCGTGGTCGTCGACGAACGAAGCCGCTGGGAGCTCGACGCCGCCGCGGCCGGCGAATCCGCGGAGGCCCTGCCGGTCGCCGTCTCCCCCACCGCCAACGGGATCTGCAGCAGCGGATCCACCGGTGTGCCCAAGGTGATCCTCAACCTGGCGCCGTCGCTGTGGATCCCGCAGCAGGGCGAACCGTTCCTGTCCAACTGGACGCCGGTGGCCCAGCCGCAGACCATCATGGTGCCCGCGCCGATGTATCACACCAACGGCTTCGCCACCTTCCTGATGATGCTGGCCGGCGACCACCTGGTCATACTCGAAAAGTTCGATGCCGCACTGGTTCTCGATGTCATCGAACGCTTCCGGATCACCAACTTCACCGCCACGCCCACCATGCTGGCGCGCATCGCCGCCCGGCCCGACGTGCGGCAGCGAGACCTGTCCAGCATCGTCTTCATCCTGCAGGGCGCCGCGGTGATGCCGCCGTCACTGCTGCGCACCTGGTTCGAACTGCTCAGCCCCGAGCAGATCGTGATGGCATACGGCATGACCGAAAACCTCGGGCTCACCGCGCTGCGCGGCGACGAGTGGCTGGCCCACCCGGGCAGTGTGGGCCGCGGGTTCCGGGACACCGAGATCCGAATTCTGGACGCCGACAAGCGGCCGCTGGGTCCCGGCGAGGACGGTGACGTGTACCTGCGGGCGCCGATGAGCGCGGGATACCGGTATCTCGGCGGGGCGCCCCCGCTGCCGTCGACCGAGGACGGCTTCCGCTCCGCCGGCGACATCGGCCACCTCGACGAGGACGGTTTCCTCTACATCGTCGACCGCCGGGTCGACATGATCGTCACCGGCGGCGCCAATGTCTTTCCGGCCGAGGTCGAGTCCGCGCTCGCCGGCCACCCCGCCATCGCCGACGTCGTCGTGATCGGGCTTGCCGACCCGCAATGGGGGCGCCGGGTGCACGCGGTGGTTCAGCGCGCCGACTCCGATGGGGCCGCCGCACTGACCGAACAGCAGGTGATCGAATACGCGAAGAACCGCCTGGCCCCCTATAAGGCGCCCAAGAGCGTCGAGTTCGTCGATTCCATTCCTCGGACCGCGGCGACCAAGGTCAACCGCTCGGCGATGATCGAGGCACGGGGCGGCTAATCCGGCCGCGGCGGCGGAAATTCGGCCCGCTTCGCGATGGCATCGCGGTAGGCGTACACCCGATCCGTCGTCGTTCCAAGCACCGCTATGGTGTGGCCGTTGCGGCCGTAGGCGGCAACGAACTCCCACGAGTCGGGATCTCCTTCGACGAATTCCAGCGCATCGTAATCCGTTGGCACGCCGATCATCTGGACTTTGACGTCATACTGATCGGACCAGAAGTACGGAACCTCGTCGTAGCTCTCCGCGCGGTCCCTGCCCCCCAGCAGAGTGCGGGCCGCAGCGGCGCCCTGACGTCCGGCGTGATCCCAATGCTCGATCCGCAGATGCCGTTCGTACAGCGGATGCCACCAGCGCGCGACATCACCGGCCGCGACGACATCGGTGCCACCCTCGGCCGTACCCGTGGCATCACAGACCACGCCGTCATCCACGCGCAAGCCAGAGTCGCTCAGCCAATCGGTCGCAGGGGTCACGCCCAGGCCGACGACGACGAGATCAGCCGGAAGGAGCGAACCATCGGTGAGCCGAACCGCCTCCACCCGGCCGTCACCCACGAAGGCGTCCACGCCCACGCCAACCCGTACGTCGACGCCATGCTGACGATGCAGATCCGCCCAGCGAGGTGCCAGCTCCTGGCCCAAGGCGGCCAACAGCGGGCCGGCGGTCTTCTCGATCAGCGCCACGTCGAGCCCTATCGACCGGCAGCTGGCGGCGACCTCCGCACCGATGAACCCGCCGCCGACGACCACCACCCGGGGCCGCGCACCCAACGTCTGCCGGATCGCCAGGCAATCCTCGACCGTGCGCAGCACGAACACACCGTCGGGAACCGGGCCTGGCCATTGACGCGGGACCGCGCCGCTGGCGATCACCAGCCCGTCGAATCGCACTGCCAGATCCTGGTTTTCGTCGCGCACGTGGACCACACGCGCGGTCATGTCCAACTTGAGCGCCGATGCCCCTCGCAGCACACGCGCCTCGAAGTCGAATTGAGGCGCCAGGTCGACGCCCGCGCGGTGCACCTCGCCGGTAAGCAACTTCTTGGACAGGGGCGGGCGATGGTAAGGGGCCTGCCGCTCGGAACCGACGATGGTCAGTGAACCGTCATAGCCTTCTTGCCGCAGGGTTTCCGCCGCCCGCGTGCCAGCCACACCCGCACCGATCACGACCACGTCTTTCAGCTGACGACTCCGCATCGGTTCAGTCCTCCACCGAGATCGCCTGGGTGGGGCAGGACACCTCTGCGGCTTTCAACTCTCCGCGCAGTTCGGACGACGGCTCATCTTGGAGCAAATGAAGTCCGTCTTCGCGCACTTCGAATACCGCATGGCACAGGCTCATGCAGACACCGTTGCCGTCGCAGGTGTCGAGATCGACCGAAACCTTCATCGCGCCTTCGCCCTTTCGCCCCCCGGGTCGGAAGGTTCCACCCCATGTGTTTGATCGGGTCCACCCGAGCTGGCCTGTGTTCGCGCCCGCTCGCGGGCGGCTTTCGCGACGGGCGAATACTCCAGGTAGTCGGTCGCCATCTCCGTCACCGCCTCCGGGCCGGGATGATGGCCGGGCCGCAGATACCGCACGGGCATGGTGACGATGAGCCACCAGGGGCCCGGCAGTCGGTACTGGCGTGCGGCCCGCAGCCAGTCCCGCCAGCGCCACTTTCCCTCGATGGTCGGGTCGTGGTTCATCAGGTAGCGGGCTCCGGCGATCCACCAGCCGATGAACAGCGGAGCGGTCATGAACATCGAGAACGCTCTGATGAAGTAGTTGCCGCACACGTGCTGGTAGACGTCGAACACCAGTGATCGATGCTCGACCTCCTCGGCGGCGTGCCAGCGCAGCAGATCGAGCATCATCGGGTCGGTGCCCGCGTAATCCAATCCGCGATTCTGCAGCACCCATTGGCCCAACATCGCCGTGAAATGTTCCAGGGAGGCCACGTCGGCTAGGCGTCGATACAGCCACCACCGCTGCAACGCCGGCGGAAAATACTTTGGCGGATCGCCCAGCGTCACCGACAACGTTTTGCGGAGGCGACTGGTGTATGGCTTGGTGTCGATGCCCTGTTCGGCCAGATGGTCGAGCACCACCTGATGCGCCCAGGCATGCCAGGACTCCTGCTGGATGAACGGTTTGATCGCCGCCTCCAGCTCCGGGTCGTCGACCAACGACGAGGCTTCAAGGACGGCCTTGATAAAGTGCCGCTCGCCCTCGGGCAGCAGCAGGTGCAAGACGTTCATCATATGCGTCGAGAAGGGGTCGTCAGGCACCCAGTGCAGCGGCGTCTCCGACCAGTCGAACCGCACCATGCGGCGATACTTGGGGTATCCATCGTGATGAAGTTGAACCTCTGGCATAGGAATCGTCCCTCCCTCGGCCAACTGTGCACCGTCGGTCGATGTCTCGAGAACCGTCGACCGGCGAGCCCCCTGTCGTACTCACGGCCTACACCCCGGCGCACTTCGCCGAGTACAACTGTTCACTCACGCGCGTACCCGCCCCGGCCGCCGGCTATGCGTATCAGCCGGTACCGGATTCCTGAGAATTGCCTATCGACTCGCACGCTCGGCGTCGATCAACCGTCGATGCGACATCGCGACGCGCAAGCCTCCCGGACGGGTGGCATCGCACGGTAATCTCATTCTCATAGCGCGAGCGGCGCGCGAGGGAAGGGACCAATCGCTCATGGCCGACTCCGGCGAGGACGTCGAGGTAACGCGCGGCGACCGCTTCATCAAGACGGCCGTGGCCATACTGGGCGAAACGGGCCGCACCGATTTCACGGTGCAAGAGGTGGTCGCGCGGTCCAAGACGTCGTTGCGCGCCTTCTACCAACACTTCAGCAGCAAGGACGAGCTGCTGCTGGCGTTGTTCGACCGAACCATCGCCCAATCGGTGAAGACGTGGCGCGCCGAGACGACGGGGCTGGACAGTACCTCGGCGCTGAAACTGTTGATCGACCGAGTCAGCCAGCAGCCGGAATCGAGCACCCAGGACAGCCTCAACCGCGCGTTGACGCTCTACAACCAACACCTGGCCGAGACCCGGCCCCGCGAATACGCCCGGGTGCTCTCTCCCCTGCACGGCCTCATTCGCGACATCGTCGGGCAGGGCATCACCGAGGGGGTGTTCAACCCCGGATTGGACGTCGGGGCGGCGGCCGCCATCGTCATGCAGACGATGATGGGTGCGCAGCGATTGCATTGGCTCAGTTCGGAATTGAACGGAACACCGGTCGATGCGGGCCAGCTCTACGACTTCTGCAGCCGCGCCCTGGGCATCCGCGACACCGACAAAGAGTCGGCCGGCGCGCCGTCGCTGGCCGAGCTGTTCGCCCAGATCGGCATGCGGCCCAGCACCCGCAACGGCCAATTCGCCATGACGATGCCGGTCAGCCCCGCGGTCGTCAACACCTCGGGCGCGCTGCAGGGCGGCCTGATCGCCACGCTGGTGGACGTGGCGGGCGGACAATTCGGGCTGGACTACCTGCAGCCGGGCACCACGATGACCACCTCCGATCTGTTCATCCGTTACCTGCGGCCGGTCCGGCAGGGCGCGGCGTTCGCGGTGCCCACGATGTTGCGATCGGGACGACGCGCGATGGTGATGCAGGTGGACATCTACGGCGACGGCGACGACGAGCTGCTCGCCACGGCCACGGTGAATTTCGCCGTCATCAACGGCGATACCCCGACGGCTGGGCTGCGGGCCGACGCCTGAACCGCTATACCGGGTTGCGCGAAAGTGGTAACGTCGTTACCACAAATGCGAATCGAGACTTCTGCTAGGAGATCGCCATGCCGTCTCGGGAACTGCCCTTCCCCGTCTTCGACGCGGACAACCACATGTACGAGCCGCAGGAAGCGCTGACCAAGTTCCTGCCGGAGAACCGCAAACGGGTCATCGACTACGTGCAGGTGCGCGGCCGCACCAAGATCGTGGTCCGCGGCCACATCAGCGAATACATCCCGAACCCGACGTTCGAGGTGGTCGCCAAGCCGGGCGCACAGGAGGACTACTTCCGCAACGGCGCGCAGGGCAAGAGCTACCGCGAGATCCTCGGCGAGCCGATGAAGGCCATCCCCGCCTTCCGCGAACCGGGCGCCCGGCTGGAGGTCATGGACGAGCTCGGCATCGACTACGCCCTGATGTTCCCGACCCTGGCCAGCCTGGTCGAAGAGCGCATGAAGGACGACCCGGAGATGACCCACGACGTCATCCACGCGCTCAACGAATGGATGTATGAGCAGTGGTCGTTCAACTACTCCGACCGCATCTTCGCCACCCCCGTGATCACGCTGCCGATCGTCGACCGCGCGCTCGAGGAACTTCAGTGGTGCCTGGAGCGTGGTGCACGCACCGTGCTGGTCCGCCCGGCGCCGGTGCCCGGCTACAAGGGCAGCCGGTCGTTCGGGCTCGAGGAATTCGACCCGTTCTGGCAGGCCTGCATCAAAGCCGAGCTGCCCGTCTCGATGCACGCCTCGGACAGCGGCTACTCCGAGTTCGCGAATGTGTGGGAACCCGGCGACGAATTCCTGCCGTTCAAGCCGACCCCTTTCCGCAGCTTCGCGATGGGCCACCGGCCGATCCTGGACGCGATGGGTGCGCTGGTGTGTCACGGCGCGCTGTCCCGCAACCCCGAACTGCGGATCCTGTCGATCGAGAACGGCGCCGACTGGGTGCCGGACCTCTTTAAGGGCCTCAAGGGCGTCTACAAGAAGATGCCGCAGTCGTTCAGTGAGGACCCCGTCGAGGCGTTCAAGCGCTGCGTCTACATCACGCCGTTCTGGGAGGACCGCTTCACCGAGATCGTCAAGATGGTGGGCACCGACCGGGTGCTGTTCGGGTCCGACTGGCCACACCCGGAGGGCCTGAAGGACCCCATTTCGTTCGTCGACGAACTCGGCGACTTCAGCGACGAGGACAAGGCGAAGATCATGGGCGGCAACCTGATGAAGCTCATGAAGGTCTCCGCGCCGGCCAAAAAGCCGGTCTCGGCCTGATCGTCTGATCGCTGCCCCACGGCGGTTCGGTGTAGCCGGACCGCCGTGGGGTACTCGTCGGCATGAGTTTTGACGAGTCGCGGCCGACGGCGGATGGATTGCAGATGAGCGCGGCACCGAACGACGGGACGCCGGTCAGCATCGATGACGACGTCGCGTTTCTCACCGAGCAGATCGAAGCGCTCGAACGACTCGGGCAGCGCGACGACGTCGACGACGAAGCGGTCTACGACCTGAACATCCGGTGGGGCACCGCACTCGCGGGACGGCTCCCCCGGGTGGCGCACTACAGTTCGCTGGGCCGACTCGGCGACGACGATCAGCGGCGGTTCGAATCGCTGTGCGATCGGCTACGCGAGTTATCGCCTCTCATCGAGCGATTCGACCTGACTCGGCCGAAGCTGCCCGGATCCACCGACGGTCAGGCTAGCGATCGGAGTCGTGTCCGGAAGCGTCCGTGGCGCCTGGCGCGTAGGTGAGAAAGTCCTTGTCGGACAGCCTGATCGCGGTCCGCGGCTTCGCGCAGTCCGGATTGCGGCAGGTCAGGGCGATCATGTAGGCGTCGGTGTCCTCATCGAGAAACAGAAAACCCAAATACAGGGCGTCGCCGACGGCGAAATCGGTTGCGCCGCAAGCCTCACAATGTCCGCCCTTGGCGGTGACCTGCTCGAGGACGCGATGTCGCGCCACCGAATCCAGGCTGATCAGCTCGGGGCGTACCCCGATCCCCTCGGTCGCCATGTCGGTCATCTCAGATTTCCACGTCCTTGTCGTAGTACACGCGGTCCTCGCGCCAGCCCCCGGTACCCATGCCGATCCCGGCGTAGTCCTCGACGAACTCGATCTGGTTGATCCACTTGGCCATTTTGAATCCCACTTGGGTTTCCACCCGCAGACGCAGGGGGGCGCCGTGCTGGATCGGCAACGGCGTGCCGTTCATTTCGTACGCCAGCAGGGTCTGTGGCTTGTCGGCGAACTCGAGGTCGAGCACCTCGTAGAACTGGCCGCCGCCGTGCGACGCCGGCTCGTCGGTGCTGTTGTCCTGCATGGTCAGAAAGCACACGTAGCGCGCCTGGGGCAGCGGCCGCACCAGGTCCACGAGCTGACGCAGGTGGACGCCGGTCCACTCACCGATGCTGGTCCAGCCCTGGACGCAGTTGTGCAGCACGCATTGGGTTTCCGCCTCGGCGAGTGCGCGTAGTGCGCTCAGGTCCAGGGTCACCGGGTTTTCCACCAGGCCGCCCACCCGGAGTCGCCAGTCCACGAAGTTGTGCACCGCCATCACCTTGTATTCCGTGCTGGTGGGCGGCTTTCCGTTGACACGGTGCTGCTTGGAGATCTTGTGCTGCGGATAGTTCTGGCGCGAGTTCAACGGCCGCAACAGCAGACGACGAGCCGCGGTGACCACCGCGCCCAGCACGCGCTGCACCGAGCGCGGGTTGCGCAGGCTCCAGATCGTGGCCGCGACATGGACGCCGATGATCGCCGCGATGATCGACAGAGAGATCGCGGTCGCCCAGTACGTATTGCGAACGGCGCCGAAAATCATTGCCGCCGTGAGCCGGCCCCAGCCCCAGAAGAAAATCATCGACAGGTGAATCGCGATGAACACCAGGAAGGCGACCAGGCCCAGGAAGTGCAAGCTGCGCGCCCATTGCCGACCGCCCCACATCTGCACGTACCACGGGAACCGCGCCTCGATCGCCGGCGACTGAGCGGCGCCGGTCAGGATCTGAAACGGCGCAAGGACGAAGATGACTCCCGCGTACGTCAGCTTCTGCATGGCGTCCAGCGGTTCACCGGGCAGCACTGGCGGCAGGTTGAACGACAGGTACGTGACGACGTCGTCCCACGCTTCGGGAAAAATCGACCATGAGGCGGGCCAGTAGCGGTGCCATTGACCGGTGGCGAACAACAGGATGTAGTACGACAGGCCCAGCAGAATCCAGCCGATCACCACGAAGAAGTGCCAGTGCCGGCCCACGCCCAGCTGCGCGCGACCGGGCAGCGAGATGAACGGGCTGTAGTCCTCTTCCTCGTCAAGGGTGTCGTAGATCTTGTCGCGCGGCATGACCTTTCGGGTAAAGCGGGCCCACTCCGTACCCGGCTTGCTGTCGTCGTGCCAATACAACTTCGGGTGGGTGGCCAAAATCTCGAGACCGCTGCGCAAAATGAGCGTCACGAAGAGCACGTTCAGCCAATGATCGATGCGCAGCCATGCCGGATAGTCCAACGTTGTCATGCCTGGCCCCCGTCAGTCATACCACTGCTGACTTTGCGGATAGGCCACGTTGATGCCCGATAACACGGTCGTGTGTACGGCGATAAAAGCCGCCGCGCACACCATTGCCAATGTTCCCGGCGCGAAGTCCCATCTTGCGGTCACCGCTCCCAATCCGGGCAGGCCGGCCCAGCGGGTGACCAGATACACGACCAGGAAGGCCGAGCAGATCAGGCTGCCGAGATACCAACCGGCTTGGGGCACTGAGGGTTTAATGCCGATCACCATGGCGCTGGCCGCGATCAGGCAGGCGGCTGCCAACCCAAGCACGTAGGCGGCGAAATACCCCGGCAGGTAAGGCCGAGTGCCCAGCACGTAGACATGGACCGCAACCAGACCCGTCAGCAGCGCCCCACCCAGCGCGGTCACCGCATGGGGCAAGTTGAATGCCACCCAGCCGTTCAAGGTAAGCACCGGTGACGTCAGCAGGCGCCGCCACAGCGCCGACGCGCGTCGAGCCACGAGATCGACCACGACAGCGAGGTACCCGCCCGTACGGGCCGCAAACGGGCGCCGTTTTGCCTTCGACGGCCGCGATTTTCGCAGGCGTCAATTGCATTTGCCAAGCAAATTAGCCGACACAATTCACAGCGGTAACCAAACCGTTGCAATACGCATCCAAGAACCATTGCTAATCTGAACAACTACGTGTGCAAATTAGGTCCACCCATTGACCCGGTTTTCGACTCGGCCCTTCGCTGCGGGCCGCTCGGGGCTGCTAGGAGGAACGGCCAGATGGTGGCCGAGAAGGACTGGGACAGAACCGTCGGTGCGGCCGAGGACGTGCGCCGCGTCTTCGAGAACGTCCCCGCGCTGCTGGTCGGCCTCGAGGGGCCCGACCACCGATTTGTCGCGGTCAACGCCGCGTACCGCACACTCAGTCCGCCAATTGACTCCATCGGGCTTTTTGTGCGCGACATCTATCCCGAGCTGGAGAGCCAAGAAATCCTCCACATGTTCGACCAGGTATATCAAACGGGCGAACAACAGTCGGGCACAGAATGGCGGGTCCAGGCCGACTTCGACGGCACGGGACAGGCCCAGGAACACTTCTTCGACTTCATCGTCACCCCGCGCCGCGCGGGGGACGGCTCGATCGAAGGCGTGCAGCTTGCCTTCGTCGACGTCACAAGCCGGGTGCAGACGCGGATGGCCGCCGAAGCTCGCCTCGAGGAGCTCTCCGAGCGGTACCGCAACGTCCGCGATTCCGCCACCGTGATGCAGCAGGCGCTGCTGGCACCCTCGGTGCCCGTCATCCCCGGCGCGGACGTGACCGCGCAGTATCTCGTCGCCGCGGAGGACACCGCGGCCGGCGGCGACTGGTTCGACGCGATACCCCTTGGCGATCGGCTGGTGCTCGTCGTCGGTGACGTCGTGGGCCATGGCGTCGAAGCGGCCGCGGTGATGTCGCAACTGCGTACCGCGCTGCGGATGCAGGTCGTGGCGGGATACCCGATCGCCGAAGCGCTCGAGGCGGTCGACCGCTTCCGCAAGCACGTCCCCGGGTCGAACACGGCCACGATCTGCGTCGGATCGCTGGACTTCGCCACGGGCGAATTCCGGTACTGCACGGCGGGACACCCGCCGCCGCTGCTGGTGACGGCGGACGCCACCGCACGCTATCTGGAGCCTTCCGGCGCCGGACCCCTCGGCAGCGGCACCGGTTTTCCGGTGCGCAACGAATTCCTCGAGATAGGCGACTCGATCCTGCTGTACACCGACGGCCTCATCGAAAGACCGGGCCGGCCGCTGGGCGCCAGCACCGCCGAATTCGCCGAGCTGGCCGCGAACATCGCCGGCGGACACCGCGGCTTCGTCATCGAGTCCTCGGTGCGGGCGATCGACCGCATCTGTTCGGAGACACTGGAAATGCTGCTCCGCTCGACCGGCTACAGCGACGACGTGACACTCCTTGCGGCACAACGCCGGACGCCGCCCGCACCGCTGCACCTGACACTGGATGCGACGATCCGTGCGGCGCGCACGGTGCGCACCCGCCTGCGCCAATGGCTGTCGGAAGCCGGCGCCGACGCGGACGACATCTCCGACGTGGTGCACGCGATCTCGGAGTTCGTCGAAAACGCGGTCGAGCACGGGTATGCCACCGAGGTCGCCGACGGCGTTGTCGTCGAGGCGACGCTGTCAGGTGAGGGCAACCTGCACGCCTCGGTGACCGACCGCGGCCGGTGGAAGGATCACCGCGAGGGCGAGACCGGGCGTGGTCGCGGCCTCGCCATGGCCGAGGCTCTGGTGTCGGAGGCGCACGTCAGCCACGGCTCCGAGGGAACGACGGCCAGTGTGACACACCGACTCTCGCGGTCGGCGAGTTTCGTCACCGATTCCGTGATCAGCCGGGTGGCCGAGCGTCGAACGGTCAGCGTGGAATTCGTATCCGAGATCAGCGAACCGGGCCGCATCGTGGTCAGTGGCGACGTCGACTCCAACACCGCGTCCACCCTGGACCGTCAGATCGCCGTCGAAAGCCGTTCCGGCATAGCACCATTGACGGTCGACCTGAGCGCCGTCACCCACCTCGGGTCGGCCGGAGTCAGCGCGCTGGCCGCCGCCCGCGAACGGGCGCAGCGACAGGGCAGTGAATACGTGTTGGTGGCTCCGCCGGGAAGCCCGGCGCACCATGTGTTGTCGCTGGTTCAGATCCCCGTGGTAAGCGGCCTCGCCGAAAACGTCGTCGCCGAAGGCTAAGCCCGGTCGGCCCTTTCGCCGTGCCGCACCTGGTTGAATGGCACGCCGCGGTCGGCCGCGTATTCCCGGGGAAAGCCCAGCACCCGCTCGCCGATGACGTTACGGGCCATCTCGGTGGTGCCGCCGCCGATCGCGACGGTCTGCCGGGACAAGTAGCGCAGGCCCGTTTCGAGTCCGCCGCCCGGTTCTCCCACCACACCGGCGCTTCCCGCGATTGCCAGTGCCGTGTCGACATCCGTCGTCGTGGTCTCGGAGTGAAAAAGGCGGATGAGCGTCCCGGCCGCCGGCGGCAGCGCGCCGTCCCTGACGCTGCGATACACGTGACCGATCAGTTGCTCGGCCACCGCGCGGTGCACCAGGGCGCGACCGGCCATCTCCTGCACGCGTTCGTTATCGGCCTGCCCGGTCTTCTCCGCAAGGGCCACGTAGTCCACCGGGATCGCGTTGCCGCCCTCGCTGCCGCTGCCGCTGGCGAACTCGGACCCCTGCCCCACCGCTCGGCGTTCGTGGTAGAGCTGCCGCGACGCCACCGCCCAGCCGTCGTTGACCTCCCCGACGACCGCGTCGTCTCCGACGTCGACCCCGTCGAGGAACTCCTCGCAGAATTCGGTGGAGCCGCTCAGCATCGTGATGTGCCGCAACGTGATTCCCGGATGCGCGATGGGCACCAGGAACATCGTCAGGCCCTCGTGCTTGGGCACATCCCAGTTGGTGCGGGCCAGACACAGGCCGTAATCGGCGGCGAACGCGCTCGTGCTCCAGGTCTTGGCGCCGTTGATGATCCAACGATCGTCACGGCGCTCGGCCCGGGTGAGGACGCCGGCCAGATCCGATCCGCCGCTGGGTTCGCTCAACAACTGCACCAACACCTCATCGCCGCGCAGCGCGGCGGCGATGTGCTGCTTCTTCTGTTCTTCGCTGCCGGTGTCGAGCAGCGTGGCGCAGCAGATGGTGAACGTCGGGGTGTTGAGGATCAAGGGCATCTCGTAGTCAACGGACTCGGCGTCGAATGCCTTCTGGTATTCGTAGTCCAGCCCCAGTCCGCCGTACTCGCGGGGAAAGCAGATGCCGGCGAATCCCCCGTCGTACAACCGCCTTTGCAGTTCGCGGGCCCGCAACCACGACCGTTCGTCGTCGCGCGGCGCGGCCGGCGGGGCCTCCCGGTCGATGGCGGGCATGTTTTCCGCCAGCCATGCCCTGGCCCGGGCGGCGAACTGCGCGACGGACTCGGTCGACGTCATCGGGTCTTCCTCATTTCGCCGAACGACCCGCCTTCTCGAACTCGTAGACACGTAGATTGTGTTCCTCCGGCGTCCCGAACATGCCGCGGTACAACGTGATCCGACGCAGATACAGGTGCAGGTCGTGTTCCCAGGTGACACCGATGCCCCCGTGCATCTGCACGCAGGCCTGGACGATCTGGCCGGCCATCTCACCCACGTAGGACTTCGCGATGCTGGCCGACAGGTTCGCTTCCGGCGCGCGGGCCGCTACGTCGGCGACCGCCGCTGCGGTGGTGGCGCGACAGGCCTCCAGCCAGAGCTTCATGTCGGCGAACTTGTGCTTGAGGGCCTGGTAGGACGCCAGCGGACGACCGAACGTGTGCCGGTCCAGCGCCCACTGCACGGTGAGGTCGAACACCGTCTGCAGGGCGCCGACCACCTCGGCGCACTGCAGCACCTGGGCGATCTGGCTCTGTCGCTCGATGAGCGCGGCCGTCTCGTCGGCGGTGCCGACGGCCGCGGATCGTGGCACCACGACTCCGTCGAAGTGCACGCGGGCGTACTGCTTAACCAGATCGACCGATTGCTGGGGTTCGATCCGGACGCCCGGCGCGTCCGTCGGCACCAGAAACTGACCGACCCGCGCGGCGTCCGCGTCGCCGCGCGCCACCACCAGCAGCGCCGCACTCTGGGCCCCCGCCTCGACGCGGTCCTTGATGCCGTCGATGCGGTAGCCCGAGTCCGTCTTGGTTGCCGTCACCGACGGACTCAGCGGCGCCCACCCCTGACCCGGCTCACACACGGTCCAGGACGCCACGGCCTCACCGGCGATCAACGCCTCGATGGTGTCCGCGTGCTCGTCCGAATTCGCGCACTCGACAAGCCCGGTGAGCACGGTGCTGACCGGATACAGCGGCCCGGGCGCCAGCGTCTTGCCGAGTTGTTCGGCGACCGTGGCCAGGTCGGCGAAACCGTTCCCCGAGACGCTTCCGCCACCCAACTCCTCCGGGACCAGCAGCGCGGTCCAGCCGAGCTCGGCGGCGCGACGCCACCATGCGGGATCGAACGAGGTGCCCTCGGCGTGCAGCTCGCGCACCCGGCGCAGCGGCGCTTCCTTCTCCAGAAAGGCCTGGGTGGTCGAGGTGAAGAGGATCTTCTCCGGAGAGTCGAGGGTGGTCATGGTGCCGAGGGGATCCTTCTTGACATTCGATCGTTGCGGCTGCAACGGAAACGGTTTGAGTGTTTGATCATCCGCCCGATCGGTCCTCGGTTGGCTGGCGTTTCCGATGTTAGCAACGCGCAATACGGTAAGAGATACCGGAGTTCAGTCGGTAAAAGCGGGGCCGAGCGCTACATGGCGAACACGCGGCGCACCGCCTGCGCGTGCAGGGCCCGATTCTCCTGGGAAACAACCCAATCCGGCACCATCGAGTCGAAGCCGTTGAAGGTCGCGGCGATCACATGCAATTCGGTATGGACGTAGGCGTGCAACAACCGGTTCGCGTAGTCGATGGCCTCGTCGCGGCAGGGATCGATCTCGGAGCAGCTGACGAACGTCGGCGGCAGGCCTTCGAGGTTGGCTCGGTGCGCCGGGACATGCTGACCGTTGGCGCTGGCGTGGCCGAGGTAGTGGTTCCATGCCCGGCTCACCGCCGGACCGTTGAGGCCCGGGGTCCGCTGGAATTCGCGACGCGAGGGCGTGGCGTCGGAATCGAGCATCGGCTGGTGCAGGATCTGCATCCGGATCGCCGGGCCTTCCTGGTCGAACATGCGCTGGGTCAGCCCCGCGACCAGTGCGGCACCGGCGTCCCGGCCCATCACCGCGATGCGGCCGGCGTCGGCGTCCAGTTCCGCGCTGTTGTCGACGGCGTAACGCAAGGCCGCTTCGACATCGTCGAGCGCCGCCGGGCACGGATGCTCCGGCGCGAGCCGGTAGTCGACCGAGACCACCAGGCACGCGCCGTCACGGGCCAACTCCGCGCAGTGCGCGTGGTCGGTCTCGAGGTTTCCGGTGACGAACCCGCCGCCATGGGCGTAGATCACCAGGGGCGCCGGGGATTCGGTGTGGCCGCGGTACAACCGCAGCTCGAGTTGCTGACCATCCGGTCCGGCGATGGATCGCGAATCGATGGTGACGCCGGTGGTGTCCGCCGATGCGGCGCGCTGCGCGGCCAGCAGGTTGGCGTGTTCACGCTCGGCCGGCAGCGTCTCGGCGCGGAATTCGAAGGCGCCCAACGCCACGGCGGCATCGCGCAACACCGGATCGATGCGAGTGAGGCCGTGGGGCCGGGCCAGATTCGTCTGTGTCATGTCCACTCATTTTTCGGGCTCGTCGTGCGGGCTCATCGGCGGTCCCGGAGGGTAGGCGTGCCCGGAACCCACCTTCAAGGTAGACCTGCGCTTTTGGGGGTTGACACACGAGGTGCTCGGCACCGCGGGACGCGCCGACGGGGTCGGCGGGGCGATGGAAAGCGTCGAGCCGTTGGGCTACGTTGCTATCTATACTATGATAGCTATTTTCCGCTCGGTCCCATCCGCCGTGGATTTCGCGGGCACTCGCTGTGGTCCGCGTGAACGGCCTTATCGGTTGTTTCAGGAGGAGCGCTGATGACGCTCAGCACTGGCCCGAACGGTCAGCCCGTCGTACCTTCATTGGATTTCACCGGCGAAACCAGTCCCTATCCCTTCTTCCAGCACATGCGTCTCACCGACCCGGTGTGGCACGGTTCCCTGAGCGATAACAGCCAGTTGCCGGAAGAGCTGCGGCCCAACGACGAATGGGTCCTGTTCGGCTACGACGGTGTCTCCCAAGCTTTTCGCGACGACCGCATCTTCACTTCGGCCGCCTACGACAAGACGATCGGGCTGGTGATGGGACATACCATCCTGGCGATGGGCGGCCGGGAACACCACGACCACCGCAACCTGGTCGCCAAGGCGTTCCGCGCGACCGCGCTGGAACGCTGGGAACCGAAGGTCATCGGGCCGGTCTGCGATCAACTGGTCGACGAAATCAAGAACGACGGTCATGCCGATCTGGTGAAGGCGGTGACGTTCGAATTTCCCACCCGGATCATCTCGACGCTGCTCGGTCTGCCCGCCGAGGATCTCGACCTGTTCCGCCGCCTGTCGCTGGACCTGATCTCAATCCCCACCGACATCGTGGCGGGATTGAACGCCGCGAACGAGCTCTACGACTACTTCCTCAAACAGGTCGAGCAGCGCCGGCGCAAGCTGACCGACGACATCATCGGCGACCTGGTCGCCGCCGAGATCGACGGGGAAAAGCTCACCGACGAGGCCATCATCGCCTTCTTGCGGTTGTTGTTGCCCGCCGGATTGGAGACCACCTATCGCTCCTCGGGCAATCTGTTGTACCTGTTGCTGACCCATCCCGACCAGCTGGCGATGGTGTATCGGGATCGCTCCCTGATACCGATGGCGATCGAGGAGGGCCTGCGGTACGAAACGCCACTGACCATGGTCATGCGGACCACGACCGAAGAAGTCGAAATCGGCGGCAAGACGATCCCGGCCGAGGCCCAGATCGACATGTGTATGGGGTCGGCCAATCGCGACGAAAGCCGTTGGACCGACCCGAACACGTTCGACATCCGCCGGCCGCGCCAAGCCCACATCGCCTTCGCAGGCGGTATCCACATGTGCCTCGGCATGCACCTGGCCCGCCTGGAAACGCGAGTCATGCTGAACAGCCTGTTCGACCGCGTCGAACGGCTGGCGTTCGTGCCCGACGACGGAACCGGCGAGGAATCCAAGATCGTCGGGCTCACCTTCCGGTCGCCCAACAAGCTTCCGGTCACGTTCGCCCCCGCCGCATGAGAAGCCGCGCAGCGATCCTGCATGACGTCGGCGGGCCGTGGTCCGTCGAGGAATTCGAGCTCGATCCCCCCAAGGCCGGCGAGGTCCTGGTGCAGATGGCGGCCGCCGGCTTGTGCCACTCCGACGACCACATCCTCAAAGGTGACATGTCGGCGCCCAATGAGGTGATGCGGTCCATGGGGCTGCCGACCATGTTCCCGACGATCGGCGGCCACGAGGGTTCCGGCATCGTGCGTGAGGTCGGCCCCGGCGTCACCGATTTCGTCCCGGGCGATCACGTGGTGATGTCGTTCGTCGCCGTGTGCGGCCAATGCCGTTGGTGCGCCAGCGGAATCGAGTACCTGTGCGACGTCGGCATCGGCACCATGATCCCCGGGATGCCCACGGACGGCACGTTCCGCCACCACACCGCCGACGGTCACAACCTCGGCCACATCGCCAAGATCGGTGCATTCGCCGAACACACTGTGGTATCGACGAATTCACTGGTGAAGATCGAGGAACACCTGCCGCTGACGTCGAGCGCGCTGCTGTCCTGTGCCATCCCGACCGGTTACGGCTCGGTCGCCAACCGGTCGAACATGCGCGCCGGGGACACCGTCGCGGTGATCGGTGTCGGCGGGATCGGGACGGGCGCGATCCAGGGTGCCCGGATCAACGGCGCCGCGCAGATCGTGGCCGTCGACCCGGTGGACTTCAAGCAGAAATCGGCGCTGCAATTCGGCGCGACGCACAGCGTGGCGACGATCGCCGAGGCGATGGACGTGGTGCGGGAGTTGACATACGGGGTGATGGCCGACGCGGTGGTGGTCTCGCCGTCCTTGATCACCGCCGAGGACGTCCGTGACGCGGTGAAGCTCACCCGCAAGGGCGGCACCTGCGTGCTCACCGGCATGACCTCGCAGCTGACCCGCTCGGTCAAGATCGACCTGCAGGACTTCATCCTGATGAACAAGACGTTGGCGGGCACCATATTCGGCTCGTGCAACCCGAAGGCGGACATCTCCCGGCTGGCCCGGCTCTATCAGACCGGTCAGCTCCAGCTCGACGAGATGATCACCAAGCGCTATCGCCTCGACGAGGTCAACGACGCCTACGACGATCTACTGGGCGGCAGAATCGTGCGGGGCATCATCGATTTCGGGATCGCCTGAGACTGTGCCTACATCTTGATCGCGGGGATCAGCCTGCTCAGATTCCAGAGCCGGTCTCGTCGCGCCGACAGGCAGGAGATCGCCAGTGCGACAGCGGTTATCCCGGCCAGCACGATGATCGCCTGCCATAGGCGGGCGTCGATGCCGCCGAGAATGAGCTGCCGGAGCCCGTTGACGCCATAGGTCATCGGGTCGAAGCGATGCAGGATCTGGAACGGCCGCGACGTGGTTTCCACCGGATACATGCCGCCCGCGCTGACGAGTTGCAGCATGAGCAGAGCCATGATCAGCACCCGGCCCACCGCTGGACCGACCAGTGCATTGATCGCCTGAGTCGCGGCCACGAACGCGCCGGAGATCAGCACCATGAAGCCCAGCATGGCCACCGGGTGGACGGCGTGCATACCGAGGGCGAACCGGACCACGCAGTAGAGAATGACGGCTTGGAATAGCGCGATCGCGGCTGCGGGCAGGTAGCTGGCGAGCACCACGCGGAATGCGAGCACCTCAGCGGCGATGGCGCGAGTCTGCAAGGGCCGCAGCACCATCCACAGCACCAACGCGCCGAAGAACAAGGCGAGCGTGAGGAAGAACGGCGCCATCCCGGTGCCGAAGTTGGGCGCGGCGTTCTCATGTGAAGCCTCGAGTTGCACCGGACCACCGATGGTGTCGGCGACCGCATCCTTTTGCTGGCTTGTCCAGTTGGGTACCTGCTTGGCCCCGTCGGCGAGTTTGGTCGCCAGCTCGGCCGATCCCGCCTTGAGTTGGTGTGCGCCGTCGTCGAGCTTCACGATGCCACCGGCCAATTCGGCGTTGCCGCTGGCGACTTGCTGGGCTCCGTCGCGCAGCTGGGTGAGCTTGTTGGTCAGTTCCTGTCCCTTGCTGCCGACCTGGTCGAGCGCCGAGCCGAGCGGGCTGCCCGGGTTACGCAACCCCGATGTCATGGCGATCGCCGCGTTCTGCGCGTCCGTGAGCTGCTGGCGGATCTGGGGCGTGAACTGGTGGCCCCGGAGCTGATCCTGGATGCCGCGCAGGTTGTTCGCCAGCGGATCCTGGCGTGCGGAGAGCTGATCGATCACCGATGACAGCGAGCTCGCGGCGGCATCCTGCGCCGCGGCGATGCCACCGAGCTGGTCGTTGACCTGCGCAAGCGCGGCTGCGCCCTGCTGCAATTGCTGCGTGCTGCCACCGATCTGCGACACCGCCTTGGTCACCGCGAGCAGTGGGTCGGTGGCCTCGTTGATTCCGTCTGACAGTTGCTTGGCGCCAGCGGCGAGCGTTGCCGAACCGGACCGCGCGGTGTCCAGGCCGGACACCAGCTGCCCGGCGCCGTCGTCGAGTTGCGCGGCCCCGTCCGCCGCCTGTTTGATGCCCGATCCCGACGAAACCACCACGGAGAGCATCTGATTGACGGCCTGTCCCGAGATCCTGCTGGACACGGCGTTGAGCACCTGGCCGATGGCGGTACGACCGATACTCGTCGAGATGTAGTTGTTGGCGTCGTTGTAGACGGCGATCAGATTGGCCTTCTTCGGTTGCCCGGTCACCGGCGACGCGATCGCCGCGCTGAAGTCCGGCGGTAACTCCACCATGAAGTAGTACTTGCCGTGGTCGACTCCGTTGCGTGCCTCCGGCAAGTCCACGACGTGCCAGTCGAGGCCGCCGTCCGCGGTCAGGCTCTTGGCGATCTCCGCGCCGGCGTTGAACTGCTGCCCGGACACGACGGCGCCACGGTCGGAGTTGACCAGCGCCACCGGCATCTTGTTGGTGTGGCCGAAGGGATCCCAGAACGCCCACAGGTACAGGGCCCCGTACACCAGGGGCAGCAGCATCAGGACGACGATGGCCACGCGCGTCAGTCGGCTACGGCCGAAACGTTTGATCTCTGAGCCAAAGGCGAGTCCAGCCAGCATCTTTCAGCCCTCTCCGGTCAGGATCCGGTGATCGTGTAGTTCGTGGTCGGGTGCGTCCGTGCCGAGCGGGTTGGTCACCCCGACGACGACGGTGCGCTGCTTCGCGATCACGCCGAGCCTGTCGGCCGCGATCGTTCGCCGGGAATTGTCACGAACCTGTTCGAGGTCGCCGACCACGAGGATCGGACGATGCGACAACAGCGCCAGCGTGATGCGCAGCAAAAACAGTTCGAGGTCTGACAATTCGACGATGTAGGTGTCGCCGGTCGGCGGGACCATTTCGCCGAAGACCTCGGTCAGCTCGGCCGGACCCGATTGCAGCGGCACCGACGAATACCACGGCGCCAGCCACCGTCGTTGCTCGGCGAGCACGGTCCTTACGGTCACCGAATCCTCCAGCTCGTCGATGTCGTCGAAGGCCGCGATTGAGCACTGCCGGCGGATCGCACGCGGAGTTGTTTCGCCGAGGACGGTCAGCGTGCCGCGGCTCGGTTTGAAACGTCCCGCGAGCGTCAGCAGCAGCGTGGTCTGTCCCGGCCCGCCGGGCATCTGGATCGCGTGGAAACCCGGTGTGAGGGCCAGGTCGACCCCCGAGAAGAGCGGCCCGTGCTCCCCGTCGACTCCCAGTCCGGTGGCGGTGATCACCGGTGCGACGTCGTCCGGTTCGTCTTTGGCATCCATGGTGTGGCTTTCCCTCATCGCCTTCAAACCGGAATCGATTCCAGCAGTGCGGTGATCAGTTGTGCGAGCAGATCGGGGTTGATGGTGCCGGGACGCAGCACCTCTTCCATCGCGACGCCCAGGTTGAGGGTGACGACGAGCTGGGCGACGTCGGTCAGCCGTCGGTCGCCCGGCACGGTGTCGGTCGATTCGACGATGTGCAGCGCCTGGTCGGCCGCGGCGCGACGGCGCCCGATCAGGCGTTCCCGAAGCTGTGGATCGCGCTGGGCCCGCAGCCAGTACTCGACGAGCAGCACGTAGTAGTCGGAATGATCGCGGACCGAGTCGAGCACCGACCGGCTCACCTCACGCGCGGCCGCGGCGGTGTCGCCGTCGCTGCGGTCCAGCGCTATCGCGATCTGCTCCCCGCGCAGCTCGAACTCGCGGTCGAGCAGGGCCAGGAACAGTTCGTCCTTCGACTCGAAGTTCGAGTAGACGGCGCCCTTGGTGAAGCCCGCGGCCTGACCGATCGCGTCGATGGTGGCACCGGCGAAACCCTCGGCCGCGAACACCTTCGACGCCGCATCCAGGATGCGGTCACGAACCTCGCCCCGGGTGGGGCGGGTGCGAAGCGGTTTGACAGGCGACATGTGGAGCAGCATACCGCCCAGTATCGGTTAGATACTAGCAAGTATCGAAGATCACCCTGGAGCCGTCAGCCGAGCGTGGCGGCGGTGCGCTCCCACAGTTCGGCGGCCAATCGCGGGTTATCCGCCAGACGACTGGTTTTGGCGATCTTGCGCTTGGCGTAGTACGCGCCGGGCGTCCACTCCACAACGGGCGTGCTCGACGCGAGCCGCACCAACTGGTCGGCGCCCTGGTCCGGGCTCGAGATGAACAGCACCGCTGGGGTGTAGCGCTGCATGAACACCAGAAATTGCGACCCCGAGGCGACGCCGATGTTGGAGTTGACGTTGCCCGGATGCACGGTCGCGACGGAAAGGCCGCCGGCGTGGTAGCGCCGGTGTAATTCCTTGGTGAACAACACGATTGCCAGCTTCGAGAACGCGTACGCGGCGGCGGGCCGGCGGCGGGCGGTGTTCTCCAGGTCGTCGACGGTGGCCCGGAAGATCAACTTGTGCGACGAGCTGGTCGTGTTGACGATCGTGGCGCGTGACTCCAGCAGCACCTCCAGCAATCGGGTGGTCAGCAGGAACGGCGCCAGGTAGTTGACCTGATAGGTGCGTTCGTAGCCGTCGGGGGTCAGCTCGATCTTGCTGGCCATCCTGCCCGCATTGTTGAGCAACACGTCGATGCGCGGATATTGCGAACGAAGCTTGTCCGCCAGCGCCCGCACCTGGGACAGGTCGGCGTAATCGGCGACGAAGTAGTCCGCGTTCAATTCGGCGGCCACCGCGGCGGTCTTGGCTTGGGAGCGGCCCACCACGACGATCTGGTCGCCGGTGCGGCTGAGCCGACGCGCCGCCGCCGCGCCGATGCCGTCGCTGGCACCCGTGATGACGATCGTCCTGCGCGTCATTGCGAGACCTCCCCGGGGAGTGTATCGACAGTCGGCGCGGCCGCGGTCAGGCGAGCGAGTAGCGCACCGGTAGGTGCTTGAGGCCGCCGACGAACGTGGTGGCGACCAGCTCTGGATCACCCGTCAGCTCAATGGATTTCAGCCTGGGCAGCAGTTCGGAAAAGAAGCTGTTGACCTCCATGCGGGCCAGCGCCGCACCCATGCAGAAGTGCACGCCATAACCGAAGGCCACGTGCTTGTTGGGGTCGCGACCGACGTCGAAGCGGAACGGATCGCTGAAGACCTCCTCGTCACGGTTGGCAGAAACATAGGACAGCAGTACCGACTCCCCCGCGGCGATGGGCACCCCACGCACGGTCGTGTCCTTGGCGGCGGTCCGCATGAATTCCTTGACCGGCGTCACCCAGCGGATCATCTCCTCGGTGGCCAGCGGCATCAAGTCCAGGTTGTCGCGCAGGCGGCGGCATTGGTCGGGATTCTCGATGAGCGCGTGCAGCCCGCCGGAAATGGTCGCGCTGGTGGTGTCGTGGCCGGCGGTGGCCACGATCAGGTAGTAGGACACGGTGTCGATGTCCGACAAGGGTTCGCCGTCGACGCGGGCGTTCGCGATCGCCGACGCCAGGTCCTCGGTCGGGTGCTCGCGACGCGCCGCCGTCACGCCGTTGAAGTACTGAAACATGTCGAACAGCGCGGGCAGCTGATCCTCGTTCGTGGTGCCCCGCTTGAATTCGGAGTCGTCGCTGCCGAACAGCTCCTGGGTCAGCTTGAGCATCCTCGGGAAATCGGCCTCGGGCAGTCCGAGCAACGACATGATGACGTAGAGCGGGTAATTGACCGCGACCTCCTGAACGAAATCACATTCGGGCCCGGCCGCCATCATCTTGTCGACGTAGATCTTGGCCAGCTCGTCCACCCGAACCTTCAACGCCCGCATCGCCTTTGGGCGAAACCAGTCTGAGCCGATGGCGCGCACCACGCGATGCTGTGGATCGTCCAGATGGATCAGCGTGCGCACACCGGCGGCCGCCTGCATCTCGTCGCCTTCGGCGGTCGTCAGCACCGGCCGGGGCCAATTCGTGAAGAGCATGTTTTCGCGTTCGATATCCATGATGTCGGCGTGCTTGGTGATAGCCCAGAACGGCCGGTAGTTCGGGACCTCCACCCAGGACACCGGGGCGTTGGCGCGCAGGTGCGTCAGCGCCGCATGCAGCCGCCGCTCGTCGGTGTACGCCAGCGGGTCCGCCAACAGCTTCGCGGCCTCGTCCATCGTCGTTGCGCTCACTGATGAGACTCCTCGATTTGGGACGCCCCGTCGACCTCCCGGCGAGCGGCGTCAGACATGCGGGTAACTTTACAGTAAGCAATCCAGTATGTGACCCTGCAAAGCGTGGCGATCGCAAGCGCGGCGTAGCCGAGCGCCGGGGGTCGCCACCATAGGACTGTCGCGCGACGAATCCGTATGAGGTAGGACAGAGGCATGGCGAAAGCCCAGGACTGGGGAGAAACGCTCGACGATCTCGAGCGGCGCCGTCAGCAGGCGTGGGGCATGGGCGGGCCGGAGCGGCTCGACAAGCATCGCGGCAAGGGAAAGCTCGACGCGCGCGCCCGCATCGACTACCTGCTCGACCCGGGCACATTCCGTGAGCTCGGCACCCTGGTCGGTGGCGAGATCGCGGCCGACGGCCTGGTTGTCGGCTCCGGTGAGATCAACGGCTCACCGGTGATGCTGGGCGCCGAGGACTTCACCACCATGGCGGGCAGCATCGGCCCCGGTGGCAATTCGAAGCGGTACCGCATCGCCGAACTGGCACTGCGGGACAAGGTCCCGCTGGTGATGCTGCTCGAGGGCGCCGGCTTTCGTCCCGGCGGCGGGCACTACGGCCGCACGCCCACCGACCTACTGGCCCAGGCGCAGTGCTCGGGCCGCGTCCCGACCGTCGGCGCCGTGCTCGGCCCGTCGGCCGGTCACGGCGCGCTGGTGGCCCCGGTCTGCGACTTCCGGATCATGAGCAGGCAGGGCGCGATCTTCACCGCCGGACCACCCGTCGTCAAAGAGTCCACCGGAGAAGACATTTCGAAGGAGGACCTCGGTGGGCCGGATGTCGCCGTGCCAAGCGGGGTGATCCACAACGTCGCCGAGGACGACGAGGCCGTCCTCGACGACGTCCGGCGCTACCTGTCCTACTTTCCATCGAGCGCCTGGTCGTACCCGGCCTCCTTGCCGCAGGACGAGGACGCCGAGCCACGGGCGACGCCCGAACTGCTCGACATCGTCTCCCGCGACAACCGCCGCGTCTACGACATGCGCGCCGTGCTCGACGTGGTCTTCGACCGGCCCGACTGGTTCGAGGTGCAGCCGCAGTACGGCAAGGCGATCATCTGCGCGCTGGCACACCTCGGCGGCCACCCGGTCGCGGTGGTGGCCAACCAGCCCCAGGTGCTCGCCGGCTCCATCGACGCCGCGGCCGCGGACAAGGCGGCGCACTTCATCATGGTGGCCGATTCGTTCCATCTGCCCCTGGTCTTCCTGGCCGACAATCCCGGCATGCTGCCCGGCAGCCGGTCCGAGCGCAGCGGGGTGCTGCGCGCCGGAGCACGAATGTTCGCCGCCCAAACCACGGCAACCACGGTGAAGCTGCACGTGACCCTGCGCAAGGCATACGGGTTCGGCTCCATGGTCATGTCCCTGCTGGGGTTCGATAGTCAATCCGCCACCTTCGCCTACCCCGGCGCGACGATGGGTGCCATGAGCGCGGCCGCGCTGGGCCGCGCGACGCACGCCGGCGAGGACGTCACCGCGAAGTTGCGTGAGGCCGAGTTGCAGGCGTCGTTTCGGTCGGCCGAACACATGGGCTTCGACGAGCTCATCGATCCCCGCGAGACGCGTGACGCGCTGCTCGCGTCGTTGAAGCGCGGCCTGTCCGGCAGGCAGGCCGCCGCCGAACCGGTCACCCGGACCGTCATCATGCCTTGAGAGGCTGCCGCGAAACTGCAA
Organism: Mycobacterium colombiense; assembly: GCF_003284935.1. Taxonomy (GTDB): domain Bacteria; phylum Actinomycetota; class Actinomycetes; order Mycobacteriales; family Mycobacteriaceae; genus Mycobacterium; species Mycobacterium arosiense_A. The sequence goes on from NZ_QMEV01000005.1 coordinate 91,190, forward strand.
GTGACGGCGCGTTTTCCGAGTGTGAGCGTCGCCAGTTACGGTTTCGCGGTCAAGCGCGGTAGGCGGCGACGATCGGCTCGAGCTCGTCGGGGGTGGACCCGTGCATGATGACCGCGTCGGCCCCGTAGTCGAATTCCTTGCGGATGCGATCCACACACTGCCGCGCCGACCCGGTGGCCGAGGGCTCGAGCCATTCATCGGGAATCAGCGTGGCGATGTGCTCGATCTGCTCGGCGGTGGCTTTGTGATCGATCCCGCCCGCGACCGACGTGACCACCGGATCGTCGCGAAACCGTTGCAGCACAGCGGGATCCCAGTCGTTGGTCTGGACCAGCAGGTCGCCGTAGCCCTGCAGATAGGTCGCCAGCCGCGCCACGGTCTTCTTCAGCCGCAGTTCTTCGGGCAGATGGTCGCCGACGGTGGCGAAGCACGACCACACCCGCACGCTGTCCGGGTCACGGCCGGCCTTCTCCGCGGCCGACTTCACGGTGGTGACACAGCGCTGCACGGTCTCCGGGGTGAAATAGGTGTGCAGGATGACGTCGTCGAACGCGCGCCCGCCGAGCGCGAGGGTGTTGGGACCGAAGGCCACCAGCGCCAGCCGGATGTCCTCGTTGAAATCGGGATCGAGAAACAAGATGGGGTACTTGCCCATCGGCCCGTCGTGATTGAAGATCAGCTCGCCGTGCCATAGCCGCCGCATGACCTGGGCCCAGTCCTCCATCTGCGCCGTCGTGACCGCGGGGATGCCGAAGGCCCCGTAGATCGCGGCGATGCCGCGGCCAACCCCTAGGGTGAACCGGCCGCCCGACAGGCGATGCATGGTGGTCGCCCACGACCCGGTGATCAAGGGATGACGGGTGTTGTGATTGGTTGCGGCGGTAGCGATTTGCATCCTGCTGGTCACCGCGCAGGCCGCCCCGACCAGAGAGGAAGCCTCCTTGACGTTCCAGCGTTCGGAGATGAAGGCGGTGCCGAAACCGAGTTCCTCGCCGCGGCGGGCCTCGTCCATCAACGTCGCCGGGCCCTCCCCGCCGGCCCCGGCCAGCAGGTAGAAGCCCAATTCGTCAAGCGCAGCCTCACTCAATTCCAAACCCCTTGCTGGTAGCCGCAGTTCCAAACCTCGGTTATCTTGCCATCGACGACACGGAACACCTCGATGCTGGCGATGTTGGTCTCGGTGCCGTCCTTGGCGGTGATCGTCGAGTCGTAGACGATCGCCACGTGCTCGCCGTCGTCGCCCTCGATGACGACGTTGAGGTCGAAGCGCAACGAATCGGCCAGCTGCCACATGTCCACCACCCGCTGCACGGCTTCGGCGTGGGTCAGCGTGCGTGCCCCACCGACCTCGTGCCGAATCACGGTGTCGGCCAACAATTCCTCGGCCAGGTCGATGTTGCGTTCGTTCCACACGACGAGGTTGTAGAGCTCGACCACGGTTCGCGCGGTCCACGTAGCTGCCATCAGTCGGGCACCGCGTCGCCCGCTTCCAGCGCGGCCACCTCGCCCAGGAATCGGTCGGTGATGCGCTGCACGCGCCGGGAAAAGATATGCCCGACGTGGCTGCCGTCGTACCAGTACAGTTGGCCGCCCCAGCGTTCCTGCAATTCCTCGGCGGGCTCGCGCATCGCCATCCGGTCGTGCCACGCCCCGACGATGAGCCGGCGCTCCGGCGGCGGGGACGGAACGACCGCAAGGGGATCGATCACCGAGGTCAGCTTGGTGACCACGGGTGATTCCAGCAGCTCGCGGAAGCCCGCCCTCGATGCACCCCACCGCTGCAGGTGCCGCGCGATCATGGCGTTGAGACCCAGGATGGGCGTGTAGAGCGCGACCGCGTCGGTCTGCTTCTCCAAGTGGGAGACCATCGCGGCCACCGGGCTTCCCATCGAAATCCCTGCCACCACAACGACCGTGGCCTGCGGCCGCACCCACCGCAGCACGGCGCGCACCTCGGAAACCACGCGCATCATCCCCGCCACGTTGCCCAGCGGATCCATGTCGGGATAGACCGGCCATTGGCGCCGCCGGCAACCGTGGCCGGGCTGCACCGGCATGGCGACGTTGTACCCCAGCTTGTGATGTATGCGTCCGATCCGGGACAACAGCAGGTCTTCGGTGCCACCCTGGCCCGCGCCGTGCACCCACACCAACCACGGCCTGGGCCCGTCGCCGTGCCGGCACAGGTGCGCCACCGCCCGCGCCGGACCACCCAGACCCTCGGCCTCCAGCGCGGCCGGCAACGCGGGGTCGTGCTCGAAGGCCATCCGTTCATAGGCAAGTCCGGCGATGCTGCGCTTGCGGATGGAGGTCGCCCGCAACGGTTTCGGGTCGGCGTGCGCCCGGTCGATGCCCAAGGATGAGAGTTCCTCGGCCGCCGCGGTACATCCATCCGGCGGCCTCATCGCCGCGGGGGTTCCGCCCAGCAGCGAAAAACCGCTCAGCACAAGTTCATCGAGCATCGCCTCGCCGAACTGGCGCGCACCGCGCGGTGAGAGCGGGGCCCAACCGGTCGACTCCCGCAGGCCGGCTACCGTGCGCGGCATCAGCATTCCCAATTCGCGGGCCACATCTTTGGCCAGGCCCAGCCCACTCAACGCCGTCGCCATGTCGCTCACCTTCGCCAGCTAGACCAGTTTGAACCCGGTGTATCCGCCGGCGGCGACTTCGTCGCAGCGACGCCGGTATTCGGGTATTCCGCCGGTATAACCCATGTACATCCGTTTCTTGCCGGGCACGTTGCCACCGTTGTACCAGGAGTTGCACGACGGATGAACCAGGACCGTCGGCGCGACGAGCGCGGTGGCGTGGTCGATCCATTCCTGCTGTGCGCTGCCGAGCGCCTCGATGGTGCGGATGTCGTTGGCGCGCAGATACGCGATGCAGTCGCCGATCCACTCCACGTGCTGCTCGAGGGCCGCGACGAAGTTGGTGGCGGCGCTCGGGCTGCCGGGCCCCTGAACCGTGAACAGGTTCGGGAACCCGGCGACCGCGAGACCCAGATACGACAACGGACCTTCGGTGGCCCAGAATTCGCCGAGCGAGATACCGCCGCGGCCGCGGACGTCGATGCGGCTGAGCGCGCCGGTCATGGCGTCGAACCCGGTGGCGTAGACGACGACGTCGAGTTCGTGCAACCGGTCCTCGGTGCGGATGCCGGTCGGGGTGATCTCGCGGACCGGTGACTTCCGCAGGTCGACCAGGGTCACGTTGTCCCGGTTGAACGTTTCGTAGTAGCCCTGGTCGATGATCGGGCGCTTACAGGCGAAGGGATGCACCGGTACGAGGGAGGCGGCGGTATCCGGGTCCTTGACGATGCGGGCCACGGCCTCGCCGTACAGCTGGGCTGCCATCCGGTTGGCGTCGATGTCGAAGAAGATGTCGCCCCAGTTCAGTGCGCCCATGACGCCGTTCTCCTCGATGGCGCGCAGTTGTTCTTCGCGCGTCGCCGATTTCAGCGGCGGCCTGCCGAGCATCTCGAGCAGGACGGAGAAGGCGCTCAGCCGGGCCGCGCCGATCGGGTGCGCGCGTTGGGCCGCCCGGATTTCGTCGTAGCGGGCCTTCATCGCGTCGAGTTCGCCCGGTTCGAACCGATGCACCCGCCAGGGCAGGGTGTAGGCGGGTGAGCGCTGAAACACAGACAGATGCAACGCTTCTCGGGCCACTACGGGGATCAGCTGGACGCCGGTCGAACCGGTGCCGATCACACCGACCCGCTTGCCGGTGAGGTCGACGCCGCCGTCTGGCCAGCGGCTGGTGAACACTGACGTCCCGGTGAAGGTGTCCATTCCCGGGATGTCGGGTTGCAGCGGCACCGACAGAATTCCGGAGGCGGCGACGACGAACGGGACCCGGAAGGTGTCGCCGGCCTCGGTGTGCACCAGCCACCGGCCGGCCCCTTCGTCGAACGCCATCGCGACGACCTTGGTGCCGAATTGGATGTCGCGGCGCAGGTCGAGCCGGTCGGCCACGAAGTTCAGATAGGCCTCGATCTCGGGCTGGGCCGGCATCGACTCGGTCCAGACCCACTCCTGCTGAATCTCATCGGAGAAGCTGTAGGAGTATTCGATGCTCTCGATATCGCAGCGCGCACCCGGGTAGCGGTTGAAAAGCCAGGTGCCACCGACGTTTTCGGCCATCTCCAGCGCCCGGGCGCGCATGCCGAGCTGCCGCAGCCGGTGCAGCATGTACAACCCGGAGAACCCGGCGCCGATGACCAGCACGTCGAACGACGTGTCAGCTCCTACCATCGTCACCACCGGTCATTCTCAGGATGGTTCGGGTCAGGTGCAGGCTCTTGATCTGCCATGCACCGTCCCGCTTCTCATAGGTCTCGTGATAGTGGCCCGCGCCGTACAACTCGCGGCCGTCACCGAAGATCAGCAGGTCTTCCATCGCCCAGATGCCGGTCGCGGTGGTGGCCGAGGTGAGCGTGAGCTCGGGCGTGTGACAGTGATGCTTGGTGGCGACTCCCTCGAGACCCCCCATCACCATCGGGGCGAAGTTGTCGACGCCTTCGATCGGCGGGGCCGTTTGGGGGTCGGCACCGGCGGTGGACACCGCCATGTCCAGCGTCACCACCAGGTCGGTGGTGAACACGGCGCGCCAGGACGCGAGGTCTTTGGTGTCCAGGAAACGGCAGTAGCGCGCCTTCAGTTGCCGGAGGGCTTCCAGGTCGTCAGCCGCCTCACTCATCGCACTCCCTTGCCGCTTACGGACCTGACTGCTGAAATCTATACTGTAACGGACTTAGTATCTATCCGGAACTGAGAGGCTTCGCGTGAAAGTCCCATTCACCTGGAAGGTCACCGGCTGGTTCATGGTCGGCTGGTCCCCGGAGTTTCCCGCCGGCGAGGTCCGGCCGCTGCACTATTTCGGCGAGGACCTGGTGGCCTTTCGGGATGAGCAGGGCAAGCTGCACGTCTTGGAAGCGCACTGCAAGCACCTCGGCGCCCACCTCGGCCACGGCGGCAAGGTGGTCGGCGACTGCGTCGAGTGCCCGTTCCACGGCTGGCGCTGGGGCCCGGACGGCACCAACAAGTACATCCCCTACCAGCCGGACCGGCCCAACCGCGGGCTACGGCTCAAGGTGTATCCCGTCCGGGAGCAGTACGACTGCGTCTTCGTCTGGCACCACCCGCACGGCAAGGAGCCGCAGTGGAAGATGCCCGACATCTTCGGTAAGTTCCCGCAATTCGAGACCGATCCGGCGCAGTATTACCGGGCGTACCCGGAGTTCTCCCGGCGCGCCGAGCGTGAACCGGTGCATCCGCAGATCGTCGCCGAGAATGCGCCCGACAGCGCGCATTTCGAGTACGTTCACCACGCGACCGTGACGCCAAGGGTGCTGGACTGGAAGATCGTCGACCACGAATGGCAGTTCGTTGCCGGCTGGCCGGACGCCCGCAGCGACAACGCCGACGATCTCGCGTTGCGGTTCCACAGCCACCTGTTCGGCCTCGGCGGCGCGATCAGCGTCTTCGAGGGCGCGCAGAACCATCGGCTGATCTTCACCTGCACGCCGGTCGACGACGAATGCTCGGACCTGTTCTACTCGATCTGGTGGCCGCGGCTTCCCGGCGACACCGCGGACGTCCCCGACGGCAAACTGCGGGAGGTCATCGAGAAGCAGTTCCTGTCCACCGTTTTCGACGACCTGCAGATCTGGCGGTACCAGAAGTACGTGGAACACCCCGCCCTATCGAAGGTCGACGCGAAAGGCTATATGGCGCTGCGGAAATGGGCGACGCAGTTCTATGACGTCGCACCGGTGGACACCCCCACATGACGGATCGACTGGCCGGTCTGACCGCTGCCGCGCACACCGCGATCGTCACCCAGGAGTGCCAGGGCGCGGTGATGGGTCCCGACGCCGGGCTGGCAATGCTGGCCTCCGAAGCCCGCCGCGAGGCGCTGCCCAACATCGCGCGCCTGCTGCCCGCGGCCCGGGCGGCCGGGGTACGCGTGGTGCACTGCCTCGTGCAGCGCCGGCCCGACGGGCTCGGCTCCAACCACAACGCGAAGATCTTCGCGATGGGCGGCGGGAACCGGGTGGACATCACGCCCGGCACGCCCGGCGCGGAATTGTTACCCGAATTGGGGCCGGAGCCTTCGGATTTGGTGTTGCGTCGCTGGCACGGCGTGGGCCCGATGGGCGGCACGGACCTGGACGCGGTGCTGCGCAATCTCGGCGTGTCGACCATCGTCGTCGTGGGGGTGTCGCTGAACATCGCCATCCCCAACCTCGTCATGGACGCCGTCAACACCGCCTACCGAGTGGTCATCCCCCGCGACGCGGTCGCCGGCATCCCCGCCGACTATGGTGCAGCGATGATCGCCAACACCCTGTCGCTGCTGGCCACCATCACCAGCACCGACGAACTCCTGCGGGCCTGGGACGAAGGAACGCGATGACCGATACCGCGCCGGAAGTTCGCGGCGGATTCCCCGACGTCAGACCCGTCGAGGACGCCCCGGCGGAACTGGGTCCGTTCGTCGCCGCGCTGCGCCGCCTGCAGGACCTGACGGTGTCCACGCGGCCCGACCCCGCGCTGTGGGCCGCCGCGACCGCGCACCTGGAGAGCGCCTGCGCGCTGCTGGACGGCCACCAGGTCCCCGAGACCGAGGCGGTGGCCGGCCGCGTGCTGAGCCTGCCGGGGCTGGCCCATCCGCTGATACCGCCCTGGATGGTGACGAAGTCCGGTCCCGACGGCGTGCGGATGGCCGGCCATTTCAGCACCGCCCACATCGGCGGAAACCGGGCCGTGCACGGCGGCATGATCCCGCTGTTCTACGACTGGCTGCTCGGCATGGTCGTGACCACCGCCGACATCCGCCCGACGCGCACCGCGTACCTGCACGTCGACTTCCGCAGCATCACCCCGATCGACCAGCCGCTCACGGCCCACGGCCGCATCACCGGCATCGACGGGAGGAAGATTTTCATTGACGCTACTATGATAGCCGCCGATGGCACCGTGCTCAGCGAAGCCAACGGCCTGATGGTCCGACTGCTCCCCCACCAGCCGTGAGAGGCACGATGTCCGACACCACAACGACATTCACGGTTCCGGCCGTCGTGAAGGCCGTCGCCGCCGCGATCCCCGATCGGGAACTGATCATCCAGGGCGATCGGCGCTACACCTATGCGCAGGTGATCGATCGCTCCACCCGGCTGGCCGCATACCTGCATTCGCGGGGGTTGGGCTGCCACACCGAGCGCTCCGCGCTCGGCGGCCACGAGGTGGGCCAGGACCTGCTGGGCCTCTACGCCTACAACGGCAACGAATTCGTCGAGGCGTTGCTCGGCAGCTTCGAGGCACGCGTCGCCCCGTTCAACGTCAACTTCCGCTACGTGAAGAGCGAGCTGCAATACCTGCTGGCGGATGCCGGGGCGACCGCGCTCCTCTACCACGCCGCGTTCGCGCCTCGAGTGGCCGAGATCCTGCCGGATCTGCCACAGCTGCGCGTGCTGATCCAGATCGCCGACGACTCGGGCAACGACTTGCTCGACGGCGCAGTCGATTACGAGGCCGCACTGGCGTCGGTCTCCCCGACACCGCCGCCCGTGCAGCACTCCGGCGACGACCTGTACGTCCTGTACACCGGCGGCACGACGGGAATGCCGAAGGGCGTGTTGTGGCGCCAGCACGACATTTTCATGACGTCCTTCGGCGGCCGGAACCTGATGACCGGCGAGCCGTCGAGCTCCCTCGACGAGATCGTCGAACGCGCCGCCGCCGGGCCGGGCACCAGGCTGATGATCCTGCCCCCGCTGATCCACGGTGCGGCCCAGTGGAGCGTGATGACCGCGATCACCACGGGTCAGTCCGTCGTCTTTCCCACGGTCGTCGATCACCTAGACGCCGAGGACGTGGTGCGCACCATCGAGCGGGAAAAGGTCATGGCGGTCACGGTGGTCGGTGATGCGATGGCGCGCCCCCTGGTCGCCGCCATCGACAAGGGCATCGCCGACGTGTCGTCGCTCGCGGTCGTCGCCAACGGCGGCGCCCTGCTGACCCCATACGTCAAGCAGCGCTTGATCGAGACGCTGCCCAACGCCGTCGTGGTCGACGGCGTCGGATCGTCGGAGACCGGTGCGCAGATGCACCACATGTCGACGTCGGGGGCGGTGGCCACGGGGACGTTCAACGCCGGCCCGGACACTTTCGTTGCCGCCGAGGATCTTTCGGCGATCCTGGCGCCCGGACACGACGGGATGGGGTGGCTGGCGCAGCGGGGCTATGTTCCGCTCGGCTACAAAGGCGACGCGGCCAAGACGGCCAAGACCTTCCCGGTGATCGACGGCGTTCGGTACGCCGTCCCCGGCGACCGCGCGCGCCACGGCACCGATGGCCGCATCGAATTGCTGGGCCGCGATTCGGTGACCATCAACTCCGGCGGCGAGAAGATCTTCGTCGAGGAGGTCGAGACGGCCATCGCGTCACATCCCGCGGTGGCCGACGTGGTGGTCGCCGGGCGGCCGAGCGAGCGGTGGGGCCAGGAGGTCGTTGCGGTGGTGGCGCTCGCTCCAGGTGCCAGCGCCGAAGCCGGCGAACTGGTGGCCCACGCCGCGCAGACGCTGGCGCGCTACAAACTTCCCAAAGCGATCGTCTTTCGCGCCGCCATCGAGCGCAGCCCGTCCGGCAAGGCCGACTACCGATGGGCGCGCGAGCAGGCGGTCAACGGCTGACCGGTAACGCCTCGCATTTTCTGGCGTTACCGCAGACGGACCAGCGCTGACGGCGTCACCGCGTCAACCTGGTCTGCGCAAAGTGGCTGGCGCCCAACTGTTTCTCCGACCTGCATCGTCTCCGGCGGGGCAGCTGACGCACGCTTGCCGACATCGCCGAAAGGCATGCGACCTCGCCCGCCATGCCCATATTGCCTACTGTAATAATTACAGTAGGATCTTACGAAGAAGTGTTCGATCGTGCTGAGATCAAGATGCTGGAGATCAGGTGACGACCAACGTGCACACCGCCGCCGGTGCCGGCGACGAAACCGTCAGCCTGCGCGACCCCTACCCGTTCTTCGCCCGGAAGCGCCGGGCGGCCAGCGTGTTCGCCGGCACGGTGATGGACTACTCCAAGACGCCGGAGTCCCTGCTGCCCAAGCAGGAGTACTCCGCGATGTCGTTCGACGCGGTCAACACCGTGTTCCGGGACGGCCGGGTGTTCAGCTCCAAGCCGTACGACAAGACCATCGGCCTGTTCATGGGACCCACGATTCTGGCGATGGAGGGCAAGAAGCACCGTGAACACCGCAGCCTGGTATCCGCGGCATTCAAGTCCAAGGCGCTGGCCCGCTGGGAGCCGACCGTCGTGCGGCCGATCTGCAACGCCCTGATCGACGAGTTCATCGAGACCGGTCGCGCCGACCTGATTCGGAACTTCACCTTCGAATTCCCCACCCGCGTCATCGCCAAGCTGCTGGGACTGCCGGCCGACGACCTGCCGATGTTCCGCAAGCGCGCCGTCCAGTTGATCAGCTACCACGTCAACTACGAAGGCGCCTTCGAGGCGTCGGCCGCACTCAAGGACTACTTCCTCGAACAGATCGAGCAGCGTAAGTCCACGCCCACCGAGGACATCATCGGTGACCTGGTCACCGCGGAGGTCGACGGCGAAAAGCTCACCGACGAAGCCATTTATTCGTTCCTGCGGCTGTTGCTGCCCGCCGGTCTGGAGACCACCTACCGCTCGTCGGGAAACCTCTTGTATCTGTTGCTCACCCATCCCGAGCAGTTCGCCGCGGTGCAGGCCGACCGCGAGTTGCTGGCGCCGGCCATCGAGGAGGGCCTGCGCTACGAGACGCCGCTGACCGTCGTGCAACGCTTCACGACCGAAGACACCGAGGTGGAAGGCGTGAAGATCCCTGCCCGTTCGGTGATCGGGGTGTGCATCGGTTCGGCCAACCGCGACGAACGGCGCTGGGAACGCTCCGAAGAGTTCGACATCTTCCGCAAGCACGTGCCACACATTTCGTTCGCCGCCGGTGAGCACACCTGCCTGGGTCTGCATCTGGCGCGGCTGGAAACACGGGTCGCGATGGAATGCCTGCTCAACCGGCTGACCAACGTCACCCTGCTGACCGACGATGACCCGCATATCCACGGCCAACCGTTCCGGTCACCGAATGCGCTTCCGGTCACGTTCGACGCGAAGTAGGGTCCGACAATGGTCAAAGTCATGACGGGCTTTCGGGTCTTGGAGCTTGCGCAGTTCACCTTCGTTCCGGCGGCGGGAGCCATCCTGGCCGACTGGGGAGCCGACGTCATCAAAGTCGAACATCCGGCACGCGGCGACACCCAGCGCGGCTTCCTGAATATGGGTGGCATTCAAATAGATCCGGAACGCCACCCGCTGATGGAACACCCCAACCGCGGCAAACGCAGCGTCGGCATCGACGTCTCCACGCCGGGCGGTCAGGAGGTCATCTACGAGCTGGCCAAGACCGCGGATGTGTTCCTCACCAACTACATGCCCGCCCAGCGCCAGAAGCATAAATTCGACGTGGAGCACATCCGCGCGGTGAACCCGAACATCGTGTATGCCCGCGGCTCGGCCTACGGCGACAAAGGGGCCGAACGTGACACCGGCGGCTATGACGGCACGGCGTTTTGGACGCGCAGCGGCATCGGGTATGCCCTGACGCCCGAGGAGCTGGGCGGCGCTCTGGGACAGGGCATTCCCGCATTCGGTGATTCGATCGGCGGCATGTTCATCGCCGGCGGCATCTCCGCCGCGCTGCTCCATCGCGAGCGCACCGGTGAGGCGGTCGAGCTCGACGTGTCACTGCTCAGCACGGCCTGGTGGGCGGCCGGCGCAAGCGTGACGCAGGGCATGGAGACCGGCGAGGTCATGCGCACGCCCATGCCGGGATCCGGCGCACCCTCGGTGAATCCCTTCATGGGCAACTACGAAACCTCGGACGGTGGCACCATCAACCTGTGCATCATCAGCCCGACCGGGCTGATCCGCGACACGTTCGAACACCTGGGCATCCCCGAGGCGGCCGACGACCCCCGGTTCTCCGACGTGCTCCCGCTGATCCAAAACGCCGACGCCGCCGCTGAACTGATCGCAAAGGCCTTCGCCGCCAAGCCCTTTGCCTATTGGCGGCAACACCTCAAGACCATGAAGGGCCAATGGGCGCCATTCCAGAGCCTCATCGACCTGGTCGACGACGAGCAGGCGATCGCCAACGACATGATCTCTGAAGTCGAGCTCGCCAGCGGCGGCAAGCCCTTCCGCGTGGTCCGCGGCCCCGTTCAGTTCAACCACGAGCCGCTGACGACGACGCGGGCGCCGCAGGCCAGCGAGCACACCGAGCTGGTCCTGATGGAGCTCGGCATGGACTGGGACCGGATCGAGGAACTCAAGGATGCAGGAGCTATTGCGTGAGGAGCGGCGCGCGTGAATGATGTCGCCATCATCGGCGTGGGCTTACACCCGTTCGGGCGCTTCGAGGGCAAGTCGGCCATGCAGATGGGCGTCGACGCCATCCACGCCGCCGTCGCCGACGCCGGTATCGCTTGGCAGGACGTCCAGTTCGCCACCGGCGGCAGCTGGACGGTCGCCAACCCGGACGCGATAGTCGGCATGGTCGGGCTCACCGGCATCCCGTTCACCAACGTCTTCAACGCCTGCGCGACCGCCGCGAGCGCCGCCAAGGCGTGCGCTGACGGAATCCGATTGGGCGACTACGACATCGGGATCGCCATCGGCCTGGACAAGCACCCGCGCGGCGCGTTCACCGAGGACCCCGCCCTGGTCGGGATGCCGCGCTGGTACGCGGAGAACGGGCAATACCTGACGACCCAGTTCTTCGGCATGAAGGCCAACCGCTACCTGCACGACCACGGCATCTCCCAACAGACCTTGGCCAGGGTGGCGGCCAAGAACTTCCGCAACGGGGCCATGAACCCCAACGCCTTTCGCCGCAAGCCCATCTCCGAAGAAGACATCCTCGGCTCGACCATGCTCAATTACCCGCTAACCCAGTACATGTTCTGCGCGCCCGACGAGGGCGCCGCCGCCGTGGTCATGTGCCACGCGGACATCGCGCATCGGTACACCTCCAAGCCCGTCTACCTGCGCGCGGTGGAGGTCCGCACCCGCCGCTATGGCGCCTACGAGGTGAACACCACCTGCGCGCCCGTCGAAGAGGACGTGGCGCCAACGGTTTATGCCGCCCGCACCGCTTTCGAGAAGGCGGGCATCTCCCCCGACGACGTCGACGTGATCCAGTTGCAGGACACCGACGCCGGCGCCGAGATCATTCACATGGCCGAGTGCGGATTCTGCGAGCACGGCGATCAGGAGAAGCTACTGGCCGACGGCGCCACCGAGATCAACGGTGCGATGCCGGTCAACACCGACGGCGGGTTGATCGCCAACGGCGAGCCCATCGGCGCCTCCGGTTTGCGGCAGATCCACGAGGTCGTGCGCCAACTCCGCGGTGAGGCGGGCGATCGTCAGGTGCCCGGCAACCCGAAAGTGGGATTCACGCAGTTGTACGGCGCGCCGGGCACCGCCGCGGCGACCATCCTCACGACCTGACGGGTTCGCCTGCGCCGAGCGTGAACTGGCGGCGACGACACGCCGAGGCCGGTCACCGTCGGGTCACATTGGACGCGGGCTACGAGGCCTTCTGCGCGACCGGCGCGTAGGCCGGCTTGCCCAGACCCAGCACGTACTGGGCGATCATGTTGCGGAACACCTCGAGGGTGCCGCCGTAAATCCCGACCAGCGGGGCGAACCGGTACACGTACTCGGCGGCGCCGTCGTCGGCCGCGCCGTCGGTGCCGATGGGCAGCGAAGACGCCGTGCCCAGGATGTCCATCAGATCCGGGGAGATGTCACGCATCGTCTGGGCCAGCGCGACGCGCCCGAAGATGCTGGGCGCGCTCAGGGAGGCTTCCATCTGCGCGGCGCTGCGTCCCAGACGATAGGCCACCGCGGCGTCGTCAATGAGCCTGCGCCCGCTCGGGTCTGGCTGCGCAACCTTGGCCGCGGCCTTGTCCACGGCGTCGGCCATGAAACCGGCCTGGTGCATCATGATCGACACGTCCTGCAGCCCGTCCGGCGCGGCCGCTACCGCCCCGTGCTCGGTGTTGAGGGGCTCGCGCAGCACCGTCCAGCCCGCGTTCACGTCGCCCAGGCGATACTTGTCGTCGACGCGCACGTCGCTGTAGTAGACGATGTTGGTGCGGTCGCCGTCGACGGTGCGGATGCCCTGGATCTCGATGCCCGGTGAGTCCAGCGGAACCAGGAACATCGTGAGACTCTTGTGCTTCTGGGCGCCCGGATCGGTGTTGGTGATGAGGAAGACGTACTGGCAGTTGTGCGCTCCGGTGGTGAACATCTTGGAGCCGTTGATAATCCAGCCGTCACCGTCACGCACCGCCCGGGTCTTGCACGTGGCGATGTCGGACCCGCCCTCGGGCTCGGTGTAGCCCAGGCACAGCCGGACATGCCCGCTGAAGACGCCCGGCAGCACCTCGTCCCGCAACTCGGCGGAGCCGAACTTCGCGACCGAGCGGGCCACCATGGCGGTGGTGCCCCAGGTCACCCACGGCACGTGCGCGCGCCGCTTCTCCAGTTCCCAGATGCGCCGCCGCAACCGGCTGAACCCGCCGTCGGCCTCCGACTTCCATTCGCGTTCAAGGTAGCCGGCGGCGCCCAGCGCCAGGTGCACGCCTTCGTCGAAGTTGTCACCCGTTTCCCGGTCCCGGCGCTTGACGTCTTCCGTCACATGGGTGCGCAGGAAGTCGCGCGCTTCGTCGAGGAACCGCTGATCGTCGTCGGACAGCGTGACCCGTGAGAAATCCACTTAGGCGCCCTTTCCACTCTCGCGCACGGCGACCAGCTCGCCGACGTATTTGGCGCTGGCGCCGGGATCCCCGCCGGCCAATGACCAACCACGGGCTCGCACCAGATATGCCGTCGCGGCGGCCTCCGCCGAGACACCAAGTCCGCCTTGGATATGCACCGCCATGGTCGCGGCCTTGGCCGCCTCCTCCGCCATGAACACGAACGCCGAGGGTGCAAGCTCGGGGCGCTCGTGCGGCTCGTTGTCCAGGAACCAGGCCGCGCGCCGCGCCAGATTACGGCCGCCCTGCACGGTGATCGCGATGTTGGCCAGTGGATGCGAGATGCCCTGCAGCGTCGAGATCGGCACCCCCAGGGTGTAGCGGGTCTTGGCGAATTCGGCCGCGATGGTCATCGTCTCCTCGACCAGGCCCACCAACGCCGCCGCGCTCAGCACCCGCCACTCATCCAGGGCCCGTTGATATTCCGCCAGCGCCTCGGATCCGCCGGCCAGGACGGTGCGGGTGTCCGCGGACGCGGGGTCCACCCAGGCCATCGGCAGCCGGCCGATGTTGTCCACCTTGGTCGGGCGCGTGCCGAACGTCAGCGCGACGACGTCGTCGCCGTCGCGGACGATGATCTGGTCGGCGATCGACCCGGTCGGCAACAGCCGGGCCCCCGGGGCGCTGTCGTGCTGCGGATCGAAGGCGACCAGTCGCTTGCCGTGAACCACGTCGGGTTCGGCCGCGCCGAGGCGCGCGAGCAGCCGTGCGGTACAGACCTGGTCGATCCACGGTACCGGCGCCAGAGATCGGCCGATCTCCTCGGCCACCAGGGTCAGGTCGACGAGCGTCGCACCGTCTCCGCCCGCGGATTCCGGCACCGCCATGGTCGTTGCCCCCATGGCGCACAACCGCTCCCACAGGTTCTTGTCGAACCCGGTTTCCTCCGCGGCGCGCACGGTTTCGATCGAGCAATGCGTCTTGAAGAAATCGCGGTAGGCGGCCTGCAACGCCTCGTGATCCGACGTCAGGCTGTAGTCGAGCCTACGCAATTCATAGCGGTCCATCCTCAGCCTTCCTCCTGGCCACCGAAGAAGAATTCTTGGGCGTTGTTGTAGAGATAGTTGTCGAGCACGTCCGCCGGCAGGTCCAACCCCGCCGCTTCCGGAACCACGCGGTGCATTTTCAGCACCGGCCAATCCGAAGCGAAGATCACCCTGTCCGGTCCGCGGGTCCGCATGTAGTGCAACAGGCTGTCCGGCAACCGCTTTGGCGACCATGCCGATGTCATCAGCCGCAGGTTGGCGTACTTGAGCAACAGCCTGATCGCGACGTCCCACCAGGGGTCGGCGCCGTGAATCATGCACAGCTTCAACTCCGGGAATCGCACGCAGACCCGGTCGAGATGGATCGGATTCTGCACCTCGCCGGGGATCGGCGGCCCGGGAATACCGGTGTTGATGCACAGCGGCAGCTCGAGCTCGGCGCACTTGGTGTACAGCGGGTAATAGACGGCGTCGCTGGGCGGATACTGACCGTCGCCCCAAAAGCTCGGTCCCACAGCGGCATAGGCGACCGGCAGGTCGTTGACGATGGCGGACAGTTCACGCAGCGACGGGATCGGGCGCAGCAGGTTGACCCCGCCCATCGCCAGGGCGAAACGGTCGGGCCTTTCCTCGACGAATTTGCGTGCGGTCACCGACGGCTTGGCGAGGTTGTCCATCAAGATCGCCTTGCGCACGCCCTGGGCGTCCATCTCGTCGAGCAGCGTGGACAACTCGACCGGCGCGAACATGGACTCCGGCCCCTTGAAGTAATCGTCTCGCACCTTGAGCATCCAGGTCGGCTGCTGCTCGGTCTCGCCGAAGTGCACGTTGACCAGACAATCGATAGCTTTCATGTGGACATCGGCGCCTTTGCTGTTGCGTGACGTTTCGCCCAACGGTAATCGGCCTTTCCGTTGCCCAAGCGCTGAACCCGTTCGACGACGAGGAACTCCTTGGGCGTCTTGAACCGGGCCAGTCGCGACGTGCAGAGCGCGTGCAGCTCCTCGGCGGCCTTCTCCGTGGTGGCGGTGGCTCGGTCCCGCAGTTCGACGAGCGCGACGACCTCTTCGCCCCAGCGGTCGCTGGGCCGGCCGACCACCAGCGCGTCGGCGACCGCCGGGTGGGCGCGCAGCACCTCTTCGACTTCCTCGACGAAGACCTTCTCGCCTCCGGTGTTGACCACCAGCGAGTCACGGCCGTACAACCGCAACGCGCCGTCGGCTTCCAGGGCGGCACGGTCACCCGATATCACCACTCGTTTGCCGTCGATTACCGGAAAGGTCTTGCGGGTGGCCTCGGGATCGTTGAAGTATCCCAACGGAATTCGCCCTTCCCGGGCGACCCAGCCCACCTCCGGCTCCCCGGGGGAAAGGAAGTGGCTGTAGTCCTCGGAAAGGACCAGACCGCCTTCACGCAGGGTGAAGGTGTCGGCCTGGGAGCCGCGCCGGCTGTGGCCGAAGCCCATGTTCCCGGTCTCTGAGGAGCCGTAGCCGTTGATGAGGGTGATGTGCGGTAGCAGCTCCAGCAGCGCCTGTTGGTACTTCGGATTCGTTGCGGCACCGCCGGTGCCGATGGCGTACAGCGAGGACAATTCGTAGGAGCCGCGCTGCAGCTCGGCCACCAGCGGTGCGGCGTAGGCGTCCCCGACCATGGTCATCAGGCCGACCTTTTCGCGCTGCGCGGTCTGCCACACCGATCGCGGTTCGAGCTTTTTGCCGGTGTCATACATCACCACGGTGGTGCCCGCCATGATCGCCGAGAAGGCCGTCCACATGCCGGCCGCGTGCATCAACGGCGAGACGGCGAACCAGGGCGCACCGGCGTTACCGCGCACCTTGTCGTGGATCTCTTCCGCGCAGGCATGGTCGGCCCCCACCATCGAGGACACATAGATGTCGGACTGTCGCCACAGCACACCCTTGGGCCTCCCGGTGGTGCCGCCAGTGCAGATCATTAGCAGATCGTCCGGCGACGCCGTCACGCCGCGATCGGTATCCCCCTGCGCCAGTGCGTCATCCAACGTCACCGCGCTCGTCAGTTCGGGTGCTCCGCTTGCGTCGTCGACCGACACCAACAGCTCGGCGCCGGCATCTTTCAACACCTCGGCGAACTTTGCGCCCAGCCCGCGGTGGTAGATCACCGCTCGTGGTTTGACGTAGTCGAGCAGCTCGCCGACCTCGCGGGGCGTGTAGTAGTAGTTGATGTTCACCGGTACGGTGCGGGCCTTGAGGCAGCCGATGACCATGTCCGGGTACAGGTCGTTGTGCATAACCAGCGCCACCCGATCCTGGCCGCATTCCCAGTTCTGCAGGGATGCGCGGTCCCGGTGCGCCCCTAACCCGTTGCCCGCCAAGAAATTCGCCAGCCGGCGGGTGCGCTCGGCCGACTCGCGAAAGGTGCTGCGACGGCCACCGCACACGGTCATCGTCCGGTCGCCGATGACGTGGGCGATTTCGTCGAGAACCGCCCCTATGGTCCATTCGCTCACGGGCGTAGCCGGCCTTGAGTAATCACGCCGATCAAGCGGCCGAGCCGACTTGGACGCCGAGCAGGTCTAGCGCATTGTCCCGCATGATCTTTCGAACATCGGATTCGCTGAATCCCTTCAGCTCCTCGGCGAACGATACCGGCGATTCGAGGCCTTCCCCGTGCGGCCAGTCGGAACCGAACAGGATCTTGTCGACGCCGATAGCGCCGACCAGCTCGGGCAGATCGTCCTCGTAGTAGGGCGCGATCCACACGTTGTTGCGCAACTGCTCCACCGGGTCCACGGGGAAATATTGGGGCTGGGTGTTCGCCGCCTTCTTCAATCGCTTGATCAGCCGGTGCACGAAGTACGAGCCGTTCTCGATGCTGACCGCCTTGAGTTTCGGGTGACGGGTGAAAACGCCGTGCACGATCATCGAGGCCATCGTGTCGTGAATGGCGCGGTCGTCGAGCAGCACCTGATCCAGCGGATCCTTGGCGCCGAACCCCTCGAACGTCGCTTTGCCTCCCCACGCCGCCGCGATGTGCAGATATCCGCTGTCGGACAGGTGGAATCCCACCGGCACCCCGGCCTCGGCCAGCCGCGCCCATACCGGGTCGTGGCTGCGATCGCCCAGCGATCGGGGCTTGACCAAGCCGGGCACCGGCGCCGGACGCACCAGCACCAGCTTGGCGCCGCGCGCCAGCACGAACTCCACCTCTTCGACGGCCTTGACCGGGTCGGCCAGCGAGATGATCGGCGCGGCAATGATTCGGTGATCGGGCCGGTCGAAACCCCAGTCCTCATCGAGCCACAGATTGAACGCGTGCACCGACGCCATCGTCGCCTCGATGTCGTGCTTGAGCGCCTCCTCCACTCCGCATCCGAACGTCGGCAGCATGAACACCGTCTCGATGTCCTGGGTGTCCATCACCGCGATGCGGGCATCGCGGTTCTGATACTCGGGGTGCTCCGCCAGCCGCTCGACCTTCATCAGCGAGGCCGGATCGACCCCTTCGGGGATCTCGCCGCGGAAGAGCAGGTCGAGGCAGCCCGGCACGATGATCGGGTCGAAGGTGGGGTTGGGGATGAAGTGGTTGATGCGGCCGCCGATCACGGCCCACGTCCGCTTGCCCTCGTTGACCATCTGCACGCCCCGCCCTTTGAACTTCTTGTCCAGGTGGCGGGTGAACGAGTCCAGCGGCTCGTAGTAGTGATTGTCGACGTCGATCGCCTGGTAACCCAACTCAGCCATGATGATCCTTTCCGCCATTACCGGCGAACACTATGCGTCGGTCCAATCGAGCGACGGGAACTGCGGCGGCCGCTTCTCGAGAAAACTCGTGATGCCCTCGATGACGTCGGGGCGCGGCATGGCCTCGTGCAACAACACCTCGGCGAGCGAATTGGCCTGCTCGACGTCGCGGGTCGCGTCGCCGTATACCTGCCTCTTGATCACCGCCATCGACGCCGGCGAGCAATTCGCGGCGATGTCCTCGGCGTAGTCCAGGGCACGCTTCATCAAATTGTCCGGCGGCACAACCTCTTTGACGAGACCGAGGTCGGCCGCCTCCTCGGCGAGGAACGTCCGTCCGCTCAGCAACAGATCGAGGGCGACGCCCCAGCTGGTCAACCGCGGCAGTATCCAGGAGATGCCGAACTCCGCGATCAGGCCGCGGCGCGCGAACACCGCGCCGAACTTCGCGCCGGCGGCAGCGAACCGGACATCGCACATCAGCGCCTGGGTCAACCCGATGCCGACACAGGCGCCGTTGATGGCCGCGATCACGGGCTTGCGCAGCGTCGTCACAAAGTGTGGCGGACGCTCCCCAACCAGGTCGGCCAGATTCGTCTGGCCGGCCTTCTCCATCGTCTCGCCGTAGCCGGGTGCCGAACTCGGCGCGCCCAGATAGGCGCCGGCGCAGAACCCCCGTCCCCGGCCGGTCACCACGATGGCCCGGACGGCCGGGTCCTGTTCGGCACGATCGATCGCGGCGTAGAACCCGGCGGCGATGTCGGGGCCCCAGGCGTTGAGCCGATCGGGGCGATTGAACGTCAGAATCGCAACACCGGTTTCAGTGGTCTCATACAACACCGCCTCATCGGTGACCACACGGTCGGCGGCGCTCATCAGACCGTCCCCTCATACTGATCGACTGGCGAGTTTGTACCCATACTGTATACCTATCGGTACCGCATTCCACAACCGCCGCGACCTGGCCCCGAAACCCCGACTAAACTGCGGTTTCGCGCACCGTAGCGCCGCCCAGTGCGGGCCGCGGATCGGGGCAGGCAGGCAGAGATTTTGACGCTGGCGCAACCGCGGAAGCCGTCGCGGCGAACTGATTTTTTCCCGGCCAAAAGGTCGGCGACGTGGCAAGACTTCGATCTTGTGGTGTGGGACACGTTGATGTCACGTTTGCACGGGCCGCGCGACCGGGAAACCCAGAACAAGCCAGCCGACAAGGGAGGTAGAGGTAATGGTTGACGTCAAGAGTGGCCCGATCGAACTCGTTCGTGGCATCGTCGAGGATGCCCTCGGTAAGACCAAGCAGGTCATCGGGATCATCATCGGCAACGACAGCCTGGCCGAAGAGGGCAAGGCTCAGCAGGACAAGGCGGAGGCACAGCGCAACGCCGGCAAGAAGGAAGCCGCCGCTGAGAAAGCCCGCGGCAAGGCCAAGGCCTACGAGGAGCGCGAGCGGGCCGAGCAGAAGTAACGCTCAGCTAGTCGAGCGGGCCCGGTCACTGACCGGGCCCGCTTCGCTGCGTAAACCCTTCTACTGCAATACCGTTTCCAGCAACCCCAACCGCCGGTAGGCGTCGTCGATCTGGGCCTTCGCCTCGGCGGGCAGCTCGGCTTGCGGAGGGCGGGAATGCGGATACGCCCCGATGGGCAGGCCCAGCAGCGACGCGGCGTACTTGAATGCACCGCCCCAGTGGGTGAAGTAGTCCGCGCGCCCCGGGTAGCACGTCCACCAGGACCCGATGTCGAGGTCGAACTGGTCCAGACCCGACTCGCGGCCATAATCCATGGCCTCGACGAGTTTGTCGCTCTGGATCAAATCCCAGTATTCGGAGAACAGTCGCCGGGTGGGCGTCTCGAAAAGGTATCCGGCAGTGCCCAATTGCGCCGGACACACGATCCCATCCCGCAGCCAGCCCGCCCGGTAGACGGTCTTGTCGCATTCCCACACCGCGAGGCCGGGTGCCAGCTCATGCAGCATCCGGCTGCTCGCCGGGCGGAAGGCTCCCTCCTTCGTGGCGCACACCGCGGGAACCTCATCGTAGATCCGGGCACTCTCGGCGGGCGTCAAGACATAGCCCGAGGACGGCGAGTTGAACATGCCCAGGGCGATATCCGTCCGCGCCGCCACGTATTTGAAGAAGCGCAGCACGCCGTCACCGCCGTGCGCCTCCATCATCGGCGTCTGGATGTAGGCGATGTCGGCCCCCGCCTCCTGCGCGTGCAGCGTCAGGTCCAGGCAGTCCTTCGCCGACATGGCCGCGGTGCAGGCCTGCACCACCACGTCGCGATTGATGCCGCGGGCTTCCTCGATGGCCACCTCTAACAGGCGCTTGCGTTCATCGAGGGTCAGCGACCAGAACTCCGCGATTCCGCTGGTGCACCACAACATCGGGTGCCCGAGATCACCGACGCAATAGCGCACCAGCGTTCGATAGGCGTCCCAGTCGATGTCATCGCCGTCGTCGCCGCAGAACGGGGTGTAGAGGGAGTCGCCGATCCCCCGCAATGCGCCGGGCGCCCACGCGCGTGCCTCCGCTGCCGTAGCCACAATCGACTCCTTTTGTCTGCCAATCGATTTCTTTTCAACCGCCGTCAGGTGAAGTCCGAACCGCCGTCGACGTTGATGTTGGCGCCGGTCATGTAGGAGTTGCGCCTCGAGGCGAGGAACGCGGCGACCGGGCCGATTTCGTCCGGCAAGCCCGCGCGCGGCATGTGCGCGGGATGACCGAAATGCTTGCCGATGGCCTCCATCAGGGCGTACGGGTCGTTGCCGTCGACCCCCACCGAATTCGCCCAGCCGATCAGCGATTCCGAGGCGATACTGCCCGGTGACACCACGTTGACCAGGATCTCGTCCTTGGCCAGCAGCAGGGACAGGTTCTTCGAAACGCTGGTCAGCATCGACTTCGCCGCGGTGTATGCAGGGAGCATGACGCTTTGCCGCTGCGTCGAGTGTGCGGAGAAGTTCACGATCCGAGCCCACGGCGCCTTGCGCAACAGCGGAAGCGCCGCACGGACGCAGCGCACCATTCCCAGCACGCCGTCTTCGACGGCTTGGCGCCACTGGTCGTCACTCAGCTGCTCGAACGTGCCGGCGGCGCCCGGGCCCACCGTGACCACCAACGCGTTGAGTTCGCCGCCCCATCGCTGGGCGAGCTCGCCGAACACCCTGCCCACCGCACCGTCGTCCCCGATGTCGGCGGTCAATCCGACCGCGTCCGGGCTACCGCGTTGCGTGAGATCGCTCAGCGCGGCGTCCAGGGCGTCGCGGCTGCGGCCGACCACCGCGACGCGGGCTCCCTCGTCGGCGAAGCAGCGTGCGGTCGCCAATCCCATGCCGCGACTACCACCGACTATCACCGCCGTGGCGTTCTCCAGCCCTAGATCCATCGCCTAATCCGTAGCCCCAGTCCGGTCATTTTCGCCTGTCCAGCCGGTTTACCAAAAAGCCTACGATAGGTATTACAGTAGCAGAGGGATAATGCGACACGAAGGCGTATACGCAGGTCAAAAGAGAAGTGCCGGTAAATTAAATCGTACCGGCAGCACGGCTGGCAGACCGCATGCACGGAACGGATTTTGATGGAGGTGCCCGTAGTGGCAAAACAGGCAACCGCCGATAAGCGTCAACGACGCGAACGCGGGTCCATCAATCCCGATGACATCATCAGCGGCGCATTCGAACTCGCGGAGCAGGTGTCGATAGACAACCTGAGCATGCCGCTGCTCGGCAAACATCTGGGCGTCGGTGTGACGAGCATCTACTGGTACTTCCGCAAGAAGGACGACCTGCTCAACGCGATGACCGACCGCGCGCTGAGCAAGTACGTATTCGCCACGCCCTATGTGGAAGCCAGCGACTGGCGCGAGACACTGGCCAACCACGCACGGCTGATGCGGAAGACGTTCATGGGCAACCCAATTCTGTGCGACCTGATTCTGATTCGCGCCGCGCTTTCTCCGAAGGCGGCGCGGATGGGAGCTCAGGAGATGGAAAAGGCGGTCGCCAATCTGGTGCAGGCCGGGCTGTCACCGGAGGATGCGTTCGACACCTATTCGGCGATCTCGGTACACGTGCGCGGTTCGGTCGTATTGCAACGCCTCTACGAAAAGAACCAATCGTCGGACGTCGGACCGCGAGCCATCGAAGATGCCGTTTCCATCGACCCGGAAAAGACCCCGCTGCTCGCGCAGGTAACCCGGATCGGCCACCGCATCGGCGCGCCCGACGAAACAAATTTCGAGTACGGGCTCACGTGCATCCTCGATCACGCCAGCCGGTTGATCGACGAGAGCAACGAATCCAAGGGCAGCAAAGCGGCGCCGGCGCGCCCGCGCAAGCCGGCCAAATCGACGACCCCTCGGGGCCGCACCAAGGCGGCGGCGGCCCGCTAGCTGCGCCCGAAACGGATTGTCACCCCTCGGGTTCCGGTACGTGGAAGTGCTCGTCACGTAACCGAAACGCTTCCCTGGCGCCGTGCTGCGCGCGGGTCTTGACGAAGTTGAATTCGCCCGGCCCGAACTGCAGGTTGGTGCCGAACGCGTGGAACAGATAGCTGGCGACCTCTTCGCCCTGGTAGGCCTGGCTCTGCTCGACAAGCCGGAACGCCTCCTTGGCGATGACGACCCCGTCGGCGGGCATCTTGGCCGCCTTCTCGGCCCAGTAGCGCGCCCTGGCCGTCACCGCGCCGGGTGCGCAGGTGTCGGTGAAGATTCCCAGGTGCTCGACCTCGCCCGCCTCGATGATGTCGCCGGTCAACAGCAGGCGCCGGGCCAGCACCGGCCCGAGCCGGTGAAAGAACATGTGCAAGCTGCCAAGCGCTGGGCCCAGGAATCGGGTCGCCGGCATGCCGATCTTGGTGTCACGCGCGATGACCGAGATGTCGGTCATCAACGCCATCTCGAAACCGCCGCCGAGCGCGTAACCGGCGATCTCCCCCACCGTCACCTTCGGGAAACCCATGAAATTGTGGTAGAAGCCAAACGACTTGCGGTCCACCGTAAGTCGCCGCCGCTGACTGGGTCGACGGTTGGCGGCGCGGCCGTCTTCGGCCGCCTGGCCCGGTGCCGTGGACGAGCCGTACCACCCGTAGGCGTTGTTCATGTCGGCCCCGGTGGAAAACACACCCTCGGCACCGCGCAGCAGCACCACCGTCAGGTCGTCGTCCTCGGCCACCCGATCCAGGCATCGGGCGACGGCCTCACGCATGGCCGCGTCGTAGGAGTTGCGCTGCTTGGGATTGTTCAGCGTGATGGTCGCGATGCGCCGATCGGGATCGACGTCGAAGAGCACGCGATCGTCAGAGCTGCTCGTGGCGGTCATGTGTCGGACTCCTTTCGGCGCTTGCCGAATCGCGATCCGGCAAGCTTCTCCGGCCGTGACGCCAACGTGTCGACCTCGCCGGTACATAGGACTTCGTCGTCGAGCGACAGCCGCCCGGTCGACGTGATGCCGCGTTCGCCCTCGGTGCGGGCAATGTCGAAGCGCAGCTCGGTCAACACCGGGGTCGGCCGTCGGAAGGTCACGACCAAGGATCGTGTCTTGCCGGACAGGCCGGTGACGCAATTGTGGTGCTGGATGACGCAGTCGAAGAAGACGCCCAGGAAGCCGCCGTGCACCAGTCCCGGCGGCCCTTCGTACACCAGCGGGAATTCGACACTGCCCGTGGCGGTTTCGGCGTCGAGTCGGTCGAACCGGTACTCGGGAAAGCACGGGTTGTACGCCCCGATGTCCGTCGCGTGGTTGAGATAGACACGGCGGGGATCGTCGGGCAGCTCGCCGATGCGCGGCGCGTTGTCCGTCGGCGCCGCGGCCGCCAGCTCGACTTCCCATTCGGCGAACATCTCCAGCATGGCGTCCACCGCGCGGTGTGGGTGCTCGAGGGATACCAGCAGCGAACTCAGGCGCCGCATGGCGGCGGCCGCCGCCACGGTCTGGGCAAGCGGCGCCTCGCCGAACCTCGTGTGGCCGCCGCCCGCCGACGCGGGCGTGGCATGCCCCTCCGACAAGGTCATATGTTGCCTCTTTCACCCCGGATTGTTTCGCAGGCAGCGTATCCTTGCTAACTTATACAGCGTATCAATCGTATTGCCTACTGTATGGGTAACCGTATCGGCAAGAAAGGCCGGATTCGACGGTGAGTCAGGGGGCCGACACGGCCGGTGCCGAGGGTTCGGTGACAGTGCATCGCGACGGTGCCGTGTTACTGGTGACGCTCGATCGCCCATCGCGGCGTAACTCGTTGACACAGTTGATGATCGGGACGCTGGTCGATGCGCTTACCGGTGCCGCGGCCGACGATTCGCTGCGGGCCGTTCACATCCGCGGAGCCGGCGATGACTTCTGCGCCGGCGCCGACTGGGTGGCCGCGAACGATCCCGGCGGCCAACGCCCCCGCGCCGGTGACCTGGTGCGCCGGATCCCACACGCCGCTCACCGCGTGATCGAGCTCGTCGCAACCATCCAGCTGCCGGTGGTGTGCAGCGTGCGGGGCTGGGCGGTGGGCTTTGGCTGCAATCTCGCGTTGGCCGCCGATTTCACCGTGGCCGCCGACGACGCGGTCTTCTGGGAGCCCTTCATCGACCGGGGGTTCAGCCCGGACTCGGGCTCCACCTGGCTGTTACCGCGGCTGGTCGGCGTGGCCCGGGCCCGGCGAATGCTGCTGCTCGGCGAGAAGGTGGGCGCGCCGGACGCAGCCGACTGGGGATTGATTCACCAGGCGGTCAGCGGCACCGACCTCGATCAGGCCGCCGAAAAGTTGGTGGACCGACTGGCGTCCGGACCGACGGCCGCGCTGGGACTGGCCAAGCAGGCCCTGAACTTCGGCCAGCATGCAACGCTGGGCCAGTCGCTGACCCAGGAGCTGTTCAACCTGGAACTATCCTGCCGAACAAGCGATTTCAAGGAGGGCCTGGAGGCTTTCCGGCAGCGACGGGATCCGGATTTCCGTGGACGCTAACCAGACGATCAACCACTCCAGGAGGCCGAGTGTGGTTGCCATGCACGGCAATTGCCGCGACTCCGTCCATAGGCCCGCCACTCGAGGACCGCACCAGGCGCTGCACGAAGGGATGACCGATGCCCACTGATTCGTTCGACACGATCAAATACGAAGTCGCTGGCCACACCGCGACGATCACGCTGAATCGCCCGGACGCCCTCAATGCGCTCAGCCCGCACATGATCACCGAACTGCGGGCCGCCTACGACGAGGCCGAAAACGACGACAATGTGTGGCTGACCATCGTCACCGGCACCGGTCGCGCGTTCTGCACCGGCGCCGACGTCAAGGAGATTCCCGAAGACGGCAAGGTGATCTACGAGCGGCCCTACCTGTCCACGTACGACCAGTGGGAGGCGCCCCAGGAGGGCACGCCGCCGTTTCGCACCACGGCCAAGCCGGTGCTGACCGCCGTGAACGGAATCTGCTGTGGCGCCGGCATGGACTGGGTCACGACGACCGACATCGTCATCGCATCCGAGCAGGCGACCTTCTTCGATCCGCACGTCAGCATCGGGCTGGTGGCCGGCCGCGAATTGGTGCGGGTGTCCCGGGTCTTGCCCCGCTCGATCGCGCTGCGAATGGCCTTGATGGGCAAGCACGAGCGGATGAGCGCGGCGCGCGCCTATGAACTCGGATTGATCAGCGAAATCGTCGAGCACGACCGCCTGCTGGAGCGGGCCCACGAGATCGCCGACATCGTCAATTCCAATGCGCCGCTGGCGGTCCGGGGCACCCGGCTCGCGATTCTCAAGGGCCTCAACGTACCGCTGCACGAGGCGGAGATACTCGCCGAAACCTTCCGCGAGCGGGTGCTGCGCACCGAGGACGCGGCCGAAGGCCCGCGGGCCTTCGTCGAAAAGCGCACGCCGAATTGGCAGTGCCGATGACGTTCGAAACCATTCTGCTCGAGGTCGACGCGAGCGACCACGTCGCCACGATCACGCTGAATCGCCCCGAACAGCTCAACGCGTTCAACCGCACCATGTGCGAGGAGATGGCCCGCGCGTGGCGCACGGTCAAACTCGACGACTCGGTGCACGCGGTCGTGCTGCGCGCCGCCGGCGACCGGGCTTTCAGCGCCGGGCTGGACATCAAGACGCCGTACGGCCAGCCCGAAAACATCTGGAACCACGAGGATCCCGGCGAAGCACTCAGTCCCAAGTGGCAGAAGATGTGGAAACCCGTGGTATGCGCGGTGCAGGGCATGTGCACCGCGGGCGGGTTCTACTTCGTCAACGAATCCGACGTGGTGATCTGCTCCGAGAACGCCACGTTCTTCGACTCCCACGTGTCCGCGGGCCTGGTCTGTGCCTTGGAGCCGATCGGCCTGATGCGCCGCATCGGCCTGGGTGAGACGTTGCGAATAGCGCTGATGGGCAACGACGAACGGGTCGGCGCCGACACCGCGCTGCGGATCGGATTGGTCTCCGAGGTCGTCGCCGCGGACCAGCTTTGGCACCGCGCCCACGAGATCGCGGCGACCATCGCCGCCAAGCCGCCGACCGCGACGGCCGGCACGGTGAAGGCGATCTGGGAATCGCTGGACAAGCCGTACCGCGCGGCAATGGAGCAGAACCTGATCTACACCCGGCTGGGAAACCCGCTGGGCACCGCGGAGCTGGGCGCTCAACACGATTCCGGCGCGGGCCGTACACCACAGATCCGCTGATGTCGCGTCACCCGCTGGCTCAACGCATCGCCGACGTGCTCGACCTGCAGCCGGACTCACACGCCATCGAGTATGGCGGACAGTGGATCTCCTGGGACCGGGTCGCCACGCTGGCACGCCGTATCGCCGCCGCTACCGGCGGAGCCGAAGTCGGGATGCTGCTGCGCAACCGTCCCGGGCACGTGGCCGCATTCCTGGGCGTCCTGCTGGGCGGTGGAACGGTGGTGGTCATCAACCCCTCTCGCGGTGACGAGCGCATCAAGGCCGACATCGCGGGGCTGCAGCTTCCGGTGATCGTCGGCGAGGCCGACGATCTGAGGGCGCTGGTGCCCGTGGGCACACCGGCCATCGCGATTGCGGGCGGGTTGGACGACGCCGAGGTCTCCGCGCCGCGCCTCGGCGACGCCGCCCCCCAAGCCGGTGTCGCCGTCCGCATGCTGACCAGCGGCACGACCGGGCCGCCCAAGCGGATCGATCTGAGCTACGACATGTTGGCGCGCAGCGTGATCGGCCCCGAGCCGGATCACGCGGTCTCGCCTACGGAGCTGCGCCGCGGCGTCGCGATCGTGAACTCGCCGTTGGTCCACATCGGCGGGGTGTTCCGGGTGCTGCAATGCATCGCCGAGGCGAGGCCGTTCGTGCTGCTGGAACGGTTCGAGCTGAACGCGTGGGCCGAGGCGGTGCGCAAGCACCGGCCCCGCGCGGCGTCGCTGGTGCCGGCGGCGCTGCGCACGGTATTGCACTCCGAGGTCCCGCGCGCCGACCTGGAGAGCCTGCGGGCCGTTACCTGCGGCACGGCGCCGTTGTCGGCCGAGGATGCCGATGCCTTCACCGAGAAGTACGGCATTCCGGTGTTGACCTCTTATGCGGCAACCGAATTCGGTGGCGGGGTGGCGGGCTGGACCCTCACCGACCATCAGCGGTACTGGAAGACCAAACGGGGCAGCGTCGGCCGGGCCAATCCGGGCGCCCAGCTGCGGGTGGTCACCGAGGACGGAACGCCCCTGGGCCCGGGCGAAGTCGGCCTGCTGGAGGTCAAACCGGGCCAGCTGGGACCTGCCGCGCCATGGATGCGGACCACCGATATGGCGCGCATCGACGCCGACGGGTTTCTGTGGATCGTGGGCCGTGCCGACCAGGCGATCATCCGCGGCGGTTTCAAAGTGATGCCCGACGACGTCCGGGCCGCCCTGGAGAGCCACCCCGCGGTGGCCGGCGCGGCCGTGATCGCCCGCCCCGATGAGCGGCTCGGCGAGACGCCCGTCGCCGTGGTCGAGCTCCGAGAGGGGGCATCGGCCGACGCCGACGCCCTGGTCGAGCATCTGCGCGGGCGACTGGCGCGCTACGAGGTTCCCACCGAAATCGTGATCGTCGACAGCATCCCCCGAACACCGTCGGGCAAGGCCGATCTCCTCGCGATCCGAGTCCTTTTCGGCGACCCCGCAGCGCGGCACGACCATGCCCGTTGAGCCGTTGACCGTCGCCGAGGTCCTGCGGTGTCAAGCCAGCCGGCGCGGCGATCACCCGCTTCTGGTGTGCGACAGTGACCGCATCAGCTATGCCGCCGCCGATCACCGGTCGGCGGAGCTCGCCCGCGGCCTGATCGCCCTGGGCGCCGGCAAGGGAACCCATGTGGGGGTCCTCTATCCGAACGGAGCCGAGTTCGTCGTGGGGATGCTGGCCGCGGCGCGAATCGGTGCGGTGGTGATCCCGTTCTCCACCTTCGCCACCGCCCGCGAGCTGCGCGAGCAACTGGTCGACAGCGATGTGGAAATCTTGTTGACCGCCGCATCCTTTCGCTCTCACGACTACGTCCAACGGCTGTCCGAAATTCTCTCGGGCGCCGATCTCGATTCCCGATTGTTCTGTGCCGCAGCGCCGCAGCTGCGCCACGTCGCGGTCACCCACGAGAAGGTGTGCGGGCTCGGTGATTCCGTCGACCCCGCGCTCCTGGCGGCGACGGAAGACGACGTCGCAGAATGCGATCCGCTGACGATCGTGTACACATCCGGCACCACCAGCGCCCCCAAGGGAGTCGTGCATACCCACGGCACCCTGCTGACGCATCAACGAAATCTCAACCTGATTCGCGGTTTGACGGCCGACGACAGATTGTTCTGCAATTCGCCGTTCTTTTGGATCGGCGGACTCGCGTTCGGTCTCCTTGCGACGCTGCTCGCCGGATCGACCTTGGTGTGCTCGAACGCCACCGATGCCGGGGAAACCCTCGACCTGCTGGAAGCCGAAAAGCCAACCGTGACCAACGGCTTCGCGGCCGCGGTCGCCCACCTGGCCGGCCACCGGAGCTTCGCCCAACGCGATCTGTCGTCGATGCGGCGCGGCAACCTGTACCCGATCATGGCTCCCGACGCCCGCCCGGCCGACCCGGAACTACGGCACAACATGCTGGGCATGACCGAGGCCGGCAGCGTCGTGCTGATCGGCGACGACGAATCCGACCAACCCGAGCACCGGCGCGGCTCATTCGGCAAGGCGGCACCGGGATTTCAGATCAAGGTCATCGACCCCGGCACCGCGACCGATCTTCCCGCCGGCGAGGTCGGCGAGCTGTGCCTTCGCGGGCCGTACCTGATGCAGCGCTACTACAAGCGCAGCCGGGAAGAGTGTTTCGATGCCGACGGCTGGTTCCACACCGGCGACCTAGTGCGCGTCGATGCGGACGGATTCGTCTATTTCACCGGCCGGCTCGGCGCGATGATCAAGACGGCGGGCGCCAATGTCTCGGCGGCCGAGGTGCAGAACGCCATCAGCAGGGCCACCGACGGAGCGCCGGCTTACGTGTTCGGCCTGCCCGACGTCCAGCGCGGACAGGTTGTCGCCGCGGTGGTCGTCCAGCAGGACGGGGCCGCAGCCTTCGACGAAGCCGCGTTGGTGGCGCGGCTCAAAACGGAACTGTCCACCTACAAGATTCCCAAGCGGTTCATCGCCCTCCGCGGCGCCGGCGTTCCGCTGCAGCCCAGCGGCAAGGTCGACATGCGACGTCTCCGAGAGTTGTTCGATGTCTAACACCATCGACCGGCTGGTGCGGTTTCGGGCCGACCGCGACGGCGACAAACCGATGGTGGTCGACCCCACCTCCCGGCTGACGTATCGCGAACTCGATTTCGCCACCCGCGATTTGGCCGCGGCCTTGGTCGAAGCCGGGGTGCGCAAGGGCACCCGGGTGGGGCTCATCATGCCCAACAGCACCCGTTGGGTGCGGGTCGCGATAGCGCTTACCCGCATCGGCGCGGTCCTGGTCCCGCTGAGCACCCTGCTCACGGCCGGTGAACTGGCCGCGCAGCTGCGGGTGGCCTCCGTGCAATTCTTGATCAGCGTCGAGGAGTTCCGCGGTCACCGTTACCTCGATGATCTTCGGGCGGAGGGCCGATCCGAACTGCCTGCGTTGCGCCAGGTTTGGCCCGCCGACCGGGTCGATGCCGCGTCCGCGGGTGAGGGTGCCCGCGACATCCTCGACGCCATGACGGCGACGGTCACACCCGCCGACCCGCTGGTCATCATGTTCACCTCGGGCAGCAGCGGATCCCCCAAGGGAGTCATCCACTCGCACGGCAACGCGTTGGGCGCCGTGCGATCGGGTCTCGCGGCGCGGTGCATCACCGATCGGACCCGCCTGTATCTGCCGATGCCCTTCTTCTGGGTGGGCGGCTTCGGCAGCGGAATACTCTCGGCATTGCTGGCCGGCGCCACCCTGGTGACCGAGGAGATCCCCCGGCCCGAGGCGACCCTGAAACTGCTGGAAGACGAACGGGTGACGCTGTTTCGGGGCTGGCCGGATCAGGCCGAGGCATTGGCACGGCACGCCGCCCAGGTCGGCGCCGACCTGTCGGCTCTACAGGCGGGAAGCCTGCAGGCGCTGCTGCCGCCCGGGCAGCGGGCCCGGCCCGGCGCGCGGGCGACGCTGTTCGGCATGACCGAGGCCTTCGGCCCGTACTGCGGTTATCCCGCCGACACCGACATGCCCGCGTCGGCGTGGGGCAGCTGCGGAAAACCATTCCCCGGCATGGAGGTCCGCATCGTCGACGTCGACAGCGGCGCGCCCGTCGAAGTGGGGGCCACCGGGATGATCCACATCCGCGGACCGCACACGCTGCGCGGCATCTGCGGGCGCACCCGTGAAGACCTGTTCACCGCCGACGGCTTCTACCCCACCGGTGACCTCGGGCACCTCGACGAAGACGGATTCCTGTTCTATCACGGGCGATCCGACGACATGTTCAAAGTCAGCGGTGCGACCATCTACCCCAGCGAGGTCGAGCGGGCGCTGCGCACGATCGACGGCGTCGACTACGCCGTCGTCACCAACGTTGCGGGCGGCTCGGGGGAACGCGTCGGCGCGGCGGTGGTGTGCCGCACGCTGACCGCCGAGCAGCTGCGCGCCCGTGCTCGAAGTGTGTTGAGCGCCTTCAAGGTCCCGACGGTGTGGTTACTGCTGGACTCCGACGACGACGTTCCGCGCGGCGGAACCGGCAAGGTCGACGTCCGCCGGCTGCGCGAGATGTTGATCGACGCGGCCCAGCCCTAGGGCACCCGCGTCCACGGCTGGCAGTTCTGCGACTCGAACGCCTTGATCGTGGTGTTGATGTTCGCGAACATCGGGCCCACGGACATGTTCGTCTGGACCACATGGTCCTTGTTCGCGTCGGGCGTGCTGTAGGTGAACCACGCGCACATCGAGTCCTGAGTGGGCACGTTGTTGATCCAGACCCCGAAGGTCGACGCCGAGCCGGCCGTTCGGTACAGACCCGGTGCGATGTCGGGGCCGACGACGAAGACACCATTGCCGGGTATCGGGTCGACCGGGTCGGCGACGACCGTCGGCGCAACGGCGATCGCCGTCACGGTCGCAACGAGTAGGGCCGATGCGCGAAGCATTGCGGGCATCTTCTGCTCTCCGTTCGTGCCCCACCCTGCTGGCAGCGTATGCCCAACGTCGCTGTGCGACAAGAGATGGCGCCGGCTAGCGTCGAGTCCCGGTTACCGACGAACGTGGCAGCCGGCCCGCGCGCGAATGCCCGCTCAGGGCGTCACCCCGCACCACGACGTCGAAATCGAGGTTCAGGCGCATGGGCCTGGTCACCGACTGTCGCCACGTGAGGCGAGTGCCGCCGTCGGCCGTTTCGCACGTAACATGTTGCAAGGCAACGGTTTCATCCTTGTAGGTCGCCGTGCCGGCGACCCCGTCGCGCGATCGGGTGAACGCGTACAGCACCGGCAAGGTGCCGATCGGGGTTTTGATCGTCACGTCCCAGTGGCCTTCGATGCTCAACCTAAACCTCCACCGGTTCGCGGCCGACGGGTCGCCACACCGTGCCCCGCCGCTCGTATTCGAAGAGTTGCTCGACGGCATGGGCGATTCGCGGGCCATAGAAGCGATCGAGCAGATGCAGGCCCAGGTCGAGTCCCGAGGTGACGCCGCCCGCCGTGACCAGGTCCCCATCGTCGACGACGCGGGCCACCACCGGATGCACGCCCGCCGCCTCCAGCAGGTCCAGACCCAGGTGGTGTGTCGCCGCGCGCCGCCCTTCGATGAGCCCCGACATCGCCATCACGATGGAGCCGCCACACACCGCCGCCACTGTCATGTCCGCGTTGCCGAATGCTTTGTGCAGCAGCGGAGTCAGCTCGCTGTCAGCCACTCGGCCCAACAACACCGGGATGGTCTCGGCCCCGTCATCGGGGTCACCGACGGTGGGCCCACTGGCGCCGGGCACGATCACGCAGCCCGGCTCGGACGGATCGAGCCGGGCGGTGGCGGTCAACGCGAGACCACGCGTGCCGCTTGTCACGGTGCGCGGTCCTTCGGCCGCCACCAACGTCACCGCGAGCTCGCCCGAGACCATGTCACTGCCGGCGGCGAGGACTTCGAAGGGCGCGATGACGTCGAACGGGTCGAACCCGTCGTATAGAACGATTTGCGCATGCACCCGGCCATGGTCACCGGTCGCCGCGCATCACACCAGTGGCTGGATTGCCACCTTCCACCGGTATATTGCCAAGCCATGCACGCCGTCGCGATCCTGGCCGAGCCGGATGTCATCGCGTTCGACCTCGCCATGGCGATCGAGGTGTTCGGCCGTGTCCGGCTCGCCGACGGGAGGCCCGGCTACCGGGTGCGCGTGTGTGGCTGCGAACCTCTCGTGGCGGCCGGGCCGATCGGGATCGCGACGGACCATGGGGTGGACGAGCTCGCCGCGGCGGACACCATCGTGGTGCCCGGCCGCAACGACGTCGCGGCGCCGGTTCACGACGATGTGATTGCCGCGCTGAAGTCCGCTTACCGCAATGGCATTCGCATCGCTTCCATTTGTAGTGGCGCCTTCACGGTGGCCGCCGCGGGCATTCTCGACGGCAAACGGGCAACCACTCACTGGGTGGCGGCGGAACTGTTCGCGGCGCGCTATCCGACCGTCCGGCTCGATGCCGACGCGCTGTACGTCGACGAGGGCCAAGTGCTCACCTCGGCCGGGGCGTCCGCCGGATTGGATCTGTGCCTGCACATGGTCGCCCGCGACTACGGTTCGGCCGCGGCCGCCGACGCCGCCCGGCTCGCCGTCACCCCGCTGCACCGCAGCGGTGGCCAGGCACAATTCATCATCCGCAATCGCCGGAGGTCCAACACCGAGCTGGACGACGTATTGGTCTGGATCGAGAACAACGCGCACCTGCCGCTGACCCTGCGCGACATCGCGCGCCGGGCGTCCAGCAGCGAGCGGACGATCAACCGCCGGTTCAAGAGCGAGACCGGCCACACCCCCATGCAGTGGGTCAACAACGTCCGGATCAGGCACGCGCAGCAGCTCCTGGAGAGCACCGGCGACAGCATCGAAACCATCGCTCGCCGAACGGGTTTCGCGTCGTCGACGAACTTCCGTGAGCAGTTTCGCCGACTGGCGGGAGTGTCGCCGCAGACTTATCGGCACACGTTTCGGGACCAGGACACCCGCGGGCGCGACTAGGCCAGCGGGCCGTCGTCGGCCACCACCCCGCGCGCCACCAGGTGATCGATCAACGGAACCGCCCCGGCCGCAAGATGTTCCGACATCGCCGCGCGGGCAAGCGTGCCGTCACGCTTCTTCAGCGCGGACAGGATCCGCCGATGGTCCTGCATCGATTGCTCCGGCCAGCCCTCGATGGCGGGGAACACCGACTCGGGGGCATAACGGGTGATCTGCGACATCAGCTGGGCGAGCTTGGGCGAGTCCGCCGCGACATTGATGGCGCGGTGAAATTCGTGGTTCAGCCGGACGGTGCCCTCGTGTTCGCCGCCGGCGTAGGCGTCTTCGAGCTGCGCCTGGATCTCCTTGAGCTCGTGCAGCTGGTCGTCGGTGATGTTGATCGCCGCCCGCGCCGCCAATTCGCCGCCGACGTGGGCCTGCACGTTCGCCACGTCGGTGACGTCGCGTCCGGTCACCGGCAACACCGCGAAGCCCCGACGGGGTTGCTGGTTGATCAGGCCTTCGGCGCACAGCGCGAACAGCGCCTCACGCACCGGTGTGACACTGATGCCCAACTCCGCGGCCAATTGGTCCAGCCGGACGTACGATCCGGCCGCGTACGTGCCGTCGAATATCCGCCCGCGGATGATCCGCGCGACGTCCTCCGAAAGTTGAGGCCGCGCAGCGAAATCCGGAACGCTCATCTGCCTACACCTGGTACTCGGCGAGCAGTCGCTTGCTGATGATGTTCTTCTGGATCTCGCTGGTGCCCTCGCCGATCAGCAGGAAGGGCGCGTCGCGCATCAGCCGCTCGATCTCGTATTCCTTGGAATATCCGTAACCGCCGTGGATCCGGAAACTCTGCTGGGTGACCTCGGCGCAATATTCGCTGCACAGGTATTTGGCCATGCCGGCGGCGACGTCGTTGCGCTCGCCCGAATCCTTCAGGCGCGCGGCGTTGACCATCATCAGGTGGGCCGCTTCGACCTTGGTCGCCATCTCGGCCAGTTGGAACGCGATCGCCTGGTGCTCGGCGATCGGCTTGCCAAAGGTCGCGCGTTGTTGGGCGTAGCGCACCGCGAGCTCGAAGGCGCGGATCCCCACACCGCACGCCCGCGCCGACACGTTGACGCGGCCGACCTCGATCCCGTCCATCATCTGGAAAAAGCCCTGCCCGGTGGTGCCGCCGAGGACGTCGTCGGCCCCGGCCCGGTAGCCGTCGAAGATCATCTCGGTGGTTTCGATGCCCTTGTAGCCCAGCTTCTCGATCTTGCCCGGGATGTGCAGGCCGGCAACGACTTCGCCGAAACCGACCGGCTTTTCCACCAGGAACGCGGTGAGGTTGCGGTGCGGCTTGTCCGAACCCTCGTCGGTGCGCACCAGCACCGCCACCAGCGTGGAGGTGGCGCCGTTGGTGAGCCACATTTTCTGGCCGTCGATGGTGTAGGTGCCGTCGTCGTTGCGTCGCGCCCGGGTGCGGATCGCGGCCACGTCGGAACCCAGTTCCGGCTCGGACATCGAGAAGGCGCCGCGTGTCTCGCCGGCCGCCATCCGCGGCAGGAACCGTTGCTTCTGTTCGTCGGTGCCGTGCTGGCGCAGCATGTACGCCACGATGAAGTGGGTGTTGAGCACGCCGGAGACGCTCATCCAACCGCGCGCCAGTTCCTCGACGCACAGCGCGTAGGTCAGCAGCGATTCTCCGAGCCCGCCGTACTCCTGGGGAATCATCAGACCGAACAGGCCCATCTCCCGCATCTGATCCACGATCGCCTGCGGGTAGGTGTCAGCGCGTTCCAGCTCGGCCGCGTGCGGAATGACCTCCTTCTCGACGAATTGCCGTACCGTGGCGATGATCTCGGTTTGGAGGTCGGTCAATCCGAGGGTCTGGGCGAGTTTGGCCATGTGCCGTGGTTCCCTTCCGGCTGCTCAGCAGGCGATGGTCTTGGCGTCCGTCAGGCGCGCGATGTCGGCGGCGCTCAACCCCAGACGCGCGAGGACGTCGGCCGTGTCCTGTCCCAGGGCCGGTGCCGGCGCGCTGGGCGGATGGCTGCCGTCGAATGCGGCAGGCAGGCCCGGCGCGAAGTACTCGCCGAGACCGGGCTGGCGCAGTCGGGAAAAGAGCGGATTGTCAGTGACTTTCGGTCCCGTGGCGACCTCGGCGAAGGTGCGGTACCGCTCGAAGAGCACCGTGGTGTCGGCCAGCGCGGCGGTGATCTCGGCGGCGGTGTGGGCGCTGAACCAGGTGGCGAACAGGCTCGACAGCACGTCGCGATAGCGGTAGCGGTCGCCTTCCGACCCGAAATCGGCGCCCAGCGCCTCGGCGAGTGCCGACACCGCGTCGCCGGTGCCCGTCACCGCGAGCAGATCGCGAAAGTGCCGACCGGTCAGGGTGACCACCATGAACCTGGCCCCGTCGCTGCTGGTGAAATCCTGCCCGTACTGGCCGTAGATGGCGTTGCCCAGCCGTTCGCGTTGTGTCCCAGTGACTTGCGGCTCGGTCAGCAGCCCCAGGTTCGCCGCGGTGGCCAGGGCGACGTCCTCGAGCGCCAGGCTGATCCGGGTCCCCGCCCCGGACCGTTCGCGGTGGCGGACCGCGGTGACGACGGCCAGCGCGGCGTACAGTCCGCAGCACACATCCCAGGCCGGTAGCACGTGGTTGATGGCGCCGGCATGATCGGCCGGACCGGTGACGAGCGGATAGCCCAGCCCCGCGTTGACGGTGTAGTCCACTCCGGTGGAGCCGTCACCGCGCCCGAGCAACTGAACGTGAATCACGTCGGGGCGCTTGGCCGCCAAGACCTCGTGGCTGAGCCAGGACAATCCCGCGGCGTTGGTCACCACGACGCCGTCGCCCTCGGTGATCAGCCGCTGAACCAGTTCGCGACCGTCCGGGGACCGCAGATCGATGGTGGCCGACCGCTTCCCTTTGTTCAGGCCGGTCCAGTAGATCGAGGTGCCGTCCGCCGCCAGCGGCCACCGCTGGACATCGGACGCGCCGCCGATCGGATCGATTCGGATGACCTCCGCGCCAAGCTGATTCAGCGTCATGCCGCACAGTGGCGCGGCGACGAAACTCGACACCTCCACGACGGTGAGGCCGTCCAGCGGCAACGCCCGATCGGTCATTTCGGCGCGACCCGCTCGAAGACGGCAGCCAATCCCTGGCCGCCGCCGATGCACATAGTCTCAAGGCCGTAGCGCGCCTGGCGGCGATGGAGTTCACGCGCCAGGGTGGCCAGCATCCGCCCGCCCGTCGCACCCACCGGATGTCCCAGCGAGATCCCCGAACCGTGCACGTTGGTGCGCTCGTGATCGGCGGCGCCGAACTTCCATTCCCGCATCACCGCAAGCGCTTGCGCGGCAAAGGCCTCGTTGAGCTCGATGAGGTCGATGTCGGACAGCCGCAGACCCGCCTTGGCCAGCGCCACCTCGGTCGCGGGCACCGGCCCGATGCCCATGACCTTGGGCGCGATTCCCGCCACGCCCCACGACACCAGGCGCACCAACGGCTTCAGGCCGTATTCGTCGGCCTTCTCCGGTGTGGTGACCACGCACATCGAAGCCGCGTCGTTCTGCCCACTGGCGTTGCCGGCGGTGACGGTGGCCTCCGGATCCTCTTTCACCAGAACGGGTTTGAGCTTGCCCAGCGATTCGACCGAGGTGTCGGCGCGCGGGTGCTCGTCGGTGTCGATGAGTTCCTCACCGGTGCGGGTGGGCACCGCGACCGGGATGATCTCCTCGACCAGAATGCCGTCCTTCTGCGCGGCGACGGCACGCTGATGGGATCGCACCGCCAGCTCGTCCTGTTCCCGGCGCGAAATACCGTACTGGCGGCGCAGATTCTCGGCCGTCTCCAGCATTCCCCCCGGCACCGGGTAGTTCCGCCCGCCGGCGGTCGTGCGCCCCCGGGCCAGCCCGTCGTGCACCCGCACACCGGTGCGGGCCCCGCCCCAGCGCATGTCGGTGGAATAGAAGGCGACGTTGCTCATGCTTTCGCAACCCCCGGCGACCACGAGGTCGTTGTCCCCCGCGCCCACCTGCAGGCAGGCCTGGATCACCGCCTGCAGGCCCGAGCCGCACCGCCGGTCGACCTGCATGCCCGGAACCGTTACCGGCAGGCCGGAATCCAGCGCCACCACGCGCCCGATCGCGGGCGCATCGCTGTTGGGGTAGCAGTGGCCGAGGATCACGTCCTGGACGGCGTCGGGCGCCAGCCCGGTCCGCTCCAGCAGCCCATTGAGCGCGGTGACACCGAGGTCGACGGCGCTGAGCGCCTTGAACATTCCGCCGTAGCGGCCGATCGGGGTCCGAACGGGTTCGCAGACGACGGCCTCGACACTCATAGGTGGCGGCCGCCGGTGATTTCCATGACCGTGCCGGTCATATACGACGACAGATCCGACGCCAGGAACAGCGCCACGCTGGCGACCTCACTGGGCTCACCCGCGCGGCCCAGCGGCACCTCGGCGACCTTGGAATCCCAAATGCGCTGTGGCATAGCCTCTGTCATCGCCGAGCGGATCAGTCCGGGTGCGATCGCGTTCACCCGGACGCCGAGGTAGGCCAGCTCCTTGGCGGCGGCCTTGGTCATGCCGACGATGCCGGCCTTGGCCGCCGAGTAGTTGGTCTGGCCGATCATGCCGACCTTGCCGGACACCGAGGACATGTTGATGATGGCGCCGCGCTTGTTCTCCCGCATGACGGCCGCGGCCAGCCTGGTGCCGTTCCACGTCCCCTTCAGATGCACGTTGATGACCTGATCGAACTGCTCCTCGGTCATCGTGCGCATCGTTGCGTCGCGGGTGATCCCGGCGTTGTTGACCATGATGTCCAGGCCGCCGAAACGCTCGACCGCGGTCTGGATCAGGGTTTCGACCTCGGAGGACTTGGTGACGTCGCACCGGACGGCCACCGCCACGTCGTCGCCGCCCAACCGCTTGGCCACGACCTGGGTTTCCTCGAGGTTGACGTCGCCGAGCACCACTCGCGCGCCCTCGGCGACGAAGCGCTCCGCGATGGCCAGACCCAGCCCCTGCGCTCCGCCGGTGATTACCGCGGTCTGACCCGTCAGCATCGCCACTTTCGATCACCCATCCTTCACTGTCGTCGCCTCCACCGGGCACGTCTGAAGCAAATATCATATTTGATATAGGATCCTGCTCTGAACCGGGGTGCCCCGGATCCAGAGAGGAGTGTGGAGCCCATGGCCACCGCCGAAGTCGCGGAAGTCTCCGACGAGGACTTCCGCGAGATCCTCGCTCAGACAAGGCAATTCGTGCGCAGTGTGGTCGTCCCCCGCGAGCAGGAGATCCTGGACACCGACCGCGTGCCCGACGATCTGCGCGACGAGGCCAAGAAGATGGGCCTGTTCGGCTACGCGATCCCCCAGGAGTGGGGCGGCCTTGGCCTCAACCTGATGCAGGACGTCGAGCTGGCGATGGAGCTGGGCTACACGTCGCTGGCCCTGCGGTCGATGTTCGGCACCAACAACGGCATCGCCGGGCAGGTGCTGGTGGGGTTCGGCACCGACGAACAGAAATCCCGCTGGCTGGAGTCGATCGCGTCCGGCGACGTCGTCGCCTCCTTCGCGCTCACCGAACCCGGCGCCGGATCGAACCCCGCCGGCTTGCGCACCAAGGCCGTTCGTGACGGCTCCGAACAAGGCGGGGACTGGGTGATCTCCGGGCAGAAGCGCTTCATCACCAACGCGCCCGTCGCCGATCTGTTCGTGGTGTTCGCGCGCACCCGGCCCGCCGACGACCAGGGTCCGGGGATC
This sequence comes from Mycobacterium colombiense, assembly GCF_003284935.1. Classification (GTDB taxonomy): domain Bacteria; phylum Actinomycetota; class Actinomycetes; order Mycobacteriales; family Mycobacteriaceae; genus Mycobacterium; species Mycobacterium arosiense_A. The sequence goes on from NZ_QMEV01000005.1 coordinate 131,176, forward strand.
GCCGTCTTTCTGGTGCCGGCGGACGCCGCGGGCGTCGAGGTGGGCGCCAAGGACGCCAAGATGGGCCAGGAAGGCGCCTGGACGGCCGACGTCAACTTCACCGACGTCCGCGTCGGTCCCGAGGCGCTCGTCGGCGGCAGTGAAGATCACGGATACCGAGCGGCCATGACCTCGTTGGCCCGCGGCCGGGTGCACATCGCCGCCCTCGCGGTGGGCGCCGCGCAACGCGCGCTCGACGAATCGGTGTCCTACGCCGCCACCGCGACGCAGGGCGGAACGCCCATCGGCAGCTTCCAGTTGGTGCAGGGCATGCTCGCCGACCAGCAGACCGGGGTGATGGCGGGCCGCGCGCTGGTGCGCGAGGCGGCCCGCCTGTGGGTCGCCGGCGAGGATCGCCGGATCGCGCCCTCGGCCGCCAAGGTCTTCTGCACCGAGATGGCCGGCAACGTCGCGGACCTCGCGGTGCAGATCCATGGCGGCGCCGGTTACATGAGAGGCGTTGCCGTCGAACGCATTTACCGTGACGTGCGCCTGCTGCGGCTGTACGAGGGCACCAGTGAGATTCAGCGTTTGATCATCGGATCGAACCTCGTCAAGGCGGCGCAACGATAAACCTGGCCGCGCAACGGTCGAAACCAGCAGAGGAGCAACGATGAGCGGCAGGCTTGCCGGAAAAGTGGCATTCATCACCGGCGCGGCCCGGGGCCAGGGTCGGGCGCACGCGGTGCGCCTGGCTTCCGAAGGCGCCGACATCATCGCCGTCGACATCGCCGGCAAGCTCCCGTCCTGCGTGCCCTACGATCCGGCGACTCCCGATGACCTGAGCGAAACGGTGCGCCTGGTCGAAGCCGCGAATCGCCGGATCATCGCCTCGGTCATCGACACCCGCGACTTCGACGGTCTGCGAAAGGTCGTCGCCGACGGCGTCGCCGAGCTGGGCCGGCTGGACGTCATCGTCGCCAACGCCGGGGTCGCGGCTCCGCAGGCATGGGATGAGATCACACCGGAGAATTTCCGTGACGTCATGGACATCAATGTGACCGGCACCTGGAACACCGTGATGGCCGGTGCGGACAAGATCATCGAGGGCGGCCGGGGCGGGTCGATCATCCTGATCAGTTCCGCGGCCGGTATGAAGATGCAGCCGTTCATGATTCACTACACCGCCAGCAAGCATGCGGTCACCGGGCTGGCGCGGGCCTTCGCCGCGGAACTGGGCAAGCATTCGATCCGGGTCAACAGCGTGCACCCGGGTCCGGTGAACACCCCGATGGGTTCCGGGGACATGGTCACGGCGGTGGGCAAGACCATGGAGACCAACCCCCAGCTGTCGCACGTCCTCACCCCGTTTCTGCCCGACTGGGTCGCCGAGCCGGAGGAGATCGCCGACACCGTGTGCTGGCTTGCCAGCGACGAATCACGCAAGGTCACCGCGGCCCAGATCCCGGTCGATCAGGGCTCGACGCAGTACTGAGCGCCCTTCGGGCGGATCGGGAATAGCTCCACCGCCCGGGCGTTTGCACTCGTCATGAAAGCCTTCACCGAATCCGAGCGCCAGGAATTCCTCGCCGACAAGCATGTGGCCGTGTTGTCCGTCGACGCCGGTGACGGCCGGCCGCCGGCCAGCGTCCCGATCTGGTACGACTACACCCCCGGCGGAACCATCCGGATCATGACCGGGGCGTCCAGCCGCAAGGCCCGCCTGATCACGCAAGCGGGGGCGGTCACGCTGGTGGTGCAGCGCGAGGAGCCGCCGTATCAGTACGTCGTGGTCGAGGGCACGATCGTCGAGACCACCAATCCGGCCCCGGCCGACCTACAGGAATCCATCGCCATCCGTTATCTCGGCGAGGAGGGCGGGCGCGCGTTCGTGCGCAGCATGGAAGGCGTCGAGGAGGTGCTGTTCACCATCCGCCCGGACCGCTGGCTCAGCGCCGACTTCACCGGCGACCTGTAGAGCCGCGATATATACGCGCATCCGCCGATGTTTTGCGGCATGCGTTTAGCTGATGCTGGCTACCATGAGCGAAGTCGATCCACGAGCGGACGTGCCGCCGTTGGACTGGAGCGAACTAGCCATGAACGAGCCCCTGCCGACCGGCACGGTGACGCTGCTCCTGGCCGATGTCCAAGGTTCGACGCAGCTATGGGACGCCCAGCCGCAGGAGATGACCGCGGCGATCGCGAAACTTGACCAGACACTTGGCGAGTTGGTCAGGACCCATCACGGAATTCGTCCGGTCGAGCAGGGTGAGGGTGACAGCTTCGTCATCGCTTTCAGCCGGGCGTCCGACGCCGCGGCGTGCGCGCTCGCGTTGCAACGCGCTCCCCTGGCACCGCTACGGTTACGGATCGGCGTGCACACCGGCGAGGTGCAGTTGCGCGACGACAACAACTATGTCGGGCCGGCCATCAACCGGACAGCTCGACTTCGCGAGCTCGCGCACGGCGGCCAGACGGTGTTGTCCGGCACCACCGGCGACCTGGTCGCCGACTCGCTGGCCGACGACGTGTGGTTGACGGACCTCGGCACCCATGCGTTGAGGGACCTGCCCCGACCTGAGCGGGTGTTACAGCTATGTCATCCCGATCTCTGCAACGAATTCCCGCCCCTTCGTAAGCGCGATACCGTTATCGCCCAACGCCTCCCCGCGCAGCTAACCAGCTTTGTCGGCCGCGACACCGAGATGGGTGACGTGCAAAGCATTCTCGCGCGGAACCGGTTGGTGACGCTGACCGGCGCCGGTGGCGTGGGCAAGACCCGCTTGGCTGTCCAGATTGCGGCCGCGATCGCAGGCGACTACGCCGACGGAATCTGCTATGTCGACCTGGCTCCGATCACCGACCCCGATCTGGTGCCGATCACCGCGGCGCGGACGTTGGGCCTGCCGGACCACCCCGGGCGTTCCCCGGAGAAAAGCCTGCTGCAGTTCGTCGGCGACCGGCACATGCTGATGGTGCTCGACAACTGCGAACATCTGCTGGACGCCAGCGCGGCGCTCATTACGGCGTTGCTGGCGGCCTGCCCGCGGCTGACGGCGTTGGCGACGAGTCGCGAGCCGATCGGCGTCAGCGGCGAGGTGATATGGCGAGTGCCGTCGCTGTCCTTCGAGGGCGACGCCGCGCGACTCTTCGAAGACCGCGCCCACCACGCGCACCCCGGGTTCAGCGTCAATGACGACAATGCCGCCGCAGTCAACGAGATTTGTCGTCGGCTCGACGGCATGCCTCTGGCGATAGAGCTGGCGGCGGCGCGGGTGCGCGCGCTGTCGCCCAACGAGATTCTCGCCGGCCTGCAAGACCGGTTCCGGCTGTTGACCGGCGGGTCGCGGACGGCGGTGCGCCGCCAGCAGACATTGCAAGCCTCGGTGGACTGGTCACACGCCTTATTGACTGAACCGGAGCGGACGTTGTTCCGCAGGCTTGGCGTTTTCATGGGCGGGTTCGACCTCGACGCCTGCCGACAGGTGGTCTGCGATGAGGATCTGGCGCCGCATCAGGTGCTGGATGTACTGGCTTTGTTGATCGACAAGTCACTGGTGATCGCCGAATCCTTGGGTAGCGCAACGCGATACCGATTGCTGGAAACGATCCGCCAGTATGCGCAGGAACGGCTCAGCGCATCCGCTGAGGCCATCACCGTCCGGGACCGGCACCGGGACCACTACACCGCGATGGCCGCCGCGCTCGATGCTCCGGGCCGCACCAGCCTGGAGCTTCTGCTCGACCAAGCTGAGGCCGAAATCGACAATCTGCGAGCCGCGTTCGCGTGGAGCCGGGAGAACTTTGACACCGACAGCGCACTGCAGCTCGCCACCTCGCTGCTGCCGCTGTGGTTGACGCGGGGCCTGCCCAAGGAAGGATCGGACTGGCTTGACCTCGGCCTAGCCGACGCCGACGCCCGGGGCGCCCATGTGACACCCCGGGCGATGGCGCGGGGGTTGGCCGACAAAGCATTTCTGGACAACATGCGGGACGCGGAAAGCCTTGCGCGAGCCCAGCGCTCGCTGGCAATAGCTCGCGAGCTGGATGATCCTGCGCTGCTGGCGCGCACCCTCACCGCCTGCGGCCGCCTCGCCGCCTGGAACCCCGAGTTGGCTCGACCGTATCTGTCGGAGGCGGAGGCTTTGGCCCGAGCCATGGGCGACCGGTGGCGGCTGAGCCAGATCCTTTACAGTCAGGCGCTCACCGCCATCGTCGGTGCGGGCGATCTGGACGCCGCGGTCGCCGCAGCGACGGAGGGCCGCGACGTCGCCGACGAGGTCGGCGACCGGGGCTATTCGCGCGGGTGCCGGTTTTGTCTTTCCGTAGTGCCATGGGTGCGAGGGGATATCGCCGAGGCCGAAAACCAGCTCCGGCAGCTGATGGTCGAAGCGGACGAGGCCCACGCCCTGATCTGGCAGGTGAATGCACGGTCGTACCTGTGTCTTGTGCTCGCCCATAGCGCACAGGCGGCCGAAGGCCGCGCCGTGGCGCTCGAGGCGCTAGACGGTGCCGCCGAGATCGGCCGGTACCAGGAAGGCGTGGTGTATGCGGCGCTGGCCTTTGCCGACCTCGCCGGCGGCGACATAGACGCGGCCGTCGATGCCAGCGCAGCGGCCCGCGAACGGTTCGGCGACCGGCCGCTTGCGGCTACGACTACCAAGCCCTCGGCGCAGGTCGCGCTCGCCCGTGGTGATTTGGCGTCGGCCCGTCGCTTCGCCGAGGACGACGTTGCCAGCGCGGTGGGGTGGTTCATGGTGGAGGCGTTGACCACGCGAGCGCGTGTGGCGTTGGCGGAAGACGAACCGGGGCAGGCCGAGCGCGACGTCCACGACGCGTTGATGCGCGCCGTGGAGACGGGAATCCACTCCCTCGTCCCCGACCTGCTGGAGTGTCTGGCCCGTCTGACCCACCTTGCCGGAAGCCACCTAGACGCGGCTAGGCTCTTCGGCGCGGCGCACGCCGTGCGCGAGCGAACGGGCATCGTCCGCTTCCGGGTATACGACGCCGAATACGACGCATCGGTGCTGGCGACGCGTCAAGCGTTGACAGAGAAGGAATTCGATGATGCCTGGGCCGCCGGCGCGGCCCTGTCCATGGACGAGGCGATTGCCTACGCGCGCCGCGGCAGAGGCGAACGCAAGCGCCCGCCCAGCGGTTGGGACTCATTGACCCCGACCGAGCGTGACGTCGTCCGCCTCGTCAGCGAAGGACTGGGCAATAAGGACATCGGCGATCGGCTGTTCATCTCGCCTCGCACCGTACAGACGCACCTCACCCACGTGTATGCCAAACTCGGGCTCACGTCACGGATGCAGTTGGCTCAGGAGGCGACTCGTCGATCAGTGCTCGATTAGGTCCAGCGTCCCGAGCTCGCGGATCGCCTGGCAGCCGCGGCTGAGCATGGTCAGCACCATGTCTTCACCGCGCTCGGTGGCTGCGGCGAACGCGAACCCCAGCGCCGAGATCAGCGGGGCCTGCAACACCCCGAGCCGGTAATCGTGCCAACAGGTTTCGCGGTCGTAGTCGCCGACGCCGCCGGCCGTCAGCGCGCGGTGATAGTCGGTGATGAGGTCCTCTTCGATGCTCGCGCGCAGTTGCGGATTGAGGCTGGTCGCGGTGAAGTACGCGAGATCCCGGGTCGGCAGACCCACGCCGAGCGTCTGCCAGTCCACTACGCTGACCCTGGTCCGCTCCGGATCGAACAGCAGGTTGTCCAGGCGATAGTCGCCGTGTAGCAGGGCGAACCGGTCATACTCGGACAACAGCCAGGGCGCGATCAAACGCATTGCCGCACTGAAGGTATCGCGATCTGCGGCGCTCATCCGCTCGCCCAGCTTGTCCAGCGTGATGTCGGCGCTCACCTTCGCCACCTCGCCCATGCCGTCCGCACCGGCCTCATCCGGCCGGCCAAACGCGATGCCGGGGAAATCGAGCCAGACGGGATCGCACCAACTGGGTGCGTGCAGGCCGGCCAGCGCGGTAACCGCAAGGCGCGCCTCGGTTTCCCCGCAACCGACGAGCTGATCACCCTGCACCGCCGGCGCCTGATCCGCCAGCAGCAAGGCGAAATCCATTGCATCGTCGGTGATCTCGGAATAAAAGCACCGCGGCGTGGGCACCTGCACCCGATCCACCACCGACGAATAGAACGCGCATTCGCTGCGGTAGCCGATGACCACCCGGTCGCGCACCGTGTCGTCCTGGGCGGGCAGCTTGATGACAAAGGTCTGCGGCAGGTCCCCGGGATCCGTCGCGTAGCGCGCGGTGATCCGGTAGGTCGCCCCGGTCTGTCCGGTGCCGATCGCGACCACGTCCACGTCGGCGACCTCGACGGGTGCGCCACCGCCGGACAGCGCGGCCGACAACCACTGCGGGGTCACGTCGCCGGGGTATCGCGGTATCGACAGCACAGCACTCATACGCAGCACGCCTCCTGTACGCGGACAGCTCCGTCCGACTGACAAACTGTAAGGCATACCGCAAGAGTTGCGGTCAACCGCGGTGCGCTAGTCGGTCAGAATGCGCCATTCGGCGGCTTCGTGCTGCCGGCGCCAGAATTCGTCGAAACGGCCGCCCGCAGCGAGCAATTCGTCAACCGTGCCATCCTCGGCTACCCGGCCGTTGTCGAGGAACAGCACGCGGTCGGCGTGACGGATGCTGGCCAGGCGGTGCGCGACGATCACCTGGGTGCGTGCGTGCGGGTCGGCGGTGAGTGCGTCGACGACCGCGGCTTCGTTCTCGGTGTCCAACGCGCTGGTCGCCTCGTCTACCAGCAGGATCGGCGCCGGTTTGAGCAACGCGCGGGCGATGCTGACGCGTTGGCGCTCACCGCCGGACAGGGCCGAACCGGCCTCGCCGACGACCGTGTCGGCGCCGTCGGGCAACCGTGCGACCAGCTCGTCCACGCGCGCGAGCGCCACCGCCCGGGCGAACCGCTCGTCGCCGGCGCCGGGATCCCCGGCGAACACGTTGTCGCGGATCGACCCGTGGAACAGGTAGGGGTGCTGGAAAACGACGCTGGCCGCCGCCCGCCGGGCGTCGGCATCCAGCGTCGCCGCGTCCACCCCGTCGATCAGCACCCGGCCGCCGGTGGGCTCGTGCAGCCCGGCGATCAGCGCCAGGATGGTGCTCTTACCCGAACCGGAGGGTCCGACGATCGCCGTCGTGCTGCCCGGTTCCAACGCGAAGCTCACGCCATCGAGCACCGGCGCGCCCGCGCCGTCGTAGCGGAACACGACGTCGTCGAACTCGATGCGTGGCGCCGCGGCGCCGGCCAGCGTGGCGCCACCGGCATTCATCAGCGGCGCGGTGAGCACCGAGCGGATGTTCTCGAGCGTGGCGCGGGTGCTTTCCAGCGCCGGCGCCAGCTCGCTGATGGTGGTGAACGGCTCGAGGTAGCGCACGATGACGACGATCAGCGCGACGGCCTCGGCCACCGTGAGCGTTCCGTTAAGGGTCAGCGCGGTGGTGGCCCCGGCCAGCAGGATCAGCGCGAGCTGGCTGGCGAGGCTGAACAGCAGCTGGCCCGGGACCTGCATCGAGAGCAGGCGCATGGTGGCGCCGTGTTGTGCGGCCAGCGCGTCGCCGACCAGGCTGCGCGCCGGCTCGACGCGCCGTGCGGCGCGCAACGCCTGCTGGGTCCTGGCGAACTCGATGATCCGCTCGGTGAGCGCGCTGTTGGCCTGGGCCGCAGCGACATCGGCGCGCCGAGCCAGGCGCGCCGACGCCCACAGCGCACCCAACAGCAGCGGCAGGCCCCCCAGCGCCGCAGCCCCCAGCTGCCAGGACACCGGCAGCAGGACCACCGCGATGGCCGCAGGCAACAGGACGGCCGAGATCAGCGGCGTCAGCAGGTTGACGACCAGGCCGACGAGCTCCGGTCCGGTGGCGGCGATCGCCTGCCGTGCGGTCGCGGTGTGCTCGGCGGTGAACCAATCCAGCCGCACGCCGGGCAGCCGATCCGCGACGTCGTGCTGGCTGTGATCCAGCACGGCGAAACCAAGGTCGAAACCGATACGGGCCGTTGCGGTGTCGATCGCCCAGCCGGTCACGCTGGCCGCGGTCAGCCAGCCCAGCCAGACCAGCGCGCGCTGCGGGGCGTCACCGAACAACGCCCCCACCAAGGGGACCAGCAGCACGGTGGCCACCGCCCGCACCACCACGGAGACCAGTGCCAACACCGTGTAGGTGATGACCCGGTTGCGACGTTGCGCCGGAACCAAGCTCAGCCACGTGCGAATCATCGCGCCCCCTCGCCGGTCGTGCCCGCGGTCACCTGGTCACGGTGGCTCCGATGGCCGCCGTCCCACAGCCGTCGGTACCGGCCGTCGGCGCTCAGCAACTCGTCGTGCGTGCCGCGTTCGACGATGCGACCGTGGTCGAGCACGACGATCTGGTGGGCGCGGGTGATGGTGTGCAATCGATGCGCGATCACCAGCACGGTGCGATCCTGCGTCAGCCGGTTGAGGGCTTGCTGGACAAGGTATTCCGATTCCGGGTCGGCGAAGGCGGTGGCCTCGTCCAGGATCAGTACCGGGGTGTCGGCGAGGATCGCACGCGCGATGGTGAGCCGTTGACGTTCGCCGCCCGAGAGCCCGCTGCCGGCGCCCAGCATGGTGTCGTAGCCGTCCGGCAGCCGCATGATGCGGTCGTGGATTTGCGCGTCGCGTGCCGCCTGTTCGATCTGCGCGGCGGTGGCATCGGGGACGGCCAGCGCGATGTTTTCCGCGACGGTGTCGTGCACCAATTGCGTTTCCTGCAGCACGAATCCGACTTGAGCATAGAGCTGGTCGGCGGTCATCGACCGAATGTCTTGTCCCCCAACGCGTATGGAGCCTTGGCCGACGTCGTGGAACCGGGCGAGCAGGGCGGCCAGCGTCGACTTGCCGGACCCGGAGGGGCCGACCAGCGCGGTGACCGTCCCCGGCCGCAACGTCAGCGAGACGTCGTGGATGACCGGCACGTCGGGCCGGTAGCCGAAGCTGACGTGGTCGAACACCACCGTCGACGCCGGATCCCCGGTGGCCTCGTGGTGATCGTGCATAGCGAGGTCGGCCTCGTCGAGGGTGTTCTGCAGTCGTCGAGCGGCCAGCATGCCGGCGCGAATGCCGCCCAGACCGTAGGCGATGCCGAGCAACCGTGCCCCGAACGTGGTGCCCAGCAACAAGAACGGCAGCAGGTTCACCGGATTCATCCGGCCCGTGACCACCAGCAAGGTGCCGGTGACCGCGATGAGCCACAGGAACGTCGAGGGACGGGTGACCAGATCCATGAACGTCTTCTTGCCGGCCAGCGGGCGCTGCCAGGCGACCAGGAAGCCGACGTAATCATCCAAGCGGCGCCGGAAGCTGGACGCGGCGGCGCCACCGAAGACACGGATCACCGGCTGGCCTTCCAGGTATGCGCCGGCCTCACCGCTCATCGTCTCCGCCCAGCGCTGCGATTGCGGGATGCGCGGACCCGACTGAATCGTCAGCGACGACGTCAGCACCAGGTAGACCAGGACCGGCAAGAACAACACCAGCGCCACCCGCCAGTCGACGGCGAACAGGTAGACCAGCACCGCGACCGGCGCGACGGCGGCGGCGACCGCGTCCGGGATGGCATGGGTCACCAGGTAGTGCAGGGACAGCGTGTCGTCGGTCAGCAGCTGCTTGATCGACCCCGACCCGCGTGCGGTGAACCAGCCCAGTGGGAGCCGAGACAGCTTGTGCAACAGGCGCGATCGCAGATCGCGGGCGAACCGCGCGTCGACGACGTGGAGCCACAGCGTGAGGGCGGCACCGAGCACTGCGCCCAGGCCCAGCAGTGACACCGCCGCGATGCCGATGTCGGCCAGCCGGGACGCGGGCGCGCCGGAGACCAAGCGCCGGGCCAGCTCCACCAGCAACACGAACGGCGCCAGTTGCACCAGCGTGATCATCGCCTGCAGCACACCGGAGACGATCAGCGCCGAGCGCAGCGGCGCGAGCAACCGCCCCGCGCCCTGGGCGCGCCAGTTCCCCCGGGCCGCCGGAGCGGGTGTGACCTCTGGCACCCGCTGCGCCGATTCCAGCTGCGCCGCAACGTCTTCCGCGGAGACGGCGGGTGCGACACCGTCGGATCCCGCCGGCTCGTCGCCGCGCCGCGTGCCCATGGCGCGCCCGGCGCTCCAGTACGCCTGGGCGTGCACCTCGGACTTGGGAAAGCCGAACTCGTCGCGCAGCCGTGTTCGCACCTGCTTGAGCGTCGTGGCCTCCGGCGTCGCCCACGCGTACCAGTCCGACCAGTCCCGGTTTTCGATCGCCGCCGCCAGCGACCTCTCGTCGTGGCCGACCACCCAGTGCACCCGGAGCCTGGGGTGCCCTGCGATCGGGATCAGCGTGTCGTCGTCGTCGTGTTGTTCGAGGTACATCTCGATCGGGACGTCGTCGGGGACCACCCCGATGATGCCGTTCATGCCCGGGATGGACGCCGAGTCGCCGATGAGCAGGTAGCCGGCCGGCTGTTCGTCGGGCACGTCGAACCGAGACGAGCCCATCAACGCCATGACCGCGATGGTCGCCCCGGGCTGCACCGTGCGCGCCCATTGCGACGCCGGTCCGGCGGGATCGTGCAGCACGATGTCGACCGCGAAACGTCCGGCGGGAGCGTCCGCCTCCGAGATCGTGTACGCCCGCTGGAATTCCGTCTTCGATCCGTCCGGGTCCGGAAACCAGAACCGCAGCCACGCAGCCGGTTCGGGATCCACGTCCTCGAACAGCGTCGGCGACACCATCCGCACCCGCACGAAATGCGGTGCGATCCGGACGGTTTCGATCACCGTCGCGGTGTGATCGCGCGCGCCGAAGCTGCGCAGCATCACACCGGAGAATCCGCGCGCCATTAACGGTCCTTTCTCGCGGCACCCCGCGCCGGGACGGCCTCGCCGATCTGACGACCCGGCGAGGCCACGGATCGATGCGGCCCGCACACACGCTGGATTCGACACCTGCCACGACCCCGGCTGGGCGCCGAGATCACCGGCCAGCTGGTCACGGCTCGGTACGTTACAAACTAAGGGTTGCCTTACCATAGGTCAACCGCGGCGCCGCCCAGTAACCTGGACGACATGAGCGGTGAGTCAGCGGCGCCGGTGCTGCTGTATGACGGGGTGTGCGGCGTCTGCAACCGGTCGGTGCGCGCGATTCTGCGGTTCGATCCCACCGGCCCCCTGCGCTTCGCGGCGCTGGAGAGCGTCTTCGCCAAAGCGATCATCGAGCGGCACCCCGAGATCGGCAGCGTCGACTCGGTGGTGTTTGTGGATGACCCGGGCGGGCCCTCGGAGCTGGCGGCCGTCCGATCCGAGGCCGTGCTGCGCGTGGCGCATTACCTCGGCGGACCCTGGCGACTGTTCGCGCTCGCGCGCGTCATTCCCGCTCCGCTGCGCGACTGGCTCTACGACAGATTTGCCGCGGTCCGCTACCGCATCGGCGGCAAGTACGACACTTGTCCGCTGCCGGCCCCGGAGGTACGTGCCCGCTTCATCGAAGACTGACCGGCGTCGGTCGGTGCCCGGCGCCGAGACACGTCCGCCGCGGATTCTTTCCTTCAGCTCGGCGAGCGTGCGGCTTCGACCCGTGTGGCGGTGGCAGCGCGTCGGCGGGTATGACGGCGTCTTCGAAGCAGCCAATGATCATCAATGCGGTCGACGCGGCGAAACTCCGCGACGAACCAGAGCGCTCCCGCCACCGTTCCGAGTACGGCGACAAGCACTGTCGTGGCGAGCCATTCGTAATGCCCGTATGCAGCGACTGCCGTAGTGCCGATCATCCCCGACAACGCGACGGCTAGCAGGATGAGCCCCGGCCAGAGAAAGTTGTCCTTCATCGTGATGCCAGCGCGCGGTTGCGTGGTCCGGAAATGATCCGTCGGATCGTGATGCTTGTCTCCCATCACCTCTCCCCTCGTCGTCCGACGAGATAGCGACGTGCTGCTCATAAATACGTTCGTCGTCGGGGTGAGGTTCACCGGACCGGAATGAAGTGTGGACTCGTAGCCCTGGTGCGGGCGGAGGGACTCGAACCCTCAAGCTCTTTCGAGCAATGGCACCTAAAACCATCGCGTCTGCCAATTTCGCCACGCCCGCGGCTTGCCGATCGTATCGCTTGCGACGCCGCCGGGCTGCCGGCACGGGCTCGACGAATTCGTCGGGCCCCAATCCCAAAGCGGTACGGTCAAGGGGTGTCCACTACGCATCGTCGCAGGCCCGCGCTCATCGCGCTGGTGATCGTCGCGGCGTGCGGCTGCCTGGCCCTGGGCTGGTGGCAGTGGACCAGGTTCAATTCCGTCTCGGGCTCCTTTCAGAACCTCGGCTACGCGTTGCAGTGGCCGCTGTTCGCGGGATTCTGCGTGTACGCGTACCGCAAATTCGTGCGCTACGAAGAGGAGCCACCACAGCCGCGCGGCACTGACGCGATGACGGAGATACCCGCCGGGCTGCTACCCGAGCGGCCCAAGCCCGCCGCGCAGACACCCGACGACCCCGCCCTGCGGGAGTACAACGCCTACCTGGCCGAGCTCGCCGCGCACGACGCCGAAAAGCAGAAGAGGACAACCGCATGACCACACCGGAGACGCCCGGAGCGCAAGTGCCCGCGGTCCCCGCCGACAAGATCCGCACCGCGTTGCTCGGCTACCGGATCATGGCGTGGACGACGGGTCTGTGGCTGATCGCGCTGTGCTACGAGATCGTCTCGCACCTCGCCTTCGGCCACGAGATCCGGTGGATCGAAGTGGTCCACGGCTGGGTGTATTTCATCTACGTGTTGACCGCGTTCAATCTGGCGGTCAAGGTGCGCTGGCCGCTCGGCAAGACGGTGGGCGTGCTGCTGTCCGGGACCATCCCGCTGCTCGGCATCATCGTCGAGCACTTCCAAACCAGGGACGTCAAGGCGCGTTTCGGGTTGTAGGTCACACGCCGGGGCGCTCTAGCCCCCGGCTCGGGCGAGCGTTTCGAGCGCGGGCAACAGCAGCCGCAACGCCCGCCCGCGATGTGAGATGGCGTCCTTCTCCGCTGGGCTCAGCTGCGCCGCCGTGCGGTCGTGTCCGTTCGGGATGAAGACCGGGTCATAGCCGAAGCCGCCGTCGCCGCGCGGCTCGCGGGCGATGCTGCCGGGCCACTCGCCGCGCACGACGACCTCTCCGGCGGCCGAGACGAGCGCGCAGGCCGAGACGAACGCCGCACCGCGCCGGCCGTCGGGCACGTCGCGCAATTGCGCCAGCAGCAACGCGGTGTTGCCCGCGTCATCGCCGTGGCGACCCGACCAGCGCGCCGACAGCACGCCGGGCATGCCGTTGAGCGCGGCGACCTCGAGCCCGGAATCGTCGGCCACGCTTGCCAATCCGCTCGCGTTGAAGGCATCCCGCGCCTTGGCCAGCGCGTTGTCCTCGAAGATCGCGCCCGTCTCCGGCGCCTCGTCGAACGGCGCCACGTCGTCGAGCGATACCAACGTCAACCCGGTCAGGCCGGCGGCGTCGAGCACCCGGCGCAACTCGGCCAGCTTCTTGGGGTTGCGGCTGGCGACCAGGAGGCGGGTCAGCATCTATTCCTAGACGCGCGTGTGGGCCGTTGCCGATGCACCCCGCCACCTTACGGACTGCGAGACAGACGCGGCGACGGACATACAACGCGGCACGCTCCGCAAGGAATAGGGAGGGCGACGAAGGAGCTTCGTCGATAGTGAGCCAAAAACCGGATAACGAGACGCTCAAGGCGCTCAACGAGAACATCACCGACGAGTTTCGCAACAACGCCGGTAAGGTCGGCGGGCGATTCGAGGGCAACGAGCTGTTGCTACTCACCACGACGGGCGCGAAGTCCGGCGAGCCGCGCACCGCGCCGCTGGTGGTTTTCCGTGTCGACGGCAAGCTGCTGATCGTCGCGGGTTACGGTGGCGCCGACGTCAACCCGGCGTGGGTGCACAACCTGCGGGCCAACCCGCGGGCGCGCGTTGAAGTCGCCACCGACTCGTTCGATGTCGTTGCGCACGAACTCGACTCGTCCGAACGCGAGGCGATCATCCCCAAGATCAACGCGGCCGTACCCGCGTTCGCGTTCGCGAACTACCAGTCAAAAACCACACGAGCCATCCCGATATTCGAGCTGCAGAAGAACGAGCCCTGATCGACCGGGCGGCGCGCCGTGTTGGCAGCGGTGTCGGCGATGCTGAGCGGGGCAGTTAGGTCAAGGGCGGGCTGGCGCCGGGTCAGCTGCCGAACGCCTTCGGCGCCGGAGCCCCCTCCGGGAGCGCACCGGGGTACGGCAGCGCCAGCGCCTCGCGCTGGGCGGCGAACAGCTTGTCGCAGGCGGCCAGCGCGACGTCGAGCAACTTGTCCAGCGTCGAGCGCGGGAACGTCGCCCCCTCGCCGGTCCCCTGGACCTCCACCAGCGTTCCGGTGTCGGTGGCGACGACGTTCATGTCGACCTCGGCGCGGGAGTCCTCCTCGTAGGGCAGGTCGACCCGGATCCGGCCGTCGACTACGCCGACGCTGACCGCCGCGATCGCACACGACAGCGGCCGGGGGTCCGACAGCTTCCCCGCCGCCGCGAGATAGGTCACCGCGTCGGACAACGCCACGAAGGCGCCCGTGATGGCCGCGGTGCGGGTGCCGCCGTCGGCCTGCAAGACGTCGCAGTCGACGGCGATGGTGTTCTCGCCGAGCGCGGCCAGGTCGATGCAGGCGCGCAGCGACCGCCCGATCAGCCGGCTGATCTCCTGGGTGCGCCCGGACAGCCGGCCCTTCACCGCCTCGCGGTCCGAACGGGTGTGGGTGGCCGACGGCAACATCGCGTACTCCGCGGTCAGCCAGCCGAGGCCCGACCCCTTGCGCCACCGCGGCACCCCCTCGGTCACGCTGGCGGTGCACATGACCTTGGTGTGGCCGAATTCGATCAATACCGAACCGGCGGGGTGGTCGGTGAAACCGCGGGTGATGACCACGGGCCGCAGCTCGTCGTCAAGGCGGCCGTCTTCTCGTCTCGTCACGACGCCAACCCTAACGCGCTGACTCAGACCCTCTCGGAGCGGCGGATATCGAAGGTCTCCCCGCACACCACCGCGTGCACGGGACCGTCGAACTCAGCCTTGGCCTCGCTGATCACGTCCTCGCGCGAGGTCCACGGCGGGATGTGGGTCAGCAACAGTTCGTGAACGCCGGCCTCGGCCGCGGCCCGGCCGGCCTCGGTGCCCGACAGGTGCAGCGCGGGCGGGCGGTCCGGCGCGTGCGTCCACGAGGCCTCGCACAGGAAAACGTCGGCGCCGCGCGCCAGCTCGACGAGCTGATCGCAGACGCCGGTGTCACCGCTGTAGACGAAGGACGCGCCGGAGGGGTCGGTGATCTTCAGGCCGTAGGACTCCGTCGGGTGGGCCACCACCCGCGGCGTCACCGTCAGCGCGCCGATGGTCACCGGCTCACCGTCGACCCAATGCCGAACGTCGAAAATGTCCGAGCAGTCATCGATTTCACCGCCGTAGGGTGACGACGCCGCGCCCAACCGCGACCACGTGTCGCCCGGGCCGTAGAGCAACGCCTTCCCGAGCGGGCGCGTCGGGTGGTAGCGCCGCCACACGAAAAGGCCGGGCAAATCCAAACAATGGTCGGCGTGCAAATGGGACAGCAGCACGTGCACGGAACCGGGATCGGCATAGCGCTGCAGGGCGCCTAAAACGCCCCCGCCGAAGTCGATGACCAACGGCGGAGTGTCCGGTGCCCGGAGCAGATAACCCGACGCGGGCGAGTCCGGACCCACCACGCTGCCCGAGCAGCCGAGCACGGTTATTCGCACGGACACTACTGTGCCATGCCCGGTAGGACCGTGACGAAAACATCGCCGCATTGGTGTGACGAGAATCTCGTCCGCAGGTCAATCAATGTGCACCTGGTGAACGGGCTGGACGCCGGTGACGGCGGGAGCCAGGAATCGCGCCGCCAATGCGGTGAACGCGTCGGGGTCACCGGTGGCTTCGAAGACCCGTGTCGCGGGCGAGGCGTCATGCGGGCGAAGCAGATCCCGGTCGGTCAGCACGCGCAGCACTTCCTTAGCCGTCTCCTCGGCGCTGGAGACCAGGGTCACGTTGTCGCCCATCGCCAATTGGATGAGACCGGACAGCAGCGGATAGTGCGTGCAGCCGAGCACCAGCGTGTCGACCTGCGCGCGCTGCAGCGGCTCCAGATAGCCCTCGGCCAACCCGAGCACCTGACGGCCGCTGGTAACGCCGCGCTCGACGAAGTCGACGAAGCGCGGGCACGCCACCGCGGTGATCTCCGTGTCCCGGGCGGCGGCGAACGCGTCCTGATAGGCGTGCGAGTTGATGGTCGCCTGGGTGCCGATCACGCCGATGCGTCCGTTGCGGGTGGTGGCGACCGCGCGGCGCACCGCGGGCAGGATCACCTCGACGACGGGCACGTCGTAGCGTTCGCGAGCGTCGCGAAGGCACGCCGCCGACGCCGTGTTGCAGGCGATGACCAACGCCTTGACGCCGCGGCCGACGAGGTCGTCACCGATGGCCAACGCGTGCGCGCGGACCTCCGGGATGGTCAGCGGCCCGTACGGACCGTGGCCGGTGTCGCCGACGTAGATGATGTCTTCGTCGGGCAGCTGGTCGATGATCGCCCGCGCGACGGTGAGTCCCCCGACCCCGGAGTCGAAGACGCCGATGGGCGCCAGCGCCGCGCTCATGTCTTGGGCCGCGGCACGGTGGTGCCGGCTTTCCTGGACGTCCGGCCCTTGCGTTCCGGCGCCGA
Source organism: Mycobacterium colombiense (assembly GCF_003284935.1). Classification (GTDB taxonomy): domain Bacteria; phylum Actinomycetota; class Actinomycetes; order Mycobacteriales; family Mycobacteriaceae; genus Mycobacterium; species Mycobacterium arosiense_A. The sequence continues at coordinate 147,925 of NZ_QMEV01000005.1, forward strand.
CAACCAGTAGGCGGCCAGGACGCCGGCGATCGCGCCGCACAGGTGGCCCTGCCACGACACGCCACCGCACCTGCCGAGCACCGGCATGGCCCCGAGCAGAACGCCGCCGTAGGCGAACATGACGACCAGCCCGATGACGATGTCGCGCATCCGGCGCACGAAGATTCCGAACACCAACAAGAAGGCCAGCCAGCCGAAGATCAATCCGGAGGCGCCGAGGTGGTCGGTGGGCCCGCAGCTGCTGCCGACGTTGCCGATGAGCCAGGTGCCGAAGCCGCCCAGGATCCACACGATGGCGGTCGCCCAGACGAATCGGGACAGGCCGGCCAGCGTCATCAGAAATCCGAGGATCAGCAGCGGCACGGTGTTGGCCGCCAGGTGCTGCCAGCTCGCGTGCAGCACCGGGGCGAAGACGATGCCCCACAGGCCGTCGACTTCCAGCGGCCGGATGCCATTGGCGTCCAGCGCATGCCGGCTCAGCTGGTCGATCAGCTCGACGAGGTAGAGCAGCGCCACGAAGGTGAGGATGGTCGCGGCGCCGACCGTCGCGGTGGACCGCTTCTTCGGCTGGGCGCCCGGCGTGCCGGGACGCCCCGCGAAGCCACGAGCGTCGCTTCTGCTCATCGCTCCGCTCGGCATCGTCGCGGCGCGGTGGTGGTCTTACCCATGGCGGCCCTTCCAGCGTGTTTCCAGCATCGTCAAGGCTACCGGCGCCGCGGCCGGCCACCCGTCATCGACCGAATGCGCCCGGCAGCACGTCGCGGTAGCTCGGTATGCCGGCGATCGAGTCGGCGGCCAGCACGCCGCCCAGCACTGCGTGGGCCAGGCAGTCGGCGGCGGCGCTGCCGACCTCGGTGGCCAGCCGGGTCTCCGGGGAGAACGCGGCGGGCGCCTCCGCGGGCGGGGGCACCTCGACCGCCCCGGTGGCCAGCACGAACACGGTGTCGCCGTCGACCGGCGTGTGCGCCGGCCGGATGCTGCGGGCCAGGCCGTCGTGGGCGGCGATCGCCACCCGCCTGCACGCTGCGGGGCTTAGGGCGGCGTCGGTGGCCACCACCGCGATGACGGTGTTGAGCGGGTTGTCCACCGGATCCGACGGGGAGGGCAGCCGGGCGAGGGCGTCGATCTGTTCGGCCGGCGGCGGCCGCAGCCCGAACTCCCGGGTCAAATCCGTCATCCACGGCAGGCCGGTTGACCGGTCGACGACCTCGCCGGCGGAATTCACCACCGCGACGGCCCCGACGGTCACACCGGACGGCAGCGTCCTCGACGCGGTCCCGACTCCGCCCTTGAGCGCCCCGGCGCGCGCGCCCACCCCGGCGCCGACGGTCCCGACGGCCATCGCCGCGCCGGCGTCGCTTTCGTGCAAGGCGGCCGCACAGGCCGCGTAGCCGAACTCCGCCGTCGGGCGGCACTGCCAACCACCGACCGGCAGATCGAAGATCACCGCTGCCGGCACGATCGGCACCACCCCGCCGTTCATCGCCACGCCGCGCTCGTGTTCTTCCAGGAAGCGCATGACGCCGTCGGCGGCGGCCAGCCCGAAGGCGCTGCCCCCCGCGAGCAACACTGCGTCCACGAACCGCACGGTGTTGGCCGGATCCAGCAGGTCGGTCTCGCGGGTGCCGGGCGCACCGCCGCGGCAGTCGACGGCGCCGACGGTCCCCGGCGGGGTCAGGATGACGGTGACGCCGCAGGCCCAGCCGGCGCCCAGGGACGCGTCGGGGTCCAGTCGTTGGTAGTGGCCGACGCGGATGCCCGCCACGTCGGTGATGGCGTTGCGCTGCCCGCGCGACGCGGTCATCGGGATCCCATGAGCACCAGGACCAGGTATTCCTGCAGGACGGTCAGCCACTGGTACACGTCGAAGTGCACGGCCAGCGGGTGGTCGGCCGGCAGGCGCTCCGGGCCGTCGGGCCCCACCTCGAGCATGACGCCCAGCGTCAGCCGGATGTCGTTGACGGCCCCGATCCAGCAGTTCGCATCCTCCTCGGTGAGCTCGAAGCGGCCGCCATCGTCGGGAACCGTGCTCAGTAACCGCTGTGCGGCAACGCGTTTGGCGTCGACGATGTCCGGCTCGTGCAGGCTGCGCAGGGCGGCGTTCAGGCTGTCGGCGGCATCGGACGACTCGGCGTCATCGCCGTCGGGCCGATAGAAATCCGGCAGCAGCCGACGCAACGTGGGATCCTTCGGCGGTTCGGCGTTCCCGGTCCTGATCCCGGTGATCTCCTCGAGTTCGTCTGCCGGCGAGGCGGATTCACGCTCGTCGAGCAAGCCGATCATCGCCGTGGCCAGATTCTTGAGCAGCGCGGCCTCGTGGGAGGCCAGCGACGACCGGAAACGGGGACCGTTAGCGGTCTCGACCCGCTTCCATTTGCGCACAGGGAATCGCCAGCGCCTCGACCGTCAGCGGTCCTGCTGCATCGTCGCCCACAGACCGGCGGCGTGCAGCTTGGACACATCGACTTCCATGGACTCCCGGCTGCCGGCGGACACCACGGCCTTTCCCTCGTTGTGCACCTGCAGCATCAGCTTGGTGGCGTGCGGCTCGCTGTAGCCGAACAACTTCTGGAACACGTAGGTCACGTAGGTCATCAAGTTGACCGGGTCGTCCCAGACGATCGTGACCCACGGGCTCGCCGTGGCCTCTACCGGAGCGGACTCTCGTTGTCCTGTAGTGCCCGGCTTAGTGGGCGCTGACATAACAACCATGGCCTACACGATACCGAGCGTTGGACGACGTTTCCGAGCCCCGACGGCAGCCGATACCGTTATGGAATGAACGACCCGGTCGTTACTGGGCTGCTGACCGACAAGTACGAGTTGACGATGCTGGCGGCGGCGCTGCGCGACGGCAGCGCCGGTCGACCGACCACCTTCGAGCTCTTCGCGCGCCGGCTTCCCCAGGGACGCCGTTACGGCGTGGTCGCGGGGACCGGCCGGCTGCTCGAGGCGCTGCCGCAGTTCACCTTCGATGACCAGGCGTGCCAGTCGCTGGGGCAGTTCCTCGACCCAGATACCTTGCGGTACTTGCGCGAATTCCGGTTCGGCGGCGACATCGACGGCTACGCCGAAGGCGAACTGTACTTCCCCGGATCTCCGGTGCTCTCGGTGAGCGGGACGTTCGCCGAATGCGTGGTGCTCGAGACGCTGGCGCTGTCGATTTTCAATCACGACACCGCCATCGCCTCGGCCGCGGCGCGCATGGTGAGCGCGGCCCGGGGACGCCCGCTGATCGAGATGGGGTCGCGGCGCACCCACGAACAGGCGGCGGTCGCCGCGGCCCGCGCCGCATACATAGCCGGCTTCGACGCCTCCTCCAACCTCGAGGCTCAGCGCTGCTACGGAATACCGGCCGAGGGCACCTCCGCGCATGCGTTCACCATGCTGCACGCCCGCGCCGACTCCCCCACCGAATCCACCGAACTGGCGGCGTTTCGGGCACAGGTCGACGCGCTCGGCGTGGACACCACCCTGCTGGTGGACACCTACGACGTGACGACCGGTGTGGCCAACGCCGTCGCGGCCGCCGGCACGGGGCTCGGCGCTGTGCGCATCGACTCCGGGGAGCTGGGCGTGCTGGCCCGCCAGGTGCGCCGGCAGCTCGACGAGCTGGGCGCGACCGGGACCCGCATCGTGGTCTCCGGTGACCTCGACGAGTTCTCCATCGCCGCGCTGGCCGCCGAACCGGTGGACAGTTACGGCGTGGGCACCTCGCTGGTGACCGGCTCGGGCGCCCCCACGGCGAACATGGTCTACAAACTCGTCGAGGTGGACGGCATGCCGGTGCAAAAGCGCAGCAGCCACAAGGAATCTCACGGCGGCCACAAGGAGGCGCTGCGGCTGTCCCGCGACTCCGGCACCATCACCGAGGAGGTGGTGTATCCGGCCGGACACCAGCCCGCCGTCTCCGAACCGGCGCGGGTGCTGACCGTCCCGCTGGTGCGCGGTGGCGAGCTGGTGTCCAAACCGAACCTCGCGGCGGCGCGCGAGCTGGTAACTTCCGGGCTGCGCAGCCTGCCGTGGGAGGGATTGAACTTGTCGCACGGCGATCCCGCGGTCACGACGACGCAGATTCCCGCCGGCCGGCGCTAACACCGCGCGAAGAATGCCGCGGCGCGAGCGCCGCCCCGAACAGCGAAGAGGGTAGCCACGTCCGACGTGTCCGTGTCCGAGCTGCTGGCCACCGCCGTGGCCGCGCTCGGCGGCAGTGAGCGCAGCGGCCAACAGGAGATGGCCGCCGCGGTGGCGCGGGCATTCGCCACCGAAGAGCACCTGGTGGTGCAGGCCGGCACCGGCACCGGCAAGTCGCTGGCGTATCTGGTGCCCGCGATCGTGCACGCCCTCGAGGACGACTCCCCCGTCGTCGTGTCCACGGCCACGATCGCCCTGCAGCGCCAGCTCGTCGACCGCGATCTGCCAAGGCTGGTCGACGCGCTGGCCGACGCGCTGCCGCGCCGTCCGCAGTTCGCGTTGCTCAAAGGCCGGCGAAACTATCTGTGTCTGAACAAGATTCACAACGGCGCGGCCGCCGACGGCGAGGAGGCCGATGACCGCCCGCAGGAGGAACTGTTCAACCCGATGGCGGTCAGCGCCCTGGGCCGCGACGTGCAACGGCTCACCGAATGGGCCTCGAGCACCGACTCCGGTGACCGCGACGACCTCAAGCCCGGGGTGCCGGACCGATCGTGGTCGCAGGTCAGCGTGTCCGCGCGGGAATGCCTCGGCGTCACGCGCTGCCCGTTCGGTACCGAGTGCTTCTCCGAACGGGCACGCGGCCGCGCGGGTCAGGCCGACATCGTCGTCACCAACCACGCGCTGCTGGCCATCGATGCGGTGGCCGAATCCGCGGTCCTGCCCGAGCATGCGCTGCTGGTCGTCGACGAGGCCCACGAGTTGGTCGACCGGGTGACATCGGTGGCCACCGCGGAGCTGACGTCGGCCGCCCTCGGGCTCACCGCCCGGCGCATCGCCCGATTGGTGGAGCCGGAACTGATCCAGCGCCTGGAGGCGACGACGGCCAACTTCGCCTCGGTCATCCACGACGGCACGCCGGGCCGCATCGATCGCCTCGACGAGGAGCTGGCGACGTATCTGACGTCACTGCGCGACGTGGCGACCGCGGCGCGCTCGGCGATCGACAGCACCAACGATCCCAAGGCGGCCTCGGCGCGCGCCGAAGCCGTTGCGGCGCTAAGCGAGATATCGGACACCGCGTCGCGCGTGCTGGCGTCGTTCGGCCCGGCCATCCCCGACCGCACCGACGTGGTGTGGCTGGAGCACGAGGAGGTAAGGGGCGCAGCGCGTCCGGTGTTGCGGGTGGCGCCGCTGTCGGTCGCCGGGCTGCTGCGGTCCCGGGTGTTCTCGCGGTCCACGGCGGTGCTCACGTCGGCGACGCTGATCATCGGCGGCTCGTTCGACGCCATGGCGGCCGCGTGGGGACTGACCGGCGAGGACGACGACCACCCGAAGTGGCGCGGCCTGGACGTGGGTTCGCCGTTCCAGCACGCCAAGGCCGGGATCCTGTATGTGGCCGCGCACCTGCCGCCACCGGGACGCGACGGCACCGGCTCGGCCGAGCAGCTCAGCGAGATCGCCGAACTCATCACCGCCGCCGACGGGCGCACCCTGGGGTTGTTCTCGTCGATGCGGGCGGCCCGCGCGGCCGCCGAGGCGATGCGCGACCGGCTGGCGACGCCGGTGTTGTGTCAGGGCGACGACAGCACCTCGGCGCTCGTCGAGCAGTTCAGCGCCGACCCCCAGACGTCCCTGTTCGGCACCCTGTCGCTGTGGCAGGGCGTCGACGTGCCCGGGCCGTCGCTGTCGCTGGTGCTGATCGACCGCATCCCGTTTCCCCGGCCCGACGACCCCCTGCTGGGCGCGCGGCAGCGCGCGGTCGCCGCGCGCGGGGGCAATGGCTTCATGGCCGTCGCGGCCAGTCACGCGGCGCTGCTGCTGGCGCAGGGGTCGGGGCGGCTGTTGCGTCGCGTCTCCGATCGGGGCGTGGTCGCCGTGCTCGACTCGCGCATGGTCACCGCCGGCTACGGCGGCTACCTGCGGGCGTCGCTTCCGCCGTTCTGGCAGACCACCAACGGCGAGCAGGTGCGCCAGGCGTTGCAGCGTTTGCGCACCGCGCCGGCCCAGGAGGGCCTGTCGGCCTGACCGGTCCGGCTAGCGTGCCAGCGTGACCAGACCGAGCTCGTTACTGGCCGCCAGCATGGGATTGCGGGGCAGCACGCGCACGGTGTAGCCGACCGCCCCGGCCAGCGGCAGCGGCGTCGTCGTCGAGAAGACCTGGTTGCCGCCCTCGGCGGTGCCGGTGTAGGACATCTCGACGGTGACGGGCTCCAGCAGCGCGTCGCTGGCGTCGACGCGCCCGACCACCGCCTGGACGGTGACCTCGTCGGGCGCCAGGCCGGCCAGCTGCACGGTGGCGGTCAGGGTCAGCTTGGAGCCGAGCACCGGGCTGTCCGGCAGGCCGGTGCTGTCGACGTCGGTGATGACGATCTTGGGCCAGGCCTCCTGGGCGCGCCTGCGGTACGCGGCCAGCTCACGGGCCGCGCCGAATTCGCCGCCGCTCGCCGCGTCCCCGGCGCCCTCGACGGGTGCGATCGTCTTGCGCAGCGATTGCGCGGCGGGCGTGTAGTACTGCTCGACGTAGTCGCGCACCATGCGCGAGGCCAGCACTTTCGGACCGAGCGTCTGCACCGTGTGGCGCACCATTTCGATCCAGCGGGGCGGCACACCGTGTTCATCGCGTTCGTAGAACTTCGGTGCCACCGCTTCTTCCAGCAGCGTATAGAGGCCGCTGGACTCCAGGTCGTCGCGCCGCGCCTCGTCGGTCACGCCGTCGGCGGACGGTATCTCCCAACCGTTTTCGCCGTCGTACCATTCGTCCCACCAGCCGTCGCGGATGGACAGGTTCAGCCCGCCGTTGAGGGCGCTCTTCATTCCCGAAGTGCCGCAAGCCTCCAGCGGCCGCAGCGGGTTGTTCAGCCAGACGTCGCAGCCCCAGTACAGCAGCCGCGCCATCGACATGTCGTAGTCGGGCAGGAACGCGATCCGGTGGCGCACCTCTGGCCGGTCGGCGAAGCGAACCACCTGCTGGATCAACGCCTTTCCCCCGTCGTCGGCCGGGTGCGATTTGCCGGCCACGATCAACTGGATCGGACGTTCGGAGTCGAGCAGCAACTGTTCCAGCCGATCCGGATCGCGCAGCATCAGCGTCAGCCGCTTGTACGTCGGCACCCGTCGCGCGAATCCGATCGTCAACACCTCAGGGTCGAATGCTGTTGCGATCCAACCCAATTCGGCATCCGAAGCGCCCCGCTCCAGCCAGGAGCGACGCAGCCGCCGCCGGACGTCGTCGACCAGCAGCGACCTAAGCTGCGAGCGGATCCACCACAGGTGTCCCGCGTCGACTTGCTTGAGCCGCAGCCAGACCCCCGGATCGCTGAACGAATCCGACCCGGCCAGTTCGCGACCCAGCTGCAGCCATTGCGGCGCCGCCCAGGTGCGCGCGTGGACCCCGTTGGTAATCGAGCCGATCGGCACCTCGCTCGCGTCGAAGCCGGGCCACAGTTCGTTGAACATCGACCGGCTCACCCGGCCGTGCAGCGACGAGACGCCGTTGGCGCGTTGGGCCAGCCGCAGACCCATGTGGGCCATGTTGAATTTGGTGGGATCGTCCTCGGCGCCGAGCGCCAGGATGCGCGCGGTCAGCACTCCCGGCAGCAACACCGGAGCACCGGCAGCATCCGATTTCGCTGCCTTGTCACCGGTTTTCGCGTCGTCACCCGCGTGGTCGTCGAAGTACAGCCGCACCATCTCGATGGGAAACCTGTCGATGCCGGCGGGCACCGGGGTGTGCGTGGTGAACACCGTGCTGGAACGCACCACCGTCAGCGCGGTATCGAAGTCCAAGCCGGATCCGGTCATCAGTTCGCGAATGCGTTCGGCTCCCAGGAAACCCGCGTGGCCCTCGTTCATGTGGAACACCTCGGGCGCCGGCAGGCCGTGAATGCCGGTGAAGGCGCGGATCGCCCGCACCCCGCCGATGCCGGCGAGGATCTCCTGGCGCATCCGGTGTTCCTGGTCGCCCCCGTACAGGCGGTCAGTGACACCGCGCAGATCATGCTCGTTCTCGGGAACGTCGGAATCCAGCAACAGCAGCGGGACGCGGCCCACCTGGGCGACCCAGATCCGCGCGTGCAGCTGCGCGGAGTCCGGCAGCATCAGCTCGACCAGGGCGGGCTCGCCGGTCGCATCCGTCAGCAGCCGCAACGGCAGGCCCTGCGGATCCAGCGACGGGTAGGTCTCGTTCTGCCAGCCGTCGGCGGTCAGGGATTGGCGGAAATACCCGGAGCGGTAATAGAGGCCCACCGCCACCAGCGGCACGCCCAGATCGGATGCGGACTTCAGGTGGTCGCCGGCGAGGATTCCCAGGCCACCCGAGTAGTTGGGCAGCACCTCGGCGATGCCGAACTCCATCGAGAAGTACGCGATGGCGGCCGGCATCTGGGCGCCCTGCTCCTGCTGCTGCTGGTACCACAGCGGGCGGCTCAGATAATCGTCGAGGTCGGCGGTCAGCTCGTCGAGCCGGCGCAGGAAGGCCTCGTCGAGCGCCAACTCGTCGAGCCGCGTGGGTTTGACCGCGCCCAGCAACGCCACCGGATCGCTGCCGCACCGCTCCCACAGGTCTGGGTCGATGGTCGCGAAAAGCTCCTGAGTGGGGCGGTCCCACGACCATCGCAAGTTGGTCGACAGGTGGTCCAGCGCGGTCAGACGCTCCGGAAGGTGAGCACGGACGGTAAACCGGCGGAGGGCTTTCACGCGTCCCTACCTTACTGAGGTTCCCCGCCGGTGCACGGCGACGGGACGGACCGCATTTCTCCGGCGGTGTGTGACCGGAGACTAGGGTGGGTATCGGGTAGTTACCGGGGTCGCAACGATGCCTCCCCGCCCAGAAAGTTTCCCCACGACAGGAAGTTTCCCGACGAGCGGCATTCCGCACGGAGCACACCGCGGGCTTGGCCGCACACAATCGGAACGGAGTGCTGGTGCCCGGTCGTGTCGAGATCGATAACGTCCAACCGGTCGTTTCCTGTGGCGCGTACCCCGCGAAAGCCGTGGTCGGCGAGGTCGTGCCGGTCAGCGCCGCGGTGTGGCGAGAAGGCCACGAGGCCGTCGCCGCGACCTTGGTGGTGCGCTACCTCGGGCCCGGTTATCCGCAGGTAACCGAGACCCGCCGGATCAAGGCCGTCCAGGCCCCGGCCAAGCCGGCGCCCGTGCGCGACGGCAAGGTCGACCAGCAACGGATCAAGCCGCTGCTGCTGCCGATGACGATGGGCTTGGAGCCCTACGTGTTCCACGGTCAGTTCACCCCCGATCAGGTCGGGCTGTGGACGTTCCGGGTCGACGGGTGGGGCGACCCCATCCACTCGTGGCGCCACGGCGTGATCGCCAAGCTGGACGCCGGTCAGGGCGAGACCGAATTGTCCAACGATCTGCTCGTCGGTGCCGGTCTCTTCGAGCGCGCGGCGACGGGCGTGCCGCGGGCACTGCGCGAGCCGCTGCTGGCCGCCGCCGCCGCGCTGCGCGAGCCCGGCGACCCGGTCACCCGCACCGCGCTGGCGCTGGGTCCCGAGATCGAGGAAATCCTGGCCGACTACCCGCTGCGCGATCTGGTCACCCGGGGCGAGCAGTACGGCGTCTGGGTGGACCGGCCGCTGGCTCGGTTCGGCGCCTGGTATGAGATGTTTCCCCGCTCGACCGGTGGGTGGGACGCCGACGGCAACCCGGTGCACGGCACCTTCGCCACGGCGGCCGCCCAGCTGCCCCGGATCGCGGAGATGGGGTTCGACGTCGTCTACCTGCCGCCGATCCACCCGATCGGCAAGGTACATCGCAAGGGGCGCAACAACTCCCCGACCGCGGCGCCCGGAGACGTGGGGTCTCCCTGGGCGATCGGCAGCGACGAGGGCGGCCACGACGCCGTCCACCCGGACCTGGGGACCATCGAGGACTTCGACGCGTTCGTCGCCGCCACCCGCGAGTTGGGCATGGAGGTCGCGCTGGACCTGGCGCTGCAGTGCGCCCCGGATCACCCGTGGGCGCGCGAGCACCGCAACTGGTTCACCGAATTGCCCGACGGCACCATCGCTTACGCGGAAAACCCGCCGAAGAAATACCAAGACATTTATCCGATCAACTTCGACAACGACCCGGCCGGCCTCTACGACGAGGTGCTGCGCGTGGTCCGGCACTGGATGGACCACGGGGTCAAGTTCTTTCGCGTCGACAATCCGCACACCAAGCCGCCGGACTTCTGGGCCTGGCTGATCGCCACGGTGAAAGCCATCGACCCCGATGTGCTGTTCTTGTCGGAGGCGTTCACGCCGCCGGCGCGCCAATATGGCCTCGCCAAATTGGGGTTCACGCAGTCCTACAGCTACTTCACCTGGCGCACGGCGAAGTGGGAGCTGACCGAGTTCGGCAACGACATCGCCGCCCTGGCCGACTTTCGCCGGCCCAACCTGTTCGTGAACACCCCCGACATCCTGCACGCCATCCTGCAGCACAACGGGCCCGGGATGTTCGCCATCCGCGCGGTGCTGGCGGCGACCATGGGCCCGGCGTGGGGCGTGTACTCGGGGTACGAACTGTTCGAGCACCGCGCGGTGCGCGAGGGCAGCGAGGAGTACCTGGACTCCGAGAAGTATGAGTTGCGGCCCCGCGATTTCGCTGCAGCGCTGGCCGAGGGGCGATCGCTGGAGCCATTCATCACGCAGCTCAACGCAATTCGACGCTTGCATCCCGCGCTGGAGCAGCTGCGCACGATTCATTTCCACAGCATCGACAACGATGCGCTGCTCGCCTACTCCAAGTTCGACCCGGCGACCGGGGACTGCGTGTTGGTGGTGGTGACGCTCAACGCGTTCGGCACCGAGGAAGCGACGCTGTTTTTGGATATGGACGCATTGGGTATGGAGCCCTACGAGCGTTTTTGGGTGCGCGACGAGATCACCGGCCAGGAATTCCAATGGGGCCAATCCAACTACGTTCGCATCGACCCCGGGCAGGCGGTCGCGCACATCATCAACATGCCACTCATACCGTATGACTCTCGAATGACATTGCTACGCAGGCGATGAAAAGGACCGGAGGTGAAAGGGACATGAGCCAAGCCGACCAACTCGCTCGGACGCACTTGGCGCCCGATCCGGCCGACCTGTCGCGCCTGGTCGAGGGCACGCACTACAACCCACACAGCATTCTGGGCGCCCACGAGTATGACGATCACACCGTCATCCGGGCGTATCGCCCGCATGCGGTCGAGGTCGTCGCGCTGGTCGGCGATGACCGATTCCCGTTGCAGCACATCGAATCCGGCCTGTTCGGTGTGGTGTTGCCGTTCGTCAACCTGATCGACTACCGGCTGGAGATCACCTATCAGGGCGCCGAGCCCTACGTCGTCGCCGACGCCTACCGCTTCCTGCCCACCCTGGGCGAGGTCGACCTGCACCTGTTCGGGGAGGGGCGCCACGAGCGACTCTGGGAAGTTCTCGGCGCGCATCCGCGCTCGTTCACCACGGCCGACGGCGTTGTCACCGGAGTGTCGTTCGCGGTGTGGGCGCCCAACGCCAAGGGCGTCAATCTGATCGGCGAGTTCAACGGCTGGACCGGTAGCGAAGCTCCGATGCGGGTGCTGGGCTCATCGGGGGTTTGGGAACTGTTCTGGCCCGGCTTTCCCCTCGAGGGCTTGTACAAATTCCGGGTGCACGGGGCCGACGGTGTCGTGACCGAACGCGCCGACCCCATGGCGTTCGCCACCGAGGTGCCGCCGCACACCGCATCCCGGGTGACGCGCAGCACCTACACGTGGGAAGACGCCGACTGGATGGCCGAGCGCGCGCAGCGCAACCCGGTGTTCGAACCGATGAGCACCTACGAGGTTCACCTGGGTTCCTGGCGCCCGGGCCTCAACTACCGCCAGCTGGCTCGCGAGTTGACGGATTACGTTGTGGAACACGGGTTCACACACGTCGAGCTGCTACCGGTCGCCGAGCATCCCTTCGCCGGGTCGTGGGGCTACCAGGTGACGTCGTACTACGCGCCGACATCGCGATTCGGCACCCCCGACGAGTTCCGGGCCCTGGTCGACGCGTTACACCAGGCCGGCATCGGCGTCCTCGTCGACTGGGTTCCGGCGCACTTCCCCAAGGACGCCTGGGCGCTCGCACGCTTCGACGGCACCCCGCTTTACGAGCATTCCGACCCTCAGCGTGGTGAGCAGCTCGACTGGGGCACTTACGTATTCGACTTCGGCCGCCGGGAGGTGCGTAACTTCCTGGTTGCCAACGCACTGTTCTGGCTCGAGGAATTCCACATCGATGGCCTTCGGGTGGATGCGGTCGCCTCCATGCTCTACCTGGATTACTCCCGCCCCGAAGGTGGTTGGACCCCCAACATCTACGGCGGCCGCGAAAACCTCGAGGCCGTGCAGTTCCTGCAGGAGATGAACGCCACGGTGCACAAGACCGCCCCGGGCATCGTCACCATCGCCGAGGAGTCCACCTCATGGCCGGGCGTGACGCGACCGACAAACCTTGGCGGCCTGGGCTTTTCGATGAAGTGGAACATGGGCTGGATGCACGACACGCTCGACTACATAAGCCGCGATCCCATCTACCGCAGCTACCACCACCATGAGATGACGTTCTCGATGCTCTATGCGTTCAGCGAGAACTATGTGCTGCCGATCAGCCATGACGAGGTGGTGCACGGCAAGGGCACGTTGTGGGGCCGGATGCCGGGCAACAATCACGTCAAGGCGGCCGGGCTGCGCAGCTTGCTCGCCTACCAGTGGGCGCACCCGGGCAAGCAACTGTTGTTCATGGGACAAGAATTCGGCCAGCGCGCCGAGTGGTCCGAGGAGCGGGGCCTGGACTGGTGGCAGCTCGACGAGCAAGGGTTCTCCAACGGGGTGCTGCGCTTGGTCCGCGACCTCAACGACATCTACCGCAGCCACCCGGCGCTGTGGAGCCAGGACACCGTGCCGGACGGCTACTCCTGGATCGACGCCAACGACTCGGGCAACAACGTGCTGAGCTTCCTGCGCTACGGCAAGGACGGCTCGGTGATGGCGTGCGTGTTCAACTTCGCGGGTGCCGAGCACGGTGGGTACCGGCTGGGCCTGCCGTCGGCCGGGCGGTGGCGCGAGGTGCTCAACACCGACGCCACGGCCTACAACGGTTCGGGGATCGGCAATATGGGTGGCGTGGACGCCACGGAAGACCCCTGGCACGGCCGGCCGGCCTCGGCGCTGCTGGTGCTGCCGCCGACGTCGGCGCTGTGGCTGGCCCCCGAGTAACCCTCAGTACAGCGCGTTGGCGAGGTTGCGCCGCCCGGCGACAACCTCGGGATCGGCCGGGTCGAAGAGCTCGAACAGCTCGACCAGCCGGGTGCGCACCCGGGTGCGATCGTCGCCGGATGTGCTGCGCACCAAGGCGATCAGGCGATCGAAAGCCGGTCCGACGTCCTGGTTGAGGATCTGCACGTCGGCCGCCGCGAAGGCGGCGTCGATGTCGCCCGGCGCGGCGTCGGCGACGGCCACGGCGTCCGGTCGTTGCGCGGTTGCGCGCGTGAGGAAGTCGATCTGCCGGATCGCGCCCTTGGCTTCAGCGCTAGCAGGATTGGCGTCCAGGATCGACTGATACGACGCCTTGGCCGCCTCGAAGTCGCCGTCTTCGAGTTGTTGACGGGCCGCGGCCAGCTCCGGGTCAACCGCCTCCGCCTCTGCGGAACCCGTTGAACCCCTGAGCTTTCCGGCGGTCGCCGACAGAATCTGATCCAGCCAGCCGCGCAATTGCTCGGCCGGCTGCATGCCCTGGAAACTCGAAATCGGCTGACCCGCGGCCAACGCCACCACGGTCGGGACGGCGTCGACGCCGAATATCTGCGCCACCCTGGGCGCGACATCGACGTTGACCGTGGTCAACGACCACTTGCCGTTGTCCTCGGCGGCCAGCCCGGCGAACGTGTCGAGCAGCTGGACACACGCATCGCTGCGCGGCGACCACAACAGCACAACGACGGGCACTTCCTCGGACCGCAGCAGCACCTCGGCCTCGAAATTGGCCTCGGTAACCGCGATGATTCCGCGGTCACCCTCGGCGGCCGACGGCGTGGCCCCTGCGGCGGGGCTGCCCGCGGGCTGGGCCCGCTGCTTGAGACCGGAGAGATCGACCGCACCAGCCAGGGCGGGGCCGATAGAAGGTCGCGGACGAGTCACGCCGTCAAGTTTGTCATGCGGGCGGGCTACCCATCCACCCGGTGGCGGAGCCGCTCAGACCGCGGCACGACGGGCCGAAAATGGGCACCGAAAAGCCCTGTGATCGGCAAATATGACGAAGATCACACCCGGCCACCGGCGTGCCGCGCCAGCAACGTCGGCAAACGTCCCGATGGGCGGCTAGCCCGCGCGCAGAATCAGGGCGTCGCCCTGCCCGCCGGCCCCACACAGCGCCGCGACGGCGTATCCGGAGCCGCGCCGCGACAGTTCCAGCGCGGCGTGCAGCGTGATCCGCGCTCCCGACATCCCGATCGGATGCCCGACGGCGATCGCGCCGCCATTGACGTTGACCAGGTCGGGATTCACGCCCAGTTCGCGGGTCGAGGCCAGCGCCACCGCGGAAAACGCCTCGTTGATCTCGATGACGTCGAGTTGGTCGACGGAGATGCCCTCACGGCCGATCGCCTTCTTGATCGCGTTGGCGGGCTGCGACTGCAGGGTGGAATCCGGTCCGGCCACCACGCCGTGCGCGCCGATCTCGGCCAGCCAGCTCAGCCCCAGCTCCTGCGCCTTGGCCTTGCTCATCACCACTACCGCGGCGGCGCCATCGGAGATCTGGGAGGCCGAGCCGGCGGTGATGGTGCCGTCACGACGGAATGCCGGCTTGAGGCCGGCCAGCGACTCGGCGGTGGTGTTGGCGCGGATCCCCTCATCCTCGGTGAACTGCAGCGGATCACCCTTGCGCTGAGGGATGTTGACCGGCACCACTTCGTCGGCGAAGACGCCGTCCTTCCAGGCCGCGGCCGCCTTCTGATGCGACCGGGCAGCGAACTCGTCCTGCTCTTGGCGGGTGAATTGGTCGACATCGTTGCGCTGCTCGGTGAGCGCGCCCATCGGCTGGTCGGTGAACACGTCGTGCAGACCGTCGTAGGCCATGTGGTCCAGCACCGTCACGTCGCCGTACTTGTAGCCCGAGCGGCTGTCCATCAGCAGGTGCGGCGCCTTGGTCATGGACTCCTGGCCGCCGGCCACCACCACGTCGAATTCCCCGGCGCGAATGAGCTGGTCAGCCAGCGCGATGGAGTCGATGCCGGACAGGCACATCTTGTTGATCGTCAGCGCCGGAACGTCCCAGCCGATGCCGGCCGCCACGGCCGCCTGCCGGGCCGGCATCTGGCCGGCGCCGGCGGTCAGCACCTGGCCCATGATCACGTAGTCGACCGCCGAGGCCGGCACATTGGCCTTTTCCAGCGCCCCGGCGATCGCGATCGCCCCCAGATCGCTGGCCGAAAAGTCCTTCAGCGAACCCATCAGTTTGCCGATGGGTGTCCGCGCTCCAGCAACGATCACCGACGTCGTCATGACTGTCTCCTAAGGCCTACTAGGCGCTCCCTCGAGGGCCGTTTCGGCCTCCCGGAGAAGCGCAATCTTTGCCGCCAGGTTACCGTTATGTGATGACGACCGATCAAGTTGACGCCCGTCAGATCCTGGCCACCTCACTGGTGACGGCGATCGATCACGTCGGCATCGCAGTCGCCGACCTGGACGCCGCCATCGACTGGTACCACGACACCCTCGGCATGATCCTGGTGCACGAGGAAGTCAACGAGGAGCAGGGAATCCGCGAAGCCATGCTGGCTGTGCGCGGCGCCCCGGCGGGCACCGCACAGATCCAGTTGATGGCCCCGATCGACGAGTCCTCGACGATCGCCAAGTTCCTCGACAAGCGCGGCCCGGGCATCCAGCAGATGGCCGTTCGGGTCAGCGACCTCGACGCCTTGGTCGCCCAACTTCGCGAGCAGGGTGTGCGGCTGATCTATGACGCACCCCGTCGCGGCACGGCAAACTCCCGGATCAACTTCATCCACCCCAAAGACGGTGGCGGAGTTCTGATCGAGCTCGTCGAACCGGCCGCCTGAGACCGGCCCTTCACGACCACTTCCTGGTGGGACCGCGGGTAGCGCGGTGCGCCCAGCAGGGCGTGTGCCAATGGCGGCGGTCCTCCACTCGGCCCGGCCCTCCCGCGAGCGTCGCATCGGTGGGCCACACCACCAGATGCGCCGAGCCCGAATGTATTTCGTGGTCACAGCCGGGGCACCGATAGGTCTTGGTCGCGCGGGCCGCCGTTACTGGCCGGACCTCGTAGTCGTGCCCGTCCGGGCCGACCTCCACCCGGTGCAGCGCCGGCGGTGGCGTGGGCGGCCGCTGCCGACGGGGCGGGGTGCGGCGCCGAGCCATCCGGTTAGTGTAGTGGCGAACCCTCAGAACAGCCGGTACTCGTCGCTGTCCATCCCCCGCATCTTGTCGTAATCCAATGTCAGACAACGGATACCACGATCGGTGGCCAGGGTGCGGGCCTGCGGTTTGATCTGTTGGGCGGCGAACACTCCGCGCACCGGCGCGAGCACGGTGTCGCGGTTGAGCAGCTCCAGGTACCGGGTGAGCTGCTCGACGCCGTCGATCTCGCCGCGGCGCTTGATCTCCACCGCCACCGAGCCACCGCGTTCGTCGCGGCAGAGCAGGTCGACGGGACCGATGGCGGTCATGTATTCGCGACGAACCAGCGTGTATCCCTCGCCGAGCAATTGCACGTGCTCGGCGAGGAGCGCCTGCAGATGCGCTTCGACGCCGTCCTTGACCAGGCCGGGGTCGACGCCGAGTTCGTGGCTGGAGTCGTGTTCGATCTCCTCGACGGTGATGCGCAGCTGTTCGCCCGCCTTGTTCTCGACCACCCAGACCGGCGCCTGATCGCCGGCCTCCTCGGTCAGCCAGCACGGGGGGCTCATCCAGTTCAGCGGCTTGTAAGCGCGGTCGTCGGCGTGCACGCTGACCGATCCGTCGGCCTTGAAGAGCAACAACCTGCGCGCGGAGGGCAGATGCGCGGTGAGCCGGCCGACATAGTCCACGGTGCATTGAGCGATCACTAGACGCACCCGACTCACCTTAGAGCGTGGCCGACAAATTAGGCTGACGCCACCATGTCGGCCAACCAGTCCGTGGCGCAGCGAATAGGCCGGGTGCTCGAGCGGGTCACCCGACAGAGCGGCCGTCTGCCCACGACGCCTGCGTACGGCTCCCTGCTGCTCGGCCGGGTGTCGGAAAGCCAGGGCCGTCGCCGGGTGCGCATCCAGATCATCATGACCGTTCTGGTGCTGGGAGCGAACCTGCTCGGGATCGGCGCCGGGCTGATCCTGGTGATCGTCGCCATCCCGGCGCCGAGCATCTTCGACGACGCACCGGCGTGGCTCACCTTCGGGGTTGCGCCGGCCTACGTCGTGCTGGCGCTGACGGTGGGCACGGTGTGGATCACCCGCAGGACGGTCCTGGCGTTGCGTTGGGCGATCGAGGAGCGCACTCCGACTCCCCAGGATGAACGCAACACGTTCATCGCCCCGTGGCGGATCGCGCTGGTCGACCTCATTCTCTGGGGAGCCGGCGCGGTGCTGTACACGGTGCTCTACGGGATGGTCAACACGTTGTTCATCCCACGCTTCCTGGTCGGGGTGAGCTTCTGCGGCGTTCTGGTGGCGACCGGCAGTTATCTGCTCGCCGAATTCGCATTGCGTCCGGTGGCGGCTCAGGCGCTCGAGGCGGGCCCGCCGCCCCGGCGACTGGCCGCCGGCATCATGGGCCGAACCATGACGGTGTGGTTTCTCGGTTCGGGTGTTCCCGTCATCGGCATCGCGCTGCTGGCGCTATTCGAGATCTGGCTGAACAACCTCACCGAGACCCAGTTCGCGGTCGGCGTGCTGATCGTGTCGGCGGCCGCGCTCATCTTCGGCTGCATCCTGATGTGGATCCTGGCGTGGTTGACGGCCACACCGGTGCGCGTGGTGCGGGCGGCGCTGCAGCGCGTCGAAAAGGGTGACCTGCGCGGCGAATTGGTGGTATTCGACGGCACCGAACTCGGCGAGCTGCAACGCGGCTTCAACGCGATGGTCGACGGACTGCGCGAGCGCGAACGAGTTCGCGATCTGTTCGGACGCCACGTGGGGCGCGAAGTGGCCCTCGCCGCCGAACGCGAGAAGCCGAAGCTGGGCGGCGAAGAACGCCATGTGGCCGTCGTATTCATCGATATCCTCGGGTCGACGCAACTGGTGACGAGCCAACCTCCGGCCGAAGTCGTTGCGGTGCTGAACCGTTTCTTCGCGATCGTGGTCGAAGAGGTGGACCGTAATTGCGGGCTGGTCAACAAGTTCGAAGGCGATGCGTCACTGGCCATCTTCGGAGCGCCGAACCGCCTGGAGAATCCCGAAGACTCGGCCCTGGCCGCCGCGCGGTGCATCGCCGAGCGGCTGGCCGGCGAAATGACCGAACTGGAGGCGGGCATCGGCGTGGCCGCGGGGCAGGTCGTCGCCGGAAACGTCGGCGCCAAGGAACGCTTCGAATACACCGTGATCGGTGAGCCGGTCAACGAGGCGGCCCGGTTGTGCGAGCTGGCCAAGTCGCACTCGAGCCGGTTGCTCGCGACGGCCGACGCCATCGAGCGTGCCAGCGAAACCGAGCGGGCGCGTTGGTCTCTGGGCGACAGCGTGACCCTTCGCGGCCACGAACGTCCCACCCGACTGGCGCTGCCCGCAACGGCTGATGACGCGTCGGCCGGACGCGGTTGATATCGGGCCGGAATGGGTAGAGAGACACCAGAACTGACCCCTCTAGAGATTGGTTGGCACATGACCGGTAGTGGAGTCACCCGTGCTTCGCTCGCCGCGGGAATCGCCGCGGCGATCGCCCTGAGTTCATTGACCGCGGGTTGCAGCTCGGGCAACAACAACAAGAACCCCAGCACATCAACCGTCACCACCACCGTCACCACACCGGCCAGCGTCACCACGACGGCGCCGTCGGCG
>NZ_QMEV01000060.1 GCF_003284935.1 Mycobacterium colombiense
CACCGGCGCCGCGCGGCACGCCGCCCGAGGAGCGGACCGTCATCGACCCCGGCTCACCGGCAAGGCTGCAGGTCACCCCGCCCCCCGCGAGCGAAACCGACTCCCCACCACAGGTAGCCGCAACGCCCGCAGCGGAATTCACGGTGATCGACGCCAAGACGGCCGACGTGTCGAACCTGGCGACGCGTTTTGTGAAATTGCTCTCGCCGCGCGCGTCGTCCGCCGCGGGCACCGTCGGCGCCATGACGATCGGCCGGGCCGCCGAGAACGACATCGTCGTCTCCGACGTGTTGGCCTCCCGTCAGCACGCCACGCTGGTGCCCACCCAGCTGGGCACCGAGATCCGCGACAACAGCGTCAACGGGACGTTCGTCAACGGCACCCGGGTCGGGTCGGCCATCCTGTCCGAGGACGACATCGTCACCATCGGCAACGTCGACCTGGTGTTCCGCGACGGCACCCTGACCGAACGCGGCGGCGCCGCCACCCGCACCGGCGGCCTCGAGGTGCGCAACGTCGCCTACGTCGTCGACAACGGCAAGCAGTTGCTCGACGACATCTCGCTGACCGCGCGACCCGGCACGCTGACCGCCGTCATCGGCGGTTCGGGTGCGGGCAAGAGCACGCTGGCCCGGCTGATCGCCGGATACACCACCCCGACGTCGGGCTCAGTGACGTTCGAGGGACACAACATTCACGCCGAATACGCGTCCCTGCGCAGCAGGATCGGCATCGTCCCGCAGGACGACGTGGTGCACCGCCAGCTGACCATCAACCAGGCGCTCGGTTACGCCGCCGAGCTGCGGCTGCCGCCCGACACCAGCAAGGCCGACCGGGCGCGGGTGGTCGCCCAGGTGCTCGAGGAACTCGACCTGACCCGGCACGCCGACACCCGCGTCGAAAAGCTCTCCGGCGGGCAGCGCAAACGCGCCTCGGTGGCCCTGGAGCTGCTGACAGGGCCCTCGCTGCTGATCCTCGACGAGCCGACCTCCGGGCTGGATCCCGCGCTGGATCTGCAGGTCATGACGATGCTGCGGCAGCTGGCCGACGCCGGCCGGGTCGTGCTGGTGGTGACGCACTCGCTGTCCTACCTGGACGTCTGCGACCAGGTGCTGCTGATGGCCCCCGGCGGGAAGACCGCCTACTGCGGCGCGCCGGACCAGATCGGTGGGGCGATGGGCACCACCAACTGGGCGAAGATCTTCACCCAGGTGGGCGCCGACCCGGAAGAAGCCAATCGCCGCTTCCTGGAACAGAACGAGGCCCAGAAGCGGCCGCAGCGGTACCTGCCGGACAAGACCGACGAGCCGAGCAGCCTCGGGGAACCGGTGCACACCAGCGTGCGGCGCCAGATTTCGACGATCGCCCGACGGCAGGTTCGCCTGGTGATCGCCGACCGCGCGTACTTCGTCTTCCTGGCGCTGCTGCCGTTCATTTTGGGCTCGCTGTCGTTGACCGTCCCGGGCAGCAACGGCTTTCACGTTCCCGCACCGAACGCGGGGACGCCCGATGAGGCCGCGCAGATACTGGCCCTGCTGATGCCGGCCGCGGCATTCATGGGCACCGCCTTGACAATTCGCGACCTGGTCGGCGAGCGCGCCATCTTCCAGCGTGAGCAGGCGGTGGGCCTGTCGAGGACCGCCTACCTGCTCGCCAAGAGCGCGGTGTTCTGCGGGTTCGCGATACTGCAGTCGGCGATCGTGACGGCGATCGTGGTGATCGGCAAGAGCGCCCCGACGCGCGGCGCGGTGCTGTTCGGCCACTCGAGCGTCGGGGCCACCGTCGAACTGTTCGCCACCGTCGCGGCGACGTGCGTCGCCTCGGCCGTTCTGGGACTGGCGATTTCGTCGCTGGTGCGCTCCAGCGAGCAGATCATGCCGCTGTTCGTGGTGGCGGTGATGGCGCAGTTGGTGCTGTGCGGCGGGATGGTGCCGGTGACCGGGCGGCTCGGCCTGAACCAGCTGTCGTGGGCGATGCCGGCGCGGTGGGGCTACGCCGCGGCGTCGTCGACGGTGGATCTGCGTCACCTGGTGCCCGACACTCTGCTGTCCCAGGACCGGTTCTGGCAGCACACGCCGAAGATGTGGCTGCTCGACATGGGCATGCTCGCCGCCTTGTCGATCTTCTACGCCGGCTTCGTGCGATGGAAGATCCGGTTGCGCCGGTAACGAGCCCGCCGGCGGTAGGGTGACACCATTCACCCGCCCAAGCACGAGACGTTCGACCTGGTGGCCCGCACGAACACCGATCCCAAGGGCATCGTGCGGACCGTCGACGAGTACGCCGTGCACCCGTGGGGCCTCTACGTCGCCCGGCCCACTCCCGGTCGCGCGCAGTTCCATTACCTCGAGTCGTGGCTGCTGCCGTCGTTGGGGTTGCGCGCCACGGTGTTTCACTTCAACCCCGGCCACGAACGCGACCTCGATTTCTACCTCGATGTCGGCGAATACTCGCCCGGCCCCACCGCGTGGCATTCCGAGGACCACTACCTGGACATCGAGGTCCGCACCGGCATCGGGGCGGACCTCACCGACGTCGACGAGCTGCTGGACGCCGTCCGCCACGGCCTGCTGACCCCCGAGGTCGCCGCGCAGGCGGTGCGGCGCGCGGTGGCCGCCGTCGACGGGCTGGCCCACAACAGCTATGACCTGTCGCGGTGGCTGGCACACCACGGCATGGAGTTGACTTGGCGCGGGCGGCCCGCATCGCCGGACGGGTCATGACGGACTTCGCCGGTCTGCCTCCCGCGGTGCGCGCGGCGCTGCGCGACGAGCCCGTGCCGGACTGGCGGGCCCCCGCCCTGGCCACGCTCACCGAGGATCGATTCTGCGATCCGCACTGGATCTTCGAGCGCAAGTTCGACGGCATGCGCTGCCTGGCGTTTCGCGACGGCGACCGGATACGGCTGTTGTCGCGAAACCGTCAGCCGCTCAACGGAACCTATCCTGAGCTGGTGGATGCGCTCGCCGCCCAGCGCACCACTCGCTTCGTCGTGGACGGCGAGGTGGTGGCGTTCGAGGGTCGCCGGACCAGCTTTGCCCGGTTGCAGGGCCGGCTGGGCATCACCGACCCCGAACTGGCCCGCGCCTCCCCGGTGCGTGTCTTCTACTACGTCTTCGACCTGCTGCATCTCGATGGCGAATCCACCGTCGACGTGCCCCTGTTGTGGCGTAAGAGGTTGCTGCGCAAGGCGATCGATTTCACCGACCCGCTGCGCTACGCGCCGCACCGCGTCGAGGACGGGATCGCCGTCTACCGGGCCGCGTGCGCGCGCGGTGACGAAGGGGTGATCGCCAAACTGGCCGACTCCACCTATGCAGGCGGTCGCTCGCGCACGTGGCTGAAGTTCAAATGCGTGCGCGACCAGGAATTCGTGGTCGGTGGCTACACCGGCCCGAAGGGCAGCCGAGTGGAGTTAGGCGCGCTGCTGCTGGGGTATTACCAGGGCGATGAGTTGCGCTACGCCGGCAAGGTCGGCACCGGTTTCGACGACGCCACACTGCACCGCTTGCACGAGCGGCTCTCGGCCCTCGCGCAAGACGCGTCGCCGTTTGTGCGGGGCGCGGTGCGCGAGACCGGTGCGCGGTGGGTTCGCCCCGAGCTGGTGGTCGAGATCGGCTTCAGCGAGTGGACCCGCGACGGAAAGCTCCGCCATCCACGCTATCTCGGTGTGCGCACCGACAAGGCCCCCACCGAGGTGGTCAGGGAGACACGCTGATGCCCGGCCTTGAAGCAGGGCCGGGACAACCACCGCCGCAGCCGCATGCCTGAATTGCCTGACGTGGAAGGGTTTCGGCGGCAACTGGCCGCCGCACTGCCGGGACGGCGGATCCGGCACGTGCAGGTGCACGATCCCGGTGTGCTGCGAAACGCCACCGCGACGACGCTGGCCCGCCGCTTGACCGGGCGGCGCTTTGCCGATCCACGCCGGCACGGCAAGTGGCTGGTGCTGCCCACCGACGGCTCGACGCTGCTGATCCACAGCGGGATGACGGGCCGACCGTACTACGCCGCCGACGACGCCGCCCATGACCCCTACGAGCGACTGGCCCTCTCGCTGGACGAGGGCGAGCTGCGCTATGCCGACCTCCGCAAATTGCGCGGCGTGTGGCTGGCCGACGATCCGGACGATATCGCCCATGTCACCGGTCCTCAAGGCCCCGACGCGCTGGCGCTGGACCTGCGCGAGTTCCGCGACGTGGTGGGCCGGCGATCGGCGCGATCGCGGCGGCTGAAGCCCACGCTGATGGACCAGTCGGTGATCGCCGGGCTCGGCAATCTGCTGACCGACGAGATCTGTTGGCGGGCCAAACTTCGTCCCACCCTGCCGATTACGGAGCTGGTCGACGACGACGTGAGGGGCCTGCATCGCGCGATGACGCAGGTGCTGAAGACCGCGGTGCGGCATGGCCGGGTCCCGGGCCTGCCGCGCTGGCTGACCGGGGTGCGTGACGAACCGGACCCGCACTGCCCGCGCTGCGGCACCCGGCTCGCGCGTGCCCGGGTGGGTGGCCGCACGACGCTGTGGTGCCCGCACTGCCAGCCGTAGGGCAAACGATCTGGCCACCCGATCGGGCTGGTTGTAATGTCAGCGGCTATGAGCTGCAAAGCCCGCCGGCTGTTACCGATCGCCGCCGTGACCGCGATCGCCGTGGTGAATGCTGCGACGGCACGGGCGGATCTGCACAACATCACCTACCGGGCCAGGATCGACGGGGTCACGACCGGCAGCCAGGCCACCTTCGTGATCAACGGCGGTCAGACGAACACGGCCGGGCTGAGCTCGATGCCCGGCAACGCATTCGAGGCCGACACGGTGTTGCCCGACCCGCAACAGGCCGGCATGCGCATCGTGGTGCGCTTCCCGTACGCGGCGAACGTGCACTGTGAAATCGATGTGGACGACAACGTTTTCGTCCAGGCCGACCAGATGGTCAGGGCGGTGGCGGGAAGCGCCGACCCCAATAACGGGGCGCTGCAGTGCGGGGCGCCCCTGCCCGGCTAGGGCTTCCAGCCCGACGAGTCGGCCCACTCCCAGGCCCGCCGGTAGGCGTCGAGGAACCACGGCTCCTTGGCCTCGACATAGCGCAGGATGTCTCCGCCGCCAGTGCTGTCGGCTCTGCGTTTTACGGTCAGATACTCGGCGCGCACAGCGGGATTGGCTTTGAGCCAGTCCACGCACAGCAGGGCGAACTGCTGATTGGGCCAGCCGTCGGCCCGGATGTGCACATTGGTGGGCCGACCGGGATCCGCCGAGGCGTGAATTCGCTTGGCCCACAGGGCTGGATCGTCCTGGCGGTCGTAGCGGCCCACGGTGCTACGGGCGTCGGTCTTGGCGACGTCTTCGACGATCCGCTCGATCCGCGGGTACCCGGCGGCCAGCAACGGTTCGACGAGTTCGTCGGCGACGGCGAGGGATTCGACGGTGATCTGGATGTCGATGACGTCCTTGGCCGGAAAGTCCGGTACGGCCGTCGAGCCGATGTGATCGACGCGCAGGGCGCGGTGACCGCAGCTGGTCTTCAACCGGTTCACGATTCGTTGCGCCTGGTCGGCCCAGCTCGGGTTGGGCGGCACCAGTCGGGCCGGCGCCTGGGCGATCCGGCGCGCGCTCAGGTTGTGCGCGAACGGCACGATGCGGTTGTCCCACACGTCCTCGGCGCGCCGCGCCAACTCCTCGGGGGTGCCCGAGTTGTCCAGCCAGATGTCGGCGACCGCGCGGCGCTGCTCGTCGCTGGCCTGCGCAGCGATCCTCGCCCGCGCGTCTTCCTCGGCCATGCCGCGCTGGTCGACCAGCCGCCGCAGCCGCACCTCGACGTCGGCGAACACGATGACGACGAGCGGGAACAGCGGGGCCATCCCGGATTCCACCAGCAGCGGGATGTCCTCGACCACCACGGAATCCTCGGGCACCGACGCGATGATCTCCGAACGGCGATTGCCCACCAGGGGGTGGACAATCCCGTTCAGCGTCTTGCGTGCCTCGTCGTCGCGAAACGCCTTGGCCGCCAACGCCGGCCGATCCAGCGATCCGTCCGCGAGCAGGATGTCGCTCCCGAACGCCTCGACCAGCGCGGCCAGGCCCTCGGTTCCGGGCTGGACCACCTCACGCGCGATGACGTCACCGTCGACGATGACGGCACCGCGCCGCGCGAACGTGGACGACAGCGCCGATTTACCGGCGCCGATGCCACCGGTCAACCCGATACGCAGCATCCGCGATTAGGCGTTGCCGGCGAGTTTCTCCCGCAGCGCGGCCAATTGGGCGTCGCTGGCCAGCGATCCGCCCGCCTTCTCCTCGCGCGCACCGTTGCCCGGCGACTGCTCGGCGTGCCCGGCGGCCTCGGCGGCGGCGAACTTCTCCATCTGCGCCGTGTGCATCTTGTGCCGGCGCTCGGCCTCGGCGTAGCGGGCCTCCCACTCGGCGCGCTGCTTGTCGAATCCCTCGAGCCATTCGTTGGTCTCGGAATCGAAGCCCTCGGGGAAGATGTAGTTGCCCTGCTCGTCGTAGCTGTCGGCCATGCCGTACTTCGCCGGGTCGAACTCCTCGGTGTAGTCCTCGTTGGCCTGCTTGAGCGACAACGAGATTCGGCGGCGCTCCAGGTCGATGTCGATGACCTTGACCATCGCGTCGTCGCCGACGGCGACCACCTGGTCGGGCACCTCGACGTGACGCTCGGCCAGCTCGGAGATGTGCACCAGGCCCTCGATGCCCTCCTCGACCCGCACGAACGCACCGAAGGGAACCAGCTTGGTGACCTTGCCGGGCACGATCTGGCCGATGGCGTGGGTGCGAGCGAAGTGGCGCCACGGGTCTTCCTGAGTCGCCTTGAGCGACAACGAAACCCGTTCGCGGTCCATGTCGACGTCCAGGACCTCGACGGTGACCTCGTCGCCCACCTGAACGACCTCGGACGGGTGGTCGATGTGCTTCCAACTCAACTCGGAGACGTGCACCAGACCGTCCACACCGCCGAGGTCGACGAACGCGCCGAAGTTGACGATGGAGGAGACGACACCCTTGCGGATGGCACCCTTTTGCAGCTGGTTGAGGAACTCGCTGCGCACCTCGGACTGGGTCTGCTCCAGCCACGCGCGGCGCGACAGCACCACGTTGTTGCGGTTCTTGTCCAGCTCGATGATCTTGGCTTCGATCTCCTTGCCGATGTACGGCTGCAGGTCGCGGACGCGGCGCATCTCGACCAGCGAGGCGGGCAGGAAGCCACGCAACCCGATGTCGAGGATCAGGCCACCCTTGACCACCTCGATGACGGTGCCCTTGACGGCCTCGTCCTTCTCCTTGAGCGCCTCGATGGTGCCCCAGGCGCGCTCGTACTGCGCGCGCTTCTTGGACAGGATCAGGCGACCCTCTTTGTCCTCCTTGGTGAGGACCAGGGCTTCGACCTCATCACCGACGGAAACGACCTCGTTGGGGTCGACATCGTGCTTGATGGAGAGTTCGCGGGCGGGGATGACCCCTTCGGTCTTGTAGCCGATATCGAGGAGCACCTCGTCCCGGTCCACTTTGACGATCGTGCCTTCGACGATGTCGCCATCGTTGAAGTACTTGATCGTTTTGTCTATTGCGGCGAGAAAGTCCTCGCTCGAGCCAATGTCGTTGACGGCTACTTGCGGCGAGGTGACGGCGGGACTCGGCATATTGTTGGGTTGCTCCGGACAGGTTGGGTCGTAGGGACAATTCTGGATTTACCTGTCGAGGCTACTCGACTGGGCTCATGCTGGCCAAACCCAGCACCGGCGCCGCTGGGCGAACGGTCGCGCCGAAGGTAACGCCTCGGCGAATTTTCGCCGCGATTCTTCGCCGTGACGTTACGCTCGGCGGCCAATTGATCAGCAAGTATGTGCTCGAAGCTGGGACGCGTGGTCAGTGCGCCGCGGCGTCCCAGGAGCGGCCGTAGCCCACCGACACCTCCAGCGGAACGTCGAGCGGGTAGGCGCCGCCCATCTTCTCGCGGGCCAGCGCTTCGAGCTGTTCCCGCTCGCCGGGCGCAACCTCGAACAGCAGCTCGTCGTGCACCTGCAGCAGTATCCGGGAGGACAGCCCGGCGGCTTTGATGGCCTTGTCGACCTCGAGCATCGCCACCTTGATGATGTCGGCCGCGCTGCCCTGGATGGGCGCGTTGAGCGCGGCCCGCTCGGCGGCCTCGCGCACCTGACGGTTGCTGCTGTCGAGCTCGGGCAGGTAGCGACGGCGGCCGAAGACCGTCGACGTGTACCCGTCCTTGCGGGCCTGGTCGACGACGTCCATCAGGTAGTCGCGCACCCCGCCGAACCGGGCGAAGTACTGCTCCATCTGATCTTTGGCTTCTTCGGTCGAGATCTTGAGTTGGGCGGACAGCCCGTAGGCGCTCAGCCCGTACGCCAGGCCGTACGACATCGCCTTGACCCGGCGGCGCAGCTCGGCGGTGACCTCCTCGATCGGGACGCCGAACGCCCGCGACGCGACGAAGGAGTGCAGGTCCTCCCCCGTGTTGAACGCCTCGATCAGGCCCTCGTCCTTGGACAGGTGGGCCATGATCCGCATCTCGATCTGGCTGTAGTCGGCCGTCATCAGCTCGCTGTAGCCGTCGCCGACCACGAACGCGTCGCGGATTCGCCGGCCCGCCTCGGTGCGGATCGGGATGTTCTGCAGGTTCGGCTCGGTCGACGACAACCTGCCCGTCGCGGCGATGGTCTGGTTGAACGTGGTGTGGATGCGTCCGTCCGAGGCAACGGAATTCAGCAGTCCGTCGACGGTGACCTTGAGCCGGGTGGCATCGCGGTGGGCCAGCAGATGCTGCAGGAACGGATGGCCGGTCTTGTCGAAGAGCGATTGCAAGGCGTCCGCGTCGGTGGTGTATCCGGTCTTGGTGCGCTTGGTCTTCGGCATCTCCAGCTCGTCGAAGAGCACCGCCTGCAACTGTTTGGGCGAGCCCAGGTTGATCTGCTTGCCGATCACCGCGTACGCCGCCTCGGCCGCATCCCGGATCTGCTGGGCGAAATCGCTTTGCAGTTCGGTGAGCAGGTCCAAATCGACTGCGATGCCGGCGTTTTCCATGCCCGCCAGCACGGCCTGCACCGGCAGCTCCATGCCGCTCAGCAGCGAGGTGGAGTTGATGCGGGCCAGCTCCTCGTCGAGGGCGTCGGCGAGATCCAGCACCGCCACGGCCCGCAGGATCAGCGTCTGCACCGCCTGATCGTCGGTGCCCTCGTCATCGTCGAGCAGCGAAAGTTGTTGCTGTTCAGGGTTTTCCGCACGCAGTTCGCGGCGCAGGTAGCGCAGCGAGAGGTCGTCGAGGGAGAAGCTGCGCTGCCCGGGGCGCACCAGGTAGGCCGCCAGCGCGGTATCGGAGGTGACGCCGGCCAGCGTCCAGCCCCGTCCGGCCAGGTCGTGCATCGCCAGCTTGGCTTCGTGCAACGCCTTGGGTGGGCCCGGGTCGGCCAGCCACGACGCCAGTGCCGCTTCGTCTTCGGGATCCAGCGTGGAAGTGTCGATGTAGCGGCCCTCGCCGTCGGCGGACACGATGGCCAGCGCGGTGGCGTCGGCGTCGTAGGCCAAATGCGTCCCGACGACGGCCAGGCCGAACCGCTTGCCCGAGCTGTGCTCGGCCAGCCACACGGCCAGCTCGCCGGCCTCCAGCGCGCCGCCGCGCACGTCGAAGCCCTCGTCGACCTCGGGCTCCACCGCGGCCAGGGTTTCGAACAGCCGGTCCCGCAGCACCCGGAACTCCAGGTCGTCGAAGAGCCGGTGGATCTGGTCGCGGTCCCACGGTTGCAGCCGCAGCGTGTCCGGGGTCTGGGCCAGTGGCACGTCTTTGACGAGATCGGTCAGCTCGCGGTTGCGGATCACGCTGGCCAGGTGGGCGCGCAGCGCGTCACCCACCTTGCCGCGCACCGAGTCGACGTTGTCGACCAGCGCCTGCAGCGACCCGTATTCGCCGATCCACTTGGAGGCGGTCTTCTCCCCCACGCCGGGAATGCCGGGCAGGTTGTCACTGGGGTCGCCGCGCAGGGCGGCGAAGTCGGGGTATTGCTGCGGCGTCAACCCGTACTTCTCGACGACGGCATCCGGGGTGAAGCGGGTCAGCTCGCTGACCCCCTTGCGCGGATACAGCACCGTCACGTTGTCGCTGACCAGTTGCAACGAGTCGCGGTCGCCGGTGACCACAAGCACGCGGTAGCCCTCGCGCTCGGCCTGGGTGGCCAGCGTCGCGATGAGGTCGTCGGCCTCGAAGCCCTCCTCGGCCAGCACGGTGATGCCCAACGCCGCGAGGACTTCCTTGGTGATGTCGATCTGGCCGCGGAACTCGTCGGGCGTCGCCGACCGGTTGGCCTTGTACTCCGGGTAGCGCTCGGAGCGGAACGTCTGGCGTGACACGTCGAACGCCGCGGCGATGTGGGTCGGGGCTTCGTCGCGCAGCAGGTTGATCAGCATGGCGGTGAAGCCGTAGACCGCGTTGGTGGTCAGCCCGCCGCGGGTCTTGAAGTTCTCGGCGGGCAGCGCATAAAACGCCCGAAACGCCAGCGAGTTGCCGTCCAGCAGCATGAGCGTCGGCGTGGTCTGATCCTCGCTGGCCTTCGGGGTGGTTCTCGTGGCGGGCACGGGTCTCACTCTAGGCACCCGGTGTGACGCGGTAGGCGTCCCGACCGTGCCGCCGGCAGAACTGCAACACGTTTCAGTTTTGCGTTGGGGCTGGGTAGTCTGGCCGGGTGCCAGAGGTCACCAGTCAAGAACCCGCGATCGACGGATGGTTCGGCGCCGACGACGCCGGAAACCCGCATCTGATCGGCAGCAAGTGCCCCGAGTGCGGCACCTATGTCTTCCCGCCGCGGGAGAACAACTGCCCCAACCCGGCCTGCGCCAGCGACACCCTGGAATCCGTCGCCCTGTCGACCCGGGGAACGCTGTGGAGCTACACCGAGAACCGGTACCCGCCACCCGCGCCCTACCCGGCGGCTGACCCGTTCGAGCCGTTCGCCATCGCCGCGGTGGAGCTGGCCGACGAGGGCATCATCGTGCTCGGCAAGGTGGTCGAGGGCACGCTGGCGGCCGATCTGAAGGTCGGCATGCAAATGGAGCTGACCACCATGACCTTGTTCACCGACGCCGACGGCGTCGAACGCCTGGTGCACGCCTGGAGGATCGCGAAATGAGCACTCCCGAACCGCTCTACATCCTGGGCGCCGGCATGCATCCCTGGGGCAAATGGGGCCGCGACTTCACCGAATACGGCGTGGTCGCCGCGCGCGCCGCGCTGGCCGAGGCCGGGCTGGACTGGCAACAGATCCAGCTGGTGGCCGGCGCCGACACCATCCGCAACGGCTACCCGGGTTTCATCGCGGGGTCGACCTTCGCGCAGAAGCTGGGCTGGAACGGCGTGCCGGTCAGCTCCAGCTACGCGGCCTGCGCCAGCGGCTCGCAGGCGCTGCAGAGCGCGCGCGCCCACATCCTGGCGGGCTTCTGCGACGTCGCGCTGGTGATCGGGGCGGACACCACACCCAAGGGCGCGTTCGCCCCGGTCGGCGGTGAGCGCAAAAACGACCCCGACTGGCAGCGCTTCCACTTGATCGGCGCGATGAACCCCGTGTACTTCGCGCTGCTCGCGCGCCGCCGCATGGACCTCTACGGCGCGACGTCCGAGGACTTCGCCGCGGTGAAGGTGAAGAACTCCGCGCACGGCCTGCAGAACCCGAATGCCCGCTACCGCAAGGAATCGTCCATCGAGGATGTGCTGGCCAGCCCGGTGGTGTCCGACCCGCTGCGCCAGCTCGACATCTGCGCCACCTCCGACGGCGCCGCGGCGCTGATCGTGGCCAGCGCCGAGTTCGCCCGCAAGCACCTCGGCTCGCTCGAGGGCGTGCCGTCGGTGCGCGCGGTCAGCACGGTCACGCCGCGGTATCCGCAGCATCTTCCCGAATTGCCGGACATCGCAACGGATTCCGCCGCCGCCGTGGCCGCACCGGAGCGGGTGTTCAAGGATCAGATCCTCGACGCGGCCTACGCCGAGGCGGGCATCGGACCCGAGGACGTGAGCCTGGCCGAGGTCTACGACCTGAGCACCGCGCTCGAACTCGACTGGTACGAGCACCTGGGGCTGTGCGCCAAGGGCGAGGCGGAGGAGCTGCTGCGCAGCGGCGCGACCACGATCGGCGGCAGGGTCCCGGTCAACCCCTCGGGCGGGCTGGCGTGCTTCGGCGAGGCGATTCCCGCGCAGGCGATCGCTCAGGTCTGCGAGCTGACCTGGCAGCTGCGGGGCCAGGCCACCGGCCGGCAGGTGGAGAACGCCACGGTCGGGGTGACCGCGAATCAGGGGCTGTTCGGCCACGGCTCGTCGGTGATCGTCGCGCGCTAAGGGCTACGGCCACTGTTGTTGTGCAACCACGGCTTTCAGTGTGCAACCACGGCGGCTGCCGTCGGCGTGTCGCCGCCCTCAGCGCACACTCGATGCCGCGCGTTCACACTCGACGGTCGTCGCCCGGGCGCATGACCGAAGGTCAGGCGTCTTTGGGCGGGTCGAGGGTTTCCAGGACGACTTCGGCCACCCGCTTCATCGTGGTCCTGCGGTCCATCGCGGCCCGTTGAATCCACTTGAAGGCCTCGGGCTCGGTCATACCCTGTTCGCTCTGCAGCAGCCCCTTGGCGCGCTCGACGAGCTTGCGGGTCTCCAGCCGGTCGGACAACGAGGCCACCTCGCGTTCGAGCTCGGCGATCTCACTGAAGCGACTGACGGCCAGCTCGATGGCCGGGATGAGGTCGCTGATGGTGAACGGCTTCACCAGATAGGCCATCGCGCCGGCGTCGCGCGCCCGCTCCACCAGGTCACGCTGGCTGAAGGCGGTCAGGACGACGATCGGCGCGATCCGCTTGCTGGCGATCTCCGAGGCCGCGTCGATGCCGTCGCGGCGCGGCATCTTCACATCCATGATCACCAGATCGGGCTGGTGACGCTCGGCCAGCTCGACGGCTTCCTGCCCGTCGCCGGCCTCCCCGACAATCTCGTAACCCTCCTCCCGGAGCATCTCGGCGAGATCCATGCGGATGAGCGCTTCGTCTTCAGCGATCAGGACCCGGCGCGGCACAGCGGCGTCGGTGTCGGTCGTGGGGCCTGTCATAACGAATATTGTGTCGTGCACGCCGCAGACCAGCGACCTCGGGGGCGGTGAGGCGGGTGAGCACTCCTGATCCTCTATGGTGGGAGGCTGCCTCTAAGGTAAGAGGCCGCACGCCCTCGTATCCCAACTGGCAGAGGAAACGGATTCAAAACCCGTCCAGTGTGAGTTCGAATCTCACCGAGGGCACCGCAAGCGTTCGACACCGCGGCGTGGGACCGCCGAGGGGCACCTCTGTTCGGTACCCGGCCAGCAGGTCTCCAGCATTTAAGTTAACGGACGGTTTGTAAATTCGGCTAAAAACATCCCAACGGTATGCGTTCCGTTCGTTTTGATTAACTGCGTGCATAAATTAATGGGACGCATTCCGAGGCAAAGTTCTATGAAAATAATCGCTCGCTTGAATTCATTCATTTTTCCACCGTCGTTGCCGCGCGATCCGCGCCCTCGTGGCCGGCGGCGCCGACACGCACCGGCGACACCCGGCCGTCCACCGGGTTAGCGATCCCCCCGACCCAGCACACCGCGCCGGGCCCGACGTCGCATCGGCGCCGCAGCGGCGAAACGGCAAGTGCGCCAGGTCAATCGCCGATTGAGCGGGTGACGCACATCTGACCCGAGGCCGACACGTCCGCACCCGGCGAGTAGTTGCCGATGGAATCGGTGGCGACCCGCAGTAGCCAGCCGGGCTGGCCACAGGCGGCGCTACAGCCCTCCAGCAAGAACGCGGTGGAAACGAGGATTGACGCAAGAACAAACCTCTTGAGACCCGCCATCAGGCACCCCTTAGTCGAGGCGAAACACGCGTCCATGAGCCCTGCAGAACACGTGTTAAATAACCCTATTCAATGACTCCTAAACCCGATTACAGCCCGATAACAAGAACTGTTATCAGACCCGGAAACTTACGGGGGCGAAAACGCTGATTTTCCTAAAAGACAGCCCCGGAGCGTGCCGTCCAGCGGTTAGGCTGGCACCCGTGGCGGCCAAGAAGTGTGGTGGCCCACCAACATGCCCAGAAGGCTCCTCGGGGCGCCCGGACTGCGTGGCCGCGGCGCGCGCCCAGTCACGCGACCGCAATCAGCACTACGCCGACAGCGCCGCACGCGAATTCCGGGTGCTCTCAATCGCGGCCTGGCTGGCCGTCGTCGTCTGCACCACTTTCGTGGTGCTGCAGCTGGTCACCGGTGCCTGGATTTGGCAGATCGTCGCCGTCAACGTCGTCTCGGCCCCGATCTTCGCGACCGTGCCGTGGCTGCACCGGTTCGGCGAACGGGTTGCGCCGCTGATCTTCATGGGCACGGCCTACGTCACGGTCTTCACCACCTGCTGGGACTCGGGCACCGCCTCGGGCGGCCAGTTCTTCTTGGTGGTGGGCGCCTGCCTGGTGGTGCTGGTGCTGGGACTCGACCACATCGTGCTGGCCGCGATCCTCGCGGCGATCGCCGCCGGCCTGATCATCGCCCTCGAATTTCTGGTCCCCCGCGACACCGGTCTGGTGCCGGCCTGGGCACAGTCCATGATGTTCGTCGTCACCATCGTCTCCGCCTGCGTCATGGTGTTCATCACGGTGTGGTACGCGCTGCGCGATACGCAGCGCGCCGAGACGGTGATGGAATCCGAGTACCAGCGGTCGGAAGCGCTGCTGGCCAACATGTTGCCGGGCAGCATCGCCGAGCGCCTCAAGAGTGCCGACCGAAACGTCATCGCCGACAAGTACGACGAGGCCTCCGTCCTGTTCGCCGACATCGTCGGCTTCACCGAACGCGCCAGCAGCACGGCGCCGGCGGACCTCGTGCAGTTCCTGGACCGGCTCTACAGCGCCTTCGACGAGTTGGTGGACAATTACGGCCTGGAGAAGATCAAGGTCAGCGGAGACTCCTACATGGTGGTCAGCGGGGTCCCGCGGGCGCGGCCGGATCACGCCTTCGCCCTGGCCGCGTTCGCTCTCGACATGGCCAATGTCGCTGCGACACTGCGTGATCCGCACGGCCAGCCGGTGGCGTTACGGATGGGCATGGCCTGCGGACCCGTCGTGGCCGGCGTCGTGGGCTCGCGCCGGTTCTTCTACGACGTGTGGGGCGACGCCGTCAACGTCGCGTCGCGGATGGAATCGACCGATTCGGTGGGCCGCATTCAAGTGCCCCAGGCGATGTACGAACGCCTCAAAAACGATTTCGTGCTGCAAGAGCGCGGGCGCATCGAAATCAAGGGCAAGGGCGTTATGCGCACGTGGTATCTAATCGGCCGCAAGGCAGGCGAAGAACCCACCGACCTGCGCGCCGAGGATCCACGCACGGTTCACGTCTGACCAAAGTCCCTGTACCACGGCACACGTTTGTGCCAGACTGCGGCCATGACTATCTCCCCTGGCTCTCCTGGCTCTCCTGGCTCTCCTGGAACCCACCCCGTTCCAAGCTTGCTGCCGCATCTGTGGAAATCCGCTCTGCTGTCGGGAATTCTGTCTCTTGTCCTCGGTGTCCTGGTGCTGGCGTGGCCGGGGATTTCCATCCTGACCGCCGCCGTTGCGTTCGGCGTTTATCTGCTGATTACCGGTATCGCGCAGGTCGTCTTCGCGTTCTCGCTTCACGTCTCGGCGGGCAGCCGGATCCTGCTGTTCATCAGTGGCGCAGCGTCGTTGATCCTGGCGTTGCTGGCCTTCCGCCATTTCGGTCAGGGATACGCAATCCTGTTGCTGGCCATCTGGATTGGCATCGGGTTCATCTTCCGCGGTGTGGCCACGACGATTTCGGCCGTCAGCGACCCGCACCTGCCGGGGCGGGGCTGGAACATCTTCGTCGGGGTGATCAGCCTGCTCGCCGGCATCGTGGTGCTGGCGTCCCCGTTCCAGTCCATCGTCACGCTGGCGATCGTGGTCGGTGCGTGGTTCGTCGTGATCGGCGTCTTCGAAATCATTTCGTCCTTCGGAATCCGCAAGGCCTCCAAGACCCTTACCAGCTGAGCGGGGCGCCGGTGGCGGCGGCGCCGACTCATCTACTACACTCTGTCGTAGCCGTTGGATCGGGCCTCCGCAGTCTCGGGAGATGACAGATGAATGTCGTCGATATTTCGCGATGGCAGTTCGGTATCACTACCGTCTACCACTTCATCTTCGTGCCACTCACGATCGGCTTGGCGCCGCTGATCGCCATCATGCAGACGGTGTGGGTGGCCACCGGCAACACCGCCTGGTACCGGCTGACCAAGTTCTTCGGCAAGCTGTTCCTGATCAACTTCGCCATCGGTGTGGCGACGGGGATCGTCCAGGAATTCCAGTTCGGGATGAACTGGTCGGAGTACTCGAAGTTCGTCGGCGACATCTTCGGTGCGCCACTGGCGATGGAGGGGCTGTTCGCCTTCTTCTTCGAGTCCACCTTCATCGGCCTGTGGATCTTCGGCTGGAGCCGGCTGCCGAAGCTGATACACCTGGCCTGCATCTGGACCGTGGCGTTCGGCGTCAACGCGTCGGCGTTCTTCATCATCGCGGCGAACTCGTTCATGCAGCACCCGGTCGGCGCCCACTACAACCCCGCGACGCGACGCGCCGAGCTGGATGACATCTTCGCCCTACTGTCCAACAACACTGCGCAGGCGGCGTTTTCACACACCGTGACCGGGGCGCTGCTGGTGGCGGGCACGTTCGTCGCCGCGGTGAGCGCATGGTGGATGGTGCGCTCGCGCCGGCCGGGTGCCACCACCCCCGAGGCACAAACCGACGCGCGCACCATGTTTCGGCCCGCGGCCATCCTGGGATGCGGGGTCGTGCTGCTCGCCACGGTCGGCTTGTTCTTCACCGGTGACCGCCAGGGCAAGCTGATGTTCGTCCAGCAGCCGATGAAGATGGCCTCGGCGGAAGCCTTGTGCCATACGCAGAACGACCCCGACTTCTCGGTGTTGACGATCGGAACGCACAACAACTGCGGCAGCGTCGCCGAAGTGATCAAGGTGCACTACGTGCTGCCGTTCCTGGCCGAAGGCAAGTTCAGCGGCGTGACCCTGCGCGGGGTGGACGAACTGCAGCAGGAGTATCAGCAGCGCTTCGGGCCCGATGACTACCGGCCGAACCTGTTCGTCACCTACTGGTCCTTCCGGGCGATGATCGGATTCCTGGCGATCCCCGTCCTGTTCGCCCTGACCGTGCTGTGGGTTACCCGCGGCGGGCGAACACCCCGCCGGCGCTGGATGTCGTGGTTCGCCCTGCTCACCATTCCCACGCCGTTTCTGGCCAACATCTCGGGGTGGGTGTTCACCGAGATGGGCCGCCAGCCATGGGTGGTGGCACCCAATCCCACTGGGGATCAATTGGTTCGGATGACGGTCCGCGAAGGGGTGTCGAATCACGTGCCCGGCATGGTCGTCACCTCGCTGGTGACCTTCACGCTCGTCTACGCGGTACTCGCGGTGCTCTGGTTCTTCCTGCTCAAGCGCTACGTCGTCGAAGGCCCGCTGGAGCACGACGCGGAACCCGCTCCCCCGCAGGCGCCCAGCGACGACGAGGTGGCACCCCTGTCCTTCGCGTACTGACGAGGGCTTAGCGGCGCCGAAAGGAGTTGAGACGGTGGGACTGCAGGAGTTGTGGTTCGGCATCATCGGGATGCTGTTTTTGGGTTTCTTCGTCCTCGAGGGCTTCGACTTCGGCGTGGGCATGCTGATGGAGCCGTTCGCGCGCGTCGGCATCGGCGAGCCGGAACCGCTGCGCCGCACGGCTCTCAACACCATCGGGCCGGTGTGGGACGGCAACGAGGTGTGGCTGATCGTCGGCGGCGCAGCGATGTTCGCCGCCTTCCCCGGCTGGTACGCCACCGTGTTCTCCACGCTGTACCTGCCGCTGCTGGCGATCCTGTTCGGCATGATCGTGCGCGCCGTGGCCATCGAATGGCGCGGCAAGATCGACGACACGAAATGGCGCGGCTGGGCCGACGCCGGCATCGCGGCCGGGTCATGGCTGCCGGCCGTCTTGTGGGGCGTCGCGTTCGCCATCCTGGTGCGCGGCCTGCCGGTGGGCGCCGACGGCCACATCCACCTGTCGATCTCCGACGTGCTGAACGCCTACACCCTGTTGGGCGGGCTGGCCACCGCCGCGTTGTTCATGCTCTACGGGGCGACGTTCGTCGCCTTGAAGACCTCCGGGGCCATCCGCGAGGACGCGTACCGGTTCGGTGTCTGGTTGTCGCTCCCGGCCACCGGATTGGTTGCCGCATTTGGCCTGTGGACCCAACTGGGCCACGGCAAGGATTGGACCTGGCTGGTGCTGGCCGCGGCGGTGGTGGCGCAATTGGCGGCGGTGCTGTTGGTGTGGCGGCGGGTGTCCGACGGCTGGGCGTTCACCTGCGTCGCGGTGGTGGTCGCTGCCGTGGTCGTCCTGCTCTTCGGTGCGCTGTATCCGAACCTGGTGCCCTCGACGCTGGACAAGCAGTGGAGTGTGACCATCTACAACGCGTCCTCCACGCACTACACCCTCAAGGTCATGACCTGGGTGACGGCCTTCATGGCCCCGCTGACGGTGGTTTACCAAGCCTGGTCGTATTGGATTTTCCGGCAACGGATCTCGGCCGACCGGATACCGGCGCCCATCGGGCTGGCAAGGCGCGCGTCCTGAGCAGTACCGACCGCGCCGGCCGGGCGCCGCTCGATCCGAGGTTGTGGCGGGCGTCGGCATCGTTGCGCCGCTACCTGGTCGCCGTGGTGGGTTGCGGCGTGGTGATCTCCGGCTGCGCGATCGGCTCGGCGATCGTGCTGGCGGGCATCGTCGCCCGTGTCGTCGGCGACACTTCGGCCCGGGGCCTGCGTGGGTGGCTCGGTCCGCTGTCAATCCTGTTGGCGCTGTGGGCAATTCGCGCGGTGACGCATTGGCTGCAGGCCCGGCTGGGGCAACGCGGAGCCAGCGCGGTCATCGCCGACCTGTCCGGGCAGGTGCTCGCGGCGGTGACCGCCCGGCACCCCCGTCGACTCGCCGCGCAGCGCGACGCCGCCGCCGTCGTGGTCACCCGCGGCCTGGATGGCCTGCGCCCCTATTTCACCGGTTACCTGCCGACATTGCTGCTCGCCGCCATCCTGACCCCGGCCGCCGTCGCCGTGATCGCGGCCTACGACCTGAAATCGGCGGCCGTCGTGGCGATCACGCTGCCCCTGATACCGATCTTCATGGTGTTGATCGGGCTGGCAACCGCCGACCGGTCTGCGGCGGCGCTGGCCGCGATGACCACGCTGCAGGCCCGGTTGCTCGACCTGATCGCCGGCATCCCGACCTTGCGGGCGCTGGGTCGCAGCTCCGGGCCCGAACACCGGATCGCCGAACTGGCGGCCGCGCACCGCCGCTCGGCCATGGCGACGTTGCGGATCGCATTCCTGTCGGCCCTGGTGCTCGAGCTGCTGGCGACGCTGGGGGTGGCGTTGATCGCCGTCGGGATCGGCCTTCGTCTGGTGTTCGGCGAGATGAGCCTGGCCACCGGCCTGACGGTGCTGCTGCTCGCACCGGACGTGTACTGGCCGCTGCGCCGCATCGGCGTGGAATTCCATGCCGCACAAGACGGCAGGACCGCCGCCGGTGCGGCGTTCGACCTGATCGGCGAGCCGGCGGCGTCGACGGCGCGGACCCGGACGGTCGCCGCGCGCGGCGCGCGGATTCGCCTCGAGCGTCTGAGTGTGGACGGCCGCGACGGCCAGGCGCCACGCGATCTGAGCGCGGTCATCGAGCCGGGCTCGGTGACGGTGCTCACCGGGCGTAACGGCGCCGGCAAGAGCACCGCCCTGCAGGCGATCGCCGGCATCGGCAGGCCCTCCTCGGGCCGGGTCATGGTGGACGGCGTCGATGTCGCCGAGCTGGAGCCGGCCGGCTGGTGGGCGCAACTATCCTGGCTGCCGCAACGCCCGGTGCTCGTCCCGGGCACCGTCGAGGACAACCTGGCGCTGCTCGGACGACTCGATGACGTCGAAAAGGCTTGTGCCGACTCCGGATTCGATGCGGTGCTGGCCGAGCTGCCCGATGGACGCAGCACCGTGCTCGGGCGCGGCGGTG
Organism: Mycobacterium colombiense; assembly: GCF_003284935.1. Lineage (GTDB taxonomy): Bacteria > Actinomycetota > Actinomycetes > Mycobacteriales > Mycobacteriaceae > Mycobacterium > Mycobacterium arosiense_A. Next base: position 20,129 of record NZ_QMEV01000060.1, read on the forward strand.
TCGGGTTGTCGCTGGGGCAACGCCAACGGCTGGGCCTGGCCCGCGCGCTCGGCTCGGCGGCCGCGGTGTTATTGCTCGACGAGCCGACCGCACACCTGGACGCTCGCACCGAGCAACGCGTTCTGCGGGCCATCGTCGAACGGGCCCGGGCCGGCGCCACCGTGATCGTCGTCGGCCACCGCGCGCCGGTGCTGGCCATCGCTGACCAGATCGTCGAGGTGGTCGCCGAACACGGGGTGCGTTATGCCCCAGCCTGAGCCCGCGTTCCGTCATCGCGAGCCACTGTTGGCCGCGACCGGCATGCTGCGCCCGCGACTGCCCCGCGTGCTGGCGGCCATCGCCCTGGGGGTGCTCTCGCTGGGCAGCGCGCTGGCGCTGGCCGGTGTCTCGGCGTGGCTGATCACGCGCGCCTGGCAGATGCCGCCCGTGCTGGACCTGTCGGTCGCGGCGGTGGCGGTCCGCATGTTCGCGATTTCGCGTGGCGTGCTGCACTATTGCGAGCGACTGGCCACCCACGACACGGCCTTGCGCGCGGCCGGCACCGCACGGGTGCAGATCTATCAGCGGCTGGCGCGCGGACCCGCGGCGGCCGCCCTCCGGCTGCACAGCGGTGAACTGGTCGCCCGCGTGGGTGCCGACGTCGACGAACTGGCCAACGTCCTGGTGCGCGCGCTGGTGCCGATCGGCGTCGCGGCGGTGCTGGCCGTGGCGGCGACCGCGGTCGTCGCCGCCATCTCACCCGCGGCGGCCGTCGTGCTGGCGGCCTGCCTGCTGATCGCCGGGTTCGTCGCACCCCGCCTCGCGGGGCGGGCCGCCGCGACCCAGGAAGGCGTTGCGCGCCAGCATCATTCCGAACGCGATACCTCGGCGATGCTGGCGCTCGAACACGCCCCCGAGCTTCGGGTCGCCGGCCTGCTTCCCGGGGTCATCGCCGAATCGCAACGCCGGCAACGCGCGTGGAGCGACGCCCTGGACGTGGCCGCCAAACCGGCCGCCATCGCCGAGGCGATGACCACCGCGGCGATCGGGGCCAGCGTGCTGGGCGCGGTGGTGTGCGGGATCGGGTTGGCGCACGCGGTCGCCCCCACCACCCTGGCGGTGTTGATGCTGCTGCCGCTGTCGGCCTTCGAGGCGATGACGCCGTTGCCGGCCGCCGCGATCCAGTTGACGCGGTCACGGATCGCCGCGCGCCGCCTGCTCGACCTGACCCCGTCGGGGCCCGGCGGCGCCACGGCAAGCTCACCCGCCCCGGCCGGCACCGGACGGTTGACGGCCGTCGTGCGTTGCGGCCACGACGGCGCGGCACGCTGCACCCGGATGGCGGTCGACCTGCCGCCCGGCGCGAGGCTGGCCGTCACCGGCGCCAGCGGTGCCGGGAAGACGACCCTGCTGATGACCCTCGCCGGTCTGTTGCCGCCGCTGGACGGGCAGGTGACGCTTGACGGCATCGCCCTGAGCGAGATCACCGAGATCGACTTGCGCAGCGCTGTCGGGTTTTTCGCCGAGGACGCCCACATCTTTGCCACCACCGTCCGCGACAACCTGCTGGTCGCGCGCGGGAACAGCCGCGACGACGAGCTGGCGGCGGCACTGGACGTCGTGGGCCTGGGCCCCTGGCTCGCCGCGCTGCCCGACGGTTTGTCGACCGTGCTCACCGGTGGCGCGCAGGCCCTTTCGGCCGGCCAGCGCAGGAGGCTGTTGCTGGCCCGCGCGGTGATCTCCCCCGCGCGGATCGTGCTGCTCGACGAGCCGACCGAGCACCTCGATGTTACCGACGCCGAACGGGTCCTGCGCGACCTGTTGGCCCCCGATTCCCGGCTGATGCAAGCACAGCGGACGGTGGTGGTGGCGACTCACCACCTGCCCGAGGGGCTGAACTGTAAGCAGCTACTCGTCGTTGCAGAGGCGCAGCAAGACCTCATCTAGCGTCTCGGCGCCGGCGGCCGGGTCGCGCAACCTGCTCGGGCAGCGTCCCCACAACGCCAGCGGTACCTCGTAAGGCGCGAGCTCTACCACAACGCCGGCGTCGGAAGGTGTAGTCGATAATCCTTTCCCGTGTGACAACGACATTCGGGCCATGCCCGCTTCGCAACGTCAGCAGCCGTGATATCACGCGCCCGTCATGCCAGCGACGGGCTTCCGCCAGATCCGGGAGCGCGTCGAATGCGGCCAGCGCGTGGGTAACCATTGCCGTATTCGAGAGCAATCGGACACTGAGTTCGTCATCTCCCACGTGGTTGTGTAATCCGCAGTCAACCCTCTGACACGACACGACACCGCGCTGGCTGTTTTGCGACCACAGTAGGAGCCGCGGCGCGCTCAAAGGTGACGCCGGCGCGGCATGAACTCCAGCGACAAGAGCACGAACAACAACTTGACAATCTGTGTCATGGAGATGACCGCGTACCGCCGGGCGTCGAGGGCATGCCACTTGCGCACATACCGGTACAGCGACTCGAGGGCGATCAGCGGGTCGAGCACGTGGGTCAACCGGTAGAAGACCCCCTGGGTCCAGCCTCGCTTCTTGGCGTCGAAGATTTCGGGGAATGCCGCGAACGCGAGCGAAACACGCTGTGCTCCAGCCTCTTTACCCGCCATGATCATGTCGACGCTGAGCCGCTCGTCGAGCCCGTTCGGCGCGCCGCGCCGGCGCCATGGCACGTCGAGGGTGATGTCACTGCCGCCGCCGGCGGTGGCATACCGGTGGAACGCCTGCACCTTGCCCGTTTTGTCCCTGGCGATGATCAGCCGTATCCCGGGGAACCGGCCCTCCAGCACGCCGTCGAGGTTCATGTGGAATCCGCGATCGGCATGGGCGCCCTTGGACGACTCGCGCACCACCTCGGTCAGCTCGGCCAGCAGCTCGCCGTCGAGCTCCTGCTCGGACACGATTTCGGTGGTAACGCCGCAGTTGTGGGTGCGCTGCACCGCCTGTCGCAGGTTGCGGAACTTACGGCCCACCATGTCGAAGCCGGCCACGTCGACGACCACATCGCGTCCAATCGGTATGGGCCGCAACGATTGTCCCAGCACCGCCGGATCGCTCCACAGGTCGAGCCGCCGCTCGCTGCAGCCCACCACGGCGATGCGCCAACCGTGGGCGTGGCAGAACGCGGCGAAATCGGCCACCAGTTCACCGAAGTGCGCCTCGTCCCCGATCGGGTCACCGCCGACCACGGCGATCCCCATCCGCGTCCGGTAGGCCAGGGCCGCCGTCCCGTCGGCGGTGAAGTGATAGCTCTTGCCGGTCTGCATCGTGAACGGTGCGAGCGCGTCGCCGCTGGTCGCCTCGATCAACTTCCACACCCTCGGCAGGTCGGCGGGCCGCGGGTGAGAGGTCGTCGGCCACATCAACACCATGCCCGAGCTGGCGATCACCACGTCGCCGAGCAGGTCAAAGGACAACACGTGCAGGCCCAGCCCCGCCAGCACGAAAAAGGCCGCGACGGCGGCGTGCATGGTGGTCACCGGCCGCCCCAGGAAGATGCCCCGGGCCATCCAGGCCACCGCCACCAGCACCGTCAGCGACCAGGCCAACCGGTCGCTGTACTGCCAATTGGGTTGGCTGTGGTGGCGCGCGAGGATCTCGATGAGCCAGCACGCCGCGCCGAACAGCGCCAGCGCGCCAAGCAACCGGGCCGCGAGTGAATCGACCGAGACGACAACGCGTTCGCGCGCGCGGGGTCTTGCTACCGTGACGTCCACCACTGGCCCGTTCACACTCACCTCCCGATGCGCTGACAACAGCTGGGTGGCTTGACGCCGCCTCTGCACCGAATACCCGGCTATGTCAAAGCTACGCCCCATCGCGGCCATTACAAGGGCGAATTCGCGCAGAGATTCCGCGGCTATTGGGTCACGTTTTAACGGCGGGAAGAGGGGAAGTATTTCAGCACGCCTTCTTGCACCACCGTGGCCAGCGGTAGGCCGGACCTGTCGAAGAAGTGCCCGGTGCCCAGCCCGCGGGAATCGGCCGCGACCGGCGACGATGTGGCGTACAACACCCAGTCGTTGAAGTTGACCTGCCGGTGAAACCAAATGGAATGATTGGCCGAGGCGGCGAATATGCGGTCAAATCCCCAGGAAAGACCGTGCGTGGTGATAACCGAGTCCAAAACGGTGGTGTCCGACGAATACACCATTGTTGCCGTGTGCAATACGGGGTCGTCGGGAATCTCCCCCAACGCCTTCACCCAGACCCGATTGTGCGGGAGCCGTTCGCCCTTCGTGCGCATCACCCAGGCCGGGTCGTTGGTGTAGCGCCATTCGATGGGCTGCAAGGCGTTGACGAAGTGCGGAACGGTCTCCTCGTAGCCGCGCAACAGTTCGCCGATGGTGGGCTGGGTGTGCGGCTCGGCCACGTCCGGCGGCTCGATGCCGTGTTCCAGGCCGCGGCCGCCGGCCATGTAGGAGATCAGCGCCGAGCTCAGCAGCGTGCCGTCCTGCACCGCATCGACGCGCCGGTTGGCGAAGCGGCGCTCGTCGCGCAGCCTCGTCACGCGGAATTCGATGTCCTTGGCGGTGTCTCCCCCGTTGATGAAGTGCACCGACAGCGCGCCCGGCGGCAGGTCGTCACGAACCAGGCTGCGGCTGCTCGCGACGAACGACTGCGACATGAGCTGACCACCGAAGGTCCGCATGGGGTTCTTGCTCGGATGCGAGCCGATGAACAGGTCGTCGTCGACGCGTTCGAGGTCGAGTGTCGCCAGCAGTTCGGTGAAGTCCGAATGGGTCGGTGTCGCGGCTTCTTCCGCCGCATTCGGCTCCTGGGGCTCACAGCCGGCCGGCACACGCTCTCCTTCAGCTAGACGTCGTCCTCCCCGATCCGGTGCACATGGATGAGGTTGGTTGACCCTACTGTGCCAGGTGGCGCGCCGGCGACGATGACCACCAGGTCGCCGCGCTTGTAGCGGCCGAGTTCCAGCAGCGACTTGTCGACCTGGCGGATCATGCCGTCGGTGGAGGTCATCATCGGGACGATGAACGTTTCGGTGCCCCACGTCATCGCCAGCTGGCTGCGCACCTCGGGCCACGCGGTGAAGGCCAGCAGCGGCAGCGGGGTGTGCAGGCGCGCGAGGCGCTTGACCGTGTCGCCGGACTGGGTGAACGCGACCAGCGCCTTGGCGTCGAGCCGCTCGCCGATGTCGCGGGCGGCATACGAGATCACCCCGCGCTTGGTCCGGGGCACGTGCGTCAGCGGCGGGGCGGCCGTCGAATTGTCCTCGACCGCGCAGATGATGCGCGCCATGGTCCGCACGGCCGCCATAGGGTACTTGCCCACCGATGTCTCCCCGGACAGCATGACCGCGTCGGCGCCGTCGAGGACGGCGTTGGCGACGTCGGAGGCCTCGGCCCGGGTCGGCCGCGAGCTCTCGATCATCGAATCGAGCATCTGGGTCGCGACGATGACGGGTTTCGCGTTCTCCCGGGCCATCTGGATGGCCCGCTTCTGCACCAGGGGAACCTCTTCCAGGGGCAGCTCGACGCCCAGGTCGCCGCGGGCCACCATGATGGCGTCGAAGGCCAGCACGATGGCTTCCAGGTTGTCGACGGCCTCGGGCTTCTCCAGCTTCGCGATCACCGGCACCCGCCGGCCCACCCGATCCATCACCTCGTGCACCAACTCGACGTCCGACGGCGATCGCACGAAGGAGAGCGCGACCAGGTCGACGCCGAGTTCCAGCGCGAAGGTGAGGTCATCGATGTCCTTCTCCGACAAGGCCGGTGCGGACACGTTCATGCCGGGCAGCGAGATGCCCTTGTTGTTACTGACCGGTCCGCCCTCGACGACGGTGCAGACGACGTCGTCACCCTCGATGGCCTCGATCACCAGGCCGACCTTGCCGTCGTCGACCAGGATCCGGTCGCCGATGGCGGCGTCCTGGGCCAGCTTCTTATAGGTGGTCGACACCCGGTCGTGGTCGCCTTCGCAGTCCGCCACGGTGATCCGCACGGTTTCGCCGTCGGCCCAGTAGGTGGGCCCGGTGGCGAAACGCCCCAGCCTGATCTTGGGGCCTTGCAAATCGGCGAGCACGCCGACGGCCCGGCCGGTGGCGTCGGAAGCCGAACGGACGCGCTCATAGGCGGCCTTGTGATCCGAGTAGTCGCCGTGGCTGAAATTCAACCGGGCGACGTCCATTCCGGCTTCAACCAGGGCCTGGATCGACTCATCAGAATTGGTCGCAGGGCCAAGGGTGCAGACGATCTTTCCGCGTCTACTCACGCCGACCCAGCATAGTCGTGTGACACCGCCACGGCCCGCAGATAGCCGACGCCGCGCAGTGTGCTCTTACCCACCAAGAACGGTGGGAAACAGCGGGAAGGCGGGCAGGTTACGCAGCACCGTCCAGGCGATCGTCACCACCACGACCGTCAGCAACGCCGCCCGGGACGGCAACGCCCCGCCGCGGGCGCGGCGGACCAGGACCCACACGGCCAGCAGCGGGAGGGCTACCAGCAGGAAGACGTTGTCCTGGATGCCGGCGAGCAGGTCACCGTGCAACAGGTCGTGCGTCATCCGCAGCCCGCCGCAAAACGGGCAATTCCAGCCGGTCAGCATCTTGAACGGACACGGCGGGTAGATCGAGCTCGGCCTGTGTGGGTCGGCCAGCGCGACGTAGGTGAGCGCGCCTCCCAGCGCCACGCCGGTTCCGGCCGCGACGGAGCGGCGATGACGCCCCAACCCGTGCGGATGGGGCCGCCCCGGGGCGTGCGCGGGTGTGCGGGGTTGGGTCATCGAGCGGCTGACCCTGCGGTGGTCACGCTTGTCAGCATGCCAGATGCGGTGCGCCCCGCCCGAGGGAATCGGGCGCGGGTCGGCGGTCAGCGGCCCAGGCGGTTCCGCAGTCGCGAGCCCCATCGCCGACGGGTTTCCGGTTGAACCGGGGCCGTTTCGGGGGCGGGTTCGGGCTCTTGGGCTTCGGGCTCTTGGGCGTCCTCGGCTTCGGGCGCTTCGGCTTCTTCGGCTTCGGACTCTTGGGCGTCCTCGGCTTCCGGCTCCTCGGCCTCCGCCCCCGGTTCCGGCTCCTCCGCTGCGGGCTCGGGTTCTCCGGCTTCGCCTTCGGGCTCGGACTCCTCCGCTTCGACGTCGGGCTCGTCGTCTTCGGTTTCGGACTCGTCGTCTTCGAGTTCTTCGGGCTCATCGTCGTCGGCCTCGAGCTCCGCGGCTTCGAGGTCGCCCGCGTCGGCTTCCTCCACATCGGAATCCCCGGCCGCCGCCGCGGTTTCGGCCTCGTCGGCCGCCGCCTCGACTTCGGGCTCATCGGATTCCGCCGCGGGCTCGGGTTCCTCGGCCGCGGGCTCGGGTTCGGACTCGGGTTCGGGTTCGGGCTCGTCGGCCTCGTCCTCGCCCGGTCCCTCGTCGCTGACTGCCGCCGGGGAGTCAGCCACCGGTTCTTCGACTTCCG
>NZ_QMEV01000061.1 GCF_003284935.1 Mycobacterium colombiense
CGCCCACTAAAGCCCCGGAGTCGCCGGGCCGTTCCATCCGGCCCCACCGCCGGGTTGGTGAGGCCGGTGCGCTAGCAGGCGTAAAACGGTGGCCGCCCCAATCATGCTCTTACGCAAGACTCTTGGGGCGGCCACTGCGCTACTCGTGCCCCCACTGGCGCGGCAGCGTGAGCCTGAACTGGGCGCCGCCCTCGTGGGGCAGGCACACCAAGTCACCGCCGTGGGCGCGCGCCAGCGCCCGCGCGATCGCCAGGCCCAGGCCGGCGCCGCCGTGGTCGCGGGCGCGCCCGGCGTCCAGGCGCACCAGCCGCTCGAAGATGTTGTCCCGCTGGTCTTCCGGGATGCCCGGCCCGGTGTCGGTGATGGTCACCTTCGCGATGCCATCGTCTGCGCGCAGGTCGACCGTGATGGCTCCGCCGGGTGGGGTATACCGTCGCGCGTTGTCGAGCAGGTTGGACACGATCTGCGACAGGCGGGTCGCATCGGCGTGGAGATTCAGCGTGGTCAAACCGGTGCGGCTGACGCTGATTTGCGGCGCCAGCATGGCGGCCCGGTCGGCTTCACCATCGAGGACGGCGGCCACGTCGACGTCGTGCAGCTGGAGCGCAAGCCCGGCGTCGATGCGGCTCAGGTCCAGCATGTCGGCGACCAGCCGGCCGGCGCGACGAGCGTCGGAGAGCAGCAGGCTCGCCCGACGGTATTGCCCGTCGTCGTCATGTTCGGAGGCGCCGTGGGCGAGCTGTTCGGCGGCGACCTGGATGCCGGCGATCGGGGTGCGCAGCTCGTGGGCGGCGTCGACGAGAAATCGCCGGGTTGCGGACTCGGCACGTTGCGCGGTGTCGGCGGCGTGCCGGGCGCGGTGCTCCGATGTTTCCAGTGCGTCCAGCATTCCGTCGAAAGCCCGTGCGGCACGGCCAAGTTCGGTGTTGGCGCGATCCGGGTGCAGTCGCCGGCCGCGGTCGCCGGTGGTGATGGCGTTGGCCAGCGCGGTGAGCCGGTCCAGTGGGCGCAGCGCCGCCCGGCTGACCGCAACCAGCAGCAGCGCCGCGAGCGCCAGGGTTGCCAGGCCGGCCCCGATCATCAGGCCGCGCAGCTGATGCGCGACTTGGGTGGTCTGTGTGGTGTCGGCGACCAGGATCACCCGGCTGCCGTCGGGCAGGGGGTGCACGATGGCCGTCGCGGTGGCATCCGGTGGCGGGCCGGGCGGCGGCGGAAGTGCGTATGGCGGTGGCGGATACGGCGGATAGGGCGGCGGGGGCGGATAGGGCGGCGGTGGCGGATACGGCGGCGGGGGCGGGTCGACCTCCCCGTCAGTCAGCTCGGGGCTGATCCCGCGGTCACCGTAGGCGCTGCCGTTGGCCGTGACGACGAGCGCCCGGATCCCGCCACCATTGAGTTCGGCAGCGAGCAGATCCGGTGAGGTGCGCGCGGCGCTCAACGCGTCGGCGCGCGATGTCGCGGCCAGCAGCCGGTCGTGCAGATTGCGTTGCGCCAGAACGCCAATGGTGATGTCGATGGTGACCCCGAGCACCACCAGCAGGACGGCTAGCAGCGCGAGCACCACCAGGGTCACGCGTCGCTGCAGCGACGGCGTCGGTGTCGTCGACGCGGCCGTCATGACCGCTCGGCCCGCACGCGGTAGCCGATGCCGCGCACGGTATGCAGGATCCGCGGCCCGTGCGCCTCCAGCTTGCGCCGCAGACCGCTGACGTGGACCTGCACCAGGTTGGGGTCGTAGGCGTCATAGCCCCACACCCCGTTCAGGATCTGACCCGCGCTGACGATCCGGCCCCGCTGCTCCACCAGGAACGACAGCACCCGCAGCTCGGTTGCGGTGAGATCCAGCGGGTGACCGCCGCGCGCCGCCACACCGGCGCCCAGATCCAGCGTGACGTCGCCCACCTGGATCACCTGGGACAGCCGTCCGCGACGGCGTAACACCGCGCCGACCCGTGACACCAGTTCGGCCAACTCGAACGGCTTGATGACGTAGTCGTCGGCCCCACCGTCGAGCCCGCGCAGCCGGTCCGGCAGCCCGTCGCGCGCCGTGATCAAGACGATCCCGACGTCACCCCATTCGCGGATCACGTCGATCAGTTCGAACCCGTCGCGTCCCGGCAGCATGACGTCGAGCACCACCAGGTCGGGCCGCATCCCGTCGAGGACCTCTTCCAGGCCGTCGCCGTCGCAGCGGGCATCGGTGTGATAGCCGACCTCGGTGAGCGCTTCGCCGACCATCTCCCGGATGGTTTCGGAGTCCTCGACGACCAACACCCGCGGCGTGCCGACGCTGAACTGGCCGGCCGCACGAAGGCAATCCGTCATGCCCCCATTGTCGGCGCCGGCCCTGAAACGAACCTGAAGGTGGCGTCCCAGCGATCGCGTTCGTCACCAAAGGCGAGGTATGTGGCAGTTGCCCGCCTCTGAGCGACAACCCCGTTCGGTGCCCAGGGGGTGCCCCGGCGACGCCGCGTTGTCGCTCGAAGGCGGGCAAAGGTGGTTGCCCTTTTGCCGGTGACGGCTGTGACGGTTGAGCACGCTCGCCAGCCGCCCGAATTCTTCAGATCCACTTCAGCCCGGGTTCTTAACCTCCGAGACATGACCACGAACGACGACATCAACACCAGTCCCCCGGCGCCGCCGCCGGTCGCCCACCCAGCACCGGAGCGACGCCGCTACCCCACCGGCGTGGTGATCGGCGCCGCAGTGGCGGGCGCGCTGCTCGGCGCGGTCGGCACCGTCACGGCGATCGCGTTCGCCTGGATCGTCAGCGTCGGGCCGCTCCCGCCGCCTCCCGGTCCGCCGCCGATGCTGGCGGCGCCGTTCCACGGGTCCCCGCCTCCTCCGCTGGGCGGACCCGCGCCGGGTGGGTTCGGATTTGCTCCGCCGCCCAGTCCGCCCGGACCCCCGCGTGGCTACTGGCCGCCGCCCCCGGGCGAGGGATTCCCGTCACCGGCCTCGCCGACGCCACCGTCGCCCGCGCCGCATCCCTGACCACCGAGCCTGTCGCCGTCACGATGCCCGAAATCGTGACGGCGACAGGCGTCGGGCCAGTGCCGTCTCGGTTATCCCGCCGCCGTCGAGAGCCACCCCGATCACCCACCGCGCCGGGCGCCGTACCGCCCCTGCCGCCGGCACCCCAGTCCTGAGGTACGTACGCGGCGGTCGGCCCGGAGCCTGCCACCGGTTGTAAACATCTGTTTATAATTGTGAACGTGCATTCACCACTACCGGATGACCGCACGGCCCGGGCGCGGATCCGGGACGAAGCGCTGCGTCTGTTCGCCCAGCGCGGCCCCGATGCGGTCACCCTGCGCGACATAGCGAACGCGGCGAGCGTTTCGCCGGCCCTGCTCATCAGGCATTACGGCTCGAAAGACGGGCTCGTCGAGATCGTCGACAATCACGTCGTCGCCACATTCGAAGTGCTGCTGACGAAGATGACCGAGCAGACCGCCGTGGTCGGGCTCGAGCCGACCGCAGTGCCGAGCCTGCTCGACGGCCTGGCCACTTACCTGCCGCCCGACTCGCCGATCCCGGCGTACCTGAGCCGGCTGCTGATCAACGGAGGGAGCGCCGGTTCGGCATTGTTCGACCGGCTATTCCGGCTCAGCCAAACCACTCTTAACGCGATGGTCGCGGTCGGCACCGCCAGCCGCGGTGCGGACGCAGCGGTGCGGGCGGCGTTTTTGCTTGTCAACGACCTCGCGGTGCTGACGCTGCGGCCCCGCCTCACCGAGGCACTCGGAGTGGATCCGCTCTCGGAGGAGGGAATGCGGCGGTGGGCCGGCGAGGTCTTCGCCATCTATCGCGAAGGACTTATCGGCAGATGAAGGAGAAATGAAGGTAAAGGTGTCCAACACAACCCTTTTCGTCAACGCCGGCGCACGCGTGCTGCGGTCGCGTCGCCTGATGCGCGCACCGATCTGGATCTATAAAGCCCGCGCGGGCGCGCTGTTCGGCTCGCGGATCTTGATGCTCGAGCACATCGGCCGCAAATCCGGTGAACCGCGCTTCGTGGTGCTGGAAGTTCTCGACCACTCGTCACCCGACACCTATGTGGTCGCGTCGGGCTTCGGTCGAAAAGCCCAGTGGTTCCGCAACATTGAAGCCAACCCGCGGGTGCGGGTCTACGCCGGCAGCCACGCGCCCAGAACGGCCACCGCGCGGGTGATGACCACGCCCGAAGCCGATCGCACCCTGGCCGCCTACCGCACCCGTCACCCCAAGGCGTGGGAGCGGATGCGCCCGGTGCTCGAAGAGACACTCGGCGTCCCGATCACCGACACCGACACCCCGCTGCCGCTGGTCGAGTTGCGCCTCGACTAGTTCTGGTCCGGCCCCTTGATCGTCATCGCGGCCACCAGCGCCAAGAACAGGGCGGCCGGAACGCCGTTGACGACTTTGTCGCGCACCCGCACGTGCGCGCCGAGGGCCAGCACGAAGTACAGCGTCAGCATCGCCGTCGTCAGCCGCGCCAGGGCCGGAAAACGGTTGACCGACAGCAATCCGACGGCCGCGGCCGCCTTCACCGCGGGCAGCACGGGCCGGACGTTCTCCGGCAGGCCCACGTCATCCAGCACCTTCTTGATCGGGGCCACCTGGACGCCGCACAGAACCGCGTCCACGGCGTGGAAGGCGCCAAGCGCCGCATAGGTCTTCGGTGAAGTCAACGCACTCATGCCGCAATCCTATGGAGTCAGCTCGCCGGCCGGGCCGTCCGCCGGCTGGCGCGCGATCGCCTCCGCCTTGGCCACCGCCTGGGCGATCGCCGGGTCGGTCTCGGTGGAGAACCAGTCGGCCACCTCGGCGTCGTCGTCGGCGCTGTGCTTGGGGGCGTCGTCGACGGGCGACGGCTGGAAGCGGAACACCCCGTCCTGGCCCGGCGTCCCCAGCAACTTGGTGAATCCCTGCAGCGCCGCGTTGAAGTCGCTGGGCACCACCCACACCTTGTTGGCGTCGCCGCGCGCCATCTCCGGCAGCGTCTGCAAATACTGGTAGGCCAGCATCTCCGGCGTGGGCCGGCCGGCCTTGATGGCGGCGAACGTCTTCTCGATGGCCTTGGCCTGCCCCTGCGCCTGCAGATAAGCCGCGGCGCGTTCACCCTGGGCACGCAGCATCCGGGACTGCCGGTCGGCCTCGGCGCCCAGGATCGCGGCCTGCTTGGCGCCCTCGGCCGCCAGGATCTGCGCCTGCTTCTGGCCCTCGGCCTCCTTGATCGCCGCCTCGCGCATACCTTCGGCGGTCAGAATCATCGCCCGCTTCTCGCGGTCGGCCTTCATCTGCTTCTCCATCGACGCCTGAATCGACGGCGGCGGATCGATGCTGCGCAACTCGACCCGGGCGACCCGCAACCCCCAGCGGCCGGTCGCCTCGTCGAGCACGCCGCGCAGCTGCCCGTTGATCTGGTCGCGCGACGTCAGCGTCTGCTCGAGCGTCATGCCGCCGACGACGTTGCGCAGCGTGGTGGTGGTGAGCTGCTCGACGCCGACGATGTAGTTGCTGATCTCGTAGACGGCCGCCTGGGGAACGGTGACCTGGAAGTAGACCACCGTGTCGATGTTGAGGGTCAGGTTGTCCTCGGTGATCACCGGCTGCGGCGGGAACGACACCACCCGCTCGCGCAGATCAACCCGGGCGCGAACCCGATCGATGAACGGCACCAACAACGTCAGCTGCCCGCTGACCGTGCGGCTGTATCGTCCCAGCCGTTCGATCACCGCGGCCTCCGCCTGAGGTATCAGCGCAACCGACTTGGCCACCACGACGATGGCGAAAATCACCAAGACGGCCAGCAGCACCAAACCAGCAACCGCACCTTGCATCGAACTTCCTCTCTCTACCAGTCGTTGGCGGCTTCGTCTCGCCGCTACAGACTGCTCCTGAAGACCACCGCCGTGGCGCCGTCGATCTGCATGACGGTGACCGGCTCGCCGGGTTCGTACACCTCGGCCTCGTTGAGCGGGCGCGCGGACCACACCTGGCCGTCGAGTTTGACCTGACCCGCATCGCGCGCGACCCGCTCGAGCACCAGCGCGGTTTTGCCCTGCAGCGCCTCGATTCCCAACCGCGGCGCCCCGCCCGGCGTCAGCCGGCGCTTCAGCGGCGGGCGGACCAACACCAGCAGCAGCACCGAGACGACCAGGAACACCGCGCCGTTCGCCCACACCGGAAAGTCGGTCACCCAACTGGTGAGCGCCGCGGCCAGTGCGCCCCCGCCGAGCATCACCAGAAACAAATGGCCGGTGAGCGCCTCCGCACCGGCCAGCACCAGCGCGAATATTAGCCAAAGCACCGCGGCGTGCATGCGGCAAGAATACGCGTGATCCGCCTTCGCCGGGCAAAACAACTACACTGCGTTCTCGTGTGGTGTCCCAGTGTTTCGCTGTCCCTGTGGGCCAATGCGTGGCTCGCCGGAAAGGCCGCGCCCGACGACGTCCTGGACGCGTTATCCGTCTGGGCGCCAAAGCAATCGGTGACCGCGTATGATGCGGTCGCCGCGGGCCACACCGGGCTGCCCTGGCCCGACGTGCACGACGCCGGAACGGTCACGCTGCTGCAGACACTGCGTGCCGCAATCGGCCGGCCGACCGCGGCGCCGGACGGCACAGGGTTGATGCGCGGATCGATCAACGTGATTTTGCCGGTGCCGGGTGACGTGCGCGGGCTGGCCCCCGGAACCCAGTTCGAGCGCGACGCGCTCGCGGCCGGCGAGGCCGTCATCATCGCCAACCCCCGAAACCCCGCCACCGCCGTCGGCCTGGTGCCCGAATTCTCCTATGAGGACGACGAGGACGTGCCGGAGGACTACGAGACGCGGCTTGCCGAACTGTGCGCGCTCACGTGGACCGTGTACTCGCTGCCGGGCGCACCCGTGCTGGACCATTACGAGCTCGGCGACGCGGAGTACACGCTGCGGTCGGCCGTGCGCTCGGCCGCCGATGCGCTGGGCGCCATCGGGCTGGGGGCCGCGGCATCCGACGTCGACGACCCGCGGGGCCTGGTCGAGCAACTCCTGGAATCCGCACGGCAGCACCGCATTCCCGACCACGCGCCGACGCGCGCGCTGCGGGTCCTGGAGAACGCCGCCCACGTCGACGCCATCATCGCGGTCAGCGCGGGACTGAGCCGATCCGACTCTCCGGACCGCTTCACCGCGCCCGTCGCCGCCGGCGTGGAACCCCTGGGAACCCAATCCTCTTCGGAGGCCCGCATTGCCAGCGACGCGCTGCGACCGCTCACCGCGGTGGTGCGTTCGGCGCGGATGGCGGCCGTGACCGCGATCCTGCATTCCGCCTGGGGCGATTGACCGTTTCTAGCGGCCGGCCGCGCAGTGCGGCGGGCGGCACGGCGCGCCGTTGACGCTGGCACCGCAACCGGGCACCGGGTCGGGTCCGGTCGTCCGCTCGGGCTCGCGCCCGTATCGCAATTCGTCGATCAGGTCCGCGGCCAGCTGCGCGAAACGCGGGTGGGCGTTGGGCGTCGACGCCCGCACCAGCGCCACGCCCGCCGCCTCGGCCTGGCCTGCCAGCTCGTTGTCGAGATCCCACACCACCTCGATGTGGTCGGCCACGAACCCGATCGGACAGACGATGACGGCTTCGGTCCCGGCCTGCGCCAGCGTGGCCAGGTGGTCGGCGACATCGGGCTCCAGCCAGGGCACCTGGGGCGGGCCCGAGCGCGACTGCCACGCCAGGTCGTAATCGGCATACCCGGCGGCGGCCGCCACAAGGCTTGCGGCATAGGCGACTTGGCGGCTGTACAGCCGCGGGCCCACGCGGTCGTCGGCGGCCACCGGAATGGAATGCGCGGTGAACACCAGCCGCGCGCCGGCCTGTTGCGCGGCGGTCAGCGCCCCCGAGGCCGCGCCGATGGTGTCGGCGAAGATCCGCACGAACCTCGGGTGGTCGAAATAGGGCCGCAGCTTGACCAATTCGGGCGCGTCCGGCCCGGCCGCCTCGCGCGCCCGGGCGATGTCCTCGACGTATTGCGTGCAGCTGGAATAGCCGCTCCACGCCGAGGTGGTGAACACCACGGCCCGACGAATTCCGTTGTCGCGCATCGTGGCGACGGTGTCCTCGACGTAGGGCTCCCAGTTGCGGTTGCCGAAATAGACCGGAAGGTCCAGGCCGCGGTTGCCCAGCTCGGCTTCCAATTGCGCCACCAGCGCGCGATTGATGTTGTTGATCGGCGACACCCCGCCGAAATGCAGGTAGTGCTGGGCGACGTCATCGAGGCGTTCCGGGGGCACGTTGCGGCCCCGGGTGACGTTCTCCAAGAACGGCCGAACCTGCTCCGGACCTTCCGGACCGCCGAAGGACAACAGCAGGACGGCGTCGAATTCCATTAGGCTTTACAGCAATTGGGTGCTTGCGCCGCCGTCGGCGTAGATGATGGTTCCCGTCGTCGCCGGCAGCCAGTCCGAGAGCAGCGCGCACACCGTCTTGGCGACCGGGGTCGGGTCCTTCATGTTCCAGCCGATGGGTGCGCGCTGATCCCAGCCCTCTTCGAGCAGCTGCATCTGCGCGCCGGCCTCTTCGCCGAGCGCCCCGCCGACGATCGCGCTCATCGCCAGCGTCCGGATCGGGCCCGCGGCAACGAGATTCGACCGCACGCCAAATTTGCCCGCCTCGCGCGCCACGAACCGGTTGACCGACTCCAGCGCGCTCTTGGCCACCGTCATCCAGTTGTAGGCCGGCATCGCCCGGCTGGGGTCGAAGTCCATACCCACGATGGAGCCGCCGGGATTCATGATCGGCAGCGTCGCCTTGGCCAGCGAGGCATACGAATACGCCGAGATGTGAATGCCTTTGGAGACATCCTCATACGGCGCGTCGAAGAACGGGTTGATGCCCATCCCCGTCTGTGGCATGAAGCCGATCGAGTGCACCACGCCGTCGAGCTTGTTGCCCTCGCCGATTTCGGCGGTCACCCGCTCGGCGAGCGAGTCCAGATGCTTTTCGTTCTGCACGTCGAGTTCGATCAGTGGCGCCTTCTCCGGCAGCCGGTCGGCGATGCGCTGAATCAGGCGCAACCGGTCGAACCCGGTCAGCACCAACTGCGCGCCCGCCTCCTGGGCCGCCTTGGCGATGTGAAACGCAATCGACGAATCGGTGATGATCCCCGAAATCAGAATCCGTTTGCCGTCGAGCAGTCCTGCCATGTCCGTCCTTAATGTCGATGTGTCGGGGCCGAAGTCAGTGGCCCATGCCCATGCCGCCGTCCACCGGGATGACCGCGCCGGCGATGTAGCTGGCGTCCTCGGA
Organism: Mycobacterium colombiense; assembly: GCF_003284935.1. Classification (GTDB taxonomy): domain Bacteria; phylum Actinomycetota; class Actinomycetes; order Mycobacteriales; family Mycobacteriaceae; genus Mycobacterium; species Mycobacterium arosiense_A. Next base: position 9,267 of record NZ_QMEV01000061.1, read on the forward strand.
CGCCAGGAAGCTGACCGCCCCGGCGACCTCCTCGGCGGTGCCGACCCGCTTGGCCGGGATGAAGTCCAGCGCGCCCTCCTGGATCCGCTCGTCGAGGGCGCGGGTCATCTCGGTGTCGATGTAGCCCGGCGCCACCACATTCGCGGTCACGTTGGCCTTGGACAGCTCCCGGGAGATCGAGCGGGCCATGCCGATCAGGCCGGCCTTGGCGGCCGCATAGTTGGCCTGGTTGCCGATGCCCCAGCTGCCCGACACCGACCCGATGAAGATGATCCGGCCGAAACGCTTGCGCTGCATGCTGCGTGAGGCGCGCTGGGCCACCCGGAAGGCCCCGGTGAGGTTGGCATTGATGACCTCCTCGAACCGCTCCTCGGTCATCCGGATGAGAAACGCGTCCTTGGAGATGCCGGCATTGGACACCAACACCTCGACCGGACCCTGGTGCTCCTCGACCTCCTTGAAGGCGCGGTCGACCGCGTCGTTGTCGGTGACGTCGCACACGACGCCGAACAACCCCTCGGGCGCCCCGGATCCGCGGTGCGTGACGGCCACCTTGTGGCCGTCGGCGGCCAGCCGCTGCGCGATCGCCAGCCCGATCCCCCGGTTTCCGCCGGTGACCAGGACTGAACGGGATACGAATGCCGGCTTGCCGCCGTTGGTGGCGGGCGTGGAGGTGTTCTCGGTGGCTGCGTCAGTCACCCGGCCAACTTATCGCCTCGGTGCGGCGGGACTGAAATCTCCCCCGGTTAGCACCGCGAGGGTAAGCAGGCTGCGACTTTCGGGCCGGATTTCCGCGGTGCGCTTACGCTCGCGGAGCGCTGTCGGTGTGGCGGAGCACACTTCCGCCCATGGCGGGCATGACAGGCCCCTTCTTGGGCAGCGAGGCCCTAGCCGCCGGCGCGGTAACTCCGCACGAGCTGCGCAGGCGGTATACGGCGCTGCACAAAGACGTGTACGTGGCCAGCGACCTCGAGCTGACGGCGGTGTTGCGCGCGAAGGCCTGCTGGTTGCGATCACGCCGGCGCGGCATACTCGCCGGCTTTTCGGCCTCGGCGCTGCACGGCTCGAAGTGGATCGACCCGGCGGTGCCCGCCGCGATCATCGACACCAACCGGTGGCCCGCGCCGGGCGTGCATGTGTGGGAAGAGCGGATCGAGGCAGACGAGATCACCGTCGTCGACAGCATGCGAGTCACCACGCCCGCTCGAACCGCGCTCGATTTGGCCAGGCGATGCCAGCTAGGTGCTGCGGTCGCTGCGGTCGACGCCCTCGTGCGGGCGACCGATGTGAAGATGGCCGACGTCGAGTTGCTGGTCGAGCGGTATCGCGGACGCCGAGGCATGAAGGCCGCTCGCGCCGCCCTCGAACTCGCCGACGGTGGAGCGCAGTCGCCCAAGGAGACCTGGCTACGCCTGCTGTTGATTGCGGCCGGCTTTCCCGCTCCCCAGACACAGATTCCAGTCCGCAACGAATGGGGCTGGGCAGAAGCCTATTTGGACATGGGCTGGGAGGACATCAAGGTGGCCGTGGAGTACGACGGCGATCAGCATCGATCGAGTCGCTATCAGTACGTCAAGGACATTCGCCGGCTGGAGACGATCGAGCGTCACGGGTGGATCGTCGTCCGGGTCATCGCAGAGCATCACCGCGACGAGATCATCCGCCGTGTGCGCGAGGCCCGCGCTTCGCGAGCGTAAGCCCACTGTGGAAATTCGGGCCGAAATTCGCAGTGCGCTTACGCTCGCGGATTCTGGAAGGGGCCACAACGGGCGGAACTAGGTCGGCAGGCGGCGGTTGATGAGCAGCGCCGCGAGCGCGGCCAGCGCCAACACCAGCGCGCCCAGCCGCACCCAGCCCACGCTGGCGTCACCCTTGATGGTCTCGTAGCCGATCTGCTGCTGCAGCGTCGCGTACACCGATTTCAGTTCCTGCAATGACGCCGCGCTGTAGGCGTTGCCGCCCGAGAGCTGGGCCACCTTCTTCAGGGTCTCGTCGTCGACGGGCACCGGCTGGCGCTGGTCGTTGATCTCGACGAACCCGTACGGGGTGCCGAACGAGATGGTCGAGATCGGCACGCCCTGGTCCTTGGCCGTGCGCGCGGCGGTGAAGGCGCCCTTGGGGTTGTCCGGGTTGGTCGGCATCGTCTCCTTGCCATCGGAGAACAACACGATGCGCGCCGGCGGCGGTTTGTCGCCGCCGCCGATCACCGCGCCGACCGTCGCGATGGCCTGCAGCGCGGTGAAGATGCCCTCCCCGGTGGCGGTGCGGTCGGCGAACTGCAGCTTGTCCAGCGCGGCCTTGGTCGATTCCCGGTTGGTCGTCGGCGAGACCAGCACCGTCGCGGTCCCCGCATAGGCGATCAGCCCGAGGTTGATGCCCGGCGTCAGCTCGTCGGCGAACTGCTTGGCGGCCTCCTGCGCGGCCGCCATCCGGTTGGGCGCGACATCGGTGGCGCGCATGGACTGCGAGACGTCGATGACCAGCATCACCACCGCGCGGTTGCGCGGAATCCGGACGTCGTTGGTGGGCCCGGCCATCGCGATGGTGAACAGCACCAGCGACGCCACCAGCAGGATCGCCGGGACGTGGCGCCAGGTCGAAGGCCGTTTGGGCGCAACGCTTTCCAGCAGCTCCATGTTGGCGAACCGGAGCATGCGCCGCTGGCGCGCCAGCTGCATCAGGATGTAGAGCGCGGCGAGCCCGACGACGACGAGCAAAAACAGGAAGAACCACGAATGTTCGAAGCCCGACAACGACATCGGGCCCAGGAGCGGCAATGTCACTGCCGCCCTGCCAATGCACCGCGCCGGCGGGATTCGACAAACCGCACGATGTCGGCGATCCAGTCGCGGTCGGTGCGCAGCGTCAGAATCGGGGCCCCGCAGCTCCGGATGGTGCGCGCCACCTCGGCGCGATGCGCCGCGGCGGCCTTGGCGAAATCGTCGCGCAGCTGCGCGTCGATGGTGAACTCGCGGGTGACGCCGGACTCGGCGTCCTGCAGCACGACGTCGCCGATGTCGGGCAGCTCGACGTCGCGCGGGTCGAGCACCTCCACGGCCAGCACCTCGTGGCGGGCGGCGACCGCCCGCAGCGGGCGCATCCAGTTGATCGGCCCGAGGAAGTCGCTGATGATCACCGCCATGCCGCGGCGGCGTTCCGGCCGGCGCAGGGCGTCGATCGCCGTCGCCAGGTCGCCGCGCACCCCGACCGGCGCCCGCGGCGTGGTGGCGATGGTGCGCAATAGCGTCTGCTCGTGCTGGCGACCGGAGCGGGCGGGCACCCGCGTGATGTTGGCCCCGGTGGAGACGATCGCCCCCAGCCGGTTACCGCCCCCGCTGTTGAGGAAGGTGATCGCGGCCGACGCCGCCACCGCCAGGTCGCGCTTCTCGCACCCCACGGTCCCGAAGTCCAGGCTGGCCGACATGTCGACCACCAGCCAGGTTTCCAGCTCCCGGTCGGCGATCATCTGCCGCACGTGCGGGTGCGTCGTGCGGGCGGTGACGGCCCAGTCCATCCGGCGGACGTCGTCGCCGGGCTGATACTCGCGCGACTCCCCAGGCTCGGAGCCGGGGCCCGGGATCAGCCCGAGGTGGTCGCCGTGCAGCACACCGTCGAGCTTGCGTTTGACGGTGAGCTCGAGGGTGCGCAGCGCCGCCGACAGCTTCGGGTCATCGATCTGGCCCCGCTGCATCGACGGCGGATGCACCACCGCCCGCCTGTTGGGATCGGTCACCGACCGCTGGCCGCGCCGGCGGGTTGCATCACCGGGGGCACCGAATGACCTTGCTGCGGAACGGCGTTCACCTGAGGCAGGGCCACCGTCTGCAGCACCCGGTTGATGACGATCTCCGGCGAGATCTCGTCGGCCAGCGCGTCGTAGGTGAGCACCAGCCGGTGGCGCAGCACGTCGGGAATGACGTCGACGACGTCTTGCGGGATCACGTAGTCACGGCCGCGGACCAGCGCCAGCGAACGCGACGCGGCGATGATGCCCAGCGACGCGCGCGGCGACGCCCCGAACGAGATCCACGTCTTGACGTCGTTCATGCCCAGCTGCTCGGGATGGCGGGTGGCGGTCACCACGCGCACCACGTAGTCCACCAGCGCGTGGTGGACGAAGACGTTGGCCGCGATGTCCTGCAGGCGCAACAGGTCGCCGGTGTTGAGGATCTGCTTGGGCTCCGGCGGGCGCACGCCCATCCGGTAGATGATCTCCCGCTCCTCCTCCGGCGACGGATAGCCGACATTGATCTTGAACAGGAAGCGGTCACGCTGGGCTTCGGGCAGCGGGTAGACACCCTCGTGCTCGATCGGGTTCTGCGTGGCCATCACCAGGAACGGGTTGGGCAGCGCGAAGGTCTTGCCGCCGATCGACACGTGGCGCTCCTGCATGACCTCCAGCAGCGCCGACTGCACCTTGGCCGGCGCGCGGTTGATCTCGTCGGCGAGCAGGAAGTTGACCACCACCGGGCCGAGCTCGGTGTCGAACTCCTCCTTGCCCTGGCGATAGATGCGGGTACCGATGATGTCGGTGGGCACCAGGTCCGGCGTGAACTGGATGCGCGCGAACGTCCCGCCGACCACCTTGGCGAACGTCTCGACGGCCAGCGTCTTGGCCACGCCGGGCACACCCTCGAGCAGGACGTGTCCCTTGGACAACAGGCCGACCAGCATGCGCTCCACGAGCTGGTCCTGGCCGACGATGATGCGTTTGACCTCGAAGATGGCGCGTTCCAGAGTCTGCACCTCGGCGGCCAGTCCGTTACCGCCGCCCGCCGGCGCTTCGTGAGCCGGGCCGGATTGCCCGCCCGGGCCCGAGTAACCGCTGGCGCCTGGCGGCGGCCCACCTGCTGATGTCATGAACTGCTACCTTCCACGGCTCAACCGACAAAGCTCAATCGGACACGACGCGCCCGCGTCCAACTATTCCAGGCCCGCCGAATTCCGTCGACGCTGGTGCACCCGCCCTGGGGGCGTGCCGGCCCGGACGCACCCGGGGTCAGTACTCGATGATCCTGGTCAGGAACGGTGTCATGCCGGGCTTCCGAACCGGGCTGACCGTAACCTTGGCGGCGCTGCCCGATGCCTCGAGCATCTGCCCGTTGCCCAGGTACATGGTGACGTGCTGGCTGCCGCCCGGGCCGTAGAAGATCAGGTCGCCGCGCCTGGCCTGATCCGGCGGAATGTGGCGCCCGGCGTTGTACTGGTCACCGGAGAACCGCGGGATCAGCACGCCGACCCCGGCGAAGCCGTAGCGCATCAACCCCGAGCAGTCGAAGCCGGTGATGTTGGCGCCGTCGCCGACGCCCTTGCTGGGGCCGTCCAGCGAGCCACCGCCCCACGAGTAGGGCACGCCCATCTGCGACCCCATCCGCTTGATCACGTACTCGATGGCCTGCCGGCCGTAGACCCGCGGGATCTTGCCGCCGGGGTTGGTGGGCGTGGCCGCGGCGGCGGGCGCGGGATCGCCCAGGATGTTGATCCCGAGACCGCCGAGAAATTGCCTGCCCAGGTCCATCGTCGTCTGGGTGGCCTGGGCGGTGGCCTGCAGCGAGGCGTTGGCGACGGCGAGCGGGTCTCCGGGGGCGCCGGCGCTGATCTGGGCCGGCAGGGTGGGGTCCCACTGGCCGGGGTCGGCCATGGCGAGGGGAGCCGGCGCCGCCACAGACAACATCAGCCCGGACACCACAGCGGTGATCCAGGCGAGATTGATGAGACGAAACCGGTTGCGGCGCATGGCTGTCCGTTCAGTGCTCACTCGATCACCACTCGATGTACCGGACCACGTAGGGCGTCATGCCGCTGGTGCGCACCGGGGCGACGCGCACCTTCAACCCGATGTCGGGGGCCTCGAGCATCTGGCCGTCGCCGAGGTAGATCGTCACGTGCTGGCTGCCGCCCGGGCCGTAGAAGATGACGTCGCCCCGGCGCATCTGGGAGGACGGGATCTTGCGGCCCAGGTTGTACTGCGAGCCGGAGTAGTGCGGCAGTTTGATGCCGACGCCGGCGAACGAGTACAGGACCAGGCCCGAACAGTCGAAGCCGGTGATGCCGGCCCCGGAGTCGATGCCCTTACTCGGGCCGGCCGCGTTGCCGCCGCCCCAGGAGTAGGGCACGCCGATCTGCGACATGCCGCGCCGGATCACGTATTCGGTGGCCTGCCGCCCGTAGACCCGGGGAATGCGTCCGCCGACCCCGCCCGGGGCGGCGTTGGTGATGCCGGTGTCATCGGGCTTGAGGATGCCCATCTGCTGCAGGAAGTTGCGGCCCAGCCCGGCGGTGACTTGAGTCGAGGTGGCCGAGATGCCGAGCACCTGGTTGATCACCGCGATCGGGTCGCCGGGGACGTTGGCGCTGGGGATCATCGGCAAGGTCGGGTCCCAGGCGCCGTCCCACTTGCGGCCCCCGGCCGACGGTGCCGGCGCGCCCGGCGTCCCGTTGTCCCACCGGTCGCCCGACGACGCAGCGCCGGACCCGCCGGCGCCCGCCGACCACTGCCGGGCGGCCTCGCGCTTGGCCGCCTCCAGCTTGACCTGAGCCTGATCCCGTTCGGCCGCAAGGCGAATGATGTCCTCGCGTTGCTGGTCGAACTTCTGCTTGGAGTTGGTCAGCGCCGCCACGGCGGCGTCCTGACTGGACTTGGCGTCGGCGGCGGCCTTGTCGGCGTTCCGCTTGGCCAGCCGCGCCGCCGATTCCTTGTTCACCTGCTCGGTGCGGGCCTGCTGCAGCTTGGCCATCACGGTCTGCGAGCTGGTGGTCAGGTTCTTGGCGGCGGCTTCGGTGGCGATGATGTCGTCGGGGCTGCTCGCCGTCAGGTAGCTGTTCGACGGGCCGTTCATATAGGTGGCCGCGGCGAAGGTGTCGAAGCGGCGCTGCGCACCGGCGATGGCGATGTTGGCGTCTTTGACCGCCTGCTGGCTGGCCTCTAGATCGTGCTCGGCGGTGGCCGCGTTGTCCCGCGCGGTCTCCACGTCGACGAGGGCCTTGTTGACGCTTTCCTGTTCGGTCTGGATTTCGGCGCTCAGGTTCTGCAGCCGCTGGTTGGCCTTGGCGACGTTGGCGATGAGGGCGGCCAGGTTGTCGGCGGTGGGATCGGCCTCCGCGAGGCCCGGCGTGGCGATCAGCAGGGCGAGGCTCAAAACGGATGGAACGATCGGCCGCACCAGCCTTGCGGCCGGTCGCGCAGAAGACCCCCAGCGTGTGCGTCTCATTCGACTCAGGTCTCCTAAGGCTCACGACGGGTGGCGCCAGCCACAGATTCCCCGAAAGGCGCCAAAGACAACACCAGCATCATTTGCACCGTACGTCACACCCGTGGGCGTGCAAACGCTCCACCGAAATCGCACTCTCTACGTGCGTTTACTGTGACCGAACGGTGACCTGGCCGGTTTGCCACACGGCCGAGCGAGGAAGTATTCGGGGCGGTCCGGCCGCACCGATATGCGCGCCTAGGCCGTGTTGGTGGGCGTCACTTCCTCCGCACCGGTCGAAAGATCCGGCGTTGCTGAACGCCGACCGCGCACTTGCAGGAGACGCGTCGCGACGGCCGCCGCGAACACCGCAATCAACAGGAAAATCGTCAGGCCGGTCCAGGGAAACTCCGGCGTGTCGAGCTCGTGCAGGAAATGCTGCGCGGAGACCACCGGGTTGCCGGTCTTGGCGATGTCCTCGCCGGCCTCGAGCGTCACGCGCGGGAACTGGGTGCTGTAGCTCCCGACGTAGCTCGGGCTCAGCGTCAGCACCGTCGCATCGTGATAGTCCGCACCGACCACCGTCGAGATGTCGCGCAACGGGGTGTCGTTCGGCGGGTTGTGGTCGAGCAGCACGATCTTGAGGTTGATGCCCTCGGCATGCGCCTGGTTGACCACATCGAGCAGTCCGGGCATCGCGGCGGGCGGGGCGCTGACGCCGGTGGCGGCGACCTGAGCCTTGACCATCGTCATGTCGACGTCCACCGGAATGTAGAGCGGCAGCATCTGTTGCCCGGTCATCGCGTCCTTCCTACTGCGCCGTCACGCCAGCGTGACTCTCGGCCTCGGCGGTCACTCTAGTGTGACGCCCCACGGGCGCGGCACCGTCCGCGACTTCACCGTCGAGGGTTTAAACCGGCGGCCGCGGCGACAAGACTGAAGTCAGGAGTGCCCTCGTAATGCAGGACAAGCGTACTGTTAAAGTTGGCACGGCACCGCCGACACGGCCCGTCGCGGTGGGAGAACTAAAGACTCTGGGAGTTGAAGTGACTGATTCTGTGAATTCGTTCGAAGCCCGCGACACGCTGAAGGTCGGCGACCAGAGTTACGAAATCTATCGCCTAGACGCCGTCCCCAACACCGAGAAGCTCCCCTACAGCCTGAAGGTGCTGGCCGAAAACCTGCTGCGCAACGAAGACGGCAGCAACATCACCAAAGACCACATCGAGGCCATCGCGAACTGGGATCCCAAGGCGGAACCCAGCATTGAGATCCAGTACACCCCCGCCCGCGTGGTGATGCAGGACTTCACCGGTGTGCCGTGCATCGTCGACCTGGCCACCATGCGCGAGGCCATCGGCGACCTCGGCGGCAAACCGGACAAGGTCAACCCGCTGGCCCCCGCCGACCTGGTGATCGACCACTCCGTGATCGCCGACCTGTTTGGCACCGCCGACGCGTTCGAGCGCAACGTCGAGATCGAGTACGAGCGCAACGGCGAGCGCTACCAGTTCCTGCGCTGGGGCCAGGGCGCGTTCCAGGACTTCAAGGTGGTGCCCCCGGGCACCGGCATTGTGCACCAGGTCAACATCGAATACCTGGCCAGCGTGGTGATGTCCCGCGACGGCGTGGCCTACCCCGACACGTGTGTGGGCACCGACTCGCACACCACCATGGTCAACGGCCTGGGCGTGCTGGGCTGGGGCGTCGGCGGTATCGAGGCCGAGGCCGCGATGCTGGGTCAGCCGGTGTCGATGCTGATCCCGCGGGTCGTCGGCTTCAAGCTGACCGGCGAGATCCAGGCGGGCGTCACGGCCACCGACGTCGTGCTGACCGTCACCGAGATGCTGCGCAAGCACGGCGTCGTCGGCAAGTTCGTCGAGTTCTACGGCAAGGGTGTGTCGGAGGTGCCGCTGGCCAACCGCGCCACTTTGGGCAACATGAGCCCCGAATTCGGTTCCACCGCAGCAATTTTCCCGATCGACGAGGAGACCATCTCCTACCTGAAGTTCACCGGCCGCAGCGACGAGCAGCTGGCGCTGGTGGAGGCCTACGCCAAAGAACAGGGCATGTGGCACAACCCCGACCACGAGCCGGTGTTCTCCGAGTACCTCGAGCTCGACCTGTCCACGGTGGTGCCGTCGATCGCCGGACCCAAGCGCCCGCAGGACCGAATTCAGTTGTCGGAAGCCAAGTCCACGTTCCGCGAGCAGATCCTCAGCTACGTCGACGGCGACGAGGACGGCCAGCAGGGCTATTCGAAACTGGACGAGTCGGTCGACGAGACCTTCCCGGCCAGCGATCCGGGCGCGGTGTCGAACGGACACGCCGACGACCGGCCCGTCGTGCAGTCGGCCGCCGCGCACGCCAAGGGCCGGCCGAGCAACCCGGTCCAGGTGCGCTCCGACGAGCGTGGCGAATTCGTGCTCGACCACGGCGCGGTGGTGATCGCCGCGATCACGTCGTGCACCAACACCTCCAACCCCGAGGTGATGCTGGGCGCGGCGCTGTTGGCCCGCAACGCCGTTGAGAAGGGGCTGGCGTCCAAGCCGTGGGTGAAGACCACCATGGCGCCCGGCTCGCAGGTGGTCAACGACTACTACGACAAGGCCGGCCTGTGGCCGTACCTGGAGAAGCTCGGCTTCTACCTGGTCGGCTACGGCTGCACCACCTGCATCGGTAACTCCGGTCCGCTGCCCGAGGAAATCTCGAAGGCCATCAACGACAACGACCTTTCGGTGACCGCGGTGCTGTCGGGCAACCGGAACTTCGAGGGCCGCATCAACCCCGACGTCAAGATGAACTACCTGGCGTCGCCGCCGCTGGTGGTGGCCTACGCGCTGGCCGGCACCATGGACTTCGACTTCGACGAGCAGCCGCTGGGCCAGGACAAGGAGGGCAATGACGTCTTCCTGAAAGACATTTGGCCCTCCCAGAAGGACGTTTCCGACACCATCGCCTCGGCGATCAACTCCGAAATGTTCACCAAGAACTACGCCGACGTGTTCAAGGGCGACGAACGCTGGCGCAACCTGCCGACGCCCAGCGGCAACACCTTTGAGTGGAACGCGGATTCGACCTACGTCCGCAAGCCCCCGTACTTCGAGGGCATGCCGGCCGAGCCCGAGCCGGTCAGCGACATCACCGGAGCCCGGGTGCTGGCGCTGCTGGGCGACTCGGTGACCACCGACCACATCTCCCCCGCCAGCAGCATCAAGCCGGGCACCCCCGCGGCGCAATACCTCGACGAGCACGGCGTGGAGCGCAAGGACTACAACTCCTTTGGCTCGCGGCGCGGCAACCACGAGGTGATGATCCGCGGCACCTTCGCCAACATCAGGTTGCGTAACCTGCTGCTCGACGACGTGTCCGGCGGCTACACCCGCGACTTCACCCAGGACGACGGGCCCCAGGCGTTCATCTACGACGCGGCGCAAAACTATGCGGCACAAGACATTCCGCTGGTGGTGCTGGGTGGCAAGGAATACGGTTCCGGCTCGTCGCGGGACTGGGCCGCCAAGGGTACCCGCCTGCTGGGCGTGCGCGCGGTGATCGCCGAGTCGTTCGAGCGCATCCACCGCTCCAACCTGATCGGCATGGGTGTGATCCCGTTGCAGTTCCCCGACGGCAAGTCCGCCACGGATCTGGGGCTGGACGGCACCGAGGTCTTCGACATCACCGGCATCGAAGAGCTCAACGACGGCAAGACGCCGAAGACGGTGAAGGTCAAGGCAAGTAAGGATGGAAACGACGTCGAATTCGACGCGGTGGTGCGCATCGACACCCCCGGTGAGGCCGACTACTACCGCAACGGCGGCATCCTGCAGTACGTGCTGCGCAACATGCTCAAGTCGGGTTAACCCCAACCCAATCCGATCATCTGATGCCAAAGGTCAGCGAGGACCATCTGGCGGCTCGCCGCCGCCAGATCCTCGACGGCGCCCGCCGCTGCTTCGCCGAATACGGCTATGAGCAAGCGACGGTGCGCCGGTTGGAGAAGGCGATCGGAATGTCGCGCGGCGCGATCTTCCACCACTTCCGGGACAAGGACGCGCTGTTCTTCGCGCTGGCCCACGAGGACGCCGAGCGGATGGCCGACGTGGCTTCGCGCGCGGGACTCATCCAGGTGATGCGCGACATGCTGGCCGCGCCGGAGCAGTTCGATTGGCTGGCAACCAGATTGGAGATCGCGCGCAAACTGCGCAACGATCCCGCGTTCAGCCAAGGATGGGCGGAGCGGTCCGCCGAGCTGCGCGCGGCCACCACCGATCGGCTGCGTCGGCAGATGGAGGCACACCGGGTGCGCGACGACGTGCCCGGGGACGTGCTGCAGTGCTATCTGGAATTGGTGCTCGACGGCCTGGTGGCCCGGTCGGCGTCCGGCGAGGATCCGCGGCGACTATCCGCGGTCCTCGACCTGGTGGAAAACTCGGTGCGCCGCAACGATTCTTAGGACGCGATCGTAACGTCACTGCGAACAAGGGGACGAGATTTCGCAGTGACGCTACGCCCGCGCGGTTTTGGCGGTCCGGTTGGGGCCGCCGCGGCTGCGCATCGTGGTGCCCGACTCCCGCAGCAGGCTATGGATCGACCCATACGACCTCCCGGTCGTGGCGACCAGAGTCCGGATACTGGCGCCGCCTTCGTAGGCGTGGCGCAGCTCGTCCAGCAACTGGTCGCGTGCCTTGGCCGACCTTTGCAGTGTTCTCTTCATGGCTCCTCCGACGCGGGACACGATCGCAAGCACCCAGAGTAAGAACCCACTGTCGGCCGCGGGCGGCTTTCGCCAAAAACCATCGACTCAGGCGAGTTCGATGAGATCCCGGTATTCGTCGGACCAGAAGTCCTCGGTGCCGTCGGGCAACAGCACGACGCGTTGCGGGTCGAGGGCCTCGGCGGCGCCGGGGTCGTGCGTCACCAAGACCACCGCTCCCTGGTAGCTGCGCAGCGCGTCGAGCACTTGTTCGCGTGAGGCCGGGTCGAGGTTGTTCGTCGGTTCGTCGAGCAACAGCACGTTGGCCGTGGAGGCCACCAGACCGGCCAGCGCCAGCCGGGTCTTCTCACCGCCGGACAGCGTGCCCGCCGGCTGGTCGAGCTGGGGACCGCTGAACATGAACGCGCCCAGCAGGCCGCGCAGATCCTGCTCGCCCGAATCCGGTGCGGCGTGGCGGATGTTCTCCCACACGGTCGCATCGTTGTCGAGCGTGTCGTGCTCCTGGGCGAAGTAGCCGATCCGCAGCCCGTGCCCGGGCTCGAGGCCGCCGGTGTCGGGGGCCTCGGTGCCGGCCAGGATGCGCAGCAGCGTGGTCTTGCCGGCGCCGTTGAGGCCCAGCACCACCACCCGCGAGCCGCGGTCGATCGCCAGATCGACGCCGGTGAACACTTCCAGCGACCCATAGGACTTGCTCAGCCCGGTGGCCACCAGCGGTGTGCGCCCGCAGGGGGCCGGGTTGGGGAACTTGATCCGGGCCACCTTGTCGGCCACCCGCTCGTCGTCGAGCGCGGCCATCATCCGGTCGGCGCGACGCAACATATTTTGTGCGGCAACGGCTTTGGTGGCTTTGGCGCCGAGCTTGGCGGCCTGCGAGCGCAGGGCGGTGGCCTTGCGTTCGGCGTTCGCGCGTTCCCGGCGGCGGCGCTGCTCGTCGGTGGCCCGCGCGTCGAGGTACTTCTGCCAGCCCATGTTGTAGACGTCGACCTCGCCGCGCACCGCGTCCAGGAACCACACCCGGTTGACGACGTCGGCGAGCAATTCGACGTTGTGGCTGATGATCACCAGGCCGCCGGTGTGGGCGCGCAGGAAGTCCCGCAGCCAGCCGATGGAATCCGCGTCCAGGTGGTTGGTCGGCTCGTCGAGGAGCAGCGTGGTCGACGAGCCCGACACCCCGGCACCGCCCTCGGACGCGGCGAACAGGATGCGGGCCAGTTCCACCCGGCGGCGCTGCCCACCGGACAGGGTGCGCAACTGCTGCGTCAGCACCCGTTCCGGCAGGCCCAGACTCGCGCAGATGCGGCTGGCTTCGCTCTCGGCGCCGTAGCCGCCCAGCGCGACGAAACGCTCCTCCAGCTGCCCGTAGCGGCGGATCGCGCGGTCGCGGGCGTCGTCGTCGGCGACCTCGGCCATCAGCGCCTGCTGTTTTTCCAGATCGGTCAGCAACACGTCGAGCCCGCGGGCCGACAGGACCCGGTCGCGGGCCAGCACGTCGAGGTCGCCCTCTTTGGGATCCTGTGGCAGATAACCGATTTCACCGGCGCGGTTGATCGCGCCGGCATAGGGTTCGGTCTCCCCCGCCAGGACGCGCAGGGTGGTCGTCTTACCGGCGCCGTTGCGGCCCACCAGCCCGATGCGGTCGCCGGGCTGCACGCGCAGATCGGGCCCGTCCGGTGAGAGCAGGATGCGCGCACCAGCGCGGACCTCGAGGTCCGTGGCCGTGATCACGATCGCTCTCCTTGGGGGAAAAGACGCCTATTTGTCGTCGGTGAACACCGGTGGTCGTCGTTCTGCGCGCGCGGCAACCGCTTCTTCGAAGTTGGCGGTGAGCAGGCGGACGAATAGCTGTCCCAAGCCTTCGGCTTGCATGTGCCCTTCCAGGCTACCGGCGTCCAGTCCACTCCACAGCGTGCGCTTGGTCAACTCGATTCCCGGGCGGGAGAACGCCGCGATGCGCGCGGCGATGGCGTAGCAGGTGTCCAGCAGCTGCTCGTCGGGAACCTGGTGAGACACCAGCCCGATGCGCTCGGCCTCCTCGGCGGTGATGTCGCGGCCGGTCAGCATGATCTCGAACGCGCGGGACGAGCCGATGGCCCGCGGCAGTAGGTAGGAAAGGCCCAGCTCACTGGCGGTCAGCCCGTTGTTGATGCCGGCGGCGCGGAAGTAGGCGCCGGTCGAGGCCACCCGGATGTCGGCGGCCAGGGCCAGGCACAGCCCGCCGCCGATGGCCGCGCCGTTGACCGCGGCGATCACCGGCTGATGTAGCCGGCGCAGCGCCAGGATGACCTCGTCGAGGATCTCCATGGAGCGCAGCGCATAGGTCGGGCGGGTCAGGCCCTCGACGTGGGGCACCGAGCCCGCTGACTTGTGATCGGCGCCGGAGGAAAAGCCCCGGCCGGCGCCGGTCAGCACGACCACGCGCACCGAATTGTCGTAGGTGACCTTGTCCAGGGCCTCCTTGAGCGGAACCATGACGTCGAACGCCATCGAGTTCATCCGCTCGGGCCGATTCAGGGTTATCAACGCGACGCCGGGCCGCGGGCGGTCTACCAGTACCAAACTCACCCATGCAACCTAGCGCGTCGCCGACCGTGCCCTTGCGCTGCAGCGCGGCGGGGGCCTATTCGCCCTGTCCGGCCTCGGCGGCGTCGACGTCGAACGCGCGGACCTGCGCGACCAGGTCCTCCAGGGCGGCCGGCGGCAGGGCGCCGGGCTGATTGAACAGCAGTTTGCCCTTCTTGAAGGCCATCAGCGTGGGGATCGAACGGATCTGCGCGGCCGCAGCCAGCTGCTGTTCGGCCTCGGTGTCGACCTTGGCGTGCACGATGTCGGGGTGCTTCTCCGAGGACGCCTGAAAGGTGGGACCGAACTGGCGGCACGGACCGCACCATGACGCCCAGAAGTCGACGAGCACGATGTCGTTGCCCTCGATGGTTTCGTTGAACTTCTCAGCGGTGAGATCAAGTGTTGTCACATTTGCCACAACGCCCGGACCCGACGCGATGTTCCCGGCGCGCGGCGTCGCGCCGGCGCCGGACCGCCGTTGGTTACGGTTGCGTACGTTTTCCCGCGTCCGACAGACTGTGCCTGACGATCCGCCGCCTCGAGGACCAGTGAGGGAATCGCGTTGGGCCACTACATCGCTAACGTCCGCGATATCGAATTCAACCTGTTCGAGGTTCTCGATGTCGGCGCCGTCCTGGGCGCCGGCGGCTACAGCGATCTCGACGAGGACACGGTCAAAACGATCCTGGCCGAAGCCGCGCGCCTCGCCGAGGGGCCGGTGGCCGAATCCTTCGCGTTCGCCGACCGCAATCCGCCGGTATTCGACCCGGCCGAGCACAAAATCAGCGTGCCCGAGGAGTTGGCCAAGACGGTGGCCGCGCTCAAGGAGGCCGGTTGGTGGCGGCTGGGCATGGCCGAAGAGATCGGCGGCATGCCCGCCCCGCCGCCGCTGGCCTGGGCGGTCAACGAGATGCTGATCTGCGCGAACCCGTCGGCGAATTTCTTTTGCCTGGGCCCCTTCATGTCTCAGGCGTTGTACCTCGAGGGCAACGAGCAGCAGCGGCGATGGGCCGCCGAAGGCGTGGAGCGGGGCTGGGCGGCCACCATGGTGCTCACCGAACCCGACGCGGGTTCCGACGTCGGCGCCGGGCGCGCCAAGGCCGTCGAACAACCCGACGGCACGTGGCACATCGAGGGCGTCAAGCGTTTCATCTCCGGCGGCGACGTGGGCGACACCGCCGAGAACATCTTCCATCTGGTGCTGGCCCGTCCCGAGGGTGCGGGCCCGGGCACCAAGGGCCTGAGCCTGTTCTACGTGCCCAACTTCCTGTTCGACCCGGACACCTTCGAGCTCGGCCCGCGCAACGGTGTGTACGTCACCGGGGTGGAACACAAGATGGGCATCAAGTCCTCCCCCACGTGCGAATTGACTTTCGGCGCAACGGATGTGCCCGCGGTCGGCTACCTCGTCGGCGACGTGCACCGGGGCATCGCGCAGATGTTCACCGTCATCGAGCAGGCGCGCATGACAATCGGTGTCAAAGCCGCCGGCACGCTGTCCACGGGTTACCTGAACGCGCTGGCCTTCGCCAAGGAGCGGGTGCAGGGTGCGGACCTGACGCAGATGTCGGACAAGACCGCGCCGCGGGTGACGATCATTCACCATCCCGACGTGCGTCGCAGCCTGATGACGCAGAAGGCGTACGCGGAGGGCCTGCGCGCGCTCTACATGTATGCCGCCGCCCATCAGGATGACGCTGTGGCACAACGTGTTTCGGGCGCCGATCACGAAATGGCGCACCGGATAGACGATCTGCTGCTGCCGATCGTCAAGGGGGTGAGCTCGGAGCGGGCCTACGAGGTGCTGACCGAGTCGCTGCAGACGCTCGGCGGTTCGGGCTTCCTGCAGGACTATCCGCTCGAGCAGTACATCCGCGATTCGAAGATCGATTCGCTCTACGAGGGCACCACCGCGATCCAGGCGCTCGACTTCTTCTTCCGCAAGATCGTGCGCGACCGGGGCCAGGCCCTGCAGTTCCTGACGGCTCAGATCACGGCGACCATCGACAACGTGGACGAGGCGCTCAAGCCGGTCGCGCAGTTGGTGCAGACCGCGTACGACGACGTGACGGCGATGACCGGCGCGCTGACGGGCTACCTGATGTCCGCGGCGCAGCAGGCCGACGAGATCTACAAGGTGGGGCTGGGATCGGTGCGCTATCTGCTGGCGGTCGGCGATCTGCTGATCGGCTGGAGGTTGCTGGCGCAGGCCGACATCGCGCACCGGGCGCTGGCCGATGGCGCGGGCGACGACGAACCGTTCTATCGGGGCAAGATCGCGACCGCGGGCTTCTTCGCCAAGAACTTGCTGCCCAGGCTGACCGCGCTGCGCGGGGTGATCGAATCCATCGACGACGACATCATGAAGGTGGCCGAAGAGGCCTTCTGAGTGCTGCCCACAGGTTGGGCACAGGTTAAACGGGTAAACCATTACGTTGGCTTTAACCGACGAATGGAGAAACGTTGATGTCTGCCAGCCCTCACGTGCCCCGGTTCACCCGACTCGCGGTCGTCGCCGTCGCGGGGGCCACCGCACTATCCCTGTCCGCCTGCGGCTCCTCGAACAAATCCAGTCCCCCGTCCACCTCGACCTCGACCTCGACCTCGGTCGTGACGTCGACGACCACCTCGGCCACCCCGAACGCCGAAGCGCGGGTCAACGGCCTGATCGCCTCGGTGGCGGGCAACTCCATTCAAGTCACCAAGGAAGACAACGCGACCGCCGCGGTGAACTTCACCTCGACCACCAAGATCACCGAGGCCGTGCCGGCCGGGCTGCCGGACGTCACCCCAGGCAGCTGTCTCAGCGTGAAGCCGACGGAGGGATCGGCGCCCGGACAGGCCGTCACCGCCGCGTCGGTGAAGATCAGCGAGTCCGTCAACGGCGCCTGCCCGAAGCCGCCGCAGAACGCGCCCGGCGCCTCCACCACCACGCCGCCGTCCCTCCCGCCGTCGAATGCGCCCACGAAGCCGGCCTGGGTGCGCGGCTCGGTGGCGTCGGTGTCCGGCAACACCATCAACCTCACCAACACCGATCCCAGCGGCAACACCACCCAGACGACCGTGACGGTCGACGACAAGACCAAATACACCAAGCGGACGGCCGCGAACACCGACGCGATCACGCCGGGCAAATGCCTGTACGCGCGTGGAACGCAGGACAACGGCGGCGCGCTGCAGGCGACGAGCATCAACCTACGACAGGCTGTCGACGGCAAATGCGGCAAGCCCAAGCAGCCCGGCCAGGGTCACTGACCCAGGGCTGACTGAGATTGTCGTCACTCCCGCCGGCGCGGCGTGAAAACCGCGTCCGGCGGGGGTATTTGGCGGGGACGGCCGAACGCGTGATCGGAGATGAGTGCTGTGCCTGCCCTATCGTTGAAGACGCGGCGGACGCAGATCGCGCTCGGCGCAGTCATCGCCTTCGTCGCGCTGTGCGTCGCCATGTGTGGGCCCTCCC
>NZ_QMEV01000062.1 GCF_003284935.1 Mycobacterium colombiense
ATCATGTTGACCGCACCCAGGATGGTGCCCAGACCGGCGACGATCAGGCCGGTGATCCACAGGTCACCCCCGGCGCCGGGCGAGTGCACGGCGTCGGACAGCGGCGTGTAGGCGGTCCAGCCGAAGTCGGCGGCACCGCCCGGGACGATGAAGCCGGACGCCGCGATCAGCCCGCCGAACAGGAACAGCCAGTACGAGAAGGCGTTCAGCCGCGGGAAGGCCACGTCGGGCGCGCCGATCTGCAGCGGCAGCACCAAGTTGGCGAACCCGAACACCACCGGGGTCGCATAGAGCAGCAGCATGATCGTGCCGTGCATGGTGAACAGCTGGTTGAACTGCTCGTTCGACAGGAACTGCAGCCCGGGAGCGGCCAGCTCGGTGCGCATCAGCAACGCCATCAGCCCGCCGATGAAGAAGAAGGCGAAGCAGGTGACCGTGTACATGATGCCGATCAACTTGTGATCGGTCGTGGTGATCAGTTTGTAGACGAGGTTCCCCTTGGGGCCCATGCGGTCCGGGTACGGACGTACGGCCTCGAGTTCTCCCAAGGGGGGCGCTTCGGCTGTCAACAGCTTCTCCAAACATCCAGATCGGACACTGGCCCAAAAATCGGTATTGAGACGAATCTTAGCCGTCGATCATGACGACGTCAGGGCTGGTCCTACAAACTGTCGTAAATGACTCACGGGTGCGGCGCGTCCGTCGGCGCGGCGTCGCCACGCTGGCCGGATGGTGGCGACCCGCTTCCCCGGGCTCCGCCGCGCTCGCGGTCGCCACGCTGGCCGGATGTTAGCGTCTGACGCGTGTTGTTCGGCGTGCTCAGACCCGCCCGGCTGACCGCGGCGACGGCGACGACGGCGGCGGTCATCCTGGCCTGCAGCGGCTGCGGATCCGACCGGCCCGCCGGCCAGACGACCCGTTCGCTCGTCACGCCCACCACCCAGATCGCCGGCGCCGGTGTGCTCGGAAACGACCGGCGCCCCGACGAGTCGTGCGCCCGGGACGCCGCCGAGGCCGATCCGGGCTCGGCGAAGCGGCAGGTTCACAACGCGGCCGGCGTCGCCCCCGAGGTCGTGCAGGTGCCCGCCGATCCCCAGCGCATCGTGGTGCTCTCCGGCGACCAGCTCGACGCGTTGTGCGCGCTGGGCCTGCAATCGCGGGTGGTCGGCGCCGCGCTGCCGGACGGCTCGTCGAGCCAGCCCGCCTATCTGGGCGGCGCGGTGCATGGTGTGCCCGGTGTCGGCACCCGCTCCCACCCCGACGTGAACGCGATCGCGGCCGCCCACCCCGATCTGATCCTGGGATCGCAGGCGGCGACGCCCACGCTGTATCCGCAGCTGGTCCCGATCGCCCCGACGGTGTTCACCGCGGCACCGGGCGCGGCCTGGCAGGACAACCTGCGAACCGTCGGCGCCGCCACCGGCCGCGGCGCCGCGGTCGACGCGCTGATCAGCGGCTTCTCGCAGCGGGCGACCGAGGTCGGCGCCCGGCACGACGCCTCGCACTATCAGGCGTCGATCGTGCAGCTGACCACCGGCGCCATCCGGGTGTACGGCGCCAACAACTTCCCGGCCAGCGTGCTCGGCGCCGTCGGCGTCGACCGGCCCGCCTCGCAACGGTTCACCGACAAGCCCTACATCGAGATCGGCGCCACCGACGCGGACCTGGCGAAGAATCCGGACCTTTCGATCGCCGACGCCGACGTGGTGTACCTGTCCTGCGCCACCCCGGCCGCGGCCGACCGGGCCGCGACGATCCTGGACAGCAACCCCTGGCGCAAGCTGTCGGCCAATCATGACAACCGGGTGTATGTAGTCAACGACGAGATCTGGCAAACCGGCGAGGGCCTGATCGCGGCCCGCGGCATCGTCGACGATCTGCGCTTGGTGAACGCCCCGATCAACTGACCCGGCCTGCTTGTACGCACACATCGTCATAAGGTGATGTTCGACGCGTCCGTTGGCGGAATAACTTTTACCTTAGCTAAACTTCTTGATGACGTATCGAATCGAAGAGGGACTTTCATGAGCACAGTTTCGGCGTACGCGGCCACCTCGCCGACGGCACCGCTGACCAAGACCACCATCGAGCGGCGTGACCCGGGTCCGCACGACGTGGCGATCGACATCAAGTTCGCCGGGATCTGCCACTCCGACATCCACACGGCCAAAGGCGAATGGGGAACACCCAATTACCCGCTGGTCGTCGGCCACGAGATCGCCGGTGTCGTGACCGCCGTGGGCTCCGAGGTCACCAAGCACAAGGTGGGTGACCACGTCGGGGTGGGCTGCATGGTGAACTCCTGCGGACAGTGCCGCAGTTGCAAGGCCGGCCTGGAGCAGTACTGCAGCCGGGGCACGACCTTCACGTACAACGCCACCGACAAAGACGGCACGATCACCCAGGGCGGCTACAGCCAGGCGATCGTCGTCGACGAAAACTTCGTCCTGCGCATCCCCGAGTCGCTGCCGCTGGACAAGGCGGCGCCCCTGCTGTGCGCGGGCATCACCCTGTTCTCGCCGCTGCGGCACTGGAAGGCCGGCCAGGACACTCGGCTGGCGATCATCGGCCTGGGCGGGCTGGGCCACATGGGCGTCAAGCTCGGCGCGGCAATGGGCGCCGAGGTGACGGTGCTGTCGCAGTCGCTCAAGAAGATGGAAGACGGCCTGCGGTTGGGCGCCAAGCACTACTACGCCACCGCCGACCGCGAGACCTTCAAGCAGCTGCGCAACAGCTTCGACCTGATCCTGAACACCGTCTCGGCGAACCTGAACCTCGACGACTATCTGAGCCTGCTCGACGTCGACGGCACGCTCGTCGAATTGGGCATCCCCGAGCACCCCATGGAGGTGGGCGCGTTCTCGCTGGCGCTGGCGCGCCGCAGCCTGTCCGGGTCGAACATCGGCGGCATCGCCGAGACCCAGGAGATGCTGGACTTCTGCGCCGAGCACGACGTGACCCCGGAGGTCGAGCTCATCGAGCCCGACTACATCAATGAGGCCTACGAGCGCGTCCTGGCCAGCGACGTGCGCTACCGCTTCGTCATCGACATCTCGAAGCTGTAGGGCGCCAACGCTTTACAGCGCTGCTCCCGGAGCACGGTCGGAAGCCGCACTGCGGGCGGCCATTTCGGCGGCCTCGCCCCACTCGTCACCGGGAATCACCTCGCTGACGTCGATGCCGGCCAGCGGCCACCCGACGGCGGCAAGGGTGGCGGCCACCCTGATGACGTTCTCGGGCCCGGCGTCGTAGTGCGTCATGTCGGAGATGAAATGGGCGATCTCGTCGCGGTCGATCACGCCGTCGGCGATCGCCGGGGATCCGTCCGCGGTGATGTTGCGCACCACCTCGGCGATCTGCTCCTCGGTCAGCGGGGTGCTGCGCAGCAGCGCCAGCAGCGGCACCCGGTCCGGCCCGGGGACGCCCTCGGGGTAGCCGGCGCGCAGCCAGCGAAGTACCGAACGGCAGAAGTTGGTGGTGGCAGAGGCGGCGGTATTCGTCACCCCACCAGTGTCAGGGCAGCCGTATCACCCGCGCCAGCGGGCGGTCGCGCCATACCGACAATTCACGCGTCGTTCACGAAGTGCTCAGAACGAGTGCCACGGTCACGACGGTGGCGGTGGTGGTGGTGCCGGGGGGTTGTCCCAACTGCCCGGGGTGCCGGCGGGCACCTGCACTCCGAGCCAGTTACACGGCATCATCGACCGCCACGCGATGAGCGCGCACTGCTGGTCGGGCGACAGCGGGCTGGGCCCCGCGCATGGGGGCGTCCCCGGCACGCCGCAGACCGGGTCGGCGGACGCAGTTGGTGGGCCGGCGACGCTGCCGGCTGTGATCAGCATCGCCAGGGCTGCAACGATTCCCGTCAGAAAACGCCGAACATCGCGCATGGCCACCTCACATGTGTAAACCGATGCGCGGATCGTAACCCCAGGTCATGACCCGAGGTGGCCGATTCACCGAGGTGCTAGAAGTCCCAGTCCTCGTCCTCGGTGACAACTGCCTTGCCGATGACGTAGCTCGACCCCGAGCCGGAGAAGAAGTCGTGGTTCTCGTCGGCGTTGGGTGACAGCGCCGACAGGATGGCCGGGTTGACGTCGGTCTCGTCGCGCGGGAACAGCGCCTCGTAGCCGAGGTTCATCAGCGCCTTATTGGCGTTGTAGCGCAGGAACTTCTTGACGTCCTCGGTCAGACCGACCTCGTCGTAGAGGTCCTGGGTGTACTCCACCTCGTTGTCGTAGAGCTCGAAGAGCAACTCGTAGGTGTAGTCCTTGAGCTCCTGCTTGCGCGCGTCGTCCACCAGGGCCAGGCCGCGCTGGAACTTGTAGCCGATGTAGTAGCCGTGCACGGCCTCGTCGCGGATGATCAGCCGGATCATGTCGGCGGTGTTGGTCAGCTTGGCCCGGCTCGACCAGTACATCGGCAGGTAGAAGCCGGAGTAGAACAGGAAGCTCTCCAGCAGCGTGGAGGCGACCTTGCGCTTGAGCGGCTCGTCGCCCTTGTAGTACTGCATGACGATCTCGGCCTTGCGCTGCAGGTTGGGGTTCTCCTCCGACCAGCGGAAGGCGTCATCGATCTCAGCGGTCGAGCACAGCGTCGAGAAGATGTTGCTGTAGCTGCGGGCGTGCACCGACTCCATGAAGGCGATGTTGGTGTACACCGCTTCCTCGTGCGGGGTCAGCGCGTCGGGGATCAGGCTGACCGCCCCGACCGTGCCCTGGATCGTGTCCAGCAGCGTCAGGCCGGTGAACACCCGCATGGTCATCTGCTTTTCGTGGGCGGTCAGGGTGCCCCACGACGGCAGATCGTTGGACACCGGCACCTTCTCCGGCAACCAGAAGTTGCCGGTCAGCCGGTCCCAGACCTCGGCGTCCTTGTCGTCTTGCAGCCGGTTCCAGTTGATCGCCGAAACGCGGTCGATCAGCTTCATGTTGTCGGACACCAGAACCCCACTTCACACGCCGTTTTGCTGGATGAATCTCAGGCTCCAGACACTACCCCTGGGGTGCGACAAGCGACGGCAACACAACAACTTGTGTTTGCGTGTCGCAGGCGCGCCCCCACGCCCTGCGATTCGATTCCGCTCTCCAGTATCGCGCCGCAAAGATGTACCATTTGGTACATGATTACGGAAGACAGCGTCGAGATCGACGCACCGCCCCGCCTCGTGTGGGACGTCTTCACCGACGTCGAGCACTGGCCGGACTGGACGGCCTCTGTCACCTCCCTGGCCGGGCTGGATGCCGCGGCCCTCGCGGTCGGCCGACGCTTCGCGATCAAGCAGCCCGGCATGCCGAAGCTGGTCTGGCAGGTCACCGAGCTCGACCCCGGCCGGTCCTGGACCTGGGTGCAGCGCTCTGCCGGGGCGCGGGTGACCGCCCGGCATGAGGTCATCGCGCGGCCCGGCGGCCGCACGCTGGTGCGCCAGCAACTGGACCAGAGCGGTGCGCTGGGGGCCCTCGTCGGGCGGCTGATGGCCAAGAAGACCAAGCGCTTCCTCGACCTGGAGGCCCGGGGCCTCAAGGCCCGCGCCGAGCAGCTCAGCCGCGCCGATGGCGCGCACTCCTGACACCGAGCGGCGCCAACAGCTCCTCGATGCGCTCGTCGCCGAGTTCGCCACCGGCGGCATCGGCGACCGATCCCTGCGCGAGGTGGCCGCCGCGGTCGGCACCAGCCACCGAATGCTGTTGCACCACTTCGGATCTCGTGAAGATCTGCTCCTGGCGATCGTGGAGGCGGTCGAGCGCCGCCAGATGGGCGTGCTTCCCGCACTGCCGACCGACCCGGCCGAGGGCTTCGCGGCGATGTGGGCCGACCTCCGTCGACCCGAACTGCGCGAAGCCGAGCGGTTGTTCTTCGAGTGCTACGCCCGCGCCGCTGCCGGCGAAAAGCCTTTCGCCCGAATGATTCCCGGGGCCGTCACGGACTGGCTAGCCGAAGTCGACGCCCTGAATAATGCAGCCGAGGGTCCGGTCGACCCCGCGCTGGCGCGCCTCGGGCTGGCCGTCACACGCGGCCTGCTGCTCGATCTCGTTGCGACCGACGACGAGGCCGGCGTGGACGCGGCCGCGCATGCTTTCATCCGGCTTTTGGCAACACCGAAATGACGCGGGGACACGGATTCATTGGCGCTGCAACAACTTCGGTCGGCTCTTAGACCGCGGCCGCCATGTTCACGCCGAAGAACTGGTATTCGTCCGGGTTGACCGAACGGGTCGCCCGCCAGTATTCCCAGGTGTAGCCGCCCCAGAGCACGGTGTTCTTGCCGTGCTCGTCCAGATACCAGCTGCTGCAACCACCGCTGTTCCACACCGAGGGGCCCAGCCTGCGCTGCAGCTCGTCGTTGAACTTGTCCTGGGCGGCCCGCGTCGGCGCCAGCGCCTGTGCGCCCAGCTTGTCACAGGTGGCGATCGCGTCTGCGACGTAACGGATTTGGGATTCGATCATGAACACCACGGAGTTGTGCCCCAGCCCGGTGTTGGGTCCCAGCAGGAAGAACAGGTTGGGCACGTCGGCAACGGTGATGCCCCGGTGCGCTCCGATGCCCTCGCGGTTCCACCGGTCCACCAGGTCCTCGCCGTGCAACCCCTTGATCTGGACGTAGGTGTAGGAGTCGGTGACGTGAAAGCCGGTGGCGTACACGATCACGTCGGCGGGCCGATGGGTGCCGTCGGCGGTGACGATGCCGTCGGCGGTGATCCGCGCGATGTGGTCGGTGACCAGTTCGGTCTTGGGGTCGGCGACCGCGCCGTAATAGGTGGAGGAGTTCAGGATTCGCTTGCAGCCGATGCGGTAGTTCGGGATCAGCTTGCGCCGCAACTCCTTGTCCTTGACCGCCCGGCGAATGTTGTATTTGCAGTAGACCTCGATGAACTTGAGCAGGTTCGGCCGCTTGGTCATGCCGAAGGCCAGCGCCTCCTGCCCCCAGTAGATCGCCAGGCGGACCAGTGCGCGCAGACCGGGCACGTTCGCCATGGCCCGGCGCACCGCCGGCGGGATCTCGGGGTTGGAGCGCGGCACCACCCACGGCGGAGTGCGTTGGTAGAGCGCGAGTTCGGCGACCTGCCCGACGATCTCCGGCACGATCTGGATCGCGCTCGCACCGGTGCCGATCACCGCCACCCGCTTGCCAGTCAGGTCGACGCTGTGGTCCCACTGCGCGGAATGGAAAGCGGCGCCTCCAGCATTCACGAATTCGTCGCGGCCCTCGATGTCGGGCATGGACGGGATGTGCAGCGCGCCCGCACCCGAGATCAGGAACTGGGCGACGTATTCGCGTCCGTCGGCGGTGAACACATGCCAGCGGTTCTCGTCGTCGTCCCAGTGGGCCCGGTCCACCAGCGAGTCGAACTCGATATAGCGGCGCAGCCCGTACTTCTCGGTGACGCCCTTGAGGTAGTCCCAGATCTCGGGCTGGAAGGAGAACGGGTTCTTCCAGTCCGGCTTGGGTTCGAACGAGAACGAATACAGGTGCGACGGGATGTCGCAGGCGCATCCGGGGTAGCTGTTGTCGCGCCAGGTGCCGCCGATGTCGCGGGCCTTTTCCAGGATGACGAAGCCGACGCCCTGCTTTTGCAGCGCGATCGCCATCCCCAGGCCGGAGAACCCGGTCCCGATGATGACGGCGCGCGTGTGCACGGGTTTGTGGGCGGTGGCCGCCGGGGTCGTCTCGGTCTGTGTCACGACGTCGGTCACGGTCGATCGGTCCTTCTATCCATGTCGCGGGTCGGCGTTAACCGGCGTCGGCGGCCCCCGGCTGACGCGGATACCCAGTACCCAGGGTATCGGTTTGGACGAGTGTTATCGATGGCCGCGGCGGTTGTCAACGCGGAACTGCGGTCAGCCCGCGGCCGGCTTGACGGTCACCATGTCGTGGACCGGCAGGGCGGGATCCATCGTAATACCCAGCGCCTCGGCGGTGCCGACGATGACCCCCATCATGATGGTGGTCAGGTGCGCGACGAACTGCTCGCGCGACATCAGCCGTGGGCTCTCCGGCTCGGGACCCAGCCACCACTCCGTGGCCGACGCGGCGCAGCCGAACGCCGCGTGCCCGGCCAGTTCGACCGCCGCGTGGTCGAGTTCCATCTCGCGCAGCTCGTTGTCGAACATGTCCGCCACGGCCAGGGTGATGCCGCGTCCCTCGGCGAGGATCTGTGGGGCGGCCGCCGACCGGCCCTGAATGAACACCCGCACCACGTTGGGGTGCTTGTCGACCAGGATGACGTACTCCTCGACGCTGCGCCGGATCACCTCGCGGGCCGAGTCGGTTTTCAGGTTGATGGACGGGAAGATCGCCGCCCACAGCATGTCTCGCAGCCGCTCCCCGATCGCCTGGAACAGGTCGGACTTGTCGTGAAAATGCCGGTAGATCTTCGGTTTGGCGGTGCCGGCCTCCTCGGCGATTTCTCGCACGGACAGCTCGGGCCCCAGGCGGTCGATGGCGCGGAACGCCGCGTCGACGATTTCGCTGCGCACCTTTTTGCGGTGTTCGCGCCAGCGCTCACTGCGCGCATCGACCTTGGCCCCGGGCTTGACAGCCGGGTGGGGCATAGGAGGTCGAGGAATTCGCACCACGTCAAGCACCTTACCCCGTCGCGGCTTCTGACCTGGGCAGACCGCCCGATCGGGCGAGGTTTTACAGCATGCAGGACACGCAGCCCTCGACCTCTGTTCCCTCCAACGCCATCTGGCGCAGGCGGATGTAGTACAGCGTCTTGATTCCCTTGCGCCAGGCGTAGATCTGCGCCTTGTTGACGTCGCGGGTGGTGGCGGTGTCCTTGAAGAACAGCGTCAGCGACAGCCCCTGGTCCACGTGCTGGGTGGCCGCGGCGTAGGTGTCGATGATCTTCTCGTAGCCGATCTCGTACGCGTCCTGGTAGTACTCCAGGTTGTCGTTGGTCAGATACGGCGCCGGGTAATAGACGCGGCCGATCTTGCCTTCCTTGCGGATCTCGATCTTGCTCGCCACCGGGTGGATCGAGCTGGTCGAGTGGTTGATGTAGCTGATCGATCCGGTCGGGGGGACGGCCTGCAGGTTCTGGTTGTAGATGCCGTGCTGTTGCACCGACTCCTTGAGCCGCTGCCAATCCTCCTGCGTCGGAATGCGAATGCCCGCCTCGGCGAAGATCTCCCGCACCCGCGGGGTGGCCGGCTCCCACACCCGCTCGGTGTACTTGTCGAAGAACTCACCCGAGGCGTACTTCGACTTCTCGAAGCCGCCGAACTTGCTGCCCCGCTCGATCGCAATGCGGTTCGACGCGCGCAGCGCGTGGTAGAGCACGGTGTAGAAGTAGATGTTGGTGAAGTCGACGCCTTCTTCGGAGCCATAGTGGATGCGCTCGCGGGCCAGGTAGCCGTGCAGGTTCATCTGGCCGAGTCCGATCGCGTGGGACTCGTTGTTGCCCTGCTCGATTGAGGGCACCGAGGTGATGTGGGTCTGATCGCTCACGGCCGTCAACGCGCGGATCGCGACCTCGATGGTCTGGGCGAAGTCGGGCGAGTCCATCGTCTTCGCGATGTTCAGCGACCCCAGGTTGCACGAAATGTCCTTGCCCACCTTGGCGTAGGACAAGTCGTCGTTGAACACCGACGGCGTGGAGACCTGCAGGATCTCCGAGCACAGATTCGAGTGGGTGATCTTTCCGTCGATCGGGTTGGCCCGGTTCACCGTGTCCTCGAACATGATGTAGGGGTAGCCGGATTCGAACTGCAGCTCGGCCAGCGTCTGGAAGAACTCGCGCGCCTTGATCTTGGTCTTGCGGATGCGGGCGTCGTCGACCATCTCGTAATACTTTTCGGTGACCGAGATGTCGGCGAACGGAAGACCGTAGACCCGCTCGACGTCGTACGGCGAGAACAGGTACATGTCCTCGTTCTTCTTGGCCAGCTCGAAGGTGATGTCGGGAATCACCACGCCCAGGCTCAGCGTCTTGATGCGGATCTTCTCGTCGGCGTTCTCGCGCTTGGTGTCCAGGAAGCGGTAGATGTCCGGGTGATGCGCGTGCAGGTACACCGCGCCGGCGCCCTGTCGCGCGCCGAGCTGGTTGGCGTAGGAGAAGGAGTCCTCGAGCAGCTTCATGATCGGGATGACGCCCGAGGACTGGTTCTCGATGTTCTTGATCGGCGCACCGTGCTCGCGAATGTTGCTCAGCAGCAAGGCAACTCCCCCGCCGCGCTTGGACAGCTGCAGCGCGGAGTTGATCGATCGCCCGATCGACTCCATGTTGTCCTCGATGCGCAGCAGAAAGCAGCTCACCGGTTCGCCGCGCTGCTTCTTGCCCGAGTTCAAAAACGTCGGCGTGGCCGGCTGGAATCGCCCGTCGATGATCTCGTCGACCAGCTTTTCGGCCAGGACGGTGTCGCCGGCGGCCAGCGTCAGCGCGACCATGACGACGCGGTCCTCGAAGCGCTCCAGGTAACGCTTCCCGTCGAAGGTCTTCAGCGTGTAGGAGGTGTAGTACTTGAACGCGCCGAGGAACGTCGGGAACCGGAACTTCTTGGCGTACGCGCGGTCCAGCAGCGTCTTGACGAAGTTGCGGCTGTACTGATCGAGAACCTCGCGCTCGTAATAGTTCTCCTTGATCAGGTAGTCGAGCTTCTCGTCCTGATTGTGGAAGAACACCGTGTTCTGGTTGACGTGCTGCAGGAAGTACTGGTGCGCGGCCTCGCGGTCCTTGTCGAACTGAATCTTGCCGTCCGCGTCGTAGAGATTCAGCATCGCGTTGAGCGCGTGGTAATCCGTCTCCCCCGGCAACGCGTGGGCTCCGGTGGTTACAGGCTCTGCAGCGACGGTTGGTGGCACGTCTGTTCCTTCCAGAAATTGGCTAAGCCCGCACGGACGGCGTCCACGTCGTCCTGGGTTCCCATGAGTTCGAAGCGGTAGAGATAGGGGACGCCGCACTTACGCGAGATCACGTTGCCCGCGTAGGCGAATTCGGCGCCGAAGTTGTTGTTGCCCGCGGCGATGACGCCGCGGATCAACGACCGGTTGTGCTCGTTGTTCAAGAAGGCGATGACCTGCTTGGGGACGTAACCACCGGCGTTCAGGTCGGGAGTCGCATGCCCACCGCCGTAGGTGGGCAGAACGAGGACGTAGGGCTGGTCCACCTCGATGCGGCCATGCAGGGGTATCCGCGTGGCGGGGATCCCCAGCTTCTCCACGAAGCGGTGGGTGTTCTCCGACACCGAGGAGAAATAGACCAGTGGCGATCGCAAGCGCGGCGCCGCCGCGCGAAGCGGGTCGCCACTCGTCCAACCTTGGTTGCGCTGCGTGCTATCCATGGCACCGCAACCTCCTTACCTGACGTCTTGCCTTACGCGCTGAGTTCCGCCGCGGACAGCGCCTTGATGCGGTCGGGCCGGAAACCGGACCAGTGGTCGTTGCCCGCCACCACCACGGGAGCCTGCAGGTATCCCAGGGCCATCACGTAGTCACGCGCCTCGGCGTCCAGCGAGATGTCGACCTTCTCGTAGGCGAGACCCTGCTTGTCCAGCGCCTTGTAGGTGGCGCTGCACTGCACACATGCCGGCTTGGTGTACACGGTGATGCTCATAGAATGCCGCTCCTTTGCGGAAGAGGGGGACCCAACGGACTGGCAACTACTTTTGGACTGCGTCTTTGCTAGGTTCAGCGATCCGTCAGGCCCCCTGATTCCCGTCGTGCGGCGGTCGAGGTCGAACGACCCGTGGGTGCCGATTTCGGGGGGTTCGCCGAGCCTGGCTGGCTTGGCGGTCCTGGGATCTGCCGGTGCTCGAAACACTACACCTAGTGGCTGACAAGATGTCGAGATACAAGATGTTCTGAATAACAATTTTGAAATTCCCTGGTCGTGAGCCCTGTCGCGAAAAAATCTGGACACCCGCTCGGCGTGTCGCAGATCACACGCCGGGGCGGAGGCGCCGCTAGGGATTGGTATAGCAGCGACCACCGACAGCACCGCCGACGGCGACGGGACGGCGCACAGCTAGCAAAGCCGCCAGGCGGGGCTGGCGGCTTCTGCTATCCGGTGGTGCCAACCGCGCTGGTCGCCCGGCGGCCGGCTTGTTGACTTCTGCCAATCAGCCGACCTCGGCGGCCAGCTTGCCCACCACGTCGCGCACGTTGGCGGACAGCTCGGCGTCCTCGGCGGGGGCCTTGCCCTCCAACGTCGTGAACGGCACCGACAGTTTGATCGCCTCGGCCACCCGCGCGCCGGCGATGCCGAAGGACTTGCGGGTGTCGTCGTGCGCCCATACCCCGCCGTACCGGCCGAAGGACCCGCCGATGACCGCCAGTGGTTTGCCCTTCAGCGCGCCGTCGCCGAACGGGCGGGACAGCCAGTCGATCGCGTTCTTGATGACGGCCGGGTAGCTGCCGTTGTACTCCGGGGTGACCACCAGGGCGGCGTCGGCGTCGGTGGCCGCGGCGCGCAACGCGGCCACCGGCGCCAGCCGCGGCGCGCCGGCGTTCATCGCGTCGTCGATCTCCTCGTTATAGAACGGCAGCTCACCGAGCCCTTCGAAAATCGTGACGGCCACGTCGTCGGCGGCGACCGCCGCCGCCAACTCGGCGATCTGGCGGTTGATCGACGCGCCCCGCAGGCTTCCCACTAACGCCAAGATTTTGATTGCCACTATTCGCACGTCCCCTTCGAACGTTGTTCCATCCTTGCACGCCGCAACCGGACTATAGTCCGGTTTATTCCGGCGGCGTTAAAGTGCAGGAGTGAGCGAGCGTTCCGGCGAGTTGCACGTGTTCGCGCCCGAGGTGATTCCCCAGGAACGGGGCGATGCGGCACGCAACCGCGCCCTGCTCCTCCAGGCCGCCCGAAACCTGGTCGCCGAGCGCGGCGCCGACGCCGTCACCACCGACGACATCGCCGCGGCCGCCGGGGTCGGCAAGGGCACGCTGTTCCGCCGCTTCGGCAGCCGGGCCGGCCTGATGATGGTGCTGCTCGACGAGGACGAGCAAGCCAGCCAGCAGGCCTTCCTGTTCGGTCCCCCTCCGCTGGGGCCCGACGCCCCGCCGATCGACCGGCTGGTGGCCTTCGGCCGGGAACGCATCTGTTTCGCCCACACCCACCACGAACTGCTGTCGGAGGCCCACCGCGACCCGCAGACTCGCTACAGCGCGCCCGTCCTCGTGCACCACACCCATATCCGGGTGTTACTGCAGGCGGCGCACACCACCGGCGACCTCGACGCTCAGACCGATGCCCTGCTGGCCCTCCTCCACGTGAACTATGTCGAGCACCAGCTCAACGAACGCGGCCACACCCTGCAGACGTTGGGTGACGCGTGGGAAAGCGTGGCGCGCAAGCTGTGCGGGTGGTGAACGCCACGAATTGGGTCCTGCACGTCGACCTCGATCAATTCCTGGCCTCGGTCGAGTTGCGCCGCCATCCCGAATTGGCCGGGCTGCCAGTCATTGTCGGCGGCAGCGGCGACCCGAACGAACCACGCAAGGTCGTCACCTGCGCCTCCTACGAGGCCCGGGAGTTCGGTGTGCGGGCGGGCATGCCGCTGCGCGCCGCCGCCCGCCGCTGCCCCGAGGCCACCTTCCTGCCCTCGGATCCGGCCGCCTACGACGCGGCATCCGATGAGGTGATGGGGGCGTTGCGCGACCTGGGTCATCCGGTCGAAGTGTGGGGCTGGGACGAGGCCTACGTCGCGGTGACGGCCCAGGACCCCGGCGAGGTCGCCCAGCAGATCCGCAGCGTCATCTCCTCGGAAACCGGGCTGTCCTGCTCGGTCGGCATCAGCGACAACAAGCAGCGCGCCAAGGTCGCCACCGGATTCGCCAAGCCGGGCGGCATTTTTGCGCTGACCGATGCCAACTGGATGCCGGTGATGGCCGAGCGCCCCGTCGACGCACTCTGGGGCGTGGGCCCCAAGACAGCGAAAAAGCTTGCCGAACTTGACATTACGACTGTCTGGCAACTGGCCCACTGCGACGCCGAGCTGCTGACGGCGACGTTCGGCCCGCGCACCGGGCTGTGGCTGCTGCTGTTGGCCAAGGGCGGTGGCGACAGCCAGGTCAGCGCCGAGCCATGGGTGCCGCGCTCGCGCAGCCACGTCGTCACGTTCCCGCGCGATCTCACCGATCGCTCCGAAATGGACACGGCCGTAACCAATTTGGCCGAACAGGCGCTGACGGACGTGGTGGCGGCGGGCCGGGTCGCGACCCGGGTCGCGGTCACCGTACGCACCGCGACCTTCTACACGCGCACCAAGATCCGCAAGCTCGACGCGCCCAGCACCGACCGCGACGTCATCGTGGCCGCGGCCCTTCGGGTCCTCGACCTATTCGAGCTGGACCGGCCGGTCCGATTGCTGGGGGTGCGTCTCGAGCTGGTCATGCCGGACTAGCGGCGGACCGGGCCGCAGCGCCCGGGTGAAGATCACGTTCACCTGGCGCATCGCCACGCTATAGGGCCACCACGCAACCCTTTTGAACGCGTACAACGCGCGGATGTCGGCCGAGGTGTAGATCAGGTATCGGTTCTTGGCCACCCCGGCCAAAATCTTGTCGGCGGCCTTCTCCGGTGACACGGCGTGGCCGGCGAACCGCCGCACCCACCGCGCGACATGGGGGTCTTCGCGGTCCACACCCGCGATCTCCACGGTGTTCACCAGCGGGGTGTTCACCGCGCCCGGCACCACGACCGACACGCCTATCCGGTGGCGGGCCAGGTCGAAACGCAGCACTTCCGACAGGCCGCGCAACCCGAACTTGCTGGCGCTGTAGGCCGCATGCCACGGCAGGGCCACCAGCCCGGCCGCCGAGGACACGTTTACCAGATGCCCGCCGCGCTTGGCCGCCACCATCGGCGGAACGAACGTCTCGATGACGTGGATCGGACCCATCAGGTTGATGGCGATCATCTTGGCCCACTGCTCGTGGGTAAGCCGGTCGACGGTGCCCCACGCCGAGACGCCGGCGATGTTCAGCACGACGTCCATGCTCGGATGCGCGGCGTGGACGTCGGCGGCGAACGCCGCAACCTGGTCGTAGTCGGCGATGTCCAGGGCCCGGTGCTCGGGGACCTGCGCGCCCAGTGCGCGCGCGTCGGCGACGGTCTGTTCCAGGCCGTCGCGGTCGCGGTCGGTCAGATAGAGTTCGGCGCCGTCGGCGGCCAGCCGTAATGCCGTGGCACGCCCGATGCCGCTGGCCGCACCGGTGACGAGGCACCGCTTCCCCGCGAAAGACCGCCCGGATCCCCTCTGCGCCATGGCCGTGACGATACCGGCGGTACCGCGCCCTAGGGACGGCCCGCCCACAGCGCGTGCAACCACAGCCGCTCGAGCACGCGCACCCGTCGGTCCCGATCGCTGTCGCGGCCGGTCAGGATCGGGTCGCCGGTCAGCACCAGCGCGGTGGTGCCGGCCAGGGTGCGGATCAGCGTCGGCAGGTCGTCACTGATCGGCGTGGCCGTCCCGGCCTTCATCTCGGCCTCGACGATCCCGACGATCTGACCCAGCACCACCTCGAACTGCTGATCCAGCAGATCGCGGATCTCGACATCGGTGTTGCGGGCCTCGTTGCAGGCGGTCACGACCGGGTCGTTGTGCGCGTAGACCGCCGCGGCGCTGCCGACCATCCGCTTGGCGAACTCCTCGGGCGACTCGCCGGCCTGGCGGGGGGCGAAGTACTCGGTGAGTTCCTCCAGCTCCTCGGCGGCCTCGGCCATCAGCTGCGCCAGCACCGCGTACTTGGAGTCGAAATAGAAGTAGAAGCCGGACCGCGCCACCCCGGCCCGCAGGCTGATGGTGCTCACCGACAGCTCGGCAAAAGGCTTTTCCTGCAGCAATTCACGCACCGCCTGCACGATCGCCTGGCGTTGCTTGTCGCCGCGCCGCCGTGCACCCGGCTCGGGAGTGGCGGCTTCGCTGGTCATTCCCTGACCTTGCACCACGCCGACCAAAAAGCAAACTTGACAGCCGTCAAGTTTTTCAGCGAAGGTATGAATCAGTGACGGCCGTCACCGGGAGGGCACGCAAAGGAGCGTTTAATGACCGCCACCATCAGCACCCCGCAGTACCTGCTGGATCAGGCGCGGCGCCGGTTCACCCCGACCCTGCAGACGATCCCGGGGATGGGAGCGATCGAGAAGCGCCTGCTGGCCCACGAGTGGCAGACCAAGGTCCTGGCGGACCCGCCGCCGGGCAGCGACCTCAAGCCCGTGCTGGGCGACGCCGGGCTGCCGATTCTCGGCCACATCATCGAGCTGTTCCGCGGCGGCCCGGACTATGCGCTGCACCTCTACCGCAACCACGGCCCACTGATTTATCTGGATTCGCCGATCATGCCGGCGGTCACCGCGCTGGGACCCGACGCCACCCAGGCCGTCTTCTCCAACCGAAACAAGGACTTTTCGCAGAAGGGCTGGCACCCGGTGATCGGGCCGTTCTTCAACCGGGGCCTGATGATGCTCGACTTCGACGAGCACATGTACCACCGCCGGATCATGCAGGAGGCCTTCACCCGCAGCCGGCTGACCGGATATGTCGAGCACATCGACCGGGTCGCGACCGACATCGTCGCCAACTGGCCGACCAACGACGCGCGTTTCCTGTTCCACCCGGCGATGAAGGAACTCACCCTGGACATCGCGTCGCTGGTGTTCATGGGACACGAGCCCGGGTCCGACCACGACTTGGTTACGAAGGTCAATCAGGCGTTCACGACGACGACGCGGGCCGGCGGTGCGATCATCCGCCAGCCGATCCCCCCGTTCAAGTGGTGGCGCGGACTGAAGGCCCGCAAGTTGCTCGAGGACTACTTCGCCGAGCGGGTCAGGGACCGCCGCAACGCCACCGGCAACGACATGCTGACCGTGCTGTGTCACACCGAGGACGACGACGGCAACAGCTTCACCGACTCCGACATCGTCAACCACATGATCTTCTTGATGATGGCCGCCCACGACACGTCCACCTCGACGACCACCACGATGGTCTACAACATGGCGGCCAACCCCGAGTGGCAGGAGCGGGCGCGCGAGGAGTCGGCCCGCCTCGGCGACGGGCCGCTGGACATCGAGTCGCTGGAGAAGCTGGAGACGCTCGAACTCATCATGAACGAGTCGCTGCGCATGGTGACGCCGCTGCCGTTCAACATGCGGATGGCGGTGCGCGACACCGAGCTGCTGGGCCACTACATCCCGGCGGGGACCAACATCACCATCTGGCCAGGCATGAACCACCGGCTGTCCGAATTGTGGACGGAGCCAGACAAATTCGACCCGGAACGGTTTGCCGAACCGCGCTCGGAGCACAAGAATCACCGGTATGCGTTCGCCCCGTTCGGCGGTGGCGCGCACAAGTGCATCGGCATGGTGTTCGGCCAGCTGGAGGTCAAGACCGTCGTGCACCGGCTGCTGCGCCGCTACCGCGTGGAGCTGGCCCGGCCGGGCTACCAGCCGCACTGGGACTATGGCGGCATGCCGATCCCGATGGACGGCATGCCGATTGTGCTGCGCCCACTGTAGAGCGTCCACGCGGCGGCCTTGGTCGCCGCCGTCGGGGTGGGGACCGAGTTGACCGCCGGGAGCGGCCGCGTCACTCGACGGTGAAAAGCCGGTTGGCGCAGGCGATCACCGCGCGCAGGCCCGACTGCGTCGCATCGTCGGACCAGCCCATCGCCCACTCGGCGCGCGCCCCGTCGCTGCCCCGGATGAAGGTGGCGATGCCGGTGGCCGATCGCATCTGATGAAACTCGACGATCTCGACCGTGATCCCGCGCGCATGCAGCATCGCGGTCAACGCCGCGATCGGCCCGCCGGCGGCCGCGCTGGCGGTGCAGATGCGATCGCCCATGGCGATCACCGCCCGGAAGTCGCGGGCCTGCGGTCCCAGTCGGGTCGCGGCGCGGCCCGCGTCGGTGCACTCCCAGTGGCCCAGCCGCAGCGGACCGGCCGTGGGTCCGTAGGTCGCGACGAAGCCCTCCCAGGACATGACGTCGGCCTCTTCGCGCAGACCGCGGGGCAACGCCAGGCCGAAGCGTTCGCCGAACCACGCGGTGGCGGGATGGAAATGGTGGAGCTGATTGCGCTCGGGAAAAGTCATCGTGCCGGTCTTCTCTGGTCAGCTGGAGCGACCGACGGCAGTAGCTTCCGACCCACAGCGGGGGGTCGGTCTGGATCAGACCCCGCTGCGGGTGCTGGCTACTACGAAACGCTCGAAAAGACGCACGAGCGTTGACATTAGACCTGCGCGCGCCGCAGCTGCAACTCCCGCCCGACAACAAACGAACCGTACAAAAAAATATTGAAAATAATCCTAAAAGTTTGGTTTACGCGTGTTTAACAGGGGGTATGTCGCCGATCAGCAGTCAATTAGACGGCTGTTCAACTACCCCTCACATGGAAGGCACGATCATGAAGGCGAAGAGCACCAAGAAAACCCTCAAAGCTGCCGTCGCGGCTCTCGGGGTGACCGCGGTGTTAGCAGTGCCGGGCTGCGCGACGACGCTCACCGGGGGCGCCGGAGGCTCGGGCCTCATCGGCGGCAGCGGTGGCGGCGTCGGCACCATTGGTGGCGTCTTGGGCAGCCTCGGCCTCTAGTCCGATAGCAAGCGTCCCGCCGGGACCTTTGTTCTCGGCGGGGCGCTATTTCCTCACTGACCCCGTTCGACCGGGTTGGTAATCGTAATTCCGCGCGTCGATGAATGCTTTATCGATGCCGCTTTTCGCCCGATGATTCGTCGCGCGCCGCGGCTTTGGCGCGCCCTTTTCCGGGCCAGCCGAACCTTGCCAATGATGTTGCCAGAGCGCGTGTTTGACGCGAACGAGGAAGCGCGGACCAGCAAGAAATTAAATGTTCATCACCTCTTTACGTGTGTCGAATAGCCGTTATAACATCCGATGAGTTGGCCGCTTTACCGCCGGGCTATGCCCCTCCACGAAAGGATGTGATGATGAATTCAACGGGGACCAAGAAGGCCCTTAAAGTCGCCGCGGCCGCCGCGGGATTTGTCGTGGTGTTGTTCGCACCGACCGGATGCCTGGTGACGGGGACGACCGGTGCCACCACCGGCGGCACGCTGGGCGGCACCACCGGCGGGACGGTCGGCGGCACCGTCGGAGGCACGATCGGCGGCGTGGTGGGCGGCATCACCGGGGCGCTCGGCGGCCTCTGACCCAAAGACAAGCGACCCGCCGGGACCTGACGTCGCGGCGGGTCGCTGTTTCAGCTCGACCGACCTAGCCGGCCGGTCCTGCGGCGGGCTCGAACCGCAGGTATGCCTGGATCGTCGTCCCGGTTCGGGCGGTGTGGGTGCGCACCAAATCGGAGATGGCGTTGACCAGGTACAGGCCGCGGCTCGCGGGACCGTCCGGGCCGGGGTCCAGGCGGCCCACCAGCGGATCGTCGAATCGTCCGGAGTCGCGCGCCTCGCAGACCAGGTGCCCGTCGTCTTTCCAGAAGGCCAACCGGCAGGCGCCCCCCGTGTACATCAGGCTGTTCGTGGCCAACTCGGTGGCGACCAGTTGCAGATCTTCGAGGCACTCCTGGGACAACCCCATCCAGCCCGCGTAGTCGACGGCGAAGGACCGGGCCGGCCTGAGGTCCGCCGACTTGCGGACCATGTAGGTGACGGCCCCGGGACTGGCGGCCAGCGGCCGGTTGCAGCGTTCCAGAACGTCGCGGGGGGCATACGCCGGGCTGCGCTGCAGCGCACCGGATTCCCACAGCAGCGGATGGGTCGCCCGGGCGTCCGCCAGGACGTCGGTGTCGAGCCGGCTCGCGTCGTACAAGCACAGGCTGGTCGCCGGGTAGGCGTCCATCGCCTCGTTGACCAAAGCCTCGTGCTCGGTGCAGGCGACGAACTCCTTGTCGGTGCGGCCGGGCCACGCGATCTGGCTGACGATGCGCACCCGCTGCTCCGGGTACTCGTCGACGAACGCACCCTCCATCGCCATGAACCGGCTCGGGTTGCGCGCCACCTCGGTGATGTCGACCATGCGCACGTCGGGGGGCAACTCGCCCCCGCCGTACAGCGCGTCGTGCAGCAGCGCCATCATCTCGGGCGGCACCGCGAGCAGCACCGCCTCGTCGAGCGCCAAACCGTCGCCGACGAACCGGCCTACCAGATCCACAAACTCCTGCTGAGAGTGATAAATCACTGCGGTGTGGACGAAACCGTATCGTCTGGTTTCGTTACCCGCCGTCACTTCAACGCTCTCGCTTTCGATCACTTGCGCCAACCCCCTGATGGATCGGCTCGTCGCCTTTCCCCCGTGTCAGTACCCAAGACGGGCCTTCGCTATACCGCGCAACAGATCACATTTGGCTACGCGGCAATTGGCGGTGCCGCCGCGACGGCCGCGACCGCCGCGCCTACAGCCACCAGGAGGCGGCGGCGTCGAGATGACGGCGGAGCCGATAGCACGCGACGCTCTCGTCGGCGGCCTCGAGCGCCTCGACGATCCGCAGGTGAGCGTGGCGCACGGCGAGCACGTCTGACCAGGTCGGCATGGCCTGGCCGGTGCTAGACCAGTGCCGGCGGAACAACTCGACGATGATCCGCAGGAACAGATCCAGCAGCGCGTTGCCGGAGAGTTGCGCGAGACCGACGTGGAAGTCGAACTCCTCCGCGATCGCCCGCCGCACGTCGTCCGCCGTCTGTCGGGAGTTTTCCGGCAGCCCGTGCCGACGGGAGGCCAGAAACGCCGCCACGTCGGACTCGCCGAGGCGCTTGACGACCTTGGTGACGTTGTCGATCTCGATGGCGTCGCGGACGCAGCGCAGATCCTCGCGGCTTGGGTCGCGGTATTGCAGGTACAGGGCGATGGTGTCGATGCTGGCCTGTGCCGCGGGCTCGGCGATGACGAGTCCGCCGCCGGGGCCGCGGCGCATGTGGGCTATCGAGTGGTACTCCAGCAGCCGCACCGCTTCGCGCAGCACCGCGCGGCTGACCCGGTAACGCTCCAGCAGCGCCGTCTCGGTGCCGAAGACCGCACCCACCTGCCAGCCGCTGGCGGCGATGTCGTCGCCGATGGTGGCCGCGAGCAGCTCGGCCAGTTTGCCCTGAGGCGCCTCGGAGTCGAGCCGCCGGCGCGTTCGACGCCCCCGGCTGCCGTCACCGGCGTGATGCCGCTGCAGCCAGCCGGTCACCGCCTCGACGTGTCGCTCGGACAGCGTCTTGGCGCGCGCCGAATCGCCGGCCGTGACGGCGGCGACGATCGCGGAGTGGTGGGCGTGCAGGTGGTCGACCGCCTCGATGGCCTCGGCTGCCGAATCCGTTCGCGACGCCAGGGCGTAGCGGGTGGTGAGCCGCATCAGGACGTCGATGAACAGTTGCAGCACCGGGTTTTTGGATTGCTCGGCCAGCGCGATGTGGAACTCGTCGCGCGGGGCCGGCAAGCCGGGCCTCCACTGCTCCTCGGCATGCAACACCGCCCGCAGCCGCGCGATCCCGGCCTCGTCGATGCGCTCGGCGGCCAGCGAGGCCGCCAGCGGCTCGAGCACCAAGCGCGCGTTGAGCAAGTCGCCCAGCGTCGTGCCGAGGTATTCGAGATAGATGACGACGGCGCGGGTGGCGGGCCCGGCGTCGGGCTCACAGATGTACAGGCCGCCGCCCCGGCCGCGGCGCATCCGCGCGACCTGATGGTGTTCGACCAACCGCACGGCCTCGCGCAGCACCGACCGGCTCACCCCGAAGCGCTGTTGCAGGGCGTGTTCGGACCCCAGCGATTCGCCGACCGCCCAGCCCCGGCGGACGATCTCGGCCTCGATGTCGCGGGCCACCATCGAAGCGAGTTTGTTCGCCTGCCCGCTCGTGGGTTCCTCGGTCATCGGGGCTCGATCACGCTCGCGCTCAACAGGTCAGCAGCATGCACCCGGCGACGGGCCCGCCACCGACGGAGACCACGCCGACCTCGGGGCGTCGCGATACCTGCCGCTCCCCCGCGTCGCCACGCAACTGCAGACACCCTTCGTGCAGCGCCCAGTAGCCATGCATACGGCCGGCCGACAGTTGGCCGCCGTAGGTGTTCAGCGGCAGCTGCCCGTCACGGGCGATCCGCGCCCCGCCCTCGACGAACGGGCCGGCCTCGCCGTCGCCGCAGATCCCGAGCGCCTCCAGCCAGGCCAGCGTGAGATAGGTGAACCCGTCGTAGAGCTCGGCGACGTGCAGGTCGGCCGGCTTCAACGCGGTTCGCGACCACATCTGCGCCGCGGCATCCGACATCGCCATCTTCGGGTAGTCCGCCCGGTGAAACCAGCCACCGGCGCCGTCGGACCCGCCGATCGCCTCCACCCTCACGGCGCGGTGCGGACAGTCGGCGGCGTACTGCGCGTGCGACACTACCACCGCGATCGAGCCGTCGATCGGAACGTCACAGTCCAGCAGCCCGAGCGGGGTGGATACCAGCCGCGCACCCAGGTAGTCGGCCATTGTCATCGGATCTCGGTACACCGCAAGGGAATTCAACGCGGCGTTGCGCCTGCCGTTGAGCGCTATCCAGCCCAGCTGTTCTTTGGTGGTCCCGTACAGCTCCATGTGACGGCGGCAGTTGAGCGCCAGCCAGTTGGCGGCCGAATAGGCATGCGCCGCAACCAGATCGTTGACGTCGTCCATCGCGCCGACGGCCGGTTTCGGCTCGCCCTCGGGTGTCTCGAACATCCGCGCCAGCGGCGGGGGCGCGGCGTTCTGGTCCTGCTTGACCGGCACCGTGCCGCCGAGCATTTGTATCGTCCGGTATACCACGACGTGGCGCGCACGGCGTTCGGCGACGGCACGGCATGCCGACATCACCGGCGAGAGCAGCCCGCCGGTGCCGAAGCCGGCCCCGCAGTCGGCGGCCTCGATGCGCAGCGCGGCGTTGACGTCCGCCGCGGGCGTGTCGCCCAGGGTGGCGATGCCGTCGATGTCGGTCGCGGCCAGTCCGGCGTCCTCGATGGCGGCGCGCACCGCCTCCATGGTCAACTCCAGGCCCGCAATGCCGGTGCGGCGGCCGATCCGGGAGATCCCGATGCCGGACAGGATCGCGTCTTTCTCGAAATGCGTCATGCACACCGCCCGTCAGACCACACCGCATCGAATCAATAGAGTGTACTGTATTCGTCGTGTCGGACGGGCCGTTGCTCATCGAGTATTGCGACGGGTGCGCGCGCTGGGTGCATCCGGCCAGCGGCGTGTGCCGCGAGTGCGGGGGCTCGCTAGAGGCGCGAGCGGTTTCCGGGCGGGGCACCGTGTTCACCTACACGGTCAACCATCATCCGTACAACCCGGAGATCCCCACCCCCTATGTCATCGCCATCGTCGAGCTCGCCGAGCAGAGCGGCCTGCGGGTCGCCGCCAATATCGTTGACTGCGAACCGGATTCGGTGACCTGCGGCATGGCCGTGCAGCTACGACCACAGCGCGGCAGCGGCGGCGCGGCGCAGTTCGCGCCGGCCTGATCCCTAGTTGATCAGCGGGTCGCGCGGCATGCCGAGGATCCGCTCGGCGATCTGATTGCGGGTCACCTCCGACGTGCCGCCCGCGATCGCCATGCCGCGGGCTCCCATCATCAGCCGGCCGGCCAGGGCGCCGGGACCGTCGGTCAGCGCGACCTCGGGTCCCAGCAGCGCCGCCATGATCGCGGCGCCTTCCACCATGTGCTCGGCCAGCTTCAACTTGGTGACGTTGCCTTCCGGTCCCGGGCCCGCGCCCTCGACGCTGCGCGCGGCGCGCCGCAGGTTAAGCAGCCGCAGCGCGGTTTCCTCGGCGAGATAGGAACCGACCCGAATTCGCCCGCCCGCCAACCGGTCCGGGCGCTGCTCGGTGAGCTGCACCAGTTGGTCGGCCAGTCCCTCGTAGAACGATCCGCTGCCGCCGATGCTGACCCGCTCGTTGCCCAGCGTCGCCCGCGCGACGGTCCACCCGGAGTTGGGCGTCCCGACGACGTCTTCGTCGGGCACGAACAGGTCGTTGAAGAAGACCTCGTTGAAGTCCGAGCCGCCGGTGATCTGCCGCAGCGGCCGCACCTCGACCTCGGGCGCCTTCATGTCCACGATCACCGTGGTGATGCCGGCGTGCTTGGGGGCGTCGGGATCGGTGCGCACCGTGGCCAGGCCGCGCGCGCAGTAGTGCGCCCCGCTGGTCCACACCTTTTGGCCGTTGATCTTCCAGCCGCCGTCCACCCGGGTGGCGCGCGTCTTGATCGACGCGGCGTCCGAGCCGGCATCCGGCTCGGAGAACAGCTGGCACCAGATCTCGTCCTTGCGCAGCGCCTTTTCCACGAATCTTTCGATCTGCCAAGGCGTTCCGTGCTGGATGAGGGTCAGGATCACCCAGCCGGTGATCCCGTAGTCGGGTCGTTTGATGCCGGCCGCGCGGAACTCCTCCTCGATCACCAGCTGCTCCACCGCGTCGGCCGCGCGTCCCCACGGCTTGGGCCAGTGCGGCATCACGTAGCCGGTCTCGATCAGCTTGTCGCGCTGGGCCTCCTTGCCCAGCCCGGCGATCTCGCTGGCATCGGCGCGGATGCCGGCGCGCAGTTCCTCGGCTTCGGGCGGCAGGTCGAGGCTGTTCTCCCGGACGGCGCCGGCGGCGGTGCGCTCGAAGACGTCGGCGGCCGGTGCGTCACCACCGAACAGCGCCGCGCTCACCACCGCCCGGCGCAGATGCAGATGCGCGTCGTGCTCCCAGGTGAAGCCGATGCCGCCGTGCACCTGAATGTTGAGTTCGGCGTTGCGGACGTAGGCGGGGAAGGCCAGCGTCGCGGCCACCGCCGCGATCAGGCGGAACTGCTCCTCGTCCTCGGCTGCCGCGCGGGCGGCGTCCCAGACGGCGGCGATCCCGGACTCCGCACCGACCAGCATGTTGGCGCAGTGATGCTTGACCGCCTGGAAAGTGGCGATGGTGCGCCCGAATTGCTGGCGCACCTTGGCATAGTCGACGGCGGCGTCGACGCAGTCCGATGCCCCACCGACCGCCTCGGCGGCCAGCAGGGTGCGGGCCCGGGCCAACGCCGATTGCCTTGCGCCGGTGAGGATGTCACCGGCGGAGACGCGCACGTTCTGCAGGCGGACGCGCCCGGACCGCCGCGTCGGATCGAAGTTCTCCGGCACCTCGACCGCCACACCGTCGCGGTCACGCTCGAGCACCAGCACGTCGTCGCCGGCGGCGATCAGCAACAGCTCGGCCAGCCCGGCGCCCAACACGATTCCGGCCTCACCCTCGGCCACCCCGTCGTTGACCCGCACCTGGCTGTCCAGCCCGATGCCCGCGGTGACGGTCCCATCGATCAGACCGGTCAGCAGCCGCGACTTCTGTTCGGCGGTACCGTCGTTGGCGATCACGGCGGACGCGATCACGGTGGGCACGAAAGGCCCAGGCGCCACCGCACGGCCGAGTTCTTCGATCACCACGACGAGTTCGGGCAGCCCGAAGCCGGAGCCGCCGTACTCTTCGGCGACGTGCAGGCCGAGCCACCCCAACTCCACCAGGTTCTGCCAGAACCCGGGCCTGGGCTCATCCGAGGCGTCGAGCAGCGACCGCGCCGCCCACCGCGCCTTCTGCGAGGTCAAGAACCCGCGGGCCACCCCGGCCAGTTCACGATGGTCGTCGGTTATTGCGATACCCATGAGGGCCCTCCTCGCGCCGCATGCCAGCCGGGTGTGATCGCCCAGAAGCTGGGGGCCTGCCCCGCTTCGAGGGGAAGCGGGGCGGCTGCCTAAAGAGTGTACTTAATGCGGGGAGGGCCCTAACGGGGGGCTACTTGGGTGCGAACCGCTGCCCGGCGTCCAGCCGCAGGCACTGCCCGTTGAGCATCGGGTTGTCCACGATGGCGGCGGCCAGCTTCGCGTACTCCTCGGGGCGGCCGAGGCGCTTGGGGAACGCCGCGTCCTTGGTCAGCTGGGTGGCGAACTCATCCGGAATGCCCTGCGTCAGACCGGTCGCGAACAGGCTCGGGGCGATGGCCAGCACCCGGATGCCCACCGAGCCCAGGTCGCGCGCCATGGTCAGGCACATTCCGGCGATGCCCGCCTTGGCGGCGGTGTAGGCGACCTGGCCGATCTGACCCTCGTACGCCGCGATGGAAGCGGTGTTGATGATGACGCCGCGCTCACCGGTGTCGGGGTCCTCGGGCTCGTTTTTGGCCATGTGTGCGGCGGCCAGCCGGCTGATGTTGAACGTGGCGATGAGGTTGAGGTCGATCACGGACTGGAAGGATTCGAGGTCGTGCGGGCCGGACTTGGTCAGGGTGCGCTTGGCGA
This sequence comes from Mycobacterium colombiense, assembly GCF_003284935.1. Lineage (GTDB taxonomy): Bacteria > Actinomycetota > Actinomycetes > Mycobacteriales > Mycobacteriaceae > Mycobacterium > Mycobacterium arosiense_A. The sequence goes on from NZ_QMEV01000062.1 coordinate 26,188, forward strand.
TACCGCCGCCCGCGGTGGTGATCACGACGTGCAGTCCGCCGAGCTTGTCGACGGCGGCCTGCAGTGTCTCCTCGGTGCCGGTGAAGTCGGTGACGTCGACGGGATAGAAGGTGCCGCCGACGCCCTCGGCGACCGTCTTCCCGTCGGAGCCCTCGCGATCGAGGATGGCGACGTCCGCGCCGCGTTCATGCAGCAGCTCGGCGCTCGCACGTCCCATTCCCGATGCGCCGCCGATGACGACGACCTTCTTCCCGTTGATCTCCATCCGGACGTCTCCTTCTTGGGTTGTCAGATCCTGTGCAATCTGTAACGTTACGTAGGCACGCTAGCGTGTCCGCACTCCAGGCCTGTCACCGAGCCATGCCAAGCTGACAACCGTGCTCCTTCTCGACGTGGCCACGACGTCATCCGACGTCTCGGGCACGTCGTCGCGGCTGACCAAAGTGGCCCACATCGCCGACCTGCTGCGCCGCGCCGCGCCGGACGCCGCGCTGGTGGCCGTCATCGTGTCGTGGCTGTCCGGTGAGTTGCGGCAACGCCAGATCGGCGTGGGCTGGGCGGCGCTGCGCTCCCGCCCGCCCGCTGCCCCGCACGCCTCGCTCACCGTCGGCGGGGTCGACGCCACGTTCGCCGAGATCGGCGCGGTGTCGGGCAAGGGCGCGCAGGCGCGCCGCGCCGCGCTGCTGAACGCGTTGTTCGCGGCCGCCACCGACACCGAGCAGGCCTTCCTGCTACGGCTGCTCGGCGGCG